>NZ_JAFCVE010000001.1:0-710235 GCF_049896885.1 Phyllobacterium sp. SL163 | reverse complement strand
ACAATCCGAAAACCACTTGAGAGCTTCCTTTAGGGCGCATTCAGCAACCGCCAGCGGCGCCCCGCCCTCGTTGTGTCGGTATATAGACCCCACCAACCAAAACTGTCAACACGCCTTTTGCGTTTTTTATCAAAAATGTGACACGATTTATCCACAGCCCCGTATTTGCTGGACGAAACGCCGGCAAATAAGCCGCCGAAGCGTATTGTGATGGCCGCGGCCACAAACATGCCGGATTCAAACCCTAGCGCTGGCTCGCATGCGCGGGTTCATTTCCGGGGATCATGACGGGTATCTCTCTATATAGGCACTCTTCACGATCGGCGCGTTGACAGATGGAAGCTGCGAGGGCAAAACTGCGGCCTTGTTGACTTCGTACCAGTAAATGGCTGGTCGGCACGCGCCGAAAAATCAAATAAGCCTGCATCAATAACGGCGACAGGATCGACACTGAGAAGCATGAAAGAGTACGAGGGGCACTCATCCATCGATCCGGGCAACGAACCGCCGTTGATTACAGACGGGCGTCGCGGCCCGCCCGATCGCCGTGAAATATCGGCACGATGGCTGGCCGGGACCTTTCTGACCGGCATTACCTCCAGTGTATTGATGGGTGTGGCCCTGTTTGCCGCGCTTGATGGCCGCGAACAGCTGGCGACGCCGCCGGAACTGATGGCCCGCACCATCGTCCCTACCGCCAGGGACAACAGCAGCGTGGCCAAGGGCACGCGCGTTGCCGCGACCACGCCGGTCCGCCGCAACCGCGACCGCCGCCGTCTTGATGTCTCCACGGTCTTCAAAGAAGGCGAACGCGACGTCATCCGCTCCACACCGTTTGAATATGTCCGCATCGCGCTTGCCTCTGTCCACAGCAGCAACCGCAAATATCCCGGCTTCAATCCGCTGGATGTGTTTGCCGAGGCCAACGAAGGAACCGACCCCACCCCCAAGACCGGCATGATCTACGGCGCCAAGGTGGAAAGTGAAGTCAGCCTGCGCACCGTGGACTTTCCCCTCGCCACCGCACAGTTCGATCCGTCGGACGATTTGAGCGCCGACGAAGTGGAAGACGTTGTCCGCAACACCGGCGCGCTGCTGACCGACGGCGCGGTTCAGGTGGCCTCGCTGCACTACGTGGATCCCCTGCGCTTCGGCGCCGACGAGGATCCTTTCAACCTGCGCAATCCGCTTGCGGTCAAGATCATCCAGGAAAATGTCAGCGTCTCGCCCCGAATGGGCGAAGATGCCGAAAGCCATGGCTACTCGGAAGAGCTGATCCCGTTCCGCAACGACAAGGACATCCTCGGCGCCTTCAATGAAGCGGGCTACGAGGACGAGGATGCCACCGGCATGTCCGAAGCGATCGCGAAACTTCTCAACTCGCCGCGCCTCAAGGGCGGCAGTGTCCTGCGTCTGGGGATTGAATCGCACGACGGTGTCGACCGGATCATGCGGTCGAGCGTCTACAACGGCACCACGCACATTCTGACCATCGCCCTCAACGACAAGGACCAGTATGTGCCGGCCGACGAACCGGAGATGACACCGGGACTGCAGCTTGCCTTTGACGACAACCCGCCCGCCTCGCGCCAGCCCGGCGATCTTCCCACGGTCTATGACGGCATTTATCGTGCGGGCATCGCCTATGGCATGACCGACACGATGATCCAGCAGCTGATCCGCATGCTGGCGTCGGATGTGGATTTCCAGGCGCAGCTTGCCCCGACCGACCAGCTGGAAGCGTTCTTCTCGCTGCCGGCCGATTCGGAAAGAGCGGGCGAGGAATCGGAGATACTCTATGTCGCCGCCAATTTCGGCGGCAACCTGCGCAAATTCTACCGATTCCATTCGGCCGACGGCTCGACCGATTATTATGACGAGAACGGCCGCAGCTCAAAACAGTTCCTGCTGCGCAATCCCGTGCCCAATGGTGTGTTCCGCTCACCGTTCGGCATGCGCCGCCACCCCATTCTCGGCTATTCCCGCATGCATACGGGCGTCGACTGGTCCGCGCCGCGCGGCACGCCGATCATCGCGGCCGGCAACGGCGTGGTCGAACGCGCCGGCTGGACCAACGGCTATGGCAACCAGACGGTCCTGCGGCATTCCAACGGTTATGAAAGCAGCTATTCGCACCAGAACGCCATTGCGGCCGGTGTGACACCGGGTGCCAAGGTCCGGCAGGGCCAGGTGATCGGCTATCTCGGCTCGACCGGTCTGTCGACCGGTCCGCATCTGCATTATGAAGTCATCGTCAACGGGTCGAAAGTGGACCCGATGCGCATCCGCCTGCCCGGCGGACGGGCCCTTGGCGGCGATGATCTCACCGCCTTCAAGCGCGAGCGTGAGCGCATTGATCAACTGCTGAAGGACGATAACGGTAACGCACCCAAGGTTGCCGCCAGCGGCTGACCGCTGCTCCAGGTTTTACTCCTGAAACTCCACGGTCACGCCTTTCTGCACCAGCTTCGACAATTCCGTCGCATCCCAATTGGTCAGGCGGACGCAGCCATGGCTGTTGGTCTTGCCGATCTTTGACGGTTCCGGCGTACCGTGGATGCCATAGGTCGGCTTCGACAGTGCGATCCAGACCGTACCCACCGGCCCATTGGGACCGGGCGGAATGGTCAGCACCTTGTTGTTTTCGCCCTGCTTGAAGTTCAGCTTGGGATTGTAGGTGTAGTTGGGGTTGATCGCTATGCGCTCCACTTGCACGATCCCTGACGGCGACGGCGTATCGGTCGAGCCGATGGTCGCGGGATAGGCCACGATGAGCCTCCCCTCGGCATTATAGCCGCGCACCTGCTTGCGGCCCTTGTCGGCGATGATCTTGGTCACCGAACCGCCGACATTCTGGCCGGGATTGGCAACCTGGATCACCGTGCCGGGGCGATTGAAATCCGCGCCCGGATTGATTTCCTTCAGGTAAGCCTCGTCCATGTGAAAGCGCTCGCCCAGCATCTCGGGAACAGAGGTGAACGCCATCCGCTCGAGCTGGGCCTTGTGGCTGTAATCCTCGGGGATCGAAGCAACGAAGGGATAGGCCGCATCTTCCGATGTTATTGTATAGGCAACGAAGGCAGGCCCGCCCGTCTGTTCGAGCGAGGCATTGATTCCCGCTTCGTTGAGCGGGTCGAATTTCTGGCCGGTCATTTCCTCGAAAGCCGCCACGGCCTTGTCGACATTGCCGCCCTTGCGGCCGTCGATGACGCCGGGCGAAACGCCGACCCGGTCGAGGAGCACCTGGATGGCAGCAATCTTGCTCTTGGCACCCTGCCCCTTGGGCAGTTGCACGGTGGGCGCCGGATTGGGATGTGCCGGGATGGCTTCCTGCGATGGTGGCGATGCCAGATTTTCGCCCGGCATTTCCGGATCGATCAGACCGGGAGACGCCGGCGCAATATCCGGCTGATTGTTGGCCGGCGGCAGCGGCGCGCGCTCGACCGTGCGATAGTCGCGCTCGGACGGTTGCGATGGTTGCCCCCGATACGGGTCGTTCGGGCGATTCGCATAGGGATCTTCGGGAATTGATCCGGTATCGTAGGGATCCTGCGGCGCATCGGGAAAATAGTCGATGCCGCGGCCGTCATTGGCATCATTGCGCGGCTCTTCGACCGAAACCACCCGGCCACGGCGATCCACCGTCACCCGGCGGTTATACTCATCGAAATAAACGCGGTATTCGCCGCGGCGCGGCCGCCGGTCCGATTCGAACAATTGCGCAACGGCAAAGGGCGCCTGATTCGCCTGGGCGCTTGCCGTGAGGCTTGCCGCCTGCACGGGCGATATGGGCGCCGATACCGCCGGAATGGCGGCAAAAAGCAATGCAAACACAATCAAATGACGAAACGCCATATTTTCAACTTCCGGTTTCTGCTAACGCACTCTTAAGCATAAATGACCGACTTTCCTGTCTTTATGGTTAATGCGGCGCTTTTATCGTCGCATCTACAGCATGAAGCAGACATGAAAATGGCCGCCATGCGGCGGCCATTCCGATTCTTCGCTTCTTTGCCGGAACAGGGCTCAAGCGGCTTCGCTCTTGTCCCGATCGGGCGCGGATTTGACCGACCTGAAATTGAGCCGATCGGAACCCGCGGTGATCTTGACGGTGGAACCATCGAGAATCTCACCGAGCAGAATCTTCTCCGCCAGCGGATCCTGCACCTGCTTCTGGATCACGCGCTTCAATGGCCGTGCACCATAGGCAGGATCATAGCCCTTGTCCGCCAGCCAGTGGGTTGCATCCTCGTCGATCTTGATGGTGATCTTGCGATCCGCCAGCAAGGACTGCAGACGCTCCATCTGAATCGCCACGATCGCCCCCATTTCGTTCCGCTTCAGGCGGTGGAACAGGATGATCTCGTCCACGCGGTTGAGGAATTCCGGCCTGAACGAGGCCTTGACCACGTTCATCACGTCCTCGCGGGCGCTTTCCACATCCTGGTCTTCGCGCAGCGCAGTCAAATATTCCGCACCGAGGTTGGACGTCATGATGATCAGCGTATTGCGGAAATCCACCGTCCGGCCCTGACCATCCGTCAGACGCCCGTCATCGAGCACCTGCAACAGCACGTTGAACACATCCGGATGCGCCTTTTCGATCTCGTCGAACAGGACAACCTGATAAGGCCTGCGCCGGACCGCTTCCGTCAGCGCTCCGCCTTCCTCATAGCCGACATAGCCGGGAGGCGCACCGATCAGACGCGCGACCGAATGCTTCTCCATATATTCGGACATGTCGATGCGAACCATGGCGGTTTCGTCGCTGAACAGGAACGCGGCCAGAGCCTTGGTGAGCTCCGTCTTGCCGACACCGGTCGGTCCGAGGAAAATAAACGAGCCAATCGGCCGGTTCGGATCCTGCAGACCGGCACGGGCACGGCGCACGGCTTTGGAAACGGCCTGAACCGCTTCACCCTGTCCGATGACCCGCTTGGCCAGTTCGTCTTCCATACGCAACAGCTTTTCACGCTCGCCTTCCAGCATCCGGTCAACCGGGATACCTGTCCAGCGGGACACAACCTGCGCGATATGATCAGGTGTGACGATTTCCTCGACCATCGAGGTCGATCCATCCTGCTGCTCGGCCTGCGCCAGCTGCTTTTCCAGCTGCGGGATCGTGCCATAGGCAAGCTCGCCCGCCTTCTGGAATTCACCGTTGCGCTGCGCGGCTGCCAAGGCATTGCGCGCTTCATCCAGCTGACCTTTCAGGTCAGCCGCATGCCCGAGCTTCTGCTTTTCCGACTGCCAGGTGTTGGTCAGGGCCGTGGACTGTTCCTCAAGTTCGACAAGTTCCTTTTCCAACCGCTCCAGACGATCTTTTGATGCATCGTCCTTCTCGACCTTCAGAGCCTCGCGTTCGATCTTCAGCTGCATGATGCGGCGGTCGATTTCGTCGAGTTCTTCCGGCTTGGAATCCACCTGCATCCGCAGGCGCGCCGCGCCCTCGTCAATCAGGTCGATCGCCTTGTCCGGCAGGAAGCGGTCGGTGATATAGCGGTTCGACAGCGTTGCGGCGGCAACCAGGGCCGAATCGGAAATGCGAACCTTGTGGTGCTGTTCATATTTCTCCTTCAATCCGCGCAGGATCGAAATCGTATCCTCGACCGATGGCTCGTCGACAAACACCGGCTGGAACCGCCGGGCCAGAGCCGGGTCCTTTTCCACGTGTTTGCGATACTCGTCGAGTGTCGTCGCGCCAACGCAATGCAGTTCGCCGCGTGCCAGGGCAGGTTTCAGCAGGTTCGATGCATCCATCGACCCTTCGCCCTTGCCGGCGCCGACCAGCGTGTGCATCTCGTCGATGAACAGGATGATGTTGCCATTGGCCGACTGCACTTCGGAAAGCACACCCTTCAGGCGCTCTTCAAACTCGCCGCGATATTTCGCACCGGCGATCAGCGCACCCATGTCGAGCGCCATCAGCTGCTTGTCCTTCAAGGACTCCGGCACGTCGCCATTGACGATGCGCAGCGCCAGCCCTTCGGCGATCGCCGTTTTGCCGACGCCGGGTTCACCGATGAGAACCGGATTGTTCTTGGTGCGGCGCGACAGGACCTGGATCGTCCGGCGGATTTCGTCGTCGCGGCCGATCACCGGGTCGAGCTTGCCCGACCGCGCATCGGCGGTCAGGTCGCGCGCATATTTCTTCAACGCGTCATAGGTGTTTTCAGCGGAAGCCGAATCGGCGGTGCGGCCCTTGCGGATATCGTTGATAACCGCATTGAGGCCCGCGGCGGTCACGCCCGCGCGGCTCAGGATTTCCGATGTTTTTGCCGACTTCTCGATGGCAAGCGCCGTCAGCAGCCGTTCAACCGTGACAAAACTGTCGCCGGCCTTCTTGGCAAGCTCTTCCGCCGTGGCGAAAACCTTGGCAAGCGGCTGGGCAAGATACAGCTGTTCGTTGCCGCCGGTGACTTTCGGCAGCGCATTGAGCGCGGCCTGCAACCCCAGGCGCACATCGGCTATACGTCCGCCCGCCCGCTCGATCAGCGATGCGGCAAGGCCTTCCTCGTCATCAACGAGAACCTTGAGCAAATGCTCCGGTGCAAACTGCTGGTTGTTGGAAGAAAGTGCGAAGGTCTGTGCAGACTGGATAAAGCCGCGAACGCGCTCAGTGTATTTTTCAAGATTCATTCTTTGTCTCCTTTTCCCCAGAACCCTGAAGCGGCATCCTGGAGTCTTCTGGTGACGGATCCCCTGCAAGAGGCAGATCCATACGGTCAGAGCTCATATGGGAATGCTTTCCTGCGCCCGCAAGATACTCCCAAAGCAGGAATTTGAAAAAAGAAAACGGCGCGGAAACTATTCCGCGCCGTTTGCAAAATCAGGTGTTTGACGTGGGTCAGACGTCGGATTCGACAGCTGCCCGGCGTTTCTTCACTTCGGCCACGATGCTGGCCGGGGAAAGATCATTGGCGGTATCTGGAGCAGCAGCAGCAGGCGCTGCATTTTCCTCGGTTACGCGCGGCTCACGCGGACGCGCTGGCCTGCGGCCACGCGGTGCCCGGCGTGCCGGCTTTGCTTCAGCCGCTTCCTGGGATTCGCCGGATTCCGCTTCCGTTTCGCCCTCATCACTGGAGGCGTTCTCTTCGGCAACCGGAGCCTGGTTATACTGCCTGCGCTGCTGATGCGGCTGCCGCTGGCTGACCGGCTCTTCGCCATAGGCAACTTCCGCAGGCGTTCCTTCGATCACCGGCTGCGGTCCGCTGCCATTGATCTGCTGGTGCTGGACCGGACGGTCCTGCTGCTGTTCGTTGCCGTCATCATCGTAGACGCCATCATCGTCCTGGTCATCGCGGTCATCGCGCTGATACTGAACGGGTGCCTGAGCCTGAGCAGCAAGAATGATTCGATTGTAATGTTCGGCGTGCTGGAGATAGTTTTCTGCCATCACGCGATCACCACTGCTCTGTGCGTCACGCGCCAGAGTGGTGTACTTTTCGGCGACGTGCTGAGCATTTCCCCGGATTTTAACGTCGGGACCGTTGCTCTCGTAGTTACGGGAAAGTGGGTTGGGACCTTTGCGGTTGTTGTTACCGCGTCCGCGCATGCGCCTATTCTGCTGTACTGGCCTCATACTTATCTCTTTTCAGAAAATCAGGGGCGCTCATTTGCTCACCATTTGAGTCAAAAAGCTTCGCTTCTCAAGTGCCGACCTGAAGCGCGCCCCGCGCTTCAATCGCATCCAAAGTTCATAAAACTTTTGTGCTTCCGCTAAAACCATCCCTCCAAGAACAATTCCGAGGAGAAATCAAACACCCGGAAAATTCCGTATCAATCTCTTGATAGGCAAAACCAGACTTGTTCGGTTTAGAGCGGTGACTGGAAACTAGCCGCCTTCGCGACAAATTCCAAGCCTTTTTTCAATAATTTTACAGCTTCATGAACAACATTGCTCTTTCGTGCCCGGCGATATCCGTCTGCAGACCCTTCAAGGCGAAGCCTGATCTTGCAAAAATCGCCTCGACATCCATCCGCTGATCATAGCCGATTTCCACGGCAATTGCGCCGTTCACGCGCAGATGCCTGTCCGCCTGTTCCGCAATGATGCGATAGGGCTTAAGGCCATCCGCGCCGCCATCCAGCGCCAGAACCGGATCGTGCATTGCCACTTCGGGCTGCAAATCCACTATGTCTTTCGACCGGATATAGGGCGGATTGGAAATTATCATGTCAAATCCGCCAGTTACCTCAGCAAACCAGTTGGAATGCAGCACGGCGAACCGATTGGACACGCCATTGAGATGGGCATTGTCGCGCGCCGTTACAAGAGCGCCCGGCGCAATATCCACGCCGATCGCCCGAAGATGCGGGACCTGACCCAGCAAGGCAATGGCGATGGCGCCTGTGCCCGTTCCAAGGTCGATGAGATCGGCAACGCCGTTCTCCGCCACGCGTTGCTGCAGAAATGGCAGGGCAAGTTCGACCAGCGCTTCCGTGTCGGGCCGGGGCTCCAGCGTATCGGCGGACAGTGAAAATTCCAGCCCGAAAAAGGCGCGCCGGCCAATGATCCGGTGCACTGATTCGCCGTTGATTCGCCGGTTAAGCACCGTGTCGAGCCGGGTCAGGACGTCCGCCGCCACCTCATTGTGCGGATTGCGGATCGTTTCAAGCCGGTCAAAGCCGGTGATCCATTCAACGAGAAGGCGCGCATCAAGCTCCGCATTTTCAATGCCAGCTTTGTTGAGGACAGAACGGGCCTGAATGTGGACATCAGCAAGGCGCGAACCACCTTCAACCATGCCGTCAATACCCGTCATTCATCTGGGCGAGAAGCGCTGTCTGATGGTCGGAAATCAGCGCCCCGATCAGTTCATCCAGATCGCCTTCCATGATGCGGTCGAGCTTGTACAGCGTCAGGTTGATGCGATGGTCGGTGACGCGGCCCTGCGGAAAATTATAGGTGCGGATGCGCTCCGAACGGTCGCCGGAGCCCACCTGGCTGCGCCGCGCTTCCGAACGCTCGCTGTCGGCCTTCTGCCGCTGCATGTCAAACAGCCTGGACCGCAGCACCTGCATGGCGCGGGCGCGGTTCTGGTGCTGGGATTTTTCCGCCTGCACCACGACGATGCCCGAGGGGATATGCGTGATGCGCACTGCCGAGTCCGTTGTGTTGACGTGCTGGCCGCCCGAACCCGACGCACGCATCGTGTCGATGCGGATATCTTCGGCGCGAATATCGATATCGATTTCCTCGGCTTCCGGCAGTACGGCAACAGTGGCGGCAGAGGTATGGATGCGGCCGCTTGCTTCCGTATCCGGCACGCGCTGCACCCGGTGCACGCCCGACTCGAATTTCAGCTTGGCAAAAACCCCCCTGCCCGAAACCATGGCGATCACTTCCTTGTAGCCGCCGGCTTCACCATCGCTGGCCGAAATCAGCTCGACCCGCCAGCCGTTGGCCGACGCATAGCGTTCATACATGCGGAAAAGGTCGCCACCGAACAGCGCAGCTTCCGAGCCGCCCGTTCCCGCGCGGATTTCCAGAATGGCATTGCGCTCGTCGGCGACATCCTTCGGCAGGAGCAGAACCTGAATGTCCTGTTCCAGCGCTTCGATACGTTCATTGATATCAGGCAGTTCCGCCTCGGCGAGATCGCGCATATCCTTGTCGGTCGCCGCATCGTTGAGCATGGATTTCAGATCGTCGGCTTCGCTGCGCGATGCCAGCAGATCGCGAATCCTGGCAACCACCGGTTCCAGCTCGGAATATTCCGATGCAAGCTTCACATAGGTGTCGGAATCCGGATTGCTCGCCATCTGCGTTTCAATCATGGAAAACCGCTTCAGCAGCTGATCCATACGATCCTGCGGAATGGACATCATTTTAGTTCATTACCTCTGCAGATTTCACAGCGCAACGCCTGTTCGCTCTGCGAATTTGTTCAGGACATGCCGCAGCGAACCGGTGTCGCCGTGATTGTCGATGGCATCGGTCAGCTGCGCATGCAATTCACCGACATCGAGTGTACCCAGCATCGCCTTGATCGGGCCGATGGAGGCCGGCGACATGGAAATGGAGCGGAAACCCAGCGCGATCAGGGCCATGGCCGAAAGCGGCTTGCCTGCCATTTCCCCGCACAGCGTCACGTCCGTATTGTTGCGGACGCCAGCCTGCGCAATCTGGCGCAGCACCCGCAGGAACGGCACCGACAGATTGTCAAACCGGTCGGTGATCATCGAGTTGCCGCGATCAACCGCCATGACGAATTGGAACAGATCGTTTGAGCCGACCGAAACGAAATCCACCACCGACATCAGTTCGTCGAGCTGCCAGAGCAGCGACGGCACCTCGACCATTGCACCGATCTTCACCCGCGTCGGCAGGTTGTGGGCAAAGCGCGAGAGGTGCTGCACTTCGCGGTTGATCAGTTCACTCGCCTTGCGCACCTCAGCCACTTCCGTGACCATCGGAATCATCAGGCGCAATTCACGCCCGCCGGCTGCCTTCAGCAGGGCGCGCACCTGTGTGCGCAGCAGGCCCGGACGGTCGAGCGTCAGGCGGATCGCCCGCCAGCCCATCGCCGGGTTTTCCTCGTTCACATTGCTACGGAAATAGGGAAGCACCTTGTCGCCGCCGATATCGAGCGTGCGGAATGTCACCGGCCGGTCGCCCGCCGCATCGAGCACCGAACGGTAGAGCCGCTCCTGCTGTTCGGCCCGCGGGAAGGTCGACGCCACCATGAATTGCAGTTCCGTGCGGAACAGGCCAATGCCCGCCGCCCCGGCTTCGGTCAGCTGGGGCAAGTCCACGAGCAGCCCGGCATTCATCAGCAGCGCGATCGGCACGCCGTCCTTGGTCACCGAAGGCTTGTCGCGCAATTCGCGGTAGAGCGCCTGCCGCTTGGCGCGGAACCTGACCTTTTCCGAATAGGCCGCCTCGACATCCGCCTGCGGTCGCAGATGCACCCGGCCGTCATCGCCATCGACAATGACCGCATCGTTGTTTTCAGCCATGGAGACGACGCCCTTGACCTGGCCGGCGACGGGAATACCCATGGCGCGGGCGACGATCACCACATGGCTGGTCGCCGCACCGTCTTCGAGAACCAGTCCGCGCAGGCGTTCGCGCGGATAATCAAGAAGTTCGGCAGCACCCATGGAGCGGGCTATGATGATGGCGTCCTTGGCCAGCGAGCCGGCCATGGTCTTCACGTCACGGCCCATCAGTTGGCGCAACAACCGGTTGGCAAGATCGTCGAAATCACTGAGCCGTTCGCGCATGTAGGGGTCGGTCAGATGCATCATCCGCGCACGCGTGTCGCTCTGGACCTTCTCCACGGCTGCTTCTGCCGTCAGGCCATTGCGGATTGCCTCTTCGAGACGCCGCACCCAGCCGGTGTCATGCGCGAACATGCGATAGGCTTCCAGGACCTCGCGGTGTTCACCTTCAAAGGCCACGTCGCGACGCGACAGCATGTCATCGATGGAAATGCGCAGCGAACCCAGCGAGGTTTCAAGCCGGTCGATTTCCGTATCGATGTTTTCGTTGAAGAGATTGGTGACGACGATGCGCGGCTCGTGCAGCACGACATGGCCAAGACCGACGCCATCGTTGAAGGCGCTGCCGGAAAAGCTCATGGGCTTGCCGAGATCCAGCTCGACACCCGGCCGCGCCAGTCGGGTCAGGCTGCCCGCGGCGACCATTTCCGCCAGGACCATCGCCGTGGTTTCGAGCGCTTCAACCTCATCCTCGCGGTAGACGCGCTTGGTCCGGTTCTGCACAACGAGAACACCAAGCGTCCGCCCGGCCCGCAGGATCGGCACGCCGAGGAAGGAGTTGTAGATTTCTTCACCCGTTTCCGGCAGGTAGGCGAAGGCCGGGTGGGTCTGGGCATCCGTCAGGTTGAGTGGCCGGGCGCTCGAGGCGATCGTACCGACAAGACCTTGGCCAAGCCGCAACTGCGCCAAGTGAACTGCGGACGGATTCAAACCTTCGGTTGCATAGAGTTCGAGAACACCATCCGAGCGCAGGACGTAAAACGAGCACACTTCCGCGACCATGTTCTGCGCGATTTCGCGAACGATCCGGTCAAGCCTCTCCTGCGGCTCAAGAGCCTCCGCCATCAATTCGCGGAGACGCTTCAGCATGACACGAGGACCTGATATCTGCTCGCGCGTGGGCACCCATCTGCTCCATATTATTATTGGCAAGACCGGAATGGTCTTGCCAATCAACTCTTTGATTCATCATGTCAGTCGAGACGTTCACCGACAAACAGAATCTCTGTCTTAGACGGTAAATTAATGCTTATCCAGACCGTAGACAGAATGCAAAGTCCGAACCGCAAGTTCCGCATAGGGACCGTCGATCAGAATGGAAATCTTGATTTCCGAGGTGGTGATGGCGCGAATGTTGATGCCCTTGTCCGCCAATGCGCGGAATGCAGTCGCCGCAACGCCCGCGTGGCTTCGCATACCGATGCCGATCACCGAGACCTTGACCATGCCGGCTTCCGACTGGATGATGTCACAACCGATCTCTGCCTTGACCTTTTCCAGAACAGCCAGCGCCTTGTCGAGATCGCCCGAGGGAACCGTAAAGGTCATGTCGGTTTTCGATCCGTCCTCGGAGATGTTCTGCACGATCATGTCGACATTGATGTGCGCTTCGGCCAGCGGGCCGAAAATGCCGGCGGAAATACCGGGACGGTCTGCAACACGGCGCAAGGAAATCTGAGCTTCGTCCTTGGCGTAGGCAATTCCTGTTACAACCTGCTGTTCCACGATTTCTTCCTCGTCGCAAATAAGTGTACCGGGCGGATTGATCAGATCACCCATGCCCGGCGCATCGGGGTCTTCGAAACTGGATCGCACAAATGTGCGCACTTTGTGCACCATCGCAAGCTCGACGGACCGCACCTGCAGAACTTTCGCCCCAAGGGACGCCATCTCGAGCATTTCTTCAAACGAAATGCGTGACAGCCGGCGGGCCTTCGGTTCGACACGCGGGTCGGTGGTATAGACGCCATCGACATCCGTGTAGATGTCGCAACGATCCGCCTTGACCGAGGCGGCAATCGCCACGGCACTTGTATCCGAACCGCCACGGCCGAGCGTCGAAATGCGGTTGTCCGGGCCGATGCCCTGGAAACCGGCGATGACGGCAACCTGGCCTTCCTTGAAACGCTCGATCAGAAAAGAGCCGTCAATGTCGATGATGCGTGCCGCGCCGTGCGCATTGTCCGTCTTGATCGGAATCTGCCAGCCCTGCCAGGACCGCGCGTGCACGCCCATGTGCTGCAGGGCAACTGCAAGCAATCCCGCCGTCACCTGCTCGCCGGAGGCGACAATGGCATCGTATTCGCGGGCATCGTGCATCGGCGAGGTCTGGCGGGTCCAGGCGACGAGTTCGTTGGTTTTCCCTGCCATTGCGGAAACGACGACCGCGACTTCGTGCCCTGCATCAACTTCACGTTTGACATGCCGGGCCACATTACGGATGCGGTCGATATCGGCCACCGAAGTGCCGCCGAATTTCATCACAATGCGTGCCATGGGAAATACCATTCTGGAAAGGCTTGAAAATGGGATCGAAAACGATCCGCCCTGTCGAAAGCGGAGCGCGGTTTCCCATAACGAAATTATGACGCAACTGCAAGAACGCGAGATCAAGCCCGTCAGGTTTTTGGACGCAGCCTGTCGTTGAAGGTCAATCTTGGTCCTCGGACAAAAGAAACGTGAAATTCAATCACGATTCTGCAAGAGATCGGCGGTGATGTCGCGCCCACCATAGAAAACGCCCAAAATCAGCACACGGTCCGATCTCACCGCAAACGCGATGCTGACGCTGCGCCTGTACCCGATGATGCGCACGCCCGCCATGATGTCGTCCCGAATGCTACCGCGTTTGGGAAACGTCGCGAGCCCAAGACAACAGTCCCGAATACCGGCCAGAAACGCTTGCGCACGCTCCGGATTGGCATTGGCACGGATATAGTCGTAAAGTTCAACCAGTTCCTGCTCGGCCCGTGGATGAAATACGACCTTGTAATCAATGGCTACCTGGCTTTCGCGCCACGGCCCCGTGCCTCGAGAGCAGCGAACACGTTCTCGGCAGGAATACCCATGGCCGGATCCTTCTGCAGTTCCTCCAGCCGACTGGGAATTTCTTTGCGCAGCCAGTTTTCCCGCGCCTCTTCAAAATCTTCCAGCATACGCAGACCTGCCCGCACAACCTCACTGGCATTGTTATAGCGACCGGTTTCGAGCTGTTTCTTGATGAAACGCTCATAATGGTCCCCGAGTGCAATGCTTGTCATGGCATCCATTCCTCAACGCTGTTGCGACCATAATTGGTGCATCATTTGATAACAATAGATACTAATGGATAACACACATGCCCGGGAAGCGGAATTTGCGTCTTGACATTTTTTGCCGGAAGGGGCCACTCCAGAGGCAGCAAAAAGGACGTTGCCATGACCGAAGCCCAACGCAGCACGATCGATGCCGCCGAAGTAGACCGTTTTTCGCGCATGGCGGCCGAATGGTGGAATCCGCAGGGCAAGTTCCGCCCCCTGCACAAGTTCAACCCGACGCGCCTCGCCTACATCAAGGAAAAGGTCTGCGCCCATTACGGTATCGATCCGAACAGCCCGCGGCCGTTTGCCGGCCTTCGCCTGCTCGACATCGGCTGCGGCGGCGGCCTGCTATGCGAGCCGATGGCCCGGCTTGGCGCTGCTGTTGTCGGTGCCGATGCCAGCGAGACCAATATCGAAGTGGCCAAAATTCATGCGGCCCAAAGCGGCCTCGATATCGATTACCGTGCCACGACAGCCGAAGCGCTGGCAGAGGCCGGGGAGCAGTTTGATATCGTCCTGAACATGGAAGTGGTCGAGCATGTCGCCGATGTGGAGCTTTATCTCACCGCCTGTGCGCAGATGGTCAAGCCGGGCGGCGTGACCTTCGTCGCCACCATCAACCGCACATTGAAGGCGCTCGGCCTTGCCATTTTCGGCGCCGAATATGTCTTGCGCTGGTTGCCGCGCGGCACCCACCAGTACGAAAAGCTGGTGCGACCGGAAGAGCTTGAGGGGCCGCTGACACAGGCCGGGCTTGAAATCACGGAGAAGGTCGGCGTCACCTACAATCCGCTCGCCGACAGCTGGAACCGTTCGACCGATACCGACGTCAACTACATGGTGCTGGCAATCAGGCCGTAGCCTTCGTCATCATCCGCTGCGCCCTGGTGGTCATCAGCACACCGATCGTGATGATGACGGCCCCGGCCCATGTTGCCAGCTGATAGCTTTCGCCGAGGAACAGCGTTCCGGCGATCAGCGCCACCGCAGCGCCGACATAGCCGATCTGGCTGAGATAAACCGGACCGCCGACGGCCTGCAGGCGGAAATACAGCGCAAACATGCAGGTGGAAGCGAGAACCTGCGCCACCACCAGCCATGGCACATTGCCAAGCGGCCCGACGGCAAAACTGCCGCTGGCATAGAAAATAACCGGAATCAGCAACAGGGCTGTCGTCAGGTGGCTGCCCGCCGCAAGCTCGGTCGGATCGGCACCCTGCGGCCAGTCGACGGTACGGTAGACATTGCCGAGCGCCAGCAGGACCGGAATGAGCAGGCCGACGACAACCCAGAACGGTTCGGCCGGCTGGCCCACCTGCCCCCTGGTGAAGCCGACGAGCACCGCCCCGGCAAATCCCGTGAGAATGCCGAGCAATCCCAGCATATTCGGCCGCTTGATCTTGAAAAGCATCGACAGCAACAGGGTGAAGACGGGCGAGAGCGTATACATGATGCCGGTAAAGCCTGACCCGAGATGCGGAATGGCCGACAGCGTCATCAGATTGGGGATGGCATAGGAAATCAGCGCCGTGACGAGATAATACCGGGCCATGCGCCCGTTGAGCAGCGGCCGCTTGCCCATAGCCAGAAACGCCAGCAGGAGCACGACGCCAGCACCCGTCGAAATCACGAAGGCCCAGACCGCCGGAGTTATTCCGGCGCCAAAGGCCAGCTTGCCGAACGGCAGCGTCAATCCGAGGAAGGCGCCGGTCAGGACGAGCAGCGCGGGAGCGGAATTCAGAAATGGCATGGATGCATCCGGCAGGACTGTGAAGACTGCGGCAGCTTAGACGTTCGCGTTAAAGTGGCAAGTTCAATTGTGGTCTTCAGGGAAGGTCGGCAACGGCATGATATCGACGCCGTCTTCCAGCAGCGACTGCACCTCCTCGCCCGAGGCTTCGCCGTAAATCCCGCGCTGCTCCGCTTCGCCGAAATGGATCTTTCGTGCTTCCTCGGCAAAATCAGCGCCGACATAATCGGCATTCTCGCGCACCTTCCGCGCGACTTCCTTCAGCTCGCTGACCATTTTGCTCATGGCAACAGCCATCTTCTCCTTCTGCCGTGCCGTGGTCACGGAAGGAGCCATCAACGCCTTTTCCACCTTGTGCGAACCGCAGACTGGACACATGACCAACCGCTTGTTCGACTGGTCGTCGAAATCATCATTGCTGCGGAACCACCCTTCGAATTCGTGGTCCTGCGCGCAGTGAAGCGAAAAGCGGATCATGACGCGGCCGATTGCCTCTCGCTCTGGCCGTCATCCGACTGAATGACCAGACCAAACGGACGGGCATTTTTAAGATTGGGGACCTTCGACCGGGCCGCCGCACTCTGGGATGGATCGATATCGGCAACGATCACGGCCGGGTCCGCGTGGCTGGCTTCCGCCAGAACCTCGCCCCACGGCGCAACGATGATCGAATGGCCGAAGGTTTCGCGGCCATCCTCATGCACGCCGCCCTGCGCCGCCGAAATGACAAAGGCGCCGTTCTCGATAGCGCGGGCGCGCTGCAGGACGTGCCAGTGCGCCTCGCCGGTCTGGCGCGTGAAAGCGGCAGGGGCTGTCAGAACCGACGCACCGGCCAGGGCCTGGGCGCGGAACAGCTGCGGGAAGCGCACATCATAGCAGATGGCAAAGCCCAGCCGCGCAAAGGGCAGCGTGGCGACGACGGAATCCGAACCCGGCGCGTAAACGGCCGACTCGCGCCAGCTCTCGCCATTGTCGAGATCGACGTCGAACATGTGGATCTTGTCATAGCGGGTGATGATCTTGCCATCCGGCCCGAACAGAAAGGCGCGGTTGGCGATCTTGCCGTCTTCGCGGGCAATGGCGGTCGAGCCGATATGCAGGTGAATGCCGTGTTCTGCCGCCAGTTCCGACGCGGTGCGCACGATGACGTCGTCCTCTTCTGCGCGCAGCACATCGGCGAGCGCCTTGCGGTCGCGCTGCAGCGCGCCCGTCATTTCGGGGGTCTGCACGTAGACGGCGCCTTGGCCGACCGCATCGGCCACATAACCGGCAAGATCGTTCGCATTGCGCTGGGGATCGACGCCGGAGCGCATCTGGATGGCCGCTGCACGAAATGAGCTCATTGTCCGTTCCTTACGCCAGTGCGCCGGTCTTCAGCAGCGGGTCAAGACGCCCCTGCTGCTCAAGCGCATAAAGGTCATCACAACCGCCGACATGCACGGCGCCAATGAAAATCTGCGGAAAGGTCGTGCGCCCATTGGCGCGCGCCAGCATGGCTTGCCGCGCATCGGGTTGCGCCGTTGCATTGTGTTCGACAAAAGCCACGCCCTTCTTGTCCAGAAGGCCCTTGGCAGCCGTGCAATAGCCGCAGCCATCGCGCGTATAGATTGTGACATCGACCATCATCATACTCCACTATAAAGTCTATATAGGCGTCCGCAATCAAAGCGCAAAGACCCGTTTTTTCCGCAAAACAACTGTTAGACAGATAATTCTTTCGACAGAACGCGTGCAAAGGTCAAGACATCGACGCTGGAAGCGCCGCCGCGCAGCAATGCGCGGGTTGCAGCCTTCACCGTTGCGCCGGTCGTGTAGACGTCATCGATCAGGAGGACCCTGCGTCCGCGCACCCTGATATCCCGGTTGTCCGGCACCTTGAACGCGCCCCTGACGTTCACCGCGCGCTCCGCGGCGCCAAGTCCGACCTGCTGTCGGGTCGGCTTGACCCGTTTCAGGGCGCCTGGCTCGAACGGCTTGCCGCTGATCCCGCTGAGATGGCGGGCAAGTTCGGCGGACTGGTTGAACCGGCGCAGCCAGAACCGCCGCGCATGAAGGGGAACCGGGACGATGACATCGCATTCGGCCAGCAGTTCGCTGCCGGCCCGCGCCATCCACCGGGCCATCCAGGGGCCAAGGTCGGTCCGGTCGCTGTATTTCAGCTGGCGCACCATGGTGCTGATCGCCCCCTCATGGACGGCAACCGATCGCGCACGGCGGAACGGCGGCGGATCGGCGATCGCCTCGGCGGAGAGAATTTCCGCGCCGAGATCATGGCTGAAGGGAATGCCGAGCACCGGACAATAGGGTTTTTCGATAAAGCGGACTTTTGACCAGCAGGCCGCGCAAAGGCTGCCCGGCTCGCAGACAAGACTCTGGCATTCCGCACAAACCGGCGGAAACAGCAGCATGAACAGGCGATTTGTCACGATGCGCGCAAAAGCGCGGGCGGTTTCCATTGCAATTCCATCCGGGGCAACGCATTTAGCGGGAAGAACTATACATTGATCAGAGAAATTCGGAATGGATCAGCACAGGATCTTCGATCGGAATTTGCTTCGGCAAAGGCGCCTGCGCGCGCTTCGCCAGCACGGGATGACGGGCGACTTCCTGCTTGCCCGTGCCGCCGATGATCTGGAAGAGCGCCTGTCCGCGGTCGAGCGCAGTTTTGACATCGCCGTCGATCTTGCCAGCCACACCGGACTGGCAGCCAAGGCGATCGAACGTTCCGGCAAGGCCGGCAGCATCATCCGTATCGAACAGGATGCCCGCTTTCTCGATGCGGCGTTTCCCTCCGTCGTTGCCGATGAGGAAATGCTGCCCCTGAAACCGGCGGGTGCCGGACTGATCGTTTCGCTGTTGTCGCTGCACCTGACCAACGATACACCCGGCACGCTGCTGCAGATCAGGCGCGCGCTCAAGCCGGACGGCCTGTTCCTCGGCGCCATGGCCGGCGAGGCCACCCTATCGGAGCTGCGTGAGGTTCTGCTGGCCGCCGAAAGCGAAATCAGCGGCGGGGCGTCGCCGCGCGTCGCACCCTTTGCCGATGTACGCGATGTCGGCGGCCTGTTGCAGCGCGCGGGCTTTACCCTGCCGGTGACCGATATCGAAACCTACACCGTGCGCTACGATTCCCTGTTCGCACTCATGCGCGATCTGCGCGCTATGGGCATGCAGAACATTCTCTTCGGGCGGTCGCGCAAGCCGCTGACCCGCCGCTTCTTCTTGCGAGCGGCTGAAATCTATGCGGAACGCTTCAGCGATCCGGATGGCCGGATCCGGGCAACGTTCTCATTTATCTGGATGTCCGGCTGGGCGGCGCATGAATCGCAGCAGAAGCCATTGAAACCCGGCTCAGCCAAGGCGTCGCTCGCCGATTTCCTCAAAGACGTCGAAACCCTGGAAAAGAAATAGCCGGCAGGCTCAGCAGTCGCCGCTTTTGCTGCCGTTGCTGTTGATGATGCAGACGGAATCGGGAGATTTCTGCAAAACGCTGCGACGGATCGTGTATTCGGACGGCGCCGCCTTCTTGATCGAGCCGGTCGACATCGTGTCGATGGATCGGCTCGACGCGTAGTCCACCACGGATTTCGACTTGCGGTCGGCAAGCGGTGCAACAACCAGTGCGAGTGCGATTGCAGCAGAACCGAATAAAAGGGTTATGCGCAAGATGCCAGTTCCCGCACCCAGGAATGTCCTGGTCTGCGCTGCAGCCTCGTCGAGATTGTCGAATTTATACCCCATGCACCACCTGGAAAAATTGATCCGTCCTTGATTAAAAGTCGCCCATTCGCGTGAAGGATCGATTAACGATTTGGGTTAATTTGACGGTGATGAAATCTTAACCACGATTTGCTGTCAGAGAAGGTCGATCAGGAACGGGATCAGCGGGATATCGGCAGGCGGCATCGGGTAATCGCGCATGTCTTTCGGCCGCACCCATTTCAGTGCCTGGCCTTCCATGGAGCGCGGAATACCCTCATAGCGGCGGCAGATGAACAGCGGCATCAGCAGATGGAATGTCTCATAGGTGAAACTGGCAAAGGTCAGCGGCGCCAGACATGCCGGCTTGACTGTGATTCCCAGTTCTTCCCGCAGTTCGCGGATCAGGCTTTCCTCCGGCGTTTCGCCGGGCTCCACCTTGCCGCCGGGAAACTCCCACAGGCCGGCCAGCGACTTGCCCTCTGGCCGCTGGGTCAGCAACACCCGCCCGTCGGCATCGACGAGCGCACACGCCGTTACAAGCAGGATGGGGTGTTTGGGTGCATCGCTCATGCGTCTGGCGCCTGCCGGTAGGCGTAACGATATGCCTCGGCAAAGCCGATCTTCTCATAAAGTGCAATGGCACCGGCGTTGTCGGCTTCCACCTGCAGCCAGCCCCGCTTGGCGCCATGCTGCGCGGCCCATTTGATGGCCGACTTGACGATCATCCGCCCATGCCCCCTGCGGCGGCTCGCCGCCAGCGTGCCGATGTTGAACAGTCCTGCCAGCAGACCATCCTGCACGCAGATCGCGGTCGAAACCGGCTCGCCGTCCTCTTCGACGACAAACAGGCCCTTGGCCGGACGAATGGCATTGATCACCTCAATCAGGCCGGGCTTGGCCGATGGATTTTCCTGCTGCACCGCAACCGCGGCATCGACGTACCGGCCGGTATCGCGCAGGGGAATCTGATCGATGGCATCGGACAGATCGATGTTTCCAAGATCCGCCACCATGACGAGGGACTCATCAAAGCGCGACCAGCCCGACGCATCGAGATAGGCATCCAGCACCGCGGGCGCGAGCGGCGACAGCCGAAACACCGGCGGACGGCCATAGGCGCGCAAACGTTGAACAGCGCGGGCAACACGCTGTTCCATATTGTCCGTGTCGCCCGGATCGAGCGGATTGACCGAGTTCAGGCGTTTGGACGGGTGGCATGCCGTCATGCGGATCGCCCAGCTGCCGTCGTAGTGAACCGACGCGGCTGGCCAGGCCCTGAACCCGACAGCCTCGATCTGCCGGATCTGGGCCAGCGGCATCGTGCTCCGATCCAAATCCATCAGCTGCGGTAATCGCCGTTGATCGTCACATATTCCTTGGTGAGGTCGCAGGTCCAGACCGTGGCCTTGCCCTTGCCGAGCCCGATATCAACCTTGACGGCAATATCCTCGTTTTTCATGTAGTCGGATGTCGCGGCTTCCGAATAGTCCGGATCGCGCTCGCCATGGCGGGCAACGCGGATATCGCCGAACCAGATGGCAAGACGGTCCCGGTCCGCCGGCTCGCCGGCCTTGCCGACCGCCATGACGATGCGGCCCCAATTGGCGTCTTCGCCGGCCGCTGCCGTCTTGACCAGCGGTGAATTGGCGATCGACAAAGCGATACGCTTGGCCGAACGCGAGGACGTCGCGCCCGTCACGGTGATCTCGAGCATCTTGCGCGCGCCCTCGCCGTCGCGCACGACCTGCAGGGCCAGGTTTTTCAACACGCGGTCGAGTGCCTTGGCAAAGGCTTTCAGGCGCTTGTCCTTTTCCTTCGTCACCGGTTCCGCCCCGCGTTCGGCAGCGGTGCCCGTTGCGAACAGCAGCAGTGTATCGGATGTGGAGGTGTCGCTGTCGACCGTCACGGAATTGAAGCTCTTGCCCACCGACTTGGACAGGAGTTTCTGCAGGATATCGGAGGCGATCGGCGCATCGGTGGCCACGAAGGACAGCATCGTTGCCATGTCGGGGGCGATCATGCCCGCACCCTTGGCAATACCGTTGATGGTCACCGGCACACCGCCAAGCAGGACGGTTTCGGTTGCAACTTTAGGGAATGTATCGGTTGTCATGATGGCACTGGCCGCGTCCTGCCAGCGTTCGGACGTGGCGCTCTTGGCCATATCCTCGAGCAGATGGCTGAACTTGCCGGCATCCAGCGGTTCGCCGATGACACCGGTGGAGGCGAGAAACACTTCGCCGGGCTTGCAGCCGATTGCCTTGGCGGCAGCGGCCGCCGTCGCCTTGGTCGACTCGCGGCCCTTCTTGCCGGTGAAGGCGTTGGCATTGCCGGAATTCACGACAACCGCGCGGGCCTTGCCGCCGCTCAGGCTGTCACGGCAGAAATCCACCGCCGCTGACGGGCATTTGGACCGGGTAAACACACCGGCCACCGCCACCGGCTTGTCGAATACGATCAGGAGAACGTCCGTTCGGCCCTTATATTTGATTCCCGCTTCAGCGGTCGCGATCCGGACGCCGCGAATTTCGGGCATGGCCGGGACATGTTTGGGAGCCAGGGGAGAGACAGACGTGGACATCGGTTACCTCGAAAAGGTGTTTGACAAGGTTCAGTGCGGTGGCATTTTCAAAGGGGTCAAGGCCCGGGACCGAAATCCCGGGCCAGGATATTCAGGATATTACTGTTCCTGGGCGTCCGTAGCGGCCTTCATGGCCTTTTCGGTTTCCGGATCGGTGTACTGGATCTTCAGGTCGGCGCGTTCCTTCTTGACCAGCTCGACATAGCGTTCACGGATGAGGATCGACTTCACCTGATCCTTGACCTGATCGAATGCCGGCGGCTGCTGCACGCGCTTGTCTTCCAGCTTGATGACGTGGAAGCCGAACTGTGTCTGGACCGGTTCCTTGGTGTATTTGCCGACATCAAGCGCCATTGCCGCCTTTTCGAATTCCGGGACCATCTGTCCGGCGGAGAAATAGCCGAGATCGCCGCCCTGTGCTGCCGATCCGTCGGTCGACTTTGCCTTGGCAACGTCTTCGAAGGAAGCGCCGCCGTCGAGCTGCTTGATGATCGCTTCGGCTTCTTCCTTGGTCTTGACCAGGATATGACGGGCGCGAACTTCGTTCTGCGGCGGCATTGCTGCCATTTCCTTGTCATAGCGGGCACGCACATCGGCGTCGGTGATCTTGTCGACAACCTGCTGCTTGAAGAAATCATTGTGCAGGGCACGATCCTTCAGGAACTGCATGCGTGCCTTGAATTCCGGCGTGGCATCCAGCTTCTCGGCTTCCGCCTTGGCGGCCAGGGCCTTGATGTCGATGATGGCGGCCAGAGCGGCCAAACGACGCTGCTCGTCCGGAAGACGGGCGAACTGCGGATCGAGATCGGCGGAAATCTGGTCGACGTCCTTGGAGGTGATCTTGTCGCCATTGATCGTGGCCAGCACCTTGTTCGGATCGGCCTTGACGGCATCCGCCTTGGCGGCATCCGGTTTTGCAGCACCGGCTTTACCGGCATCCTGGGCCATGGCCACGGAGGAAACACCGGTCAAAAACACAGCAGCAGTCATGAATGAAAGGGTTTTACGCAATTGGTTCATAGGTCAATTTCTCCTTAGGAGGACCGGTACGGGCTATGATTACGGCAGAATTTTGCCTTGACGAAGCGATCAACTGCGTGCTGCTTCAACATTGACATCATTCGAGCCCCCTCTTATCTGTCCATCGGCTTTGCGTCCAGATAGCTTGGCAACAGATAGGCTTATACATTTGACTCAGTGTCCGTATTGTATCAGGCATTCTCCATGCCGGGCTTCGGACCCTAAAAGCTAGGTTTTCCTAGCGAAACGAACAAGAGAGGACCAGGGATGGTCAGTTTCGGCGGCCTCGCCCGCAAGATTTTCGGCTCTTCCAATGAGCGCCGTGTCAAAGGCTTCAAGCCGCGCGTTGAACAGATCAATGCGCTCGAAGCCGAAATGTCGTCACTCACTGACGATGAATTGAAAGCAAAGACGGTGGAATTCCGTGCAAGCCTTGCCGGCGGAACCAAGCTTGACGATCTGCTCGTGCCGGCCTTTGCCGTTGTGCGTGAAGCGGCCAAGCGTGTTCTCGGCATGCGCCCCTTCGACGTGCAGCTCATCGGCGGCATGGTTCTGCACGGCGGCGGCATCTCGGAAATGCGCACCGGTGAAGGCAAGACGCTGGTTGCGACCCTGCCGGTCTACCTCAATGCGCTGGAAGGCAAGGGCGTTCACGTCGTCACGGTCAACGACTATCTCGCCAGCCGCGACGCGCAGTGGATGGGCCAGCTCTACAACTTCCTCGGGCTCAGCTACGGCATCATCGTGCATGGCCTCGATGACGAGGAGCGCAGCACCGCCTACGCTGCCGACATCACCTACGCCACCAACAACGAACTCGGCTTCGACTATCTGCGCGACAACATGAAATATGAGCGCGCGCAGATGGTGCAGCGCGGTCACAACTACGCGATCGTCGACGAAGTGGATTCGATTCTTGTCGATGAAGCCCGCACGCCGCTGATCATTTCCGGCCCGCTCGATGACCGCTCGGATTTCTACAATCTCATCGACACGTTCATTCTGCCGCTTGAACCGGCCGATTACGAAATCGACGAGAAGCAGAAGACCGCGATCTTCACCGAAGAAGGCACGGAAAAGCTGGAAAACCTTTTGAAGGCCGCCGGCCATCTGAAGGGCGAAGGTCTCTACGACATCGAGAACGTTGCCGTGGTCCATCACGTCAACAATGCCCTGCGCGCCCACAAGCTGTTCCAGCGCGACAAGGACTATATCGTCCGCAACGACGAAATCGTCATCATCGACGAGTTCACCGGCCGCATGATGCCGGGCCGCCGTTTCTCGGAAGGCTTGCACCAGGCACTGGAAGCCAAGGAACATGTGACGATCCAGCCGGAAAACCAGACCCTGGCCTCGATCACCTTCCAGAACTATTTCCGCATGTACAACAAGCTGGCCGGCATGACCGGTACGGCATCGACGGAAGCGGAAGAATTCGGCAATATTTACGGCCTGGAAGTCACGGAAATCCCGACCAACAATCCGGTCAAGCGCATTGACGAGGATGACGAGGTCTACCGGACGGTCGAGGAAAAATACAAGGCGATCGTTCGTGACATCCACGAAGCCCGCGCCAAGGGCCAGCCGGTTCTCGTCGGCACCACGTCGATCGAGAAATCGGAACAGCTGGCCGAGCGCCTGCGCAAGGAAGGCTTCAAGGACTTCCAGGTCCTGAACGCCCGCTATCACGAGCAGGAAGCCTATATCGTCGCCCAGGCCGGTGTCCCCGGCGCCATCACCATCGCCACCAACATGGCTGGCCGCGGTACCGACATTCAGCTCGGCGGCAATTTCGAGATGCGCGTCAAGCACGAGCTGGCGGATATGGCCGAGGGCGAAGAGCGCAAGTCCAAGGAAGCCGCCATCCGCGATGATATCGCCCGCCTCAAGGAGAAGGCGCTTGCCGCCGGCGGTCTCTACGTGCTGGCCACCGAGCGCCATGAAAGCCGCCGTATCGACAACCAGCTGCGCGGTCGTTCCGGCCGTCAGGGCGATCCGGGCCGGTCAAAGTTCTTCCTGTCGCTGCAGGACGATCTCATGCGCATTTTCGGTTCCGAGCGTATGGACGGCATGCTGCAGAAGCTGGGCCTGAAGGAAGACGAGGCCATCGTCCATCCCTGGATCAACAAGGCCCTGGAAAAGGCGCAGAAGAAGGTCGAAGCCCGCAACTTTGACATCCGCAAGAACCTGCTGAAATACGATGACGTGATGAATGATCAGCGCAAGGTGATCTTCGAACAGCGTCTCGAACTGATGGACGGCACGGATCTGAGCCAGACCACCGCGGAAATGCGCGAAGACGTGGTCGATGACCTGATCCAGCGCCATGCCCCGGAAGGCGCCTATGCCGAACAGTGGACCGTGAAGCAGCTGGATGAGGATGTCCGCACCATCCTCAATCTCGACCTGCCGATCACCGAGTGGGCGAACGAAGACAATATTGCCCCGGACGACCTGCGCGAACGGCTGTTTGAAGCCGTCGAAAAGGCTGCTGGCGACCGTGCCGAACGTTTTGGCCCGGAAATTATGGCCTATGTCGAGAAGTCGGTCATCCTGCAGACGATGGATGCGCTGTGGCGCGAACATCTGGTCAATCTCGACCACCTGCGCTCGGTCGTCGGCTTCCGCGGCTACGCGCAGCGCGATCCGCTCAACGAGTACAAGACCGAAGGTTTTGAACTCTTCCAGACGATGCTGACCAATCTTCGCCAGAACGTGACGACGCAGCTGATGCGCGTCGAGATCGTGCGCGAGGCTGCCGACGCGCCGTCGCCGGAACTGCCGCCCATGGAAGTCCATCATTTTGACGGCCTGACCGGCGAGGATGATTTCGGCGATACGGCCGTGCTCGAAGACCTGCGCGTCGTGAGCCCGGAGGAACGCGATCCGAACAATCCGAAGACCTGGGGCAAGATCGGCCGCAACGAGGCCTGCCCCTGCGGATCGGGTAAAAAATATAAGCATTGTCACGGCTCGTTCGCCTGACACACCCACGGAAGGCCGCGTTCAACGACGCGGCCTTTTGCTTTTTTCGAACCCGTTGCAACTGTCGGTCTGGCCGAACGTTTTTTAAACGTTTACGGACTATATCTCCTTGGAATGCCAACAGGTGGAGCTGCGCGTGCGATTTTCTGCGGTAACGACTGCAGACCGATTTTTACCGGAAAAGCTGTCACTGCGTCTTCGTCCCTGGTTATCACGCCTGGATCAGTTGCTTGACGGCTCGAACGAACACGCCGTTGCCCAGCGCGTCTCCCTGATTGCCTTCCTCGTCCGCGTGATCAGCGCCGGCATTGCCCTGATTTCCCAGGTGATCTTTGCCCGCTGGATGGGCCCGTTCGAATACGGCATCTTCGTTCTCGTATGGGTGACGGTCGTCATCCTCGGGAACCTGTCCTGCCTCGGCTTCCAAACCACCGTCATCCGCTTCGTGCCGGAATATCTGGAGCGCAGGCAATACGACCTTTTGCGCGGGATTTTGTTCACCAGCAAGACATTTGCGGTCAGTATGACCACCGGCATTGCGCTCGCCGGTGCCGTTCTCATCTACGCGTTGCGTGACCTGATCGAGACCTACTACATCGCGCCGTTCCTCGTCGGGCTGATATGCCTGCCCATGATTGCCCTCGGCGATACGCTTGATGGAACGGCGCGTTCGCGCTCATGGGTGCTGGTTGCCCTGACCCCGACCTATATCATCCGTCCCGTCCTCACCCTCGTAGTCATGAGCATCGCCCATATCAGCGGTCTGGCGCCGACGGCCATGACGGCTCTCGGCTCCGCCGTTATTGCGACCTACGTGACGTCGGTTCTGCAGTTCTTTGCCGTGCGCAAGCGCTTCGGCGGCGTCGTGCCGCCCGGGCCCCGCGCCATCCATTTCCGCGACTGGCTCGCCGTGTCCTTGCCGATCTTTCTGGTCGAGGGGTTCTTTTTTCTTTTGACCAATGCCGACGTCCTGATGGTCGGGCGCTACATGGATCCCGACAAGGTCGCCACCTATTATGCCACCGTCAAGCTGCTTGCCCTGGTGCATTTCGTCTACTTCTCGGTGAAGGCGGGCGCGGCCCAGCGCTACTCGGAGTTGATGCAGAATTTCGACCATACCCGGCTCGAACAGTTTGCCCGCGACACGGCGCGCTGGACGTTCTGGCCGTCGCTGGCCATGGCCATTGTCCTGCTGGTTCTGGGTGAGCCGTTGCTCTGGCTTTTCGGTGCACAGTTCACCGAAGGTTATCCGCTGCTGTTCATCATGGTGATCGGCGTGGTGGCGCGCGCTTCGGTCGGACCGGCCGAAAGTCTTTTGAACATGGCGGGAAAACAGAAAATCTGCGCCATCGTTTACGCGATTACCCTGGTCGTTAATATTTGCCTTAGCATTTTTATGATACCACGATACGGCCTTGCAGGCGCAGCCTGCGCCACGGCCGCCTCGATGGTGTTTGAAGCGCTTGTTCTGGCGTTGACCGTTTACAACCGTCTCAACATCACAATGTTTGTTTTCGCCGGCAGGAATCCTGCCAAGGAAGAGATCTGATGGCTGCAATACCGCTTCTCGAAGAATTGGCCGGCGGCCCGTCCTCGCAGATCATTTCGCAGCTGGCCGGCTTTGAATCGCGCGATGCGGCCAAGCAGATCGAGGAAACCCTGGGAAGCCGCGGCGTGCCGCGCAAATTGTCCGTCTATTCCGCTTCCGCCGGTTTCGATCTTTCGGAGGAGCTGGAACACCTCGCCTACCGGACCATCGAACCCAACGTCTTCTTCAATCCGCGTTTCCTGGCGCCTGCCATGCCCCGCCTCGATGACCGTCAGGTGCGGTTCATGGTCGTGCGCGACGAGAATGACGTGAAGAGCCGCCTGCGCTTCCTGATGCCCTATACGATCGAGCGTCCCGGCTTTACCTTTTCCGCATCGATCCTGCGGGCCTGGGCAACGCCGTTCGGGCCGCAGGGCACCCCGCTGATCGACCGCGACGACCCAGTCGGCGTCCTCAACGACCTCTTCGATATGCTTGCGCGCAAGCATCTCAAGTTTCCGGAAGTTCTGGTGCTGCCCGATCTTCTCCTCAATCGTCCCGTCGCCCAGCTTTTCCGTTCGGTCGCGCTTGACCGCAACCTGCCCACGACCACCATTGGCACTGTGGAGCGGCCATTTCTGGAAAGCACGCAGGAGGGCGACGCCTATCTGCGCGAAGCGCTGGGAACACGGCACGCCAAGGAATACAGGCGGTTGTGGCGGCGTCTGGCGGAGCAGGGCAAGCTGACCTACACGGTCAGCCGCACGGAAGACGATATCCGCGCACGGCTCGAGGATTTCCTCGCGGTGGAAGCCAGCGGCTGGAAAGGCCAGCGCGGCTCGGCCATGGCGGTCGACCGGTTCCGCGCGGCATTCGCCCGCGAAGCCGTCAACAATCTCGCGGGCCGCGATCTCGCCCGCATCCACACACTCGAGCTGGATGGCCGGACGATTGCCGTTCTGGTGGTCTTCGTCGAGGCCGGACAGGCGTGGACCTGGAAAACGGCCTATGATGAAAACCTTGCCGCCTATTCGCCCGGCGTTCTCCTGATGATCGAGATGCTGAAGAACCATCTGGACGATCCGAACATCGATCGCACCGATTCCTGCGCCGTTCCCGATCATCCCGTCGCATCCCGCCTGTTTCAGGAGCGCGAAAGCATCGGCACGCTGGTGATCGGCCTGACCCCGGCATCGGATCGCGCTGCCCGCCAGGCCGCCTCGCAGATCCATCTCTACCGGCGCACCCAGAACATTGCCCGTATCGTCCGCGAACGGTTGCGCGGACTGACCGGACGGAAATGATGCAGGCCTGCGTAAGGCCTATACCTTTTCCTTCTTTTTCACGGGCGCAGGCTTTTCCGGTTCGACCGGTGCATCCGGCTTGGGCGCCAGAAGTTTGCGTAGGGAACCGATCTTGTCCTTGACCAGCGGCCGGAAGCGCGTCGCGCGATAGGGCATGTCGGCCGCGCCATAGCCCTCCGGGCCATCATCATTGCCGCGATGGATTTCCTCGACCTTGATGCCGACAAACTCGCCATCGACATAGTGCTTGTACATGCCGACCCAGCGTACCGTGTAAATCTGGCCTTTGCGGATCAGTTGATCGATGCTGACATTCTTAAACTTGTCATCGATGCAAACGACCTTCTGGCCAATATAAAAGTCATTCATCATCTCACCTTGGCATATCCGGTTTGGCAGTTTGGCGCGTACCGCGTACCCGCTTCAGGTCTTCTTCTGAATGGCAGCCCGCAAGACATCATTGATGCGATCCTGCCATCCGGGCCCATCCGCCTGGAAATGTTCCAGCACGGCGCGATCGATCCGGATCGAAACGAGCTCCTTGGCATGGGGCACTGCCGGTGTCTCACGCACAGGGAGAACAATTTTCTTGGCAACCGGCTTGAACAGTGCTTCGGCGGCTGCCATCGGGTTTACCGGTCGGCGCGGGGGATTGGCCATGTGCATTCTCCTCGTTATGTCCAATCACCACATCAGGCTGGAATCTCTGCCACAGTAAGGCAATCACCGGAGAACGCAAAGACATCAATGGGTTCATCAAGCCCGCGGAGCGCATAGGAGCCCAGATTCTCCATGTTGCATTCGACCTCGGCCAAATCGACGAAGGCTTTCGACAGCAGAACCGGGCGTTTGACCTGCTTGGTCAGGCTTTCCAGGCGCGAGGCAATGTTCACGGCGGGTCCGATGACGGTAAAATCCAGCCGCTTGCGCGAGCCTATATTGCCGTACATGACATCCCCGACGTGAACGCCGATGCCGTAACCCAACGGCTTGCGCCCTTCCCTAACATGGTCGGCATTCAACGCGGTCATGGCCGCCTGCGCTTCGGCGATAGCATGCAGCAGATCGGTACAGGCCTTCGGATTGCTCAGCGGGAAGATGGCCAGCAGGCCATCGCCCATGAATTTGAGGATTTCCCCGCCATATTTTTCGATGGGCTCCGACATCGCATCGAAATAGCCATTGAGCAGCTCGATGACGTTGTCGCGGGGCCAGGCGTCCGAGATCGCGGTGAAATCGCGCAGGTCGCAGATCAGGATCGCTGCGCCCACGGTGACGCCGCTGCCGCGGGTGGTGGCACCGGCAAGAATCTGCTCGCTGGCATGCGGCCCGACATAGGTTTCGAGCAGCGTGCGGGCGAAGCGGTTCTTGAGCCGGATCTCGCTGACCAGCGCCAGAGCGGGAAGCAGGTCCGCCAGAACAGCCATATGATCATCGCCGAAGCCACCCGGCCGGTCCGTGGCGAAGGTCACCACATGCCGCTTGCCAAGGGTGTGCTCCAGCGGCCAGGCCACGTAGTCTGTCAGCCCCTCGGCGCGCAGTTCGCCCACCACCGAATATTCCTGCCCGGTGTCGCCGGCCTGGTCAAAGTGCAACCGGACTTCATCGGCTCCCTCGGAAATGTCGTTGAGCGGGCTGTTCAGATATTCGGCAGTCTGCTCGGCCCCATATTCGAATGTGCGGATTTCCGCCTCGGCGGCACCGCGCCTCCACAGGATGCGGGCGCCGCGCCATTGCGGGTGCTGTATCCTCAGATGCAGCGACATCCGGGCAACGGGCACGCCCGCATCCACGAGCCGTTCGCCCATCTCGACCAGGATATTGTCGATGAAGCGCTGATTGCGCGTCTCGATCATCAGCCAGTCGAGCAGTTCACTGCGTTGAGCCGGCCAGGTGCCGCCGCCCGTACCGGGCGAGGTCACTTTCAAATTCACCAAAGATTGCATTGCAATACCCCGTCATGATCACGTCTGCACACGACCTGGAATGACGACACCACGGCACGGCCGCCAGATCGGAACGCCAAGGCTTATGTGGTTGGTCCTTGCATCGATTATAAGGGGTTGCAAGCGCCGTGCATAGAATGCAAAAGCCTCCGCATTCCGACGGGGATGCGGAGGCTGGCACGCGCGACAGTTCAGTCTATTGATACGTTGCAGCCTCATCGATGAGCGCCGCGACCTCGACCGGCTTCGAGGCCAGCGATGCGTGGCTTGCCTTCAGCGTAATCACCTTCTTCGCCCCGAGACGGCCGGACATCCACGCCTGATTGGCGGGATGGATCATGTGGTCGTCACTCGAAATCTGGTACCAGCTGTGCTTCGACTTCCATGCCGGATTGGTGATTTCATCGCCGAAGGTGCTGGCGAGCGGCGCCTTCTGGGTTACACCCATCACCAGCCCCTCATCCGCCGTCAGGTCCTGGCAGAAGCTTTCGTGGAATTTGTCCTGCTTTACCCAGAGATAGCCGTCGCTGTCGGGTGCGAGATTGGCGGCGCCGAGCGGCGGATTCTTCTGGGTGATCCCGCCCGGACTCTCACCGGCATCAGGCGCAAAGGCGGCGATATAGACCAGGCCCGCCACTTTGGGATGGTTGCCGGCTTCCGTGATGACGGCCCCGCCATAGGAATGGCCCACCAGCAGCACCGGACCGCTTTCCTGCGCGATCATCTTGCGGGTGCGCTCGGCATCATCCGCCAGGGACGTCAATGGCAATTCAACGGCTTTCAGCGATGCATGGCCAAGCCGCTTCAATTCTACAATGACTTTGCTCCAGTGGGCGGCCCCACCCCAAAATCCATGCACGAGAATGATTGTCGGAGTCTGTGGCATCAGCGTTCTCCCTTGATTCAAAAAGCAATCAAAAATGGCACGCCGAGCCAAAGTTCAACGTCCGGTCGACGCCTGCGGACCTAACCATATTCCGCCGGGTGCAACAATTCCGTGACGTTTCACTTTGTATTTATGACGATGAAGCGGCGGGACGCAGACATGCCACGTCAGTGATTTTGGCTATGAGACTTATCGTCTGCTCCGGTCAATCTACAGAACCGGGCAGACGTATGGGCCATTTTTGAGAGATCAATACAGACAGGAGGAAATGGGCAGTGGCCGCAGTTTTGACGGCGACCACCATGATGGTGAGATACCCGTAACCAACGCTACCCATGATGTTCCCAGCCCCTGCACCAATGCTTGCCCCTGCAGAAGCTATTCGTCGTCTTTTTGTTTCGGTTGACACGTTAAGAACCGCTGCCAGCCCGCGCATTGTCATTATCTATCTACGCCATACCCAATTAAGAACGATACCGACGCAGCAGCCCACCAGGGCGCCTGCTGCGATGCCAATCATCAGATTATGAAAAATGAAAGATCCGCTTAGGCTGCCCACCAGTGCACCTACGCCCCCGCCAATTCCATTGATTATACGATTTTGTTTCTCGTTATCACTTTTCTCTGCGGGTGGTTCCTGCATGCAATATACTTCCATTGTCCTGGCTGCATCTTGCAACGGATGGATAATCGTTAGAACAACCATCGCCGGACTAATCAAACAATTTCACGTTTGCTCGACGCAACGATTATATTTATGAGATGTGAGGAGTGATTACTTTTTCATCATGTCAATTTGAAATATCATTGACAATGTAAAACAAATTGCGAGTGACATAAATGTTATTATAAGAATATCAACAACAGACACACTTGGATTCCAAATAAAAATACAAAGTACACATGTAGCTAAAAGTGAATTTAAAATCGATTTTACCGCATAATAAATATTGGAATAATGTGGTAAACTTTTAAAATACTGCAAATATAATCCAGACATAACACATAGAGGCAACATAATTATCTTAAATATTATCATTTGCCACGTACCGCCAAATAGCAATATTAACAAAATATAGCAAATAATACTCGCCACTTCACAAGCTATTCTTATGACGTTGAATTTCATATCAAGCCCGATAATTTCAATGAACTGAACCTTTCAACTAAAGCCGAAAGGCATTCAGCCACCTTTACCCATGCCCGCTGCAACAGCCGCTGCTGTTAAGGCGATGCCTGTTGCCACAGCTTTTGGCCAACCAACCAATACAGATGCTGCCGTTCCCGCAGCTACTCCTATTCCCGCAACACCCTCGCGTGGGCTGATACTATGTGTCCCTGGGTATGCGGTCGGAATTGGGCCGCCTTTAGTAGCACCACTGAACCCCGCTCTTGCACCATAAACACCTTGGCAGGTCGCGGCAGTGTCTTTTGTCGGTGATCCTCCAGGGCCGCAACCACCGTAAACAATTTCAATTTCAGCTTCGGTCAACGCGCGCATAAGAATACCTCTCCTTGTCATCGCCACAGCCGCATAAAAAAATATGAGGATGCAAGTCAAGATAACCACGGAAATCACAAGCTTTCTATGCGTACGACTACTTATGGACTGCTATCGAAATTCGTTTGCCGGCCCCATTGGATTTGGGAAAACAACCCTTGCTTGTGGGAAAGCAGATGCACAGCTTATGCTGGAGGAAAACGAGGCTTCCAAAAGCCCAACTCAAAAACGCGGTAAAAACAATGGGTGATTTTTGGGATGGTGCCCCCTGCCGGTCCAGATCGCATTAATCGAACCTATCCGGCAAGCGACGAAACTACCGCAATATCAATCTATTAGAGCAATCCGCCCGCTCTGTCTGTTCGTTGGTACAGTACCTCAAGCTGATAGAAATTAGTACCCCGTGGCTGGTCGTTATTTTGTTACGTCTGAGGAGCTAAGCCCTTGGCCCGACCAATCGCGAAACGTCGCAAAGGTTCTGCCGAACAGGCGAACCCGGAGGTATAGGTCATAGCGGCTAATCTCGATTTCAAAGCGAGCAGTCTTGAAGAGCATTTCTAAGTCCTTCCATGTGATTTTTAACTACGACTTACATACACAGGCGTCATGCGCTGATTTGCGCCAAGTCGTCAATAGTAATTTACACATGAGTTAATGTTATTTACTTGCGTTTCCGCAATTGTTACCAAAGTAGAACTATTGCAATAGCGCAAATATTCCGGAAGACAGAATAATAAATCTTCACCACACACAAGAAATAGCCTTGCGTCGTCGCCGGTAGTTAGGATAATATGCGGGAAGCTTCCAGCCTTTCGACCGGAAGCCCCCTTGTGCTAGAGGGTTTGAATAAGGGTCACGGTGATGCAGACCGTGGCCTTTTTCATTTTCCAGCGAAGCCCGCCACTTAAGGAGCGCTGTGCGCCGCCGCTTTGGCTAGTTTGTCGGCTACTTCGTTAAGCTCGTTTCCGTCATGCGCCCTAACCCATTGCCAATGAACGCGGCTGTCATTCAAAATATCCAGACGTTCCCATAGGTCCCAATTTGGTACTGGCTTTCCGTCTCGGTTCTTCCAGCCCTGACGCTTCCAGCCTTCGAGCCATTTGGTCATTCCATTCGCGAGGTACGAACTGTCAGTGCGGATGATGACGGGGAGTTCCTTGTTTTTGATGGCCTCCAAAGCTGCGATGGCTGCACTCAACTCCATGCGGTTATTCGTGGTATCAGGAACGTGGCCTGAGAGTTCCTTCTGGTTCAATTGCAGACTGCCGTCCATGGATTGCAGGACGACGGCCCAACCACCCGGACCGGGATTGCCGATACAGGAACCGTCGGTATGGACGAGGATATACCGCCCCGTTAATTCAATGCTCATGTGTACTATTTCTCTCCCCTTGGGGTGTAGGGGCGCGTTCAGCGGGAAGGATGATATAATTCCCCATCTCACTGCAAACGGCGCTGTATGACTCTAGGAATGGCAGGGCTCTTAAGCCCCACCATAGATTTGATTATTGGAAGATTTCAGTTTGCTTGCGGCGGTCACTCGGGGTCCGCTCTGAAAAGCCCGAGAAACTAGCGTTGAATAGCTGAAGGTAGCCGAAGGCATTGTTGAAAGGCATAAGCTTATTGAGAGAACGAAGCTCTTGCTGCGATGGGTTGCCCGCAACAATACCACGGGCGGCACCTGCGGCCATACCAATGTCGTCAACAAAGCCTTTGGTTGGGTTGCCTAACCACAAGTCTGACGCCTGACCAGATGTACGGGAATAGGAGAATAGAGGCTTGTATCCCATAGGCGTGATCGCGGTATCGACCAGCATAGGAACAACCGACGACACGCCAACCTTTGAGAAGGCCGCTAGGGCAATCTTATCGGGGGACAAGCGATCCTTGAGGTACTTATCGGCGTCCGAACGTCCAACAGCGTTGATGCGGGTCTGCACTTCATAAACACCCGCCGCCACGGCCATACCAATAGCGGCATTGATCATGACTTCAGGGTCATGCATATACAGGCCCTTCAGGGTGTGCTTCACGTAGGAAGCTGCCATGAATGAGCGGAATTGAATAAGCGTCTTGCCGAGCGGCGTACCCATCCACATAGCCATGTTGCCAATGTCGTTCTTCTGAATGACCTCGTTTGCCTTGCGATGGACAGCGCGGCGGAAAGCTTCAGAGGCTTCCTTGTCCTGCCAATTATCGAGATTAAGGCCGGTCACCTTCTTACCGTCCATGGAAACATTATCGACGTTCTTAAGTTCGACCTTAACCCGAGTGAACATTTCCGGGGACAACCCCATGTCTGCTAAACGCTTCTCGGAAAAGCTTGCGCGACCTGCGGCGGCATTAGCAAATTTCTGGACGATTGCCTTGTAGGCCCAACGGCGCGACATGGTGTCGATACCGTGCATGCCCGACATCATGTTTGTGATCCGTGCGCCCTTATCCAAGATGCCGTTAAGCTTCTGGTAGCGAGCCTCGAACGTCTGACCCCTCGACGCCTTAATGGCATCTAATGCGGCGTCGTGTCGTTCTTCAGCGGTGCGTGTCCAATGATCCAAACCGTGACCGAAGACAGCCTCTAGGTCATCCCCAAAGCCATCCTTAAGGTGCATGACACCGTCACGCCCAACGATGCGACGGAACCCCGGCATTTGCTGCATGGTCGCCGTAAGTCCGGCACTGCCCACGTTGTTCGCAAGTTCCGGTATCTGTGCGAGACCCACTTGGTTCATAACGCGAATGAAGTTGAACTTCTGGACTACCCGGAGAAACTTACCGAAGCCATTGCTTGACATATCATGCTGATACGTCCCCTTGATCATTTCGTAGGCGTAGTTAAGTCGCTTGGCGTCCATGGCGATCTGTGCCTCTGTCTGACCACTGTTTGCACCCTTCTTAGCAAGGTCCCTCAGCAATCCAGCCCATTCAGCATTAGACGTCACGCCGTTTACAATCGTCTCACCGGTGGCCGGATTGATGATGTGCATACGCGCCAAGGCGATGTTGCCCGCCGCGCGGTTGGTGTACTTGTTGTTGAGGTGTTCAATGTCCGTGTTGAGCAAGTCCTTGAGGGTCAAGTCTCGATCCCATTCAACACCCGTATCGCGGACCTTAGGCCGGTAGGGTAGCTTATAATCAACGTCAATAAGCGCACGGGTCTTGAACGGCGTTGGGTTACCGGCGTCGTCTTTAGCGGCCTTCTGCTTCTTAAATGCTGCGAAGAACGCCTTACTGTCTTCCTCAGAGATACCGTGATGTTCAACCAGTGCCTTCAGGGCGTCCTCAACGTCGGCACCCGATACGCGGGCTATGAAGTCGTTCTTATCGATACCAGCACCACGCCCGGACAGCGTCTTGAGCATACCGGCAGAGATACGGTCCAACGTGGCCTCGTCCGCGTTAAGGTTGGCCTTGCGCAATCCACCCTTCAGGGTCAGCCGGACGGCGTCTTCCTCTAGGTGTTCATTGAGCAGATTGACCTTCACCGTGTCCCATTCGTGTGGGACATAGTTCTTGTTCTCAGGCGTAAGGTCTGCACCCTGTACAGGACGGGCTTCGCCACCTTCGCGGACCCTCGCGTTCTTTTGCAGCTTAAGCTCACTTGCGCGGACCGTGGCAAAGGCATCACCGGCCTTCCGTACCTCTTCAGGATAGAAGTCATTGCGGTTGATGCGGCGGTCTTCAATGTAGCTAAATACACGACTATTGAAGTCGTCTTTAGTGCCACCCGCGTCAATGAACTGCTTGCGCATGGGCTGATAGGTCCGATGGAAAGCCGCCATGTGTTCGCTTTCGAGGAGCAGCTTGTCCTCAGATGCCGCCATACCGTTGATTGCGCCACCAACCTTACCGGTGCCGTCCTGAACGAGACCGCCCATAACTGCACGAGTACCGGGGTTGATTGAGGCGTCACCACGGGCAGACAAGTCACCACGAACGGCCCGGAAGGCTGTAGTGGGGATGTCGCCATGTTCAAGGGCGTTCAAGGCGTCATGGTCAATGTAGAACTTACCATCACCCTTATAGGCTGCACCCATGGAGCCACGGGGAACATAAGCAACACCTTCATGTTCTGCGATTATCTGGTGACCGATGTCCTGTAGACCTTGGCCCTCTCTAGCTGTCGCGGGGTTGGACTTGAGGCGACCTACGACCGCACCAAGGCCCATGCCAACAACCGTTCCCATCAGAAGGTCTTCCTGAGTTGAGTTGGGGTTGAAACCATAGTTTACCGCCGACTGTGCGAGACCTGCGGCACCACCGGCGAGGGCGGCACTCAATACACGACCAACCTTGTAGCCATACTTCCCTAGGATGACCTCAGGGGCTACGGCTGCTGTTGCGCCGTCAATGGCGATGTTAACGGGGTCCAAAGCCTGAGTAGCGAAGTCCAAGACAATACCCTTGAGACCTGCTTGAGCAAGCCGTTCCATACGGTCGCGGTCGGCCTGTGCGTACTGGATTTGACGCATATAACCGGCCTCTGAAGTGGAACTGCCAAGGAACTTAGCATAGCGTTCCGGGTCGAGATTAGCGGCCTTCAGGTCAGCCTCTAGCTTCTGTACGTTCGGCTTCTGCCAATTGGGGTCATCGGCAAGAGGGCTAGAGCGTAGGATGTTCGCCGTAGGGCTGTTCTGCTGCCAAGCGTCGATAGCGGTATCAACCCAACCGGGGCCTTCCTCAGGCGTAACCCTAGGAGTACCGGCGACGGCTGCGGTCGGCGTAAGGGGGACTTCGGTGCTTGCGGTGTAGGTATAGTCGGCACCGGTTCCACCAGCACCACGAACGATGTCGGCTTCCTTCTGACGACGGCCAGAGTTGATACCGTCGTTATGACCCTTGACACCTTCAAGACCCTGCGCGATGCCTTCAATGTCACCGGCCTGTGCTGCACGGACGATTGCCGGGACCTTCGACAGGGAACCATAGTTGTACGCGGTGGACGTTAGCGCCGCCTGTACATTGCCGGGGAGGGCGTTCCACTTATCAGCGCCGATAGTGTCAGACGCGCCTTTAGCAAAATCGGCCGCCCGTCTGGCAAGGTCCCGCTCGCTGTCGTCACGGTTGACAACGCTTTCACGGGAGATTGGCTGTACTGTGCCATCTGCTAGGGTTGTCGTATCGGAACCGTAACCGGCGCGGAAGTGATTGACATCCCAATAGGCCTTATCTGAATAACCTTCGAAACCCTTAATGACGTCTAGGGCTGATTTAGTTTCGCTCATGCTATTCCTTATGTTCCTGGGCAATGCTGCGCTCGTTAAATCTGGTCGCCTTACGCTTTGTAGTAAGCTTGTCATGGTAGCCGGGAGGCGTCAGACGTTCGATCCTGCGGCCTGCCCGCTGCTCCCATAGTTTCCGAAGTTTCCACGTGTAACGACACTTGTCGGCGTAAGGTGCGTCGTGGGGAGGTGTTTCCGGTAATGCTGCCAGCGGCACGCCTATCCTTAGACACTCAACGAACCAGTTAGGCTGTGTTCTGCGGACCGTCGCGTCTATGTGCGAGCGGGTGTCGGTTCTCATTGTTTTAATTCTCCTTTCAAATAGAAAAGGCCCGAATTGCTTCGAGCCAATGATTGCTTGATGCGTTTATCTTTAGGTGGAACGGTAGTGGCCCTTAGCCAATCCGGGGACCGGCACACTAAGGTAAGACTACCGCCAATGTTGGTAGGTCTGAATTATTGAGACCCCAATTCTGTACGGGCGCAGCCCTTGACCATGGCCAGACCAAAGGGGCCTTCGCCCGTTGCGACACAAAGGGTTACGGTTCCCCGAAGGACGTTGTTTGGCTGATCGTTTAGATGACCTTACAAAGGGGGTCCCCTTTCAGGGCTAGTCCCCTTGACCATGGTCCCGCCATAGAAACATTCGATCCACCGTAGGCAACCTAAGAAATGGATTGAGGTTCGCGAATGAAGCTATGGTTCCCCGAAGGACATTGTTCTGGCTGGTTGTCAGGCAAACCATGGTGTAACGCTCGTTATATATGGGCAAGGACAGAAAGTGGTACTCAGGCCATTTCCCTGAGCTTCTTATAATTCCGATATACGGTCATCTTAGGAAGCCCGGTCTTCTCGATGATGGCAACCGGAGTTACAGCGGGGTCCAACTTGAGCAATCCCTCGATGATGTCGGCGGCTTTAGTTGGGGGCTTGGGTTCTGTCTGCCGATCTACAAGACTGACAATTTCTTCAATCCACTTCATTCCGGACGCGGTTAGGATATCGCAGTCATGCCCCGTAACCGTAGGGACCCGACAGCCATATCTCATCTTCACCGCCCATTCGGACAACCGCAGGGTCTCTTCATACTTCGGCTTGGATTGCGCAGACTGCCCCCACATTTCAGGGGAACCGTTACAGAAGGCGATTACAGCGGGGACCATTTTCACTCTGATTTCCGAATGGAGCACGCCAAGTTCCGCAAGGATTGCTCTGGTTTCCCGTGGGCCTTTTCCAAGCTTCGTTGCAAATTTCGAGATGGTCAGGGACTTGCCAGAAGCGAATAAATATTCAGGAACAACCGTGATTTCTCCGGTTGCGCGATTGAGCACTTCGGTTCCCGGACGGGCAGTCCAGTAGTGCGATATGGTCTTATACTGATGCCGCTCCGGGTAGCCTTGGTAACAATATGCCGGTTTCTCTTGCGGCTCCACGGTCCTTGCTAAAGTGACGTGGGCGGTGTTTAGGTCGCGGAAGGTAGCCCTTTCCGATGGCTGTGCAGTCAAACGGCATTGTCCTCCTAAGTTGTTGATGGGCGGTCTTGCTCACGTCCCTGCGGAACCGATAGCGAAACACGAACTTCAAACGACCGAAGACATGAACCAATCGGATTAGCCCGTAACTCGGCTGAACGATCTAGAAAGGCTCACCTCAGCGCTCGACCATCGTTCCACCGGGAGGCAACGGCAGTTCTGACGGGAGCGCTAAGGTCAACATTTCAAAAAATGATGATGCTAGGGGGCGACCTAACGCCCGCTATTGTCCGCAACGGTCGGCTACGGTCCTGCGAAAGGAACGATTGCGAGATATAAAGCTAGGCGACAACCTAACGCCCACTTGAGCCCACAGTGGTTGGCTACGGTTCCATAAAGTGGTGACGGTGGGTATCAGCGGAGCGGAGATAAATGGGGCGGTCTGATGTGTCAGGCTAGGACGGCACCTAATCTAATACTACTCACTGTTCGGGCTGCAAGGCTCTATATACCGAGGCTTTCGACATACCAGTCTGTACCATGATGTCCTTGATCAAAACGCCTTGACCTCTCAGCGCCTTAATCTGCCCTATGGTGTCATCGGTCATCTTTGGGTAACGGCCCAACTGCTTTCCGTCCTTCCGGGCCTTGGCGATCCCGTCCGCTTGTCTCTCCTTACGGATGTTGTTCTCGAACTCCGCAACGCTGGCCAATATCTGCAAGGTAAGCTTACCGGTGGGCGTGGTCGTGTCGATGCTCTGATCCAGAACTTTAAATTCCACGCCTTTCGCGGCCAGTTCATCAATGATGTTGAGCAAGTCGCGTGTCGATCTGGCCAGACGGTCAATCTTCGTGACAACGAAAGTATCACCTTCGCGGCAATATTCGATAGCCTTAGCTAGCTCTGGTCTATCACGGTCAACTCCCGAGACCTTCTCTTGGAACACCTTGCTCGGGTTCAGTGCCTCTAGCTTCTCAAGCTGCACGTCCAGCGATTGTCCCGTAGACGATACACGGGCATAGGCTACCAAAGTCATCTCGCATGTCTCCAAGGTCTTAGTATTTGTGAGAACACACTTATGAGACATAGATGAGACACAGTCAATAATGGCTCTCAACAAAAAGTCTCAGAGGTATACATTTCGAGACATAAAGCAGGTTCCTGCGATATCATCGCCCCTTTTCTGGTCTCAAGACTTATGAGAAGATCAAGTATAAAGTAACGTGAACGTGAACCACCCACTGTACGCGGGTCCATGCGCAATAACGTCGAGAACATAGTGAAATAAATTTCAATTATCGCGAGGCAAAAAATGAATATATTCAGAATTATAACATTCACCTCGCTTGCATTAATATTGAGTTCTTGTGCTTCTCAAACCACACCGGAGACTAAAGCTAGACAAGACTTAACCCTTAAAGCTTGGTTGGACTGCATAAGCAAGGCCGTAAAAACCTATGATGACGGGACGACAAATCCGCTTGTAGTAGCAACGGTTATTCAACCATCGTGCTCTCAAGAGAAACGCGCCTCAATGAGTACCGTTGAGCCTGCCCTCACGTATGAGCAGCATTTGCGATTTGAACAGCGTATGGAGCAGACATACATTCGAAGCACGGCAGAAATCGTGCTTGCTAACCGAAAGAAAACGTAAATCGACAAGGCGTTCCACAAGATATCCTCGTGCCACCCCATCCGTATTAACAGGGTGTGGAAGCGTCGGTTTCATCAAGGAACACCAACGCGCTAGCAAATTCAAACATTTCGCCAGTGGCAACCTTCTCCTCACCTAGGATGTAACCGCCGTCCTTACGGATGGCCGGGAGGACTACGCGGGTGACCCAATCTTGGAAGGGCGCAGCGTTCGGCTTTCTTGATCGCAAGATTAGCTTGTAGAGGCCGCTTTCTGAAACTGTGTTTAGCCGCTGGTTTCCACCAAGGGTCTCAGTTGAACTTAGTCCCTTCTCATCCGAACTTAGGGGCTGTATCGCCACCGTGGTATTTGTCATACCGAGAACCTTACAAACGTCAGCCGCGACGAACCAAGGAACACCCTTGATATCGACTACACGGATTTGAGAGGTATTGAATTTGAAGATGCTGACAGGGCTACGCGTTGTCATGCTAATTTACCCTTGCGGTTGATATCGTTGTTGCGGAACCATTGCAGCGAGGCCTCGACAGCATGGCGGTTCAAGTGTCCGGCGAGCGTCGTACAGGCGGGCTTACCGGTGAGGTCGTAGAGAACGGTTGTCCTGCGATCCCCGTTGTGGTTGTGACCGTGGCGTATGGTCAGCAAATGCGTGACTGAAGTGGTCAAGAGAATGGCCTTGCCGGGGTTCGTACCTAGTATGACAGTCCACACACGGCTCGCTAACCCTAAATCTGATTTAGCCGTCTCTGACCCTGAATTTGAGTTAGGGTTTCCGCCAAGGGTGTTAGTTTCAGTAATACCCTTTTCATCCGTGCGAAGCTGTTTGATCTGGTAGGTGCCACGAACTGTCTCAAAAGAACTGAGGCATTTCTCGTCATGACCTAAAGGCCTCAGCGCCATTGTTGGGTTGGCCATGCCGAGGACCTTACAAACATAAGTAGCTACGAACCAAGGTTCACCCTTGATATCCACTGCGCGGATTTGAGATGTGTTGAATTTGAAGATGTTGGCGGCGCTCATGCGGCCACCCCAGCGCCGGACCCCTCGTCAGCTTTGGCCCGTACGGCGCGGTCGAAAGCGGCGCGCTACTCCGGCAAGGGCGGTCTATTGTTTACTGCAAGGAGTGGCGGGTGGCACGGGGGTAAATCCCAGCAGTCTTTTCTCATGATGCCACCTAAGATTTCTACAGCAAAACATTCGGCAACCCGCATGAGCTATTTTGGTCCTGCTACGCCTTCTTTGTGCACCACTAGCTGACATTAGTCTGTCTACGCTGCTCACGTCTCTCCTGTGCAAGTCTCAACCGCGCCGGAACAGTGTAGAGTGTCTGAAGCACTTCAACGGTGAAATCAGCGATGTCGTCAACTACTGCTTGCGTTAGATTGACGTCATGGACACCGTCGTTACCGTCCTGCTGAATACAATGGGATAATTCCTCAAGAGATTTCGCCATCCTTCCGTTTTCAAACAGCCACTTTAACCTTAGACCTAGGGACCGCCGAATGTTCCTATTAGGCTCTTCACCTTCTGGTGGCATTAGCGGTTTCGTGGCTAAATCTAGACAGGCCCGATACATCGCGCTGGAAGCGTTCCAACATTGCACGCTTTGACACGTGGCGGCCTCTTGAAAAGCAATGATGATATCAGCAGGGAGATGCTCGGGTGGCTGTTGTTGCGCTAAATCTGATAAATTAACGTAACCTTCGTAATCAACAATATCGTTGATGTACCCGCCAAATGCCGTAAGACAATTGAGTTCGTTAGCAAAAAAATGCTCGTAGGCATATGATGTTTGCACCACAAGATGGATCATGGCTTTATGGCAGTGCCCACAAACACTGAATACTTCAAACGAACGTTGCCAATTGCTTTGATATTTACCTAGATAATTCTGTCCCCGCACCTCGAAAGTAGAATTGACGGTATCGCATCGCGGACAGGTCGCTCTAATGAATGCCAATCTATCCCCCCAAAACTTGTAAAAATAGCGCCACGAAATAAAAGCAGTTTAGGGGCGATTACCCGAAAGTAAATGTAAAAGTCTTGTCCAAGAGCATCATTGTCATGACTTGGATACACCATGTGGATATCTACGACGGACAGAGCGCGACCTATCATCCACGCCAAAGGAAACCGAGGGGTTACAGAGGATTTCTGGCGGCGGCTTTATCTATTATCAAACCACCTGAGATTTCTACAGCAAAACATTCGACAACTAATGCCAGCATAATCAACGCTATGGACAGCCAAGGTAACCAAGTGATAGCGGGCTGAATGGACACGATATTTGATATCATCGAAATTGCCGCTGGTTGCCTAGGGTTGGCTATCGCTGCATGGTTTATCTATGTCATTTGGAAAGAACGGACTGACCTTGGCATATGGGTGGCCGTTGGTTTCACCGTGTTTGTAGTGGGTGCGGTATTGAAGAGCGCAGGGTTTATGGGCTGAGACAAACCGCCTTGCAAATTCACGCAAAGCCGCGACATGATACCCCGACCATTTGGAAGCGTTGAACAGGGGCAATGCCGAATTGACAGACGAAATAGTGTTGACCCAATCTTCTCCGGCCCTCCCGCGCCTCAAGATTGGAGGGTGGTTGGTTCCGGTAATCGCTATCTTTTCTTATGCTGTCGTCAAATCGGGGTTTGATTTGATTAGTTGGGGCACTCTTGTTCTTAGGTCGGAAATCGGGCCTCAACGATTTGGTGTTGGATATGCTCTTATCGTTCAACAAATAATCGTGGGCGTTTTCATTAATTTGATTTGGCTGATTGTGGGGTCTTGGAGCCTGAAATTGCTCTTTGATAATGACCGCAGGGCACCGAAACTACTCGTCGGTCTTATGGTCTTGGCACTAATCTCAAGGGCATCGGATGTCTACAATGCCTTTGAATTGGCCTCGCTTTCGTCCGATTATGCCACCAAACGTCATGTTATCTATCCGGTCTTAGTCAAGGCTATTTTCAACACGACAATATGTATCATCGGCATTTGCTACGTTCTCATTTCTAAACGCGTAAAGAACACGTTTCGATAGGGCGAAGGTTAGAGACGAAACACAACCGTTTCGAAGATTGCCGGACCGCATTGAGGAAGATTTTCCTTGCTCTGCTACTGAGTAACGCCCACGGTCAACCGCATGGCCGCTGTTGTGACCTCCAATCGAGCCGCGTCGGAACCGTACCGATTACCCTCGCCGTTTATAGCGTGACCTAGGATCAACTTTCGATCATGTTCGCTGACACCGGCCTTGATCATTCGATCCTGCATGTTGTGCCGCAGGGAATGGACGGTAACGCGCTTATCGCTGACAATCTTCCGAACGGATTTCATCAAGGCGGCTGAGGCAGCGTCCCCACCACGGTCCCGCCCATATCGCTTGAACAATGGCCCATCGACTTTACCGCTCAAGGCTTCCGTTGCCGCGGCCAGTGCGTCCCCTGCCAAAGGAACTTTCCTGACGCTTGCGTTATTCTTGAGCCGCCTCAGAGCGTTGAAACGTATGTCAATGTGGGGCGTCGCCGTGCCGTCCACGACAACATCTTGCACCTCAAGGCCCGCTATCTCCGAAAGCCTCGCGCCGGTTCCTTCTAGCAAGCGCCATATAATTCCAAGGTCAGCACCAGCATGTTCTATAACCCGCGCTCTGGTCTGCTCAAGCTGCTTTGGTGAGAAAGGGTTCCTCTCATCGCGGTCGCTCTTGCCTGTCGTCTTGAGGCCTTTAATTTCAATCTTTATGAATGGATTGAAAGCGACATTCCCCAATTCAAACTCGGTAATGCCGTAGTTGATGATTGCCCGAATATCATTGGCGTAACGGTGAACCGTGGCGGGACTAATGCCCAAACTAAGCATATGCGCTATGACCTCACGGGCGTGTGATCTGGTCAGTTTGTCCAGTGGCAAATCTTTACCCAATGCCGTCTGCATATAATCGGCAACCCTGCCCACCCGTTGAAGCTTTATCTTCTCGTTGTCCTCCCCCTCAACCTTTGCCTTGATGTAAAGACGTTTTGCATCTTCGAAGGTCGCCATCGGTGGGCGAACGTTCCCGCTGCCGTTCAACATACCAACGGCCAAGCTGTCGATCTTGTCAGCGACTTGGAAGTTTTCAGCAACTATGTCAGCCTCAATAAGCTCACCCGGTTCCCTATAGAGAGGTTCCGTGGGGTCAATGCCTAGCTTTTGGAGACGGGTAAGCGCTTCGCTAAAGTCTTCTCTCGCTGTGCTGATGGCCTCAGCGGTTGCTGTCTTCGGCTTTCTCGCATCGGCAATTTGCCGCTCTACCCATGAATTATACGTCGGCCATGCCTTGATTGCCGCTGTCTCAGTAAGGCCAAGCACCTTCTTAAATTCATACTTGCCGACAATATCCCGCAATTCCTTAGGCACTTGCCGCCTATATTCGAAGCTACCTGTCTTCGTTCGGGTCATGTATTTCAAGATAATCGTCTTCATTTCTGGTCCTTGGTCAGTACCCCGGACAGTACCAAAAGGACGAATTGTCTAATGAAATCAATTGCTGATTGGCTGTTTAAGCCTTTGTTGGTGCCCCCTGCCGGAATCGAACCAGCACTCCTCTCGGAACCTGATTTTGAGTCAGGCGCGTCTACCAATTCCGCCAAGGGGGCCGCAATGTGCACCGGCCGCGGGCGAACCACAGCCGTCAAAGCCAAATACAGGCAGACCCCACGCCGGTCAACACCATTCCAACGTTTTCTGCCGGGATAACATGTCTGTGTGTTGCGAAGGCGGACACCGCCCGCTACAGCCGATTTGCAGCCCGGAAAGCACGGCCGCAGCATGCCAGATCGTCAACCGCACACAATTTCCATAGAAACGATTCCGTTTTTCCCGGGCATGGGGTAAGGATCGCCAGCTTTATCGAACCGACACCCACAGGAATCACGCCATGCTGCGCAGACTTTATGATTGGACAATGTCACTGGCCGCGCGCAAATCGGCTGAGGTCTGGCTGGCGTTCATTGCCTTTGTCGAAAGCTCGGTCTTCGTCGTTCCTGCCGACGTGCTCTACCTGCCCATGGCGCTGGCACGGCCTGAACGCGCCTACCGCTACGCGCTTGTTGCCACGATCTTCTCGGTGCTGGGCGGTATCGCCGGATGGTTTCTCGGCCATTACGCCTATGAAGCCTTGGCCAAGCCCGTGCTCGAATTCTACGGCAAGCTCGACGCCTTCGAGCAGATGCGCGGCTCGACCAGCGCCGACATGATCCTCCTGCTGCTGATCACATCCGGCCTTGCCCATTTGCCGCCGATGAAGATCGTAACGATCCTGTCCGGCGCGGCCAACGTCAACATCTGGCTGTTCATCGTTTCCGCAGTGATCACACGCGGCGCCCGCTTCTTCTTTCTCGCCTGGCTTTTGCGCCGTTACGGCGAACCGATCCGCCATTTCATCGAAAAGCGCCTGGGCCTGATCGCGGCGGCGGCGGCGGCCGTGCTGATCCTGCTTTACGCCATACTGCACTATTACAGCTCCTGAACGATCCAACCTGAATGAGGATGTCAGACCCATCATGACGACGACCCGCTCTTCGCCGCATCTCAAGACAGCGGTTTTCCTGCTCCTTGCCATGATCGTCACCGTGGGCTCGGCGCTTGGCTTCCAGTATATCGGCGGCTATCTCCCCTGCAAATTGTGCCTTGAGCAGCGCTTTCCCTACTATGCGGGCATTCCGCTGATGGCACTCGCCGTGCTTGCGGCGGCCTTTCGCTGGCCTGCGGCTCTCACGCGCATGCTTCTGGCGCTCGGCGGCATCCTGATGCTGATCGGGCTCGGCCTTGCGGTGTTCCACTCCGGTGTCGAATGGAAGTTCTGGCCGGGACCGACCGATTGCACGGCGGTCAGCATGTCGATCACCACCAATGCTGGAAACCTCCTGAATGACATGAATGCGATCCATCCGCCCGCATGCGATACGGCGGCCCTGCGTGTGCTTGGCCTGTCCTTTGCCGGCTGGAATGCGATTGCCAGCCTGATCCTCGCGCTCATCGCCTTTCGCGGCGCAAAAAAGGCGGCCTGACGCCGCCTTTGCCGGATACAATGGAACTGGGGTCCTATGGCTCCAGTTCGACATCCCAGTAGAGATAATCCATCCAGCTTTCATGCAGATGGTTCGGCGGGAACAGCCGGCCATTGTTGTGCAGGTCATGCACCGTCGGGGCATAGGGCTTCTGCCGCGGCCACATCTTGGCTTTGTCCGGCATCAAGCCGCCCTTGCGCAGATTGCAGGGCGAACAGGCTGCAACGACATTTTCCCAGATCGTGGCACCACCGGCGCAACGGGGCGTCACGTGATCGAAGGTCAGATCATCCTCCGACCCGCAATACTGGCATTCGAACCGGTCGCGCAGGAAAACATTGAATCGCGTAAAGGCAGGCGTGCGCGACGGCTTGATGTAGGTTTTGAGGGAAACGACGCTCGGTACCCGCATTGCGAACGAGGGGGAGGAAACCTCATACTCGTATTCGGCAACGATATTCACACGGTCAAGGAAGACCGCCTTGATCGCGTCCTGCCAGGACCACAGCGACAAGGGATAATAACTGAGCGGACGGTAGTCCGCATTGAGTACCAGGGCCGGTAACCCGTCCGGCGAGACGGCTATTGTCAAGGAATCACCTCCCAGTCCAACCATCAGGCCCCATTATTGTAAGCTCGAGGTGACAGGAATGTGAAGCGCCATTGCATCTCAGGCTGCGAAAAACCCCGTTATTTCAACTTCATCCAACCGGTGTGCCATCCCGGCCACGGGTTGCGGCGTAATAAGCCCAGAAAAGCCGGGCCGCGACACCCCTCCACGGCGACCAGCGCTCCGCCAAAAGGCGCAGGGATTTCGAATCAGGTTTCACTGATTCGGCATAGGCATGGGCATAGGCGTGCTGCAGGGCAACGTCGCCGGACGGGAAAACATCCGCATGCCCGGCCGAAAACAGGAGATAAACTTCCGCCGTCCACGGCCCGATGCCCTTCACATTGGTCATGACGGTCATGGCTTCATCGATGGGGCGGTCGCACAGGTCGAACAGATCAAGCTCTCCGGCCATGATCGCCTCGCTGATCCGGGCCAGCGTCGCCTGCTTGGCGCGCGAAAGACCCGCCAGACGCCAGGCCTCCTCCCCCGCCCTGACGTAGTTTTCCGGGGTCAGCGGATCGACATGCTGGATCAGCCGCTTCCAGATCGAATCGGCACTGGCCTTCGATACCTGCTGCGAGACGATGACCGAGGCAAGGCTCTCGAAACCCGGCGCCCGCCGCCGCAGCGGCAACGGCCCTGCCCGCTCGGCAATCGCCGCCAGTTCGGGGTGTGCCGCCAGGAGGGCCGTCAGCCCTTCCGCAACATCGTCAAGCGTGTCTATTCTGCGCATGGAACCGTTCACTTTTCATCTCGGAACAAACACCGTATCAATCGACAAGGTCCTCACGCAAGAATCCCAGTTCATGACTGTCCCGGTTTTCCGCTTTGCTCCCAGTCCCAATGGCCACCTGCATCTCGGCCATGCCTATTCCGCCCTGCTCAACCGGCAGATGGCGCAGGCGGCCGGCGGGCGGCTTCTGCTGCGCATGGAGGATATCGACCGCGAACGCTGCACGCCCGAACTCGAAGCCGCCATGCAGGAGGATCTGCACTGGCTCGGACTTGACTGGGAAACGCCGGTGCGCCGCCAGTCCGAGCATTTCGGCGTCTACCGCGATGTGCTCGACCGCCTCATCCGCATGGACCTGGTATACCCCGCCTTCCTCAGCCGCGGCGACATCAAACGGGAAATGCAGAAAGCCACGGCCAAGGGGCTGGTATGGCCGCACGATCCGGACGGCGCGGCGCTCTATCCCGCAATCGACCGTACGATTTCCAAACGGGAGCGCCAGCGGCGTATGGATGACGGGCAGCCGTTTTCATGGCGGCTCCACATGGACCGCGCGCTTGCGCATGTGGGGGAACCTTTGTTATGGCATGAAACGGCCGATGGCGGGTCCGATATCGCAGCCCGGCCGCAGGATTGGGGCGATGTCATCATCGCCCGCAAGGACATGCCGACCAGCTATCACCTCTCCGTCGTCATTGACGATGCGCTGCAGGGCGTCAGTCATGTGGTGCGCGGCAGGGACCTGTTCCAGGCCACCGGCATCCACCGCCTGCTGCAGACCATTCTCGGACTGCAACCGCCGATCTATCACCATCACAGGTTGATCCTCGATCACGACGGCCAAAAGCTGTCCAAGAGCCGCAGGGATACCTCACTGCGCTCCTTGCGCGCGGCAGGGGTGACACGTGAGGACATCATCGGCCTGGCCGGATTGACACCACAACCTTAAAACAACATCTGGCTGCAGCACGGGCGTTCGTATAAACCTGCATCACAACTCATCCCGTGATCCGGTCCCCATCATGCCCGTCCGTTATTTTCCCGCCCTGTTCGTCCTCCTGTGGGCCACCGGCTTCATCGGCGCCCGCTATGCCATGCCCTACATGGAGCCTTTCCTGTTCCTGACGATCCGGTTTGTTATTGCCGGGGCCATTCTCGGCACCTGGGTCGTGCTGGCCGGCAACCAATGGCCGAGCGGGCGCGGCGCCATGCACGCGATCATCGCCGGCTGCCTGATCCACGGCGTCTATCTCGGCGCTGTGTTCTGGGCGATCCACCGAGGCTTGCCCGCTGGTATGTCGGCGCTGGTGGTCGGGTTGCAGCCGCTGATCACGGCGCTGATTGCCGGAGCCGTTCTCGGCGAGAAAATCCAGCCGCGTCATTGGGCCGGGCTGGCGGTCGGCTTTGTCGGCGTCGCCATGGTGCTCTGGCCAAAACTGTCGATTTCCGCCGATGGCATCACGCCGGCAACCGTCGGCGCGTCGATCCTTTCGGTGCTGGCCATCAGTGCTGGAACCGTTTGGCAGAAACGCTTTGTCGGCACCATCGACCTGAAGGCGGGTACGACGCTGCAATATCTCGGCGCGGCCGTGCTCACCGGCATCTTTTCGCTGCTGTTCGAAACCCACGCGGTGATCTGGGCCGCGCCTCTCGGCTTCGCGCTGTTCTGGCTGGTCTTCGTGCTGTCGATCGGCGCAGTGCTGCTGCTGATGGTCCTGATCAATCAGGGCGCCGTGTCGAAGGTTGCTTCGCTGTTCTATCTGGTACCCGGCGTGACCGCCCTGATGGCCTATGTGCTTTTCGGCGAAACACTGACGCTGTTCCAGCTGTGCGGCATGGTGGTGGCAACCCTCGGTGTCGCGCTGTCGACCGGTCAGAAGCGCTTGGCGACCCTGCCCTCGCGATAGTGGATGATGGCGGCATTGACCTCGGCGCCGATGATGAAAATTGCGGCGATGATATAGAGGAAGACGATTGCCGCCATGATCGAGGCCAGTCCTGCATAGGTCGACACATAGGATGCGAACGTCTCGAGATAGCTCGCGAAAATCGATGCGCCGACGATCCACGCCAGCAGGGTCACGAGGATGCCCGGCAGGATATCGATGAGCTTGCGCCGCCCCGCCGGCAGCCACAGATGCGCCACCAGCAGCCCGACGATCAGCACGGCAGAGGCAATGCAGTAGCGCCAGAAGCCGATGGTGCCGGACAGAACGTCAAGCTCGGGAACCCATTTGCTGGCAATCCGTACCGCCAGCGGCGCCAGCACCAGGAGAAAGCTGATGGCCATGATGCCGACGGTGGCCACGATCACATAGCCCAGGCTTTGCAGGCGGCAATAGATGATCGAGCGCGTATCAACCACCCGGTAGGCGCGGTTGAGTGCAATGCGCAGCGCTTCGATGCCGTTGGAGGCAAAATAGGCGGCGGCGATCACGCTGATGGTCAGGAGCCCGCCACGCTGGACGTTGAGAACATTGCGCACCTCCTGCGCAATCGGCCGGGCAATCACCTCGGGCCAGGTGTCGAACACCACATGCACCGCCGTATCGGTAAAGGCGCTGGCGCCGAGAAAGCTGGCAAGCGAGGTGGCGAAAATCAGAAACGGAAACAGCGCCAGGATGCCCGACAGCGCCACGTGGCTGGCGAGAGCCCAGCCGTCATCCGTGCTGAAATGCCTCAATGTGTCGAAGGTCACCCGCCGGAGAAAAACATATACTCTACGCATTGAAAATGGTTTGTCCCTTTAGTGCGGGTCCGACCCCTCGTGACATTGCAAGGCGCGGGCGAATATGTGAAGTCTTTTTTTGATTTTACCATTCGGTTTGCAGCAATCGGAAAAGAATGACCAGTTCCAGAACGATTTTGATCACAGGATGTTCCAGCGGCATCGGCGCCCATTGCGCCCGCGCCCTCAAGGCGGATGGCTGGCAGGTCTTTGCCACGGCGCGGCGAACCGAGGATATCGCAGCGCTTCAAGCCGACGGCCTTTCGGCCCATTATCTCGATTATCGCGAGCCGGATTCCATCCGGGCGCTCGTTGACAATGTGCTCGCCGCGACCGGCGGCACACTCGATGCGCTTTACAACAATGGCGCCTATGCGTTGCCGGGCGCCGTGGAAGACCTGCCCATCGAAGGCTTGCGCGAACAGTTCGATGCCAATTTCTTCGGCTGGCATGAGCTGACCCGGCACATCGTCCCGGTGATGCGCCGTCAGGGCCATGGGCGGATCGTGCATTGCTCGTCGATTCTCGGGCTCGTGCCGATGAAGTGGCGCGGGGCCTATGTCGCGTCGAAATTCGCTCTGGAAGGCCTGATGCTGGTCCAGCGCATGGAGCTTGAAGGCTCCGGCATCCACGTGTCGCTGATCGAGCCGGGACCGATTGCCTCGCGCTTCACATACAATGCGCTGCAGCAGATCGAGAAATATATCGATGTCGAGAATTCGGTGCATCGGGCGGATTATCAGAAGCAGATCGCCCGCCTGTCGCAGGGCGGCACCAAGTCCCGCTCCAAGCTTGGCCCGGAAGCGGTCTACGCCGTGCTCAAGGATGCGCTGGAAAATCCGCATCCCAAACCGCATTATCTCGTCACGCGCCCCGCGAAATTTGCGGTTCTTGCCCGCAGATTTCTGTCGTCGCGTGCGCTATACCGCATGCTTGCCGGCCAGTCCTGAAAGCGCTCCGGCCTGAAAAGGAAAAACCATGGATATCATCTTCAAGTTTCTGGCAGTCGTTGCCATTGCCGCCGTCACCGTCGTGCTTCTGATCGGTTTGCGCAACATGATGAAGGGCGGCGATGCCAACTTTTCCAACAAGATGATGCAGCTGCGCATTTTCCTGCAGCTGGTGGCGATCATTCTCATCGTCGGCGCGATTTACTTTCACCGCGCCGCCAGCTGACCGCGGGATAGGCCATGGTCAAGCTCAACAGGATCTACACCAGGACCGGCGATGACGGCACCACCGGGCTCGGCAGCGGCGAGCGCCGTCTGAAGCACGACCTGCGCGTCGAAGCCTATGGCACGGTCGATGAAGCCAATGCCTGCGTGGGACTGGCGCGGCTGCATACGGCGGAGCAGTTTCCGGAAATCGACGCCATGCTCGCCCGCATCCAGAACGATCTGTTCGATCTCGGCGCCGATCTGGCCACACCCGATACCGGGGAAAAGCTCGCATACGAACCGTTGCGCATGATCGACACCCAGGTCGCGCGCATCGAGGCGGATATCGATCTGTTGAATGAAAAGCTGGCGCCGCTGCGCTCCTTCGTCCTGCCGGGCGGATCGGCAGCCTCCGCTGCCCTGCATCTGGCGCGCACGGTGGCAAGGCGTGCCGAACGGCACATGGTGGCGCTGGCGCAAAGGCCTGATGAGGTCGTCACACCAGCCGCACTCAAATACATCAACCGCGTTTCCGATTTTCTCTTCGTCGCCGCGCGCGCCGTCAATGACAATGGCGCGAAGGACGTGTTATGGGTGCCCGGTAAGAACCGCTGAACGGGGGAACGGCGCCGATGTTCATTCCACTCTACGACGCCAACAGCCTCAAATACATCAAGCTGCAATATGTCACCCTGGCGCTGATTGCCCTCAATGTCATCATCTTCGGCCTGACGAGCCTTGCCGGGGCAGATTCAAAGACCGCCTCCATCGGCTTTGGCTATATCCCGTCGGTGGCGCACCATATGACGGTGCTGCCGCCGCGATATGATTTCGTGCCGCCCGCTTTCACCTATGTCACCTACGCCTTCCTCCATGCCGATATCTTCCATTTGGGCGGCAACATGTTGTTCCTCTGGGTCTTCGGTGACAATGTCGAAGACGCCATGGGCCATATCAGGTTCCTGATTTTCTACCTGCTCTGCGCCGCCGCCGGCGCTTTCCTGCACGGTACGCTCGATCCGTCTTCCGAGGGGCCGCTGATCGGGGCATCGGCCGCCATTGCCGGCGTGATCACCGCCTATCTGATGCTGCATCCGCGTGTGCGGGTTTGGGTGCTGGCTTTCGGCCGGATACCCCTGCGCATCCCCGCGCTCTATCCGCTCGTCCTCTGGATCGGGCTCCAGTTCGTCATGCTCGTCACCCATGGCGAAGACCGCATTTCCTGGTCCGGCCATGTCGGCGGCATCATTGCCGGCGCCCTGCTCCTCATCCCGTTCAAACGCCGCAGCGTGCCGCTGTTTGACCGGGCGATTGTCTCGCCGCGCGCCGTTATCGTCGACAAGCAGCCGCCGCAAACGCCACCCGAACCGCCTTCACCCCGATGGGGCCGTTGATCCCGCAAGTTTCAATCGTTTAAGCCCCAATAACAGCAAACTGGATGATTGACCTTTACGTTAGTCATATTTACGGTCCCGCACGATCCTGACACAGCCGCGGTCCGATTCTGACATTTGCACCCCTTTGATACAGGCCGTTCAAGCAAATGTCAGAATCAAAGGACCACGGCCAAATGTATGCTTGTAGTGGAACTTGTGAATTTGACATTCGCATCTCTCGCGTGATGTCCAACGGGATGCGAATGTCAAATTCGTTCCACTAATGTGTCGTTTTTTTCACCTCAATGTCGGCATCCGGCAAGCGGGTGCCATTGCCCGGCAGTTAAATCTGTCTGCAGTTCTTATGAGAGGGAGTCCCCATGAAAGTCCTCGTACCGGTAAAGCGGGTAGTCGATTACAATGTGAAGATCAGGGTTAAGGGCGACGGTTCCGGCGTTGAGCTTGCCAACGTGAAGATGTCGATGAACCCGTTCGACGAAATCGCGGTCGAGGAAGCGCTGCGCCTGAAAGAGGCCGGCAAGGTCGAGGAAGTGGTCGTTGTCTCCATCGGACCTGCACAGGCGCAGGAAACCATCCGCACGGCGCTTGCCATGGGTGCCGACCGCGGCATTCTGGTCAAGGTCGACGACATCGTCGAGCCGCTTGCCGTTGCCAAGATCCTCAAGGGCATTGTCGAAGCCGAACAGCCGCAGCTGGTCATTCTCGGCAAGCAGGCCATCGACGACGATGCCAACCAGACCGGCCAGATGCTGTCCGCTTTGCTTGGCTGGAGCCAGGGCACCTTCGCCTCCAAGGTCGAACTCGGCGGCGATACCGCCAAGGTTACCCGCGAAGTCGACGGCGGCCTGCAGACCATCGAAATCAAGCTGCCCGCCATCGTCACGACGGACCTGCGCCTCAACCAGCCGCGCTATGCCTCGCTGCCGAACATCATGAAGGCGAAGAAGAAGCCGCTGGATGAAAAGACCGCAGCCGATTACGGCGTCGACACCAAGCCGCGCCTCAAGGTTCTTAAGACCGAGGAGCCGGGCGGCCGCAAGGCAGGCGTCAAGGTCAAGGACGTTGCCGAGCTCATCAGCAAGCTGAAGAACGAAGCCGGCGTTCTCTAAGGATCAGGAAAGGAATTTACCATGGCTATTCTTCTTTTTGCCGAACACGATAATGAAACCCTTTCCGACCAGACCGCCAAGGCATTGACCGCAGCGCTCGCCATCGGTTCCGACGTGCATGTTCTGGTTGCTGGCAAGGGCGCCAAGGGTGTTGCCGACCAGGCCGCCAAGCTTGCCGGTGTCAAGAAGGTCCTGCTCGCCGACAGCGACGATCTGGCCAACCGCCTGGCGGAAGCCACTGCGGCGCTGATCGTTTCGATCGCCGGCAATTATGACACGATCATTGCCGCCGCAACCACCAACGGCAAGAACATCCTGCCGCGCGTTGCCGCCCTGCTGGACGTCATGCAGATCTCGGACATCATCGAGGTCATTGCGCCCGATACGTTCAAGCGCCCGATCTATGCGGGCAATGCCCTGCAGACCGTCCAGGCAACCGATGCCAAGCGCGTCATCACCGTGCGTACCGCCACCTTTGCGGCCGCCGGCGAAGGCGGTTCGGCTCCGGTCGAGACTGTTGCGGCCACCGCCAATCCGGGCCTGTCCACCTTCATCGAAGCCAAGCTTTCCGGCGGCGACCGTCCGGAACTGACCTCGGCCAAGATCATCATCTCCGGCGGCCGTGCCCTCGGCTCCAACGAGAAGTTCAAGGAAGTCATCCTGCCCGTGGCCGACAAGCTCGGCGCGGCTGTTGGTGCCTCGCGCGCCGCCGTCGATGCCGGTTACGCCCCGAACGACTGGCAGGTTGGCCAGACGGGCAAGGTGGTAGCCCCTGATCTCTACATCGCCGTCGGCATTTCGGGTGCGATCCAGCATCTGGCCGGCATGAAGGACTCCAAGGTCATCGTTGCCATCAACAAGGACGAGGAAGCACCGATTTTCCAGGTCGCCGATTACGGCCTGGTCGGCGATCTTTTCGTCATTCTGCCGGAACTCGAAAAAGCGCTTTGAATTTCATCGCAAGATTGAAATGAATCTGCATGGCCGGGGTAGACGAACGCTACCCCGGCCATTTAGTTTGGTGCTACAAAGAAAAGAAACGGATGGAAACATGGCTGGCTCGATCAAAACTGTAGGCATTGTTGGTGCGGGACAAATGGGCGGAGGAATCGCTCACGTCTGTGCACTGGCCGGATATGATGTTTTGATCCATGACCAGTCAGCCGACCAGCTGGAAAAGGCCATCGCCACCGTCAACGGCAACATGGCCCGGCAGGTTTCCCACGGCAAGCTTGAGGAAGCCGAGCGTGTCAAGGGCATGTCGCGCATCCGTCCGGCCCTGCGTATCGAAGACCTCGCCGGTGTCGATCTGGCCATCGAGGCCGCGACAGAGGATGAAACGGTCAAGCGCAAGATTTTTGCCCAGCTCTGCCCCAACCTCAATCCGGAAGCGATCCTCGCAACCAACACCTCCTCCATCTCGATCACGCGGCTTGCCGCCACCACGGACCGTCCGGAGCGCTTCATCGGCATCCACTTCATGAATCCGGTTCCAGTGATGAAGCTGGTCGAGCTGATTCGCGGCATTGCCACGGAAAACGTCACGTTCGAGATCGCGCGCGAATTCGTTACCAGCCTCGACAAGACGCTTACGGTCTCCGAAGATTTCCCGGCCTTCATCGTCAACCGCATCCTGCTGCCGATGATCAACGAAGCCATCTACGTGCTCTACGAGGGCGTGGGTTCAGTCGAAGCCATCGATACGGCGATGAAACTGGGCGCCAATCACCCGATGGGCCCGTTGCAGCTTGCCGATTTCATCGGCCTCGACACATGCCTGTCGATCATGCAGGTGCTGCATGATGGGCTCGCGGATTCGAAATACCGCCCCTGCCCGTTGCTGGTCAAATATGTCGAAGCCGGCTGGCTGGGACGCAAGGCCGGGCGCGGCTTCTACGACTATCGCGGCGAGAACCCTGTTCCGACCCGCTGAGGGCGCCAAGCGCCGTTCAATACGGCGGCCACGGATTATTTATTTCATTCAAACCCTTGCATTGACCCCTGCCGCTCCCCAATTCAGGCAGAATTGCAGCACCGGGCCCCTCTGGCGAGAGTTACCGGCTCTCTCGTGATGTCGGAGCTGTAATCTGGAACCGATGCCGGCGGATCATTTTTCACATGGAGCTTCTGTTTGTTGATGCCATGGGCAAGCCCCTATGGATGTGGCTTGGCTTTTTTGCCCTTGTTCTTGTGCTTCTCGTCCTCGACCTGGGCGTTCTCAACCGAAAAAATCACGATATAGGCATGCGCCAGAGCCTTTTGCTCTCGGCGTTCTACATCAGTCTCGGCGTCGCCTTCGGCGGCTTCATCTGGTGGGAGCTGGGCAGCGAGTCCGGCATGCAGTACCTCACCGGCTTCGTCGTCGAGAAAAGCCTGGCGATGGACAATATTTTCGTCATCGCCATGATTTTCGGCTATTTTGCCATTCCCAAGCAATATCAGCACCGGGTGCTCGTCTACGGCATTCTCGGTGTCGTCATTCTTCGCGGCATCATGATCGCGGCGGGTGCGGCCATTGTCGAACAATATGAGTGGGTCCTCTATCTCTTTGCCGCGTTCCTGATCATCACCGGCATCCGCATGCTCATGGCCGGCGACGACGAGTTCGACGTCTCGGCCAATCCGGTCTTCAAGTTCATGCGCAAGCGTTTCCGCGTCACCGAAGAGCTGCACGGGCAGAAATTCATGATCCGGCGCACCGACCCGCATACGGGCAAGTCGAAGACATGGATTACCCCGCTGCTTCTGGCACTCGTCATGGTGGAACTGGCGGATGTGATCTTCGCGGTGGATTCCATCCCGGCCATTTTTGCCATCACCACCGATCCCTATATCGTCTTCACCTCGAACATCTTCGCGATCCTTGGCCTGCGTGCGCTGTATTTCGCCCTCGCAAGCCTTATCCATCGCTTCGTCTATCTGAAATACGCACTGTCTCTCGTACTGGTGTTCATCGGCGGAAAGATTTTCGTGGCTGACGCTTTGGGGCTGGCAAAGATACCGCCGATGTGGTCACTCTCGATCACGCTCGGCATCCTTGCCGCCGGCATTTTCAGTTCGCTCTGGAAGACACGCAACGACGCGCCGGAACCCGAATTAACGATAGATGCAAAACCTGCCTCGACACCCTCTATCGCCGAGACAACGACGAAAGCATAATTGCATCGATGGAGAAGACGAATGAACGCTGACGGAAAACCGTATCATTGGGACCCCTTGGGTGACCCTGCGGAACGGCGTCTGTCCAGCATTCTGGTCAAGATCGGTGAAACAGACGCGGACAGGGTTTCGTTTGACGACATCCTGTCCGCGCTTTCCGAACGCAGCTTCGGCGCGCTGCTGATCCTCTTTGCAGCACTCAATCTGGTGCCGCTGCCGCCGGGGTCTTCGACGATCTTCGGCATTCCCCTGATCCTTCTTTCGCTGCAGATGCTGATCGGCCTGGAAAATCCGTGGTTTCCGGCCTTCCTGCGGAAGAAATCCCTGCGCACTGAAACCTATCGCCGTTTTGTCGGCAAGCTTGAACCGCTGCTCATCCGTTTCGAACGGCTGGCCCGCCCGCGCTACTGGCTGCTGCCGCAGGTCGTCATGGAGCGGATCGTCAGCCTTGCAGCGCTGGTCATGGCGCTCATCGTTGTGCTGCCTGTTCCGCTCATCAATCAGTTGCCGGCGCTCAGCATCATCCTGCTCAGCATCGGCCTCGGCGAACAGGATGGCGCATGGCTTGGCACCGGCTTTCTGGTGGCCGCGCTCGCCATCGGCTTTGCCATCGGCCTGGCCGCCTCCGTCGGTCTGGCCGCCCTCCACATCTTCGGTTGAGCATGAACGAGCAGAAAACCATCGCCATCTATGTCGACGCCGACGCCTGTCCGGTGAAAGCCGAGATTTACCGCGTTGCCGAGCGCTATGGCGTCAAGGTCTACGTTGTTTCCAATTCCTTCATGACCATTCCGCGCGATCCGATGATCGAACGCGTCATCGTCAGCGACGGTTTCGATGCGGCCGATGACTGGATCGCCGAACGGGTATCGCGCGGCGATGTGGTGGTGACAGCCGACATTCCGCTGGCCAGCCGCTGCGTGAAGGCAGGGGCCGACGCCATCTCGCCGACCGGCCGCGCGTTCACCGAGGCCTCCATCGGCAACACGCTGGCCACGCGCAACCTGATGGACGAACTGCGCTCGGCCGGCCAGATCACCGGAGGTCCGCGGCCATTTTCGCCCAAGGACCGCTCGAGCTTTCTCTCCGCGCTGGATCTGGCCATCGTCCGCCTGAAACGGGCCGGATTTGCTGTCTGACATTGCTTGGGCACGGGCAAGACGCGTGGTTGCCCGGCCTACCCACAACGAATTTGCACGGCTCCCCTGCATTGGCTCCCCATGCCCTGCCATTGACGAAATGAGCGATAACCTCTACGAGAGCGCAACAAAGCTATATGCGTGCCGCTCGTGCCCCAACATATGCCGAGCCGAAAACACCAGCCCAAACACGTACTTGAAAGTTCATTAATGACTATTTTCGATTCTATCGCCCCGGCGCTGTCCGGTGCATTGGCAGCCCGTGGTTACGAGACCCTGACGCCGGTGCAGACAGCTGTGCTTGCTCCGGAAGCGGACGGTGCGGATCTTCTCGTCTCCGCCCAGACCGGCTCCGGCAAGACAGTTGCCTTCGGCATTGCCATCGCACCGACCCTGCTTGAAGGCGAAGACCGCTTCACCTCGATCGGCGCACCCTATGCGCTGGTGATTGCCCCGACCCGCGAGCTCGCCCTGCAGGTGCGCCGCGAGCTGGAATGGCTCTATGAGAAGACCGGCGCCCGCATCGCTTCCTGCGTCGGCGGCATGGACATGACCAAGGAACGCCGCGCATTGCAGGGCGGCGCCCATATCGTTGTCGGCACGCCCGGCCGTCTGCGCGACCACATCACCCGCGGCTCGCTCGACATGACCGAACTGCGCGCCGTGGTGCTTGACGAAGCCGATGAAATGCTTGACCTCGGTTTCCGCGAAGACCTCGAATTCATCCTCGGCGAAGCGCCGAAGGACCGCCGCACGCTGATGTTCTCGGCCACGGTGCCGAAACCGATTGCCCAGCTGGCAAAACAGTTCCAGAACGATGCGGTGCGCATCACCGCGACCAGCGAAAAGTCCCAGCACAGCGATATCGAATATCACATCATGCCGGTGGCGCCGCGTGAGCGCGAAAATGCGATCATCAATGCGCTGCTGTTTTACGATGCCCAGAACACCATCGTCTTCGGTGCGACCCGCGAAGCGGTCAAGCATCTGACCAGCCGCCTGTCCAATCGCGGCTTTTCCGTTGTTTCGCTCTCCGGCGAGCTCAGCCAGGCCGAGCGCACCAATGCGCTGCAGGCCATGCGCGACGGCCGTGCCCGCGTTTGCGTGGCCACCGACGTGGCTGCACGCGGCATCGACCTGCCTAATCTCGATCTCGTCATCCATGCTGACCTGCCGACCAACCCGGACACGCTGCTGCACCGCAGTGGCCGTACCGGCCGTGCAGGCCGCAAGGGCATCTGCGTGCTGATCGTGCCGGCTTCGCGCCGCCGTTCGGCCGAGCGGCTGCTGCAGATGGCAAAGCTCAGCACCACGATGGTGCCGCCGCCGGATGCCGCTGCCATCAACAAGCGCAATCATGACCGCATCCTCAACGATCCGTCACTGACCGAAGTCATGACCGACGAGGAAGGCGAATATGTCCGCGAGCTTCTCGGCCTGCATTCCGCCGAGCAGATTGCCGCTGCCTATCTGCGCCAGCAGATGGCCGCGCGTCCTGCACCCGAAGAACTGTCGAACACGCCAGCCCACGTTCTCGAGCCGATCCGCAAGGGCAGCTATGATGACCGGCCCGGCCGTGGCGACCGGGGTGACCGCGCCGAGCGCGCGCCGCGTTCGGACCGTTTCGAACAGTTCGAGAGCGGCGCCTGGTTCTCGCTCAGCGTCGGCCGCAAGCAGCGCGCCGAGCCGCGCTGGCTGCTGCCGCTGATCTGCAAGGCCGGCGACATCACCAAGACCGACGTCGGTTCGATCAAGATTCTCGAGACCGAAACCCGCTTCGAAATCACTGCAAGCAAGGCCGACGCGTTTCTGGCCCGCATCAAGCAGTACGGCACCGGCGAAAAAGGCGTGAACATCACCCGCAGCGAGGCCGCAGGCTTCTCCTCCCCGCGCAGCGATTTCAAGCCGAAGAAGAGCTTTGGCGAAAAGCGCGAGTGGGACGACCGTAAGCCGCCCCGCGCCCGCGACGACCGCCCGCGTGACGACAAGTCGAAAGCCGACTGGGCAGCCAAGCCCGCCAAGGCCAAGCCGGAAGGCTGGACCGCGGAAAAACCCGAAAAGGTGAAGAAGCCCAAGGAGCGCAAGCCCGGCGATCCCTCCGGCTTCGACAAGTACAAGGCCAAGAAGGCCCGCAAGGCGGCAGCCGGTCAGCCGGAATAATCAGATCTTCGGATTGAATGAACAATGAACCCGCCGCGGATGAAAATCCCGGCGGGTTTTTTGCACATGCATGGCGCGTGGTTCGACAAGCTCACCATGAGGGAGAGGGGCTGGCTGCAAAGCTAATCGGAACATGCAGTTTGCGGCAATCTAGCAGAAATTGGCTCCCTGCAATCCTCCATCGCCCTCATGGTGAGCTTGTCGAACCACGCAAAAATGGCTCTGCTATCCACCTATTCAAAAGAATCTTGCCGACTTATCCAACACACCAAAACATCCCTTATCCTACCACTCGTCCTTTCCGGCGGGAATGCTTCCGGAAACTTTCGAAAGTCGGGAAAGGACCTGCGTTTCGGCCTGTGGGAGACCCCCAGGCCGGGAAGGTTCAGTCCAATGATGCGATGTTGGACGAAACCGGGTGCCGGGGCGGGTGGTCCAAGGGATCGCAACAACCGCAACACCAACCAAAGACTTCAGCGCTCCCGATGGACCGCCCGTCTTTCCCACCTTCTCAACAGCCAGACGCGACAGCGGGCGTGGCAACGGCCCGCCGCATTGCAAGCAATCACTGCGCCGCGATGGCGGCATCGATCAGACGCACGGCGTCATCGCTTTCCCACGGCGCCGGACCGTTCATGGCGGCAATCTGGCAGCCCTCCTTGTCGACGATCATCGTCACCGGCAGGCCGAACGCCAGGTTCTTGCGCTTGAGCTCATTGAACACACCCATGGTCGGATCGCGGTAGAGCGCCAGTGATTTCACGCCGATATCCGCCAGGAAACCTTTCGGCTTCTGGTCGTCGCCCGTATCGATATTGATCGTCACGACCTGAAAATTGTCGCCGCCCTTCTTGGTCTGCAGCGCATCGAGCGCTGGCATCTCTTCGCGGCAGGGCGCGCACCAGGTGGCCCAGAGATTGACAAGGACGGTCTTGCCCTTGAAATCCGCCAGCCGCATCGGCTTGCCGTCGGGTCCGGTGAAGGACAGTGCGGACATGGATTGCGGCTTCTCAGCCCCGCGCATGGCCGCAACGGCGCCCGTGGCGGCGGCATCGATCTTCCTCGCCGTGTCGGTCTTGGCAGTGCATTGATCGGTCGTGTTTGTTCCGGCAACAATATTGCCAGAAGGCCGCTCCATCACGTATACCCCAACCGCACCGGCGACTATGCCTGCGAGCGCGGCAAGAACAATAATTTTCCTGCTGCCGCCTGAAGTGGTTTTCTGTGTTTCGTTGCCGTTGTCCATATCTTACACTTTCCGTCTATCCACCCCGGTTTACCCAAGGCTTACAATGTCCGACAAGAAAAACAGCAACGAAATGTGGGGAGGCCGTTTCGCCTCAGGTCCGGCCGCCATCATGGAAGAAATCAACGCTTCCATCGGGTTTGACCAGAAACTCTATGCCCAGGACATTCGCGGTTCACTTGCCCATGCTGCCATGCTTGCGAAAACCGGCATAATCGCGGCGGACGACCACGACAAGATCGCAAAGGGCCTGAACACGATATTGTCAGAGATCGAGAGCGGAAAGTTCGTTTTCTCACGCAAACTTGAAGACATTCACATGAATGTCGAGTCCCGCCTTGCTGAGCTGATCGGCGCGCCGGCAGGCCGCCTGCACACGGCGCGGTCGCGCAACGATCAGGTTGCCGTCGATTTCCGCCTGTGGGTCAAGGAGGAATTCCAGCGCACGGCAACCGCACTGAAAAAGCTGATCGAGGCTTTCCTGAAGCGCGCCGAGGAACATGCGGCAACCCTCATGCCCGGCTTTACCCATCTGCAGACCGCGCAGCCCGTCACCTTCGGCCATCACTGCATGGCCTATGTGGAAATGTTTGGCCGCGATCTCAGCAGGGTAAAGGACGCGATCGAGCGCATGGATGAATCGCCGCTCGGCGCCGCCGCGCTGGCGGGAACCGGCTTTCCCATCGACCGGCACATGACGGCGAAGGAACTCGGCTTCCGCGAACCCACCCGCAACTCGCTCGACAGTGTCTCTGACCGCGACTACGCCCTGGAATTCCTGTCGATGGCCGCCATTGCCGCCACGCATCTCTCCCGGCTGGCCGAGGAAATCGTCATCTGGTCGACGCCGCAGTTCGGCTTTGTGCGCCTGTCCGATTCCTTCTCCACCGGCTCGTCGATCATGCCGCAGAAGAAGAACCCCGATGCCGCCGAGCTGGTGCGCGCCAAGACCGGCCGCATCACCGGCTCGCTCGTCGGCCTGCTGACCGTCATGAAGGGCCTGCCGCTGACCTATTCCAAGGACATGCAGGAAGACAAGGAAGCCGTGTTCGATGCGGCCGAAACCCTTGAGCTCGCCCTGGCCGCCATGACCGGCATGGTCGGCGACATGACGATCAACACCGCGGCCATGAAAAAGGCCGCCGGTTCCGGCTATTCCACCGCCACCGACCTGGCGGATTGGCTGGTGCGCGAGCTTGGCCTGCCCTTCCGCGAGGCGCACCATGTCACCGGTCGCGCCGTCGCGCTGGCGGAAGAGAAGAAGAGCGAACTGGGCAAGCTGACGCTGGATGACCTCAAGGGCATTCACCCCGGCATCACCGAGGCCGTCTTCGGCTACCTCACCGTGGACAAATCCGTGCGCAGCCGCAAATCCTATGGCGGCACGGCGCCGGAGCAGGTGCGCAAGCAGATCAGGTTCTGGCAAAAACGCATCACGAAATCGTAAGTCCGACGATGGGGGATGCAAAGCGTTCCTCCATGCGTTAGACAGGACAACATACTTTCGGACGACAGGATCTAAATCGATGACAAGCCGTTCTTACCTCACGACAATTCTGATGGCGGTTGCAATCGTCAGCGCGGTGTCGGCCTGCGGCCGCAAGGGCCCGCTCGAGTTGCCGCCGGCATCGGTGACCGCACCGGCACCGGGCGAGCCGAAACCGGCCAGACCGCCCGTTCAAGACAAGCGCTTTTTCCTCGACTCCATCATCTAGGCAGATTTTTCGTGAATCATTTCGATTACAAGGACGGCGTTCTCCATGCCGAGGACGTCAGCATTCCCGATATCGCCAGGGCGGTCGGCACCCCCTTCTACTGCTATTCGACGGCCACCATCGAACGGCACTACAAGGTCTTTGCTGCGGCCTTTGCCGAAATGGATGCGCTGGTCTGCTACGCCTTGAAAGCCAATTCCAATCAGGCCGTCCTGAGGACCCTGGCGCGTCTTGGCTCCGGTGCCGACGTGGTATCGGAAGGCGAGATGCGCCGTGCCCTGGCCGCGGGAATTCCCGCAAGCAAGATCGTCTTTTCCGGCGTGGGCAAGAAGCCGGGCGAAATGGACTTTGCCCTGGCAGCGGGCATTCATTGCTTCAACGTCGAATCCGAGCCGGAGCTGGAACTCCTGTCCAGCCGCGCCGTGGCGGCGGGCAAGATTGCGCCGGTGTCCCTGCGCATCAATCCCGATGTCGATGCCAAGACCCACAAGAAGATTTCCACGGGCAAGTCCGAGAACAAGTTCGGCATTCCGCTGGCCAAGGCACGGTCCGTCTACGCCCACGCGGCGCGGCTGCCCGGCCTGAAGGTGTCCGGCATCGACATGCATATCGGCAGCCAGATCACCGATCTGGAGCCGTTTGACGATGCCTTCGCCCTGCTTGCCCAGCTCGTCGGCGACCTCAAGGCTGACGGCCACGATATCAAGCATGTCGATCTCGGCGGCGGCCTCGGCATTCCCTATCACTTCGACAACAATCCGCCGCCCCTGCCCGACGCCTATGCGGCGATCGTTTCCCGGCATATCAAGCCGCTCGGGCTCAAGACCATTTTCGAGCCGGGCCGCCTGATCGTCGGCAATGCCGGAATCCTGGTCAGCGAAGTGATCTTCGTCAAGGAAGGCGACGCGCGCAATTTCATCATCGTCGACGCGGCGATGAATGACCTCATCCGCCCGACGCTCTATGACGCGTTCCATACGATCCGTCCGGTCAAGGAGCCATCAGCGTCGCATCCGCGCATTCGCGGCGATGTCGTCGGCCCGGTCTGCGAAACCGGCGACTATCTCGGTCTTGACCGCGACCTGCCGCGTCCAGCCCCCGGCGACCTGATCGCCATCGGCACGGCCGGTGCCTATGGCGCGGTTCAGTCGGGAACCTACAACACCCGCCTGCTGGTGCCGGAAGTGCTTGTCAGCGGCGACCGCTTTCACGTGGTGCGCCCGCGGACGACCTATGAGGAACTCATCGGTCTCGATTCCATACCGGACTGGCTCTGAAACCAGCCGGCACACAGAACGGTGAACGGCTTTTTGCGCCAAGGCCTCGCCTTTGCCACGATGAGTGGTATTCTTGACCAGCGTCAATGCGGTCATGATGGAATCGCAGGGTGACGAGATGGAGCAGGGATGACCGGTCAACACCCCGATGAGCGGGACGCTGAAAGGGTCAGGTTCGATATTTTCAAGAGTATCGATCGGCTCCGCTTGTCCGCGTGGCTGACCCTGGCCTTCGAGCGGTTATGGCCGCGGGTTCTGCCGCTGTTGCTTGTCGCTGCACTGTTCGTGATCGTCGCCTGGTTCGGCCTGTTCCGCATGATGCCGGATCTGGTCCGTCTCGGCCTGCTGACGCTGTTTGTCCTGTCGCTTCCGGTGTGCCTCTACACTCTGCTGAGATTCCGCCTGCCGGACCATGCCGATGTCAGCCGCCGCATCGAAGACGTCAACACGCTCGATCACCAGCCGATTGCCGTCCAGTCGGAAATCTTGGCGACCAGCACGGACGATCCCTTTGCCCAGGCCCTGTGGGACGAGCACCGCAAGCGCATGGCCGAACGCATCAGAGGCCTGAAAACCGGCCTGCCCCGGACAAACATCCCGGAAATCGACCCCTGGGGTCTGCGGGCCGTGATCGGGCTGCTTCTCGTCATCGCCTTCGCCTTTTCCGGCAGTCCGCTCGGCGGACGTCTCGGCGATGCATTCCAGAGCCACAGCAGCAGCAATGCGCTGCCGCCCCGCATCGACGCCTGGGTCACCCCGCCGCGCTATACGGGCCGCCCGCCGGTTTTCCTCACCTCGGCGGCCAATGACCAGGAAAAACAGTTCACCGTCCCGCAGAACAGTACGTTGACCATCCGCATCATCGGCGGCAACGGAACCGAACGGGTGACGCAGACCCTGCCGGACGGCAAGCCCGCCGACGTTCCGGTCAAGCAGGACGCGAAGACGGCCGACACCGCCCCGGCAAAAGACCAGCCGCGCAATTACGAGCTGACCCTCGATACCAACGCCACAGTGGGACTGATCAACAACGGCACCGTACATTCCGAATGGGCGTTTGCGGTGTTGCCGGACCAGCCGCCCACCATCCGCTTCACCAGGGAACCATCGAGCGCCGTCAATGGCACGATGGAACTGACCTATGAAATCAGGGACGATTATGGTGCGGCCAGCGCGCAGGCGAAGGTCGAGCAGGTCCAGCCGCCGGCAAAGGATGCAAGGCCGCTGTTCGAGGCCCCGGAAATCCCCCTCAGCCTGCCGAAGCGCGGCGCGGACGGCGGCGAGACCAAAACGACGCGGGACCTGACCGAACATGTCTGGGCCGGATCGGAAATCCGCATGACGCTTGTCGCGGTTGACGATGCCGGGCAGGAAGGCAGGAGCGAGACCAAAACCCTTGTCATGCCGGAACGTCCCTTTGCCAATCCGCTGGCGCGCGCGGTGGTGGAGCAGCGGCGCATGCTGGCGCTGAACGCCAATGCCAAGCCGGATGTGCTGAACATGCTGGATGCCATTACCCTGTGGCCGGAAGAGACCATCCGGAATCCGGCCCGTTATCTGGGTCTGCGCAGCATCCGCTCCCGGCTCAACCTTGCGAAGAGCGATGACCAGCTGCGCGATGTCGTCGCCTATATGTGGCAGGTGGCGCGCGGCATCGAAGACGGCGCCCTGTCCGACGCCGAGCGCAGTCTGCGCGAAGCCCAGGAGGCGCTGCGCCAGGCGATCGAGCAGAATGCCAGTCCCGAAGAAATCGACAAGCGCATGGCCGACCTGCGCAAGGCCATGAACAAATATATGCGCGAGCTTGCCCAGCAGGCCCAGCGCAATCCCAACATGGCGCAGGCGCCCGATCCCAACGCCCGCGAATTGCGGCAGGAGGATATCGACCGCATCCTCAAGCAGATCGAGGAACTGGCCAAGCAGGGCTCGAAGGAGCAGGCCCAGCAGTTGCTCTCGCAGCTCAACGACATGCTGAACAATCTGCAGATGCGCCAGGCCCAGGGCAAGAACGGCCAGGGCGACCAGATGAAACAGCAGATGGACAAGCTCGGCGATCTGATGCGGCGCCAGCAGAAAATGATGAACGAGACCCACAGGCTGGAACAGCAGCGCCAGAATGGCATGATGCAGGACAATGGCCAGTTCGGCGGCCAGATGGGACAGGACGGCCAGCAGGGCCAGATGTCAGAGGAAGATATCGCCAAGGCGCTGAAGGGCCTGCAGGACGGCCAGGGCAAGCTGCAATCCGACCTGCAGCAGCTGATGGACGATCTGAACGGCCAGGGCGTTACGCCCAACAAGGATTTCGGTGACGCCGGAAAATCCATGGGAGATGCCCAGAAATCCCTCGGCGAGGCTGATGGCGGACAAGCGCTCGACCAGCAGAGCAATGCGCTGGATTCCCTGCGCAAGGGCGGACAGGACATGATGAAGCAGATGCAGGCCATGGGCCGGGCGGGCAAGCCGGGCGGTCCACAGCAGAGTGACCGCGACCCCTTGGGACGGCCGTCCAAATCCGACAGCGGCACCGATTTCGGGCCGGACCGGAACATGCTGCCCGGGCAGGCCGATATCCAGCGCGCCCGGCAAATCCTCGATGCCATCCGCGAGCGGCTCGGCAATGCGCTAAGCCCGCAGATGGAAAAAGACTATCTGGAGCGCCTGCTGAAATTCAACTGAGGCTAGTCGTCCGATTCTGACATTCGCATGCTGCGCGTGATGTGAAATTCGTTCCACTAGAGCCTCAGTCCCGGACGACACCGACATAGGGCAGCTGCCGGAAGGAATGCCCGACATCCATGCCATAGCCGACGACGAAATAGTCGGGACATTCGAAGCCCTTGAAATCCGCTTCGATATCGGTTTTCCGCTTCACGCTCTTGTCCAGCAATACGGCGATGGACACGCTGCGCGCGCCGCGCTCCAGCATCAGTTCGCGGGTGAATTTCAGCGTCCTGCCCGATTCCAGGATATCGTCGATCAACAGCACGTCGCGGCCGTGCACATCGCTGTCGATGTCGCGCAGGAGCCGCACTTCCTTGCTCTCGGTGCCCTTGCCATAGCTGGACACGGTGATGAACTCGACATCAGGCTCGGCGCCCGCGTCGTGCATGGCGCGGATCAGGTCCGCCGCGAAGATGAACGATCCCTTGAGGATCGAGATCACCAGCAGGTTGTCAAACCGTTTTGCCACAATGTCCTGCGCCAGTTCCAGATTGCGCGTGGCGATCTCCTGCGCACTGAATAGAACATCGATATTCTTCTCGCCAACTTTCGGCATGCAACTCTTCCTGATTTTCCGGTAAGCAAGGCTCCTGGAGCCTTTCCTGTTTGAAAGGCTCTATAGCCCGATATCGGCCGGAAAAGCAAAACCTCAGCGTTTTTTCGACCGGTCAATCGGCGCCGGTCAACGGATCGCGTTGCCTGCGGGCGCGGACACGCTCATGCCAGGCATGTGGGAACCGGCGGCATGCCGCTGGCTGAAAAGCACATGCCCGCCGCAGATCCAGAACGTCGACGCCGCAACCAGAAGCACCAGCAGCCAATAGGCGAAGCCGGGCATGCGCGCCTGCGCCTCCTGCGACTTTTGGAGAATTGTCATGCGCGCGTTTACGGGGAAATGTGCGTCCAGGCTTTGCCGGGAGGAAGGGGGTGACATGGATTCATAGATTGCGTCTTCCGCCCCGCCCTTGTCGAAGTGGAGCGCCGGGACAATATGCGAAACAGTTTCGCCGCTCATCGTTTTAAACCGTGCAATCACGTGTTTTCCGGTCGTTCTGCCATGTTGCAGTCATGATCCTCCGAATCATTGTGGCAGCCTATCGCCCAATAATTAATGTTTCGCCGAACGGATGCAGCGATTGATGGGTGGTCAAATCCGTCCGCGCTGAATAAAACACGCGTGGACAAGAAACTTGGAAAGTCAGCTTGATTCGTTTTGAGAATGTCGGTTTGCGATACGGGATGGGCCCGGAGGTTCTGCGTGATGTCAGCCTCCATATTTCACCCCGCTCGTTTCAGTTTTTGACCGGCCCGTCGGGCGCGGGCAAGACATCGCTGCTGCGCCTGCTGTTCATGACGCTGAAGCCGACGCGCGGTCTCATCACCGTCTTTGGCAAGGACATCGCGACCATCTCCTCCAAGGAAATGCCTTTGCTGCGCCGCCGGATCGGCGTGGTGTTCCAGGACTTCCGCCTGCTCGATCACATGACGACCTACCAGAATGTCGCCCTGCCGCTGCGGGTGCGCGGCAAGGAGGAAGCCACCTATCGCGCGGAAGTCGAGGAATTGCTGCACTGGGTTGGCTTGGGCGAACGCATGCACGTGCTGCCGCCGGTGCTGTCAGGCGGCGAGAAACAGCGTGCCGCGATTGCCCGCGCCCTGATCGACCAGCCGGAAATCCTGCTGGCCGACGAGCCGACCGGCAATGTCGATCCGCCCCTTGCCCGGCGCTTGCTGCGCCTGTTCGGCGAACTGAACCGTTCCGGTACCGCCGTGGTCATAGCCACCCACGATCTTACCCTGATGGATCAGGTCAATGCGCGCCGCATGATTCTCGATCAGGGGAGGCTCGACATCTATGATTGACGCCGCCCGCCTCAGGGAGCTGGCCGCGGATCTGACCGGTCGCGCCATCCAGCTTGTGCGTGGCAAGAACGGCCAGGCGCCCATCGTGCCCGCCGGCAATGTCGTCGGCCATGCCCTGATGATCGTGATCGCCATCATGACGTTCCTCGCCTGCCTGACCATCGGGGCGGTCAGTCTCGTCCAGTCGACCGCGGCGACATGGCAGAGCCAGATTTCGACCGAAGCCACCATCCAGATCCGTCCGGTCGAGGGCCAGGACATGGAAGCGCTGCTCGTTCAGGCCGGCAAGCTTGCACAGGGCTTTTCTGGGGTCAAATCCACCCGCGTCATCGACCGGGCGGCCACGGCCCGTCTGCTGGAGCCATGGCTCGGCACCGGGCTCAACATCGATGATTTGCCGGTGCCGCGGCTGGTCGTCGTCACGCTCGACGAGGCCTCCCCACCGGATTTCGCCTTGCTGCGCAGCGAACTCGTGAAGAACATCCCGGGTGCCAGTTTCGACGATCACCGCACCTGGGTCGACCGGCTCGTGTCCATGGCCCGTTCCACCGTGCTGATCGGCATGACGGTGCTCGGGCTGGTCATCGCCGCCACGGTTCTCACGGTGATTTTTGCCACGCGCGGCGCCATGGCTGGTAATGGTCACATCATCGAAGTGCTGCATTTTATCGGCGCGGAACAGAAATTCGTCGCCCGGCAGTTCGAACGGCACTTTTTCTGGACCGCCCTGAAAGGCGCATTATGCGGCGGCGCGCTGGCCATCCTGATCTTTCTGCTCATTGGCTGGTGGTCGTCCCGCAATCTGGCAACGCCGGAAGCCGATCAGGCCACAGCCCTGTTCGGCAATTTTTCCATCGGGTCAGGCGGCTATACCGGGGTCGTGCTGATCATTCTCGCAGTCAGTGTTTTGACCATGATTACAACACGAATGACAGTCATAGCGCATTTACGCCAGGTCGACGGGCGCGCAGGCGACAGTCACGATACCTGAGCGATTTCGATTCAATTTGACGACATAAAATTCATGGGAGGTTTGCCGGCAAGGCTTATACACTCCCGGTGGCACGACTCTCGAACAAGGCAACGCGTGATCAGAAAATGGACGGCACGGACGACAGCAGCAACCAACCGCCGGCAGGCGCCGAAGCCCGCCCGCGCGGACTTGCGTCTGCATTGCGCAAGCGTGTTGCCCGCCCGTTCTTCCTGCTCGGCGTTCTGGCGCTCGGCTTGTTCCTCGGCGGGTTCATTGTCTTCAGCGATCATGTCAGCACCATGCAGACGCCTGAACTGGTTGAACCGGCTGATGGCATCGTCGTCCTGACGGGCGGCTATTCGCGCATTGAAGGCGCGCTTGACCTGCTCAAGAACAAGCGTGGCAAGCGGCTTTTCATCAGCGGGGTCCATCCCTCGACCAAGCGCGGCGAGCTGCAGCGGGTAACGCGCGGCGATGCCACGCTGTTTGAATGCTGTGTCGACATCGACCGCTCGGCGCTCGACACGATCGGCAATGCCTCCGAGAGCATCAAGTGGGCCAAGGCCAACCATTACACGCGCATCATTGTCGTCACCAACAATTACCACATGCCCCGGACACTGGTGGAGCTGCGGCGCGCCTCGCAGGAGATCGAGTTCATCCCCTACCCCATAGTCAACAGCGATCTGCGCAATGGCGACTGGCTGGCCCGCGGCCAGGTGGTGCGCGTGCTTGTCGTCGAATATGTGAAATATCTCGGCGCGGTCATACGCTCTGCCCTGCCCGACAGCCTGTCGGCGGGGACACAAACCTTCGTTCGATGGATCAGGGGCGGCTGATTGGGAGTTCACGGCGCGCGCAAGTTGGTATAACGAAGGCCTGACCAACCGCCATGACCGGGACCCCGATGACGATCATCCGATCAATTGTCTTCAATATCGCCTTCTATCTCAACCTGATCATCCAGATGATCATCTTCACGCCCTATTACTTCCTCAGCTCCCGCAGGAATGCCTGGAGCGTGCCGAAGAACTGGGCAAGGTCCAACCATTGGTTGCAGAAGGTTCTGGCCGGCACGGATCACGTGATCGAGGGTATCGAGAACATTCCCGATGGTCCCTACATCTGCGCGCCCAAACATCAATCGTTCTGGGATGCCTATGCCTTCCTGCCGCAGATCGCCGATCCCGTCTATATTCTCAAACGCGAGCTGATGTGGATTCCCCTGTTCGGCTGGTACATCCTCAAGATGAAGATGGTGCCGATCGACCGGGGCAAACGCTCGGTCGCCATGAAGACGGCGATCCGGGGGGCGCGGGACGCCGTTTCCCAGGGCCGCCAGCTGATGATCTATCCGGAAGGCACCCGCACCGCACCGGGTGCACCGCCCGCCTATAAATATGGCGTGGCGCATATCTATACCGAGCTTGGCGTGCCGGTGCTGCCGATCGCCCATGTCGCCGGTCTATACTGGCCGCGCCGCAAGTTCCGCCGCTTTCCCGGCACGATCCGCTGCCGCATCCTGCCGCCGATCCAGCCGGGCCTCGACGCCGAGAGCTTCCTGAAAAAATTGCAGGAAGTGACGGAAGCCGCATGCGATGAACTGCTGATCGAGGCGGCCCGTTCTGAAAACCCGCCGCCCCTGCCGCCGACGGCAGTGCAGCGGCTGAAGGAGCTCGGGGTAACGGTCTGAGATTTCCGGGGTCCGCAACACCCATAGTGCGTGGTTCGACAAGCTCACCATGAGGGAGGGTGAGGGTTGCAGAGAGCTGCATTCTGCAACGTTTGTGATTAGCAATGCAGCTAAACCACCTCCCTCATGGTGAGCTTGTCGAACCACGCACGGCAGCTGCTGCAACTGGAAAAATTACAACCTGATCCCTAGCCGGGATTGCGGTCGATGGCGGCGACCAGGGTCTCGAACCAGTGGTCGCGGATATTCATCTTGCGCATGTGTTCAAGCGTATTGTGCACGTAATCCTCGTTGCGGCCGGACTGGCCAACCGAGCCGCGCACGGTGGCGGCAGCCTGTTCAACCGTCAGCGCCCCCGCATACTGAACATGCCTGCGGTCGACCACATAGGTCAGTGCCTCGACCTTGCGGCCATCGCTCAGACGGACGGCCAGCCGCTTCTCCAGATAGACATTGGTGACCAGTTCCCGCTCGCGCAGATAGGCGACGACCTCGTCTTCAAGCTCGCCGGGAACCCGGAAGGCCAGGCCAAGGCAGGAACCGCCATGATCGAGACCGAGCACAAGCCCCGGCCGTTCCGGCGTGCCGCGATGCACGTAGGAATGCACGCACAGCGCCCGCCTGTAGCCGTGCAGGCGCGCATGCATGGTTTCAACATGTGCAAAGCCTGGCTTCCACATCAGAGAACCATAGCCAAAGACCCAAAAATCGCCCATATCCGTCCTGATAGCTGTACTTCATTGCGAAGCTTCTTCCCTGACCGATAGCGAGACCCGGACCATGACGTCAAGCACTGCCGACAAACCTTACAATGCCGGACGGCGTATCCGTTTCCTGGCCGCAGGTATCGTCCTCGTCGGCCTGCTCTATACGGGCGGGTGGTACTACGTGGCCAACATGCTGGAAACGCGGGTTGCCGCCAATATTGCCGGCCTGCAGGCCAAGGGCATCAACGCCGCTTGCGACAATGCGGCGGCCAGCGGCTATCCCTTCCGCCTTGGCCTCAACTGCTCCAAGGTGTCATGGGTCGACCAGGCGAAAAATGTTTCCGTCAGTGCCGGTGCCTTCCGCTCCGCCGCGCAGGTCTATGCACCCTTCCACATCGTGAGCGAGATCGACGGCCCGGCTGCCGTCAGCGCTCCCGGCATGCCGCCGCTCGACCTGAACTGGGACAATTTGAAATCCAGCGTGCGGCTGGACAAGCCCATTCCGCAACGCCTGTCGGTGCAGGGCCGCAATATCGTCGTCACCCAGCACAACCCGTCCGGTGCCGGCACACCGTTTGCCACCCTGAAGGACGGCCAGCTGCATTTCCGCGCCATGGAGCCGGTCATGGATATCGCGCTGTCTTTCAGCAGCCTGAAGGTTGCCGACAACACGGTCTATGACAAGCCGCTGCCCGAACTGACCGGCGCCGCCGATATCCAGATGGCAAACGGCTTTGCCCTGATCGGCAAGACGGAGCGTGATCTGAGCATCCTGCGCGGACAGTCCGGCCTGTTGCGCAACGTGGATCTCGCCCTGCCCGACGGCAGCGGCATCGCCCTATCGGGGCCCTTCTCCGTGGCGGACGACGGACGCATCAGCGGCGACTTCAAGATCACCCTGCGCAACCCGGAAAGCGTTGCCAATACGGCAAAGAGCATCTTCCCCGGTCAGGACAAGATCATTTCATCCGTGCTGCAGGCCATGGCCTTCGTGCCGAAGGATGCAAGCGGCGCGCCGACACTTCCCGTCTCGGTCAAGAACGGCAAGATGTCGGTCGGCTTCATCAGCATCGGCCGCCTGCCCTCGCTGTGAGGGCAAGTACAGCTGGCGCAGTGCTGTCAGGCGCTCTTGGCACCCGCCTTCTGGCGTCCGAAATCGGGGGCGTCCACTTCCTGACCCGCATCGATGATCCCGCGCCGGACGGCACGGGTGCGGGTGAAGAGATCGAACAGCGCATCGCCGTCGCCCCAGCGGATTGACCGCTGCAACGAGGCCAGATCCTCGGAAAACCGCGCCAGCATTTCAAGGATCGCATCCTTGTTGTGCAGGCAGACGTCACGCCACATGGTCGGGTCCGACGCGGCAAGGCGGGTGAAATCGCGAAAACCGGAGGCGGAGTATTTGATCACTTCCGAATTGGTCACTTCTTCCAGGTCGCTCGCCGTGCCGACAATGTTGTAGGCAATGATGTGCGGCAGATGCGAGACGATGGCCAGCACCCGGTCATGATGCACCGGGTCCATTGTATCGAGCCGCGAGCCGCAGGCTTCCCAGAATTTTGTCAGCCGGTCGAGGGCAACCGGATCGGTGCCATCAAGCGGTGTCAGGATGCACCAGCGGTTGGCAAAGAGCTCGGCAAAACCCGCGTCGGGTCCGGAATATTCCGTACCGGCGAGCGGATGGCCGGGGATGAAATGCACATGCGCCGGCAGTTCCGGCTGCATCTGCGCGATGACCGATCCCTTGGTCGAACCGACATCGGTGACGATGGCGCCGGCTTTCAGCGATCCGGCAATGTGCCTGGCAACGTCACCGGACGAGCCGACGGGCACGGAAATGATGACCAGATCGGCGTTCCTGACCGCTTCCGCACTGTCGAGGACATAGCTGTCGCCCAGACCCAGCGCTTCGGCGCGCTGCAGCGTGCTTTCGCTGCGGGTCGAGATGACGATGTGATCTGCCAGGCCCTCGCGTTTGATGACGCGCGCCAGCGACGAACCGATCAGGCCAATGCCGATCAGCGCAATGGTATCGAAATGGATTTTGGACATTGTTTACTTCAAGAATTCGGAGAGTGCAGCGACTACGCCGCGATTGGCTTCCTCGGATCCAATGGTAAGGCGCAACGCGTTGGGGAATCCGTAGCCCGCAACACGGCGCAAAATATAGCCCCTGCTGGTCAGATAGGCGTCTGCCTTGTCGGCCGATTTCGCCGCATCGTCCGGGAAATGCACGAGCAGGAAATTGCCGACCGACGGCGTGACGCGCAGGCCCAGCGCCGACAGCTGTTCGGTCAGCCATGGCAGCCATGTATCGTTGAAGGCAACAGCCTTGTCGACATGCGCACGGTCGCGGACAGCGGCGGCACCGGCCGCTATGGCGGCGGAGTTCAGGTTGAACGGCCCGCGGATTCGGTTGACCGCGTCGATGACATGCGCCGGCGCGAACATCCAGCCGATCCGCAGGGCGGCAAGGCCGTGGATTTTCGAGAAGGTGCGGGTCATCACGACGTTCTCGAACGACGAGACGAGCTCGATACCCGCTTCGTAGTCGTTGCGGCGCACATATTCCGCATAGGCCGCATCGAGAACAAGCAGGACGTTCTTCGGCAGGCCCGCATGCAGGCGGCGCACTTCCTCGAACGGAATGTAGGTGCCGGTCGGATTGTTCGGGTTGGCCAGGAACACGATCTTGGTCTGCGGCGTGACAGCAGCGAGAATGGCATCGACGTGCGCCTGCTCATTCTTTTCCCTGGCCACGACAGGCGTCGCACCGGCCGCCATGATGTAGATCTTGTACACCATGAAACCGTGCTCGGTGTAGATCGCCTCATCGCCGGGCGAGAGGTAAGTCTGGCACAACAGGCCGAGCAGTTCATCCGAGCCGTTGCCGCACAGCAGGTTGTCGGCATTCAGCCCATGCACGTCGGCAATCGCCTGCTTGAGCTGGGTGGCCTGGCCGTCGGGATAGATTTCGAGGCGTGCGGATGCGGCGTGATAGGCCTCGGTCGCGTGCTTGCTCGCGCCCAGAGGGGTTTCATTCGAAGAGAGCTTGTAGACCTTGGCAACGCCGGGGGCCGATTCCTTGCCGGGGACGTAGGCGGCAATGTCGAGAACACCGGGTTTGGGTGTGGGGCGCGTGTCTTTCAATGTCGTTGTCATGATTCACAAGATCCGTAACATCGTTGAAATCGATGGTCATCGCAGGCAATGGCTCAAGCCACGGGGCATAGCCGCCAACAGACGCGATGTCGAGCCAAACTTGCGGCGCCAAGTCCGGAAAATCAAAGAAACCATTGACTTTGCCGGTTGTGCGACCATAGCTACCGCCCACAAAGCTAAAATCGCGCGAAAATGACGAAATTCAGCAACCCGTCCGCCAGTCCCGATCAGAGAAGCCAGGAAGCGACAAATCCCCACAGCCCCGTGGTGGAGTTTGGCGCCGACAAGCCGTTGCATCTCGACAGCGGCGTCGTGCTTTCCCCGTTCCGTATCGCCTATCAGAGCTACGGCACGCTCAATGCCGACAAGTCGAACGCCATCCTGATCTGCCATGCGCTGACCGGCGACCAGCATGTTGCCAATGTGCATCCCGTGACAGGCAAGAATGGCTGGTGGGAAACCCTCGTTGGCCCGGGCAAGCCCATCGATACGGACCGCTTCTTCGTCCTGTGCTCCAATGTGCTCGGCGGCTGCCTCGGTTCGACCGGCCCGGCTTCGATCAATCCCGAAACCGGCAAGCCCTACGCGCTCGACCTGTCGATCATCACCATTGCCGACATGGTGCGGGCGCAGGCCATGCTGGTCGATCATTTCGGCATCAGGCAGCTCTTCGCCGTGGTCGGCGGCTCCATGGGCGGCATGCAGGTTCTGGAATGGGCATCCAGCCATTCCGACCGGGTTTTTGCCGCCGTCGCCATTGCCACGGGCGCGCGCCACTCCTCGCAGAACATCGCCTTCCATGAAGTGGGCCGCCAGGCCGTCATGGCGGACCCGGAGTGGCGGGAAGGCCGTTATCTGGAAGAAGGTACCATTCCGCGCAAAGGCCTGTCCGTGGCCCGCATGGCGGCGCATATCACCTATCTCTCGGAAACCGCCCTGCACCGCAAATTCGGACGCAACCTGCAGGACCGGCAGAACGTGACCTTCGGTTTCGACGCGGATTTCCAGATCGAAAGCTATCTGCGTCATCAGGGCATGTCGTTCGTCGAGCGCTTCGACCCCAACTCCTACCTCTACATGACCCGCGCCATGGATTATTTCGATCTGGCAGCGGAGCATGAGGGACGGCTGGCCGATGCCTTTGCCGGATCGAAGACACGGTTCTGCATTGTCTCCTTCACCAGCGACTGGCTGTTCCCGACCAGCGAAAGCCGCACCGTTGCCCACGCGCTGAATGCCGCCGGTGCTTCCGTCTCCTTCGTCGAGATCGAAACGGACCGCGGCCATGACGCCTTCCTGCTCGACGAGCCGGAAATGTTCTCGGCCATCAACGGTTTCATCCGCTCTGCGGCGCGTGCCAGGGGGCTCCTGCAGCCATGAGCGTGAACACCACTTCGCGCGTCGACTTCGACGTCATCGCCTCGCTGGTCAACCCCGGCGCGCGGGTGCTCGACGTCGGTTGCGGCGACGGTGAACTGCTCGAACTCCTGCAGAACACCAAGAATGTCGACGGACGCGGCGTCGAGCTGTCGCAGAAGGGCGTCAACGAATCCGTGGCGCGCGGTCTCTCGGTCATCCAGGGCGATGCGGACAGCGACCTGAAATATTATCCCGATGCGGGCTTCGATTACGTGATCCTGTCGCAGACGCTGCAGGCGACGCGCAACCCGAAGAATGTCCTGACCGAACTCCTGCGCATCGGCGAGAAGGCCATCGTCTCCTTCCCGAATTTCGGCCATTGGCGCATGCGCGCCTCGCTGCTCGTCAACGGCCGCATGCCGGTGACGGAAGAGCTGCCCTACAGCTGGTACGACACGCCCAACATCCATTTCTGCACCATCAACGACTTTGTCGACATGACGAGGGAGATCGGCGCGCAGGTGGAAACGGCCGTGGCGCTCAATGCCTTCGGCCAGAGAATCGGCTTCAACATGCCCTGGGGTTTCTGGAACCTCTTCGGCCAGCAGGCGGTGTTCCTGCTGCGGCGCTGACGCTCAATTCTCGTCCGGCCCGTCCCGCCGCATCGCCGTGCCCTGCGGCGAGAGCACCGGCACGAAGACACGCCGCGATGACCGCTGGGCGACCGGCAGGCCCTGATAGATGCGCTTTTGCGCCTCCACGATGAGAACACCGGAGAACACCGGCCAGAAACGCCGTCCGACCCGCTCGAACAGGCTGGACGGGCGCATGATCCAGCGCCGCGACGATGGCGGGAAGAACAGCGCCTCGGCCCACGGACCCGGCGTGAAATTGGTTTCCCGCAGAAGGCGGATCAACTGCCCCCGGCTGTAGGGCCGTCCGCTGCCGAAGGGCGTGTGCTCGAAGCGCGCCCACAGGCCGCGCCGGTTGGGAACGACGATGACGAGCCGCCCGTTCGGGGCAAGCGCCCGCCACATTTCCTTGAGCGTCTCGCGCGGGTCCTCCGCATGTTCCAGCGCATGCACCATCAAAATGCGGTCCACGGCAGAGTCGGGCAGCGGCAGGTCTTCCTCGAACACCAGCGCCGTCGACGACGCTTCCGCCGGCGGCCAGCTCGCCGCGCCCTGCCCGGCAGGCATGAAGGCGAATGTCCGCTCCGTATCGCCGCGAAACCGGTCGAGATAGGGCACGACATAGCCAAGACCGACAAGCCGTTCGCCCGGCAGTTTCGGCCAGATCGGCGCAAGGGCCATGGTAATCGCCCGCTCGGTCAGGTGGCCGAGGGTGGAAGCATAAAAGGCACGGAGGTCGATGATATCGAGATGCATGCATTCAAGCTAACACGGCAAATCATAACATCAAGAAAATGGCTTGGAGACGGGTTGCGCCTGCCGGACAGCTGGCTATCCTGATCGCAACGCACAAACCGGACAGGCCCCATGTCAAATCTGCAGATAGAACAGTTCACCGCGCTCAGCGACAATTTCGGCGTGCTGATCCACGACCCCGATGCCAATCTCACCGCTTCCATCGATGCCCCGGAAGAAAAGCCTGTGCTCGACGCGCTCAAGCTCCGCGGCTGGACGCTGACCCACATTTTCTCGACCCATCACCACAATGATCATGTCGGCGCCAATCTTGCGCTGAAAAAGCGGTTCAAGCTCGAAATCCTCGGTCCGGACGCGGAAAAGGCCAATATACCCGGCATCGACCGCACGCTGAAGCACGGTGACCGCTTCCGCTTCGGCAATTTCGACGTGTTCGTCATTTCCACGCCCGGCCATACCGCCGGCGAGATTTCCTATCATATCCCCGACGCCAAAGTTGTTTTCACCGGCGACACGCTGTTCTCGCTCGGGTGCGGGCGCCTGTTCGAGGGAACGCCGGCAACCATGTTCCGATCGCTCAACCACCTTATCAAGCTGCCGGTCGACACGCAGATCTATTGCGGGCACGAATATACCGAAAGCAATGCGCGGTTTGCCCTGTCGATCGATCCTGACAATTCGGCGCTGAAGGAACGCGCAAGGGAGATCTTTGCCCTGCGCGAGGCTGGCCTGCCGACATTGCCCACCACCTTGCTGCGCGAAATGGCAACCAACCCGTTCCTGCGCTGGCATGACCCGGCGATCCGCCGCAACCTTAAGCTGGAGAACGCCAGCGACGAAGCCGTTTTCACCGAAATCCGCAAGCGTAAGGACAATTTCTGATGACGTTGACCGCTGAACAGATCCGCGCCGCGCTGGGGCTGCAGCCGCACCCCGAGGGCGGCGCCTATATCCAGATGTTTCGCGACAACCAGAACGGCTGGCCGGTGGGCGGGCGCGGCCATTCGACCGCCATCTATTTCCTGCTCGAGAAGGGCGAGGTTTCCGCCTGGCACCGGGTGAAAGACGCGGCCGAGGTCTGGCACTGGTATGGCGGGGCACCGCTGCAACTGACCATTGCAACCGAAGGCGCGCCGCATGAGGTCCACCGGCTCGGCATGGATATCATGGCCGGCGAGCGGCCGCAGGGCATTGTTCCCGCAGGACACTGGCAGACAGCCAAATCCCTTGGCGACTGGACGCTGGTTGGCTGTACGGTCGCGCCAGGTTTCGACTTCGCCCAGTTCGAGCTGGCCGCACCGGGCTGGGAACCCTAAACCCTTTTCCGGAAAATCATTTCCTTGGCGGCAAGCACAGCGCCAAGGGTGATCAGCAGGCAGGCCAGCAGGACACGCACCGTCGGTTCGGCGGCCCCCGCCGCGATCAGCACAAGCGTCGACAGCAGCGGCGCCGCATAGCTCGATGCACCCAGCACCTGGATATTGCCGCGCTTGACGCCGAAATCCCAGGCATAGAAGGCCGCGCCCACCGGGAAAAGCCCGAGCCCCAGCACGGCCAGCCACTGCGTCAGCGATTCGGGCCAGACGGTCTGCTCCAGCGCCAGATGCGAAATCAGCGACAGAACCGATGTCGCGACACAAAAGCCGGTCACCGCATCCGTCGGCACGCTGGCAAAACGCCGCGACAGCAGCGAATAGGCGGACCAGGTCAGAGCGCAAAGCCCGGCCATGGCGTAACCGAAGGCATATTGCGCCTCGAAGCCGACACTGCCGCCCTTGGTGACGATCAGCACCGTACCGGCCAGTCCCAAAAGGGTTCCCAGCACATGGAACCAGCGCAGGCGTTCACCCGGCATCAGCGCCGAGCCGACCACGATGAACAGCGGCCAGAGATAGGCGATGAGACTGGCATCAACGGCCGGCGCGTTGCGCAGGGCGGTGAAATACAGGAAGTGATAGCCGAACAGGCCGACAACCCCGAGAGCCCAGACCTTTGCCGGCTGGCGCAGGTGCTGTGCCGCGCCCGGCCGCCAGAGCCAGGACAACAGGCCAAGGCAGGCGCCGATGGCGAAGGTCATGGCCGTCAGCTGAAACGGCGGCACCTTGCCGGAGACATCGGTGAACAGCGCGAGCATCGCCCACATGATAACCGCAAGAAACCCGACTGATGTAGCCACGCGCCGCCCCCATTCGAAAGAGCGGCGCCCCCGCCGCTTCTATTGCATCTTTTCAAAACGGGTCGCGTAAACCGTCACCGTTCCGATCTGCGTGCCGATCTTCGCCTGCACCGGCGAATAGATACCGGACTTGCCGAGGGATGCAAAGGTGAGACTGATCTTGCTTTTGTTTTTCAGATATTCGATCGCATCGCGCCCCGCCTGGTAGCCGCCGACCGGAATAAACTTGACCGAGCACGTGACCGTATCGCCCTTGAAACCCTTGGTGGAGAACGGCTGCGGGCTCCCGGATGGCGAGAGCTGGAGATCCACCCGCGTCTGTCCGTCGTAGAGATGCAGGGTCTGGGTGCAGACCTGGCCGATGCTGTCCGCCGCAACCATGACGCCGGAGATCGGATCGGTCACGCCCTGCAGCGCCGCGGGCTCAAGCTCCACCCATTTGTCCTTCTTCCTGACCGGCGGGACATTGGTGGTTTCCGTCACATTGCCATTGGCGAAGGCAATAGACGTGCTCTTGTCCTTCTTGCCGTGCCGGTACTTGACCAGATAGGAGTTCGGCAGCGGGCCGGTTTTGCCAAACTGGCCTTTGACATCGATATTGCCCTTGGTGTCGTCGAAGACGGTCACGAGGCCCGAGCTTCTCAGGCCACCCGATACCGTATAGGCGCCGCCCGAGACACTGGTTGAAAAATTTGCCTTGGCAATCGTCAGGCCGAGCAGCGAAACCCGGTAATCGGATTTGTAGACTTCCTCGGCGCGTGCCGGGAGCGCCCCCGCAACGAGCAGTATCCCTGCGGCAATCGCAGCATATCCGCAGCCGGGCCGCCGAATGAGACCAGTCATGTCCCGCTCCTTCAAATTGCATCACGCACGTGTGAATTGCCTGTGGTGAGACCGTACAAAGCAGGCAAAGTTGTGTTAAACATTGCGACAAGTCCGTTAAATACACAAAACCGGAGCAGAAGCACACTTGACGCGCGCGGCTCATATCACTATAGAAACGCGACTTCCCAATAGGCCGCCTGTCCGATATGCGCGCCGCTGCACGGCGACGTGTGATGGTAACAAGAACATTCGGGCTATAGGTAATGAATTTTGAAGGTGAGACCCAATGTCCCGCACATGTGAATTGACCGCTAAATCGGTACAGTACGGCAACAATGTGAGCCACGCGAACAACAGAACGCGCCGCCGCTTCCTGCCGAACCTCTGCCACGTTACGCTGATCTCCGAAGCTCTCGGTCAGAGCTTCCGTCTGCGTGTTTCGGCCCATGCCCTGCGCACCGTTGAACATCGCGGTGGTCTGGATGCATTCTTGAACAAGGCTGACGAGAAGGAGCTGTCACAGCGTGCCCGCCTCCTGAAGCGTCAGATCGCCAAGAAGTCGGCTGAAGCGCCGGTTGCTGCCTGATCGGCCGACACGGTTCTGACATCCTAATCGCTTGAGGCCAGCGCATGCTGGCCTTATTGTTGCTGGTTCCATTACCCAGGATAAAAAAATGCCGCTTTCGCGCGCCTATTCCCTGTCGGATTTCATTTTCCCCGTCCTCGCCATGTGCCTGGTCGTGGCTGCCTCCAATATTCTGGTGCAGTACCCGTTCAATCATCTTGGATTGAACGAAATCCTGACCTACGGCGCTTTCACCTATCCCGTTGCCTTCCTCGTCAATGACCTGTCGAACCGCCGTTTCGGACCGCAATTCGCCCGCAAGGTCGTCTATGCCGGTTTCGTCATCGCGGTGATTCTGTCGGTCTGGCTGGCAACGCCGCGCATCGCCATCGCCTCGGGCTCGGCGTTTCTCTGCGCCCAGCTGCTGGATGTCACCGTTTTCAGCAAGCTGCGCCAGCTGACCTGGTGGAAAGCGCCGTTCGCGTCCGCCGTGTTCGGTTCGCTGCTCGATACACTGCTGTTTTTCTCCATCGCCTTTGCCGCCCAATTCGCCTGGATCGATCTGGCGACGGGTCGCACCGACTCATCGCTCGCCATGCTGGTGCCTTTCCTCGGCAAGGATATCCCGCTGTGGATGTCGCTCGGCTTCGGCGACCTGATGGTGAAGATTGTCATGGCCGTGGTGATGCTGGTGCCCTACGGCGCCATTCTTGCCGTCTTCGCGCCGGCGATCTATTCGGCCAACCGGAATTCCAGATAAAGATTTCTCTGCGGGATCGAATCGGCCGCCGCGACGGCTGCGGGCGGCAGAACCGGAAGAAGAATGAACCGCATGCGCCGACCAAGCAGCGCCCTACGGTTCATCTCAATGTCTGCGGGCGGCAGATTTACCTGCGGCGCGGCGCTGTTCCTGTTCTTCAAACAGCGATGCCAACTGCTCGGTCATCGCACCCGCCAGCTCTTCCGCATCGACAATGGTCACCGCACGCCGGTAGTAGCGCGTCACGTCATGGCCGATGCCGATGGCGATCAGCTCGACCGGCGAGCGTGTCTCGATCTCTTCGATCACGGCGCGCAGGTGCCGTTCGAGATAATTGCCCGGGTTGACCGACAGGGTGGAATCGTCGACCGGCGCACCGTCGGAAATCATCATCAGGATCTTGCGCTGTTCCGGCCGACCCAGCAGACGCTGATGCGCCCAGATCAGGGCTTCGCCGTCGATGTTTTCCTTCAGCAGCCCTTCGCGCATCATCAGCCCGAGATTGCGCCTGGAACGGCGCCACGGGGCATCGGCACGCTTGTAGACGATATGGCGCAGATCGTTGAGGCGGCCGGGATTGGCAGGCTTGCCGCGCTCCAGCCAGGCCTCGCGCGCCTGCCCGCCCTTCCAGGCCTTGGTGGTGAAGCCGAGAATCTCGACTTTCACACCGCAGCGCTCGAGCGTGCGCGCCAGAATGTCGGCGCAGGTCGCCGCGACCGTGATCGGACGGCCACGCATGGAGCCGGAATTGTCGATCAGCAGGGTGACGATTGTATCGCGGAAATCCGTATCGCGCTCCTGCTTATAGGACAGCGGCTGCGTCGGATCGATGACCACGCGCACGAGACGCGCCGAATCGAGATAGCCCTCTTCCAGATCGAAATCCCAGGACCGGTTCTGCTGCGCCATCAGGCGCCGCTGCAGGCGGTTGGCGAGACGACCCACGACACCGGAAAGATTGGCGAGCTGCTTGTCGAGGAAAGCCCGGAGGCGCTCCAGCTCCGCATCGTCGCACAGTTCTTCCGCATCGGTGGTTTCGTCGAATTCCTGGGTGAAGACCTTGTAGCCGCTTTCGCTGCCGAGATTGGAAAACGGCTGGTTCGGACGGCGTGCCTCGCCGGGCATTTCCGCATCCGTATCCGCGTCGTCGTCAATCTCGTCGGAGGAAGCATCGGCGGCCTCGGTCTCGCCCGACTGACTGTCGTCGCTGGAGCTTTCCGAATCATCATCCTCGGATGCGTCACTGCCCTGGTCTTCGTCGGAACCGCCCTCGTTGTTCTCTTCGGGCTCCGGCGTGTCCTCGTTGTTTTCCTGGTCCTCGTCCTGCTCGCTTTCCTGCGACAGCTCTTCGGCCATCTCCATGGAAGCCAGCATTTCGCGGACAACGCGGGCAAAGGCGTTCTGGTCGTTGATCTTGTCGCCGAGATGCTCAAGATCAGCCGCTGCCTTTTCCTCGATCCAGTCACGCCAGAGGTCGACGACATTGCCGGCGGATTCGGGCGCCTTGCGGCCCGTCAGCTTCTCGCGCACCACAAGCGCAATCGCTTCTTCCAGCGGTGCTTCGGCCTTGTCGGTGATGGCCGGAAAATTGGCGCGGGAATATTTGTCCGACAGCATCGAACTGAGATTCTCGGCCATGCCGTCCATGCGCAGGGCACCGATTGCCTCGACGCGCGCCTGTTCGACCGCATCGAAAATGGCACGCGCCTGCTTGCCTTCCGGCGCCAGCGTCGCATGAATGCGGTCGTTGTGGCACGCCTTGCGCAACGCCATGGAATCGCCGATGCCGCGGGTAACCGCGATATCGTTCGCCGTCGGACGCTTGGGCAGGTCGGGCAGACGCGCCCGATGCCCCGTCAGGGCCGGGCGATCATTGCCAAACCCGACTTCCATTTCATGATCACCGGCAATGGCCCGCATGCAGGCCGTAACCGCGCGCTTGAAGGGCTCGGAATCAACCGGGCCTTTCGGATTTGTGCGTGAATTGTCTCCCGGGCCCGCCATGCTCTGATGACGCTCAGCCTATGACCACATTGGCCGTCGACTCCGGCAGTTCCTTGCCGAACGCACGCTGATAGAACTCGGCAACGATCGGACGTTCCAGTTCATCGCACTTGTTGAGGAAGGTCAGACGGAAGGCGAAGCCGACATCCTTGAAGATATCGGCATTTTCAGCCCAGGTGATGACCGTACGCGGGCTCATCACCGTGGAGAGATCGCCATTGATGAAGGCGGCACGGGTCATGTCGGCAACGCGGACCATCTTCGAGACGATCTCCTTGCCTTCCTTGTTCTGGTAGTGCTTGGCCTTGGCCAGAACGATGGCGGCTTCGTTGTCATGCGGCAGATAGTTGAGCGTCGTCACGATGGACCAGCGGTCCATCTGTGCCTGGTTGATCTGCTGCGTGCCGTGGTAGAGGCCGGTTGTATCGCCGAGGCCGACGGTGTTGGCCGTCGCGAACAGGCGGAACGCCGGATGCGGACGGATCACGCGGCTCTGGTCGAGCAGGGTCAGGCGGCCGGACGATTCAAGCACGCGCTGGATCACGAACATCACGTCCGGACGGCCGGCATCATACTCGTCGAACACCAGCGCCACATTGTGCTGATAGGCCCATGGCAGGATACCGTCGCGGAATTCGGTGATCTGCATGCCGTCCTTGACGACGATGGCATCCTTGCCGACGAGATCGATACGGCTGACATGGCTGTCGAGATTGACGCGCACGCACGGCCAGTTGAGGCGGGCGGCGACCTGTTCGATGTGGGTCGACTTGCCTGTTCCGTGGTATCCGGACACCATGACGCGCCGGTTGAAGGCAAACCCGGCCAGAATGGCCAGCGTGGTCTGCTTGTCGAACAGATAATCCGGATCGGTCTCCGGCACGTATGCATCGCCTGCCTTGTAGGCAGGGACCATCATGTCGGTATCAAATCCGAAAAGCTTTGCGGCAGAAACCGTAGTATCCGGCAAATTCGCAATATCGCGATCAACCTTATTCATCATGCCTCCAGCGCGACTGCACGCGCAGACGCAATAAGATAGTCACACCCATGAAGCCTCGACGGGAGGCTTCGAATTCAGCCAAACATGGTCCTTAGCAAAAACCAGCCTGTTTGAGCAATTGATAAGCCTGGATAACGTCGCGGAAACGATCCTCGGAAGCCCGATCACCGCCGTTTGCATCGGGATGATGGCGCTTCACCAGTTCTTTATAGCGCGACTTGATGTCTTCGCCAGTGGCTTTCACATCAAGACCGAGAGTATCCAGCGCTTTTGCCTCCAATGGCTTGGCCTTACGCAGGCGCGCACTCGGCCGTGCATCACCGAACACGCTGTTCGGATCACGGAAACGGTTCTGATAGGCAGCCCGGCCCGAACGCAGCTTGGAAAAGTCCGGCGACGTCTTCGCACCGCCAGACGCTGCGGCCGCCGCGCTGGCGCCAGCGCCGCTGCCCGGCAGGCCTGCGACGGTCCAGGTCGGCCGGTCGCCGGTCAGGGCTTCCTTTTGATAACGCGCGACTTCCGCGTCGGAGAGACCGGAAAAATAGTTGTAGCCTTTGTTGTATTCACGGACATGATCGATGCAGAAGTGAAAGAACTCGCCTTCCTTCATGCGCCCAACCGGTGCACGGTGCGGACCCGGCTTGTCGCAGCCATCCCACTGGCACACGGGAATGCGCGATTTCTCCTCTTCCACCTTTTTCGGGCGGATGCGGATGCTGTCAAAATATTTCGAATTTGAGGTCATTGCGTACGATTATCAACGGATTGGTTTACAAGACAAGAATTGACAATTGCCCATGGATCAACCTAACGCCTGAAATGGCGGTAAATTTGTGATCATGTACGGGTTTGCCAAATGAAACTACCATATGGGCGCAGGAGAACGAAATGTCCACTCAGTCAGCGATCGAAAACAAACTGACGCAGGCTTTTCATCCTGTTTCATTGACCGTTATCAACGAGAGCCACCTTCACGCCGGCCACCATCATGAAGACAGCGGGCATCATGCCACATTCGACGGTTCGGGTGAAACGCATTTTCGCGTGCGCATTGTCGCAGAAGCTTTTGCGGGCCTGTCGCGCGTCGCGCGGCACAGGGCGATCAACGAGGTGCTGAAGGACGAACTGGCCGGCAGCGTCCACGCGCTCGCACTGGAACCGGCTGCTCCCGGCGAAGCGACACGCCGCTAGAGGCTTTCCTGCCTAAACATCATCGCTTTGCATCAGTTGCCGTTGCAGGCGGGCGATCATCTGCGCCTGCAACTCGCTCTCCCCGCCATAGGCGGCGGCAGTCTGCCACAGCATGCCGATCAGCTGAAAACGCTCGTCCACGCTCAGGCGCGCCCGCAGCATCGGCACCATATCGTCAGCCATCGATGGGAACGAACCCCGACGCCTGGTATAGCGCCAGGCTTTGCGAAACATCGCATCCGGATCGCCGATCCCCAGCGGACCGGCCAACAGCGCGATGATCTGCCGTCTTTCAGCATGGGTCAGCGGCGCACCGGTGCGCACGAGCTGGATCATCAGCACGGTTGCCGCCAGCCGTGGATCACGGATCCGGCTGTGGCGCGAACCAACGATACGGTCGAATGCCCGCTTGCTCCTGTTTCTCAGACGAGGCGTATTTCTGTCCAGATCCCGAATGGAACGAGCGGCCCATTGCAGCCGGAACATCCAGTAAAAAATCGCCGCAATTCCACTTAAAATGGCAATAACAATATGCATGCAGCCCCTAGCTTATGCGCAGGAAAGCGTCTGAAAAAACAATATCTTAAAATTATCGAACCAGTGGCGGCAGCTTAACTGGTTTTGCCCTTTTCGTCATCCTCCAAAGGTCGAATACGAAGCCGGGTAATGCGGTTTTTTTCCCGCTTCAGCACGGTGAAGCGCTTGCCATGGAAGGTGAATGCCTGTTTTTCCGTGGGGATGCTCTGGGTTTCGTGGATGACGAGACCGGCAATGGTCGTGGCCTCCGCATCCGGCAGGTTCCAGTCGAGCGCCCGGTTGAGATCGCGGATCGGAACCGAGCCATCAACCAGTACCGACCCATCCGGCTGGGGGCGGCAGCCTTGAACGTCGATGTCATGCTCGTCGGCGATATCGCCGACAATCTCCTCAAGGATGTCTTCGAGCGTGATCAGCCCCTGCACGTCGCCATATTCATCCACGACGATGGCGATATGCGCCTTGCGGCGCAGGAAGGCATTGAGCTGGTCCTGCAGGGTTGTCGTATCGGGCACGAACCAGGGCTTGGTCGCCACCTTCATGATGTTGATCTTGGAGAAATCCCGGTTGGAATCGCGGATGGCCCGCACCAGGTCCTTGGCATGCACGACACCGACGATATTGTCGTTGTCGCCGCGCCAGACCGGAATGCGGGTGTGGTGGCTCGCCAGAATCTGGCCGATGATCTCCTCGATCGGATCATCGGCGTTGATCGAATCCATATCCGTCCGGTGGATCATGACGTCATAGACTTCGAGCTCACGCAGGTCGAGCAGACCGCCGATCTGGTCGCGGTCGCGCTTCACCACCGAACCCTCCCGGTGCAGGAGATCGACGGCGCCGCGCAGTTCCTCCTGCGCCGACAGCATCGATTTCACCGAACCGAGATCGATGCCGAACAGGCCGAGGATGCGGCGCACGATCCAGTTGATGAGGTCCGACAGCGGGCCGAAGATGAACACGGCAACCTGTGCGAACCGCACCAGCGCCAGCGCATTGCGGTCGGGGCTGGAAATCGCCCAGGATTTCGGCAGCACCTCGGCGAAGATCACCAGAAGCACGGTCATGATCGCGGTGGCATAGGCAACGCCCGCCTGTCCGAACAGGTTGAGCAGCATGCTCGTGGTCAGGGATGACGCAAGAATATTGATGAGATTGTTGCCGATCAGCATGACACCGATCAGGCGGTCGCGCTTTTCGATGAGACCTTCGACAACCGTTGCACGGTCATCGCCGCGCTTCGAGAGCCGGTGCATCCGGGCGCGCGACACGGCGGTCAGCGCAGTTTCGGATCCTGAAAAAAGACCAGACATCAGGATCAGAAGGAAAATGATTCCGCAAAAGATCCAGAGTTCCAGGTTCATTTTGGGTGTTTCTCCTGCAAAAAGCTGAGAACGGCCGATGGCGGCACATCCCGGGCGATAAAGGACTGGCCGATACCGCGGGTGAGAATGAAGGTCAGCGTGCCCCGCGTCACCTTCTTATCCTGGGCAATATACTCCATCAGCCTCTCCGCCGGCGGCAAGGCACCGGGAATGTCGCCGATGGAAACCGGCAGCCCGACCTGCCGCAAATGCGCTTCGACCCGCCGGGCGTCGTCGGCGCTCGCCAGATTCATCTTGACCGAAAACTGGTGGGCGAGGACCATGCCGATGGCAACGCCTTCGCCATGCACGAGACGGGCGGAATCGTAGTGCGTGGCTGTCTCCAGCGCGTGGCCGAATGTGTGGCCGAGATTGAGCAGCGCCCGGTCGCCGGTTTCGCGCTCGTCGCGCGCCACGACATCGGCCTTTGACTGGCAGGATACGGCAATGGCGTGGGTCCGCTCCGGCCCGCCGGCAAAAATGCCCTGCCAGTTCGTCTCCAGCCATGCGAAGAAATCCGGCCGGTCGATCAGCCCGTATTTGGCAACTTCCGCATAGCCGGCGCGAAATTCGCGCGGGCTGAGCGTGTCGAGCACATCCGTGTCGGCCAGCACCAATTGCGGCTGGTAGAAAGCGCCGACGAGGTTCTTGCCATGCGCCGTGTTGATGCCGGTCTTGCCGCCAACGGATGAATCCACCTGGGCCAGCAGCGAGGTCGGTATCTGCACGAAGCCCATGCCGCGCCGGGCGATGCTTGCGGCAAAGCCGGCGAGATCGCCGATCACGCCGCCGCCAAAGGCGATGACGATATCGCCCCGTTCCAGCCGGGCGGCCAGGATGGCATTGGTGACGGTTTCGAGCGTGGCAAAACCTTTCGACTTTTCACCGGGGGCAACGAGAACCGGCGTCGATTCGATGCCGCCGGCCTTCAGGCTGTCCACCAGGCGCTGCAGATGCAACGCGGCAACGTTCTCGTCGGTGACGATGGCCACCCGTCCTGCGCCCGTGCGCCCGGCAATCTCCTGCCCGGCGCGCTCGATCAGGCCAGCGCCGATGAGAATGTCGTAGGAACGGTCTCCGAGTTTGACCGGAACTGTCGTCAGGGCGCTCATCGCGGGAATTCCTTGTTGTCCAGATGCTGCGATACGGCCTGCATCGCTTCAAGCGCGATGATTTCTTTCTTTTCCTCGCGTGAGAGAATGGTCAGATCCGCCTGCGCATAGACCGGATAGCGCTCGCTCATCAGCCGTTCCATGACGGCGCGCGGATTGTCGCTTTTCAGGAGCGGCCGGTTCTGCTTGCGCACCACGCGGTTCATCAGCACGTCGAGTTCCGCATTCAGCCAGATCGATATGCCTTCGGATGCGATGGCACCGCGCGTCTGCTCGTTCATATAGGCGCCGCCGCCGGTCGCCAGAACGATGGGGCCTTCTTCGAGCATGCGCGCGATAACCCGGCGCTCCAGATCGCGGAATTCCGCTTCGCCATAGGCCTCGAACAGTTCGGGAATGGTCATGGTTGAGACTTTTTCAATCTCGTTGTCGGCGTCAAAAAACGGCAGTTCGACCAGCGAAGCCAGTTTTTTACCCACGGTGGATTTGCCTGCGCCCATCAAACCGACGAGCACAATAGACCGGTGCCCCAGGCGCTCCCGGATGGATCGGGCCAACTCCGGAACCTGGGCTGTGCCAAGAATATCGTCAATGCTGTTCATAAATGCGTTTCGACAGGAAAACCGGGCTTTCGTCAAGCAAAGTGTGGGGTTGTCCTTATGTCTGGCCTTCATCAATTCATAAGAGTTTCCGTTGCAGGATTATGGAACATGGAAAGCCAGCTTGCAAAGTCGATTTGATGCCCACACTGACCCGATTGATCATCACCCTCGCGGTTCTCGCCGGGCTCGTCTATGCGGGAATGCTGGCGCTCGTGACCTTCGTGCATCCGACGCAGACGGAACTGACCATCCGCATTCCCGCGGAAAAGCTCAATGTCAAACCCGGCAATCCAAAGTAGAGCCATGCGTGCAGCAGCAGCGATAGAGACATTTCTTGAGATGATGAGCGCCGAACGGGGCGCAGCGCAGAACACGCTCGAGTCCTATCGCCGCGACCTCGAGGATGCCGCGGGTTTTGCCAGCGCCGCCGGCGTGCAGCTGACCATGGCGGAGCCCGCAACAATCCGCGCCTATCTCGACGATATCGCCGGACGCGGCTATGCCGCGACCTCACAGGCACGGCGCCTGTCCGCGCTGCGCCAGTTCTTCCGTTTTCTCTATACGGAAAATATCCGCACCGACGACCCGACGGGCACGCTGGACGCGCCAAGGAAGGACCGTTCGCTGCCAAAAATCCTCAGCGAGGCGGATGTCGAGAAACTGCTGGGGCGGGCCGAACTGGAAACCCTGGATGCAGAGGCCCCGGCGGGCGATCATCTGCGCGCCCTGCGCCTGCATGCGCTGCTGGAAATTCTCTACGCGACGGGCTTGCGCGTTTCCGAACTGGTCGGGCTGCCGGTGACGGTTGCCCGCTCCGATCACCGCTTTCTGATGGTGCGCGGCAAGGGCTCGAAGGACCGCATGGTCCCGCTCTCCGGCAAGGCCCGCACGGCAATGACCACCTATCTCGCCGTGCGCGATGCCCTGCCGAACCTTGCCGGCAATCCCTGGCTTTTCCCGGCCATCTCCGAAAGCGGTTTTCTGGCGCGGCAGGTTTTTGCCCGCGAATTGAAAGGCTTGGCTGCTCGTGCCGGACTTGTGACTTCAGCAATCTCGCCGCACGTGTTACGGCATGCCTTCGCCAGCCATCTCCTGCAGAATGGCGCGGACCTGCGTGCGGTCCAACAATTGCTGGGTCATTCGGATATTTCAACGACCCAGATTTATACCCACGTCATGGAGGAACGGTTGCACCGCCTTGTCACGGAGCACCACCCTCTGGCAGACTGAACCCATTCCCCCGCGAAACAGGCGGGACCATAGACTTGGCGGGACTCTCTATGTGGCGGCTGTTGAAAAAGCTGTTTTCGAGACCGGAACCGGCGCCTGTCGAAGCCGATAGCGAAGTGATGCGCTTCGACGAAACCGGGTTCACGCGGTCCAGCCAGCTGATCCGCTCCATGGGCTGGCGGGAACACTGGGATTGGGACGAGATCGACGGTTTCGGCTTCTCCTTCAAACAGGCCATGTTTCCCGACCCCTGGTTCGGCGACTATATGGAGAGCGAATGGTTCATCATCGTTGACAACGAAAAGGCTCCCGAACACATCTATTTCCACGCGGACTGGCTGAACATCGACCATCTTCCGCCCGCCCTTCTGCAGAACATGCCCGGTCTCGACATCGGCGAGTTGCGCAAGGGCCTGTACAATGCATCGCAGGGCTTTCACTATTACGACGGCGAAGGCGAATGGATCGGCTGGCAGCGCCCAAAACCCGCCAAGCGGGCGAAACCGGCACAGAAGCCGGCGCCGAAACGCAAGACGGCACCGGCCAAACCCCGGACGTCGACCAGGAAGCCGGATGCATGAGCGGCGCCCGCAGCAGCTCTTCCGCCAGGAACGCCACGCAGGCAAGGCCTTGAACTTCGTCCTTATCCACGGGTTTCCACCACACCTTCGCCGGAATTATCCCTATAACTGGCGCCGCGAACGCGCCTTGTCGGCCATGCTTCCTTGACATGAGCGTCCGCAACAGCCAGTTAGGTCGTGAAAAATCCACCGTTATGCAGGCAGACACGTCGTCCATGTACAACTATCTCGATTTCGAAAAGCCGGTTGCTGATCTCGATGGCAAGATTCTCGAACTGAAGAAGCTTGCGGAAGAAGGCGGCGCGCTCGACACCAATGACGAGATCGCCCGTCTGGAAAAGCGGTCGGCCGAGGCTTTGCGCGATCTCTACCGCAAGCTGACCCCCTGGCAGAAGGCGCAGATCGCCCGCCATCCCGACCGTCCGCATTGCGTCGACTACATCGGCAAGCTGTTCACGGACTTCACGCCGCTCGCCGGTGACCGCAACTTTGCCGAGGACGAGGCCATCCAGGCCGGTCTTGCCCGTTTCAACGGCCAGGCCGTCGCCGTGATCGGCCAGGAAAAGGGCAACGACACGAAGTCCCGCCTCAAACACAATTTCGGCATGGCCATGCCTGAAGGTTACCGCAAGGCCGTGCGCGTCATGGACCTGGCCGACCGCTTCAACCTTCCGGTCATCACGCTCGTCGATACGGCCGGCGCCTTTCCGGGCATCGCGGCGGAAGAGCGCGGACAGGCGGAAGCCATTGCCCGGTCCACGGCAGCGTCGCTGAACCTGAAAGTGCCGATGGTTTCCGTCATCATCGGCGAAGGCGGCTCCGGCGGCGCCATCGCCATTGCCACGGCGAATCGCGTCTACATGCTCGAACATGCGATTTATTCGGTGATCTCGCCGGAAGGCGCGGCATCGATCCTCTGGCACGATTCCACCCGCGCCAAGGATGCGGCAACCAACATGCGCATCACGGCACAGGACCTGTACGAGCTGAAAATCATCGACGGCATCATTCCTGAACCCACGGGCGGCGCCCATCGCGGCAAGGATGCGGTGATCGAGGCGACGGGCAACATCATCAACGTTGCCCTGAAATCCATGGCATCGATGGACGGCGAAGCGCTCAGGAAAGACCGGCGCGACAAGTTCCTCGCCATCGGGCGCAACCTTTAAGACCTGCACAAAGGCCCGGACATTCTCCGGGCCTTTTCATTTCCGCCGGAAAGACGCGGGTGCACACGACCGGAAAGGCGCTAAGCCACCGAATAAACCGGGGTGCGACGTTCCGGCAAAAAATTGTTGCGGTTTTTTTGCCAAAGCTGCTTGCAATTCACAGCCCAACCGATTACGAACCGGCCTGCGCAGACGAACGCGCAAGTGTGGCACGCGCCCGTAGCTCAGCTGGATAGAGCACCAGACTACGAATCTGGGGGTCAGAGGTTCGAATCCTTTCGGGCGCGCCATTCCTTCCCGACAAAAATCGATATCCCTGTTTGCGCGACCGGCATTGGCCGATGACGCAGCAATCCTGATTCTAGGCCAGGGATTGGCAGAGTTCGCAGATCAGCACGGCAATCCCCACCACGACACCAAAGGCCAGCAGATGCACCCAGACCGGTGTCGTATAATGCAGGTGTTGTTTGTCGTCATACTCGTCGTACACGGCTTCGTTCTCGCGTGGGGATCAGGAGCCCGATCTTGGCCCAGGCCCCGGCGAACCGACAGCAAGGCCATGCTCAATACCAGTTCAATCGGGGATTTCGATTTGCCGTCCCAGCCGCGGCGCCGAAAAGTCTGCCCGCAAGCGGCGTCCCCATGCCCAGAAAACGGGCTTTTTCGCGATCAACAAACTTAACAACTTGTAACTGTTTTCCGCCCAAGGCCGGGTGTATCTGTTTGCCAGATAATACGAGACACGCATGGCAAATCATCTCCTCATCGCGGGTACAGGCCGGGCCGGAACGAGCCTTCTCGTCCGATATCTCGATGCCCTGGGACTGACCACACACATCACCAGATCCAACGGACAGACCCATCTGATAGAGGACGCCAATGCCGGTTTGGAGGATCTGGTTCTCCATGGCGGCGCGAACCTTCCCTACGTCGTCAAATCCCCCTGGCTGTACCAGTTCATCGACGAGGTGCTCAAGCGCACCGACATTACGATTGACGGCGTCATCATTCCCATACGCAATCTGGCGGAAGCGGCAAGCAGCCGGATCATTCTCGAACTGCAGAGACTCCATCACAACCAGGAATGGATGGCCGACGAGGCACGGACCTGGGACCACTGGGGAGAAACGCCCGGAGGCGCGGTGTACGCGCTCGATCCCGTCGATCAGGCCCGGCTGCTGGCCGTGGGATTCCATCATCTTGTCGAGCGCCTGACGCGGGCGGGAATACCGATTTATCTCATCGCCTTTCCGCGTTTCACCCAGGATCCCGAATATCTCTTTTCCACCCTCCGGGGATGCCTGCCCCCGTCGGCGAGCCTCGAATCCATTCTGCCGCTGCACAAGAGCCTGATAGATCCTGAAAAAGTGCGGGTGGAATCGGAAATCGCCGTGCAAACCCTGACCAAACTCCCGGCGGCGGCATCGGATGACTTTCCGTCGCTGGAGCAGCTCGACAACATTGCCCTGCGGCGCGAGATCAAGAAGATGCGGCTTCTTCATGCCGCAGCCATGGACAGGCACAATCCGGACCACAGCGCACTTGAGCAAATGTCCCGGGAACAGGCGCAGATTATTCTGCGGCTGCAGGAGGAACTGACCGCCATCCGATCGAGCACTTCGTGGCGGATGACGCAGCCGCTGCGAAGGGTCGTTCAAAAGGTCCGCAGTCACGGGCAGCGATAACCGGGCGGGTAGCACTGCCATGCCGGGCCGGCCGGCGGCCGCGGCAAGATGGAAGCGGGTTTTTGCACCCCTTCCGGGCCATCATGATTGACGTGATTCGACCCGCCCCAATTTGGCCATCCACTCCGCACTTCCTGCAAAGCAGCTATGCATTCTTGTCACTGCAAGTTTCGCCGGGCATCGACTATATGCAGGTCACGATCAAGAAATGATCCAACAAACAATAAGTTACCAAGGTGAGTGAAATGAACCTGATCCGCTCTTACAACAACTGGCGCCGTTATCGTGACACGGTCACGGAACTGAACCGCCTGTCCGCACGTGAACTGAACGACCTCGGCATCTCCCGTGGCGATATCGCCTTCGTTGCCAAGAAGGCCGCAGCTGCGCGCTAATCGAATTCAAAGTTAACGTTCGGGATGACCTCCTCCCAGGTTCCGAACGTTCAAAGGCTGGCACTCCTCCTCCCAGCCGGCCTTTACAAATAGCACCCACCGCACCTCCTCCCGCGGTGGGTGTTGTTTTTTCAGGCCCTGCCTGATTGCCGCCCGCTGGCTTTCCCCGTATTGATCGCCGCATATTGGTCGCATGATCCACAGGCGGAGGAACTTCATGACAAGCGGCATCCACCACATCACCCTGATCACCCGCAGCGTTCAGGCGAATGTGGATTTCTATGCCGGTTTTCTCGGCCTTCGGCTCGTCAAGCGTACCGGCGGCTATGAAGACGCGACCCAGCTTCACCTCCTCTACGGCGACACATCGGCAACCCCCGGTTCATTGATCACCTTTCTCGTCTGGGAAGACGGGTCGCCCGGCCGGGTGGGTTACGGCCAGCCGAGCGAAATCGCGCTGGCCATCGCCCCGGATGCCATCGGCTTCTGGCTGACCCGCGCGCTCCAGCACAACATTGCCGTCACCGGTCCCGCGCAGGAATTCGGCGAAACGGTCCTGCGGCTGAAAGACCCCGACGGCGTGATCGTGAAACTCGTCGGAACATCAGAGGTAACGGGCACCGCGCCGTGGACCGTCCGGGGTATTGCCGCGGCCGACGCCATCCGGCGCATCCGCGGCGCCACGGTTCTTACCGAACAGCCGCAGGCCACCTGCGCCTTTCTCGAAGCCTATTTCGGCTTTCACGCCGGCGAGCGCACCGACACGATTGTGCGGATGGTTTCGGATACCGGCGATTGCGTCGATGTGCGCGATGCCAGCGGCTTCTGGAGTTCGGCGCCCGGCACCGGAACGGTCGATCACGTCGCCTTCCGCTCGCCCGATATCGCCCATGTCCAGGAGACCTATAACAGCCTGATCAGGGATGGGTCGGACGCGACCGCCATGCATGACCGCAAGTATTTTCACTCGATCTATGTGCGCGAGCCCGGCGGCACGCTGTTCGAGATGGCGACCGACGGTCCCGGCATGCTTGTGGACGAACCGCTGGAAACGCTCGGCACGCAACTGTTCATTCCGCCGCATTTTGCCGAAGAGGCCGGCAATCTCAAAGTGATGCTGCCGCAGTTCGGCCTGCCCGGCGAGGAGCGGTTCCTCTACCGCGAGCTGCCTTTCGTGCACCGTGTCTATACGCCCGAGCACACCGATGGCCTGACGCTTGTGCTTTTGCATGGCTCCGACGGCAATGAAACCACGTTGCTGCCGCTTGCCGCCAATGCCGCGCCGCACGCCACCCTCATTGGTTTACGCGGGCGCAGCAATGAAGAGGGCATCGGCCGCTGGTTCCGCCGCTTCGGCCCCCTGAGTTTCGACCAGCAGGATGTCCGATCGGAGGCCGAAGCACTGGCCGCCTTCATCGAAGGGGCCGCCGAGGCCTATCGTCTCGATCTCGAACGCACGGTGTTTCTGGGTTATTCCAACGGCGCCAACATGCTGGTGGCAACCATACTGCTGCATCCCGGTCTTGTCAGGAATGCAATTCTCCTGCGCGCGATGAATGTTCTTGAGGAGACACCGCAGGCGGATTTGAGCCATGCGAAAATTCTGATGGTCAATGGCGACCACGACCTGTTCGGCGCCAAGACACCCGATCTCGAGGCGCTGTTGCGGCGGGCCGGAGCGGACCTTACCGTCCAGCACGTCCATGCCGGGCATGAAACCGGGCAGCATGACATCGATGCCGTGCGGCAGTGGATTGAGGCCAACCTTCCCCGCACGGCTTGAGATGCAAGAAGGCCCGGCGCTTGTGCGCCGGGCCTTCTTCATTCCGGTTAGACCAGAGGCTTCAGATTTGCTTCGATGGACGCCCGCTTGCCCTCGAGGAACGGCGGCAGGGACAATCCTTCGCCCAGCGTTTCCAGCGGCTCGTCAACGGTAAAGCCGGGACCATCCGTGGCGATCTCGAACAGAATGCCATTGGGCTCGCGGAAATACAGCGAGCGGAAGTAATAGCGCTCGACCTCGCCGCTGGACGGCATGCGGAAACTCTTCAGCCTTTCCGTCCATTCGTGCAGCTGCTGCACATCCGGCGCCCGGAACGCCACGTGATGCACCGCGCCCGCACCCTGACGGGCCACGGGAAGATCCGGCTGGACGGCAACATGCAGTTCGGCAGCAGGGCCGCCCTCGCCCATGGAAAAGACGTGGACGTGACCGGCTCCGTCGGGAGACGGATAGGTGCTGGTCTGGCGCATGTTCATCACATGCAGAAGAATGGCTTCCGTGTTGGTGATATCAGGCACGCTGATGGTGATCGGGCCAAGGCCTCTGATCTGGTGTTCGGCCGGAACCGGGCTCTTGTCCCAGGGGTGCGACGGGGTTGCGCCGCCATCATCAATCAACCGGAAACGCTGGCCTTCACCGTCCTCGAAATCGAGCGAGTCACGGCCGCCGATTGCGACGATTTCGTCCGACTTGACGCCAAGTTCGTTGAAGCGCGCCTTCCACCAGACAAGGCTGGCCTTGCTGCCGACGCGCAGACCCGTGCGCGCAATGCTGTGCGTGCCGCGCCGCTCCAGGCCGACAGGCCAGTCGAAGAAGGTAAGATCGGTGCCGGGCGTTGCCTCGCCATCGGCATAGAACAGGTGATAGGCGCTTGTATCGTCCTGGTTGACTGTCTTCTTGACGAGCCGCAAACCGAGGGTCTGCGTGTAGAAACGCAGGTTTTCCGGGGCATTCGCCGTGATGGCGGTCAGATGATGGATACCTGTCAATTGTAGGGACATGAAAGCCTCCTGAATGATGTTGCCTGGCGCTCATGCGCCGTTGGGGTGAATATCTGCGCGATAGGTGCCGATATAAAGCCCGCTTCGATGCAACTCATGTTCGACATAGCAGAACGATTTCCCCAGAACCGTCTTTGTTGTTGCGCTCTTGTCCTCTATAAGAGAACCATGAAATGGCGCTTCGACGATCTCTTAACTTTTCTCGACGTGATGGAGACGGGCAGCATCACCATGACCGCCGCCCGGCTCAACCTGTCGAAATCCGTGGTCAGCAAGCGCATCACCGATCTGGAAGCGGCGCTCGGTACGGAACTGTTCCAACGCTCGCCGCGCAAACTGCTCGCCTCGGACAATGCCCGCGCCTTTGTCGAACGTGTCCGGCCGCTGGTGCGCGAGCTCACCGAAGCGGCCGACACCGTCGGGGAGCGCTACAGCGCCATTCGCGGCACCTTGCGCATCACGGCGCCGATGACCTTCGGCACGTTTTACCTGAGCCGCCTGATTGCCGATTTCGCCCGGCAATATCCCGATCTCGAAATCGCCGTGGAGTTTGACGACCGCATGGTCGATCTCGTCAAAGGCGGCTTCGATGCCGGTATCCGCATCGGCATCCTGCGGGATTCCAGCCTGATTGCGCGCAAGCTGTGCACCGACCCGCGCGTCATATGTTGCAGCCCGGCTTTTGCCGCAGCCAACGGCCTGCCGCAAAACCTCGGCGAACTCGGCTCCTACGCGTGCATCGATTACTCCAACGTCAACACCAGCCAGCTCTGGCAGTTCGAAAACCCGGCAGCCCCTGGCGAACCCATTTCGGTTGCCATGCACGGGCGCATCGTGGCCAATAATGGCGAAGCCATGCGCGACATGGCCATCGCCGGACTGGGCCTGGTGCTCCTGCCCATGTTCATCGCCGCCGAAGCGCTGCGGCGCGGCACGCTCATCCCGGTCTTGCCGGAGGCGCGGCCGCTGCCCTACAGGATCTATGCGGTCTACCCGCCGACCCGCCATGTCTCGGCCAAGGTGCGCGCCTTTATCGACCACGTGGCGCGCCATATCGGCAACCCTCCGATCTGGCAGATGCCCGATGCTCTGCAGACCGGCAGCCCTGAACCTGCGGAATCACAGGCCGAATCACCGGACTGAATTTGCAGGCGTCATCCGGCTCCGATCTGAAAAATCATAGCCGGTTTTGCAAAAAACCCTGTAAACACTGGGTATAAACCCCGAAAATGCGTCCTATTCCTGATGACAGGGGCGGCAACGCATGCCATACAGACGCCTTCGATCAACGAATATACTGAGGAAACCGCCAACATGAATACGTCCGATCTTATCGAGAAGCTCGTCGCTGATCAGGGTCTTACAAAGGTTCAGTCCAAGGCGATTGTTGATAGCGTTCTTAAGGGCATCACCGATGCCGTCGTCGCAGGCGACGAAGTTTCGCTGCCAGGCTTCGGCAAGTTCAAGGTACAGTCGCGCGCTGCTCGCGAAGGCCGTAACCCTGCAACTGGCGCAACGATCAAGATCGCAGCCTCCAAGAAGGTTGCCTTCCAGCCTGCAAAGGCTCTGAAGGATGCCCTCAACGGCTAATCACCGTTTGTGCTGATTTCATGAAAGGCGGTGCTCAGGCGCCGCCTTTTTTATTGTCGTTGCTGCTGCGTTCGAACCTGAAAAGAATAACGCTGTCGCCATCCTCTTCAAATTCGTCAACCGGCCGAAAGCCTGCCGCCTCCGATGCCCTGATCGCATCGAGATCGCCCGCCTCGTGCGTGATATAGGCAAACCGCTCATCGGTGAAATGCGGGAAGGCGATTTGCGCAAGATATTCCCTCAGCATCAGCGAACCGATGCCGCGCCCGATATAGTCCGGCTCGCCAATGAACAGATCGACACTGATGCCATAGTCGAGCGCGGGCAGCTCGTCCTCATAGTCCGCGTTGCGGTAGCATTGCAGATAACCGAAAGGCTGCTCGCCATAATAGGCGATGTGACAGATATCGGGCGTCTCTCCGGTGAACAATGGCCCATATTCCTCCGCAACCTCGCGCGGGGTTATCGGGTCCGGCTGATAGGAGTCACGCATATGCGGCATCATCAGCCATTTCGCCATCAATGGCAGATAGGACAGTGAGGCCGGGCGAAATGTGATTGCAGAATGTTCAGTCACGATGATCCACCGCCTGTTGATTGATAAAATTCTCAAGACTGTCGAGCGCGCCGCTCCAGCCCTGCCTGTGACGATCCCGCGCCGCCTCGTCGTAGAACTTCTCATGGATGAGTGTCAGCAATGTGCCGTCATCCACCCGTTCCAGCACCAGCGTTACCAGCGACTCCCGGTCCGGCAAGGTAATCCACATCCAGGTAAAGGCCAGGCGCTGCTCGACCAGCACCTCGCAATAGACGCCGCTGACATCGTGCTGCTCGCCGTCGGGGGTGACAAAGACGATGTGGTAGCGGCCGCCAAGGCGCGGATCGGCTTCCGCCTTCAAGGTTCTGGCTCCCGTGGGGCCCCACCAGCGCACGATCATCGAGGGATCGGTCCAGGCGGCCCACACCAGCCGCGGCGGCGCTTTCAGATGGCGTTTGAGCGTCAAAAAGGGTGCAATTGCCATTCTGTTCCTCCCTGCACGGCTGATGAAACGGGCACGCAACGCGGCCGCTCACGGGCCGGACACCAACAATTGATGAGGGCGAATGCTTCCTGTCAATGGCGTATTACAGGGCAAGTACGTGTTGCAACGGATGGATCATCTTGGAAAAACAGTGTATTTCGCCATAAATCCGCCCTGTCTTCATTGCAGGTGACAATTGCATGATTGAGCAATTTGACTCATTGCAGTAAGGCTTTATCAACTATACCGGATGCAAATAGGGGGTTGTGGATTTCAATCCACACAATTTCGGCGAAGCGAACTGGTAACAGCTGCGAAGATGAAAATACCGACACATATCCTTGCTCCGTTATTGCTGACCCTGTTTCTGGCGGGTTGCCAGGGCGCGTCGGTGTCCGACCTTGCACCAAAATCCGAAAAGCAATTGTCCGAAAAGCTGGTCAAGCTGATGAAGACCAAGGGCATGACCATGACCGCGCCGATCATGGTCCGCATCTTCAAGGAAGAGAGCGTTCTCGAAGTCTGGAAACGCAAGGACAACGGCCGCTACGATATCGTGACGAGCTACCAGATATGCAAATGGTCGGGCAAGCTCGGCCCGAAATTCATCGAGGGGGACCGTCAGGCACCGGAAGGCTTCTATGCCGTGCGCCCCGGGCAGATGAATCCGAAATCCAGCTATTATCTGTCCTTCAACACGGGCTTTCCCAATGCGCTTGACCAGGCACTCGGCCGCACCGGCGCCAATCTGATGGTGCACGGCGCCTGTTCGTCGTCCGGCTGCTATTCGATGACCGATGCGCAGGTCCAGGAAATCTACGCCTTTGCCCGCGACGCGTTCAAGGGCGGGCAGGATTCGATCCAGCTCCAGGCCTTTCCGTTCCGCATGACCGCAGCCAACATGGCGCGCTACAAGGATGATCCGAACTATGCCTTCTGGAAAAACCTGAAGGAAGGCTACGATCATTTCGAGATCACCAAGGTACCGCCGAAGGTCGACGTGTGCGAGAAGAAATATGTCTTCAACAACACCACCGATCCGAATGCACCGATTGCCGCAACGGCCACATGCCCGCCCATGCAGCAGCCTGAAACGCTGAAGATGGCCTATCAGAGCTATCAGACCAATTACGAGGCGGCATTCTCCTCCATGGTCGGCAAGGGCAGAATCCAGGCGCCGAGCCGTTCCATCCAGGGCCTGAACGAAGCCAAGATCATCGCCGAATGGAGCGCCCGCCGCGCCCGCGGCGAACGCGTCACCCAGGAGCCGCCATCCCTGTCGCCGCAGGACAAGGACGCGGCGCTGAAGCCGCAGGTCATGGTCCGCCTCGCTTCCGCTGTCGCCGCCGACAAGGCCCGCGACGAGCGCGAGGCCGGCAAACGGCACCGCATGACGGTTGCCGCCATCCCGGCCGCAACCACGGCACCGGCTTCCACCGCCAATCAGGTCGCCGCCAATGTCGTTGCCCCGGTACGCCAGACAATTGCACCCGTACCGGCACCGGCGGCAGCGCCCGTCCAGGCACCACAGGACGTGACAGCCACGGTGGCGGAACAGCCGGCGAAAAAGGCCTGGTGGAAAATCATCGGCAATTGAGCCACGTATATTTGCCTGCCCGGAGAGCCCGCCATGTCGGCTGACACCTATGACCTGCGTGGTCTGAACTGCCCGCTGCCGGTGCTGAAAACTCGCAAACGTCTGGAAAGCATGCCCGGAGGCAGCCGTCTCTGGGTCGAAACCAGCGATCCTCTCGCCGTCATCGATATGCCGAATTTCTGCCTGAGCGACGGCCACCGGCTGATCGAGACGGTGACCATCGAGGGCGGCCACCGCTTTCACATCGAGCGCGGCTAACGCACCATTCGCAGATTTGCAGCAAGACCAGTGCGTGGTTCGACAAGCTCACCATGAGGGAGGTGGAGGATTGCAGGGCGCTAAATTCTGCAGCTTTTGCGATTAGCATTGCAGCCAAACCACTTCCCTCATGGTGAGCTTGTCGAACCACACACAACGTCCACTGCAGCTTGCTGAGGCCTAGACTTTCAATCCCGGGATCGCCAACGGATTGTCGAACAGCGCGGCACGATCGGGTGTATCGACCTTCGGTTCGTTGAGGAAGGCGCTGAACAGCTGCGTCACGTAGCTTTCCGGCAGATCTTTCACGATCAGAACCAGCCGCGTCTCGCGCCGCCCTTCCGGCCATGCGGCAAGCCGCGCCGGCGGATGGAAAATCTGCTGCACGCCGTGAATGACCAGCGGACGCTCCGGATCATCGGCCAGCTGCACGATGCCTTTCATGCGCAGGAGTTTCTCGCCATGGGCCGAGCGCAGAAGATCGAGGAACATCTCGAAACCGGCGCGCGGTACCGGCGCATCGTGTGTCAGCGAGAAGGAGCGTATCGCCGCGTCGTGGCGGTTCACATCGTGATGATGATGGTCGTGGTCATGGTGATGATGCTCCCCATGATCGTGATGGTGATGATCCGCGTGATGCTCAACCGCTTCACGCTCATGCTCACGATCGCGATAGGCTTCCGCCTTCAGCCAGCGCTGTACATCGATGGTTTTCGTCTCGGGATTGTAGACACCACATTCGAACAGGGCGGCATAGCCGGTGCGCGCATCGCCGACATCGATGATATCCGCACCGGGATTGAGTGCGGCGAGCCGGGCACGCAGCGCCGGCAGCCCCTGCGCGGCTTGCGGCATATCGGTCTTGGTCACGACAATGCGGTCGGCAACCGCCGCCTGCTTGACCGCTTCCTCATGCGCATCGAGCGTCGCCATGCCGTTGACGGCATCAACGGTTGTGATCACCCCGTCCACCCGGAACGCCTGCAGGAGCACCGGATGCCCCATGATCGCATGCAGGACGGGCGCAGGATCGGCCAGCCCGGTCGTTTCGATGATGACCCGCTTGAGCCGCTTCAACTGGCCCGTCTGCAGACGGTCGATCAGGTCGGCCAGCGTATCGACGAGTTCGCCCCGCACGGTGCAGCACAGGCAGCCGTCGGAAAGCTCGATGACGCCTTCGCTCGCCGTCTCCACCAGGAGATGGTCGATGCCGACATCACCGAATTCGTTGATGATGACGGCCGTATCGGCCAATGCCGGATCTTTCAGCAGGCGGTTCAGCAAGGTGGTCTTGCCCGACCCCAGAAATCCCGTGAGTACAGAAACCGGAATGGGGGCATTGAGGCCACTCATGATGACATCCTATCTTGCTGGGTTAATTCACTGTTTTTGCCGTGTTGGCCGCATCGGTGATCGATGCACGGTCGGGCCGCGGAACCGGGATCGGGATGCGGCTCATGTCCTTGCCCTTCGCAGTGGTCTTGGAGGGAAGCAAGGCAACGAGTTCCGCCTGCGGTTCATGATCCATCCGGTACATATAGGGCGAACCCTCGATGATATGCCCTTCTACGTCCTTGCCGTCCCAGCTGTCGGAGGCGGCAGCCTCTTTGGAGCAGACAGTCGGGCGCATATTGACGGCGACATCGCGCGTGGCCGGGCCGTAGGGCTGCAGGGCCTCCAGCGTCTTGCCGGTTCCGCGGGTCTCAAACCCCTTTGCCAGCAGCTCGGCCGCCTTCGTCGCGCGCCCCTGCTGTTTCAACTCACCCAGAACCACGGTGATGATATTGCGGCCATCGCGGGTGGCCGAGCCGACCAGATTGAAACCGGACGGGCAGACAAAGCCGGTCTTCATGCCGTTCGCACCCTGGAACCGGCCGATCAGTGCATTGAAATTGGCCTGGATCTTGTTGCCGGAATCAATCGCCTCAATATCGAAATAGTGCATGTATTGCGGGAATTCGCGCCGCATCTGCACCGTCAGGATCGCCAGGTCGCGCGCCGTCGTATAATGATCGTCCGAATGCAGGCCGTTGGGATTGACGAAATGCGAGCCGTACATGCCCAGACGCTTGGCTTCGGCATTCATCAGCACGGCGAATTTTTCCGATGAGCCGCCCAGCGTCTCGCCGACAGCCATCGCCACATCATTGGCCGATTTGACCATGAGAATCTTCAACGCGTTGTCCAGCGTGAGCTGCGAGCCGGGCTTGTAGCCCATTTTGCTCGGCGGCTCCTTCGCCGCACGTGCCGTCATCTTGATCGGCGTGTCCAGGGTGATCTGCCCCGATTCGATCATGCGGAAGGCCACATAGGCGGTCACCAGCTTGGTGAGGGACGCCGGATACCAGCGCTGGAACGCATCTTCCTGCGACAAAACCTCGCCTGTACCGACATCGACGGTGATGTTCGGGCCCGCAAGTGCCGCTGTTGCCAGGCCCGCGGTGGTTGACACCACGCAGCCCGAGAGAAAGAGTGCTACAGTTTTCCGCATTCCAGATATCCAGCCTGTCTGTATAAAGAACCAGGGAAATGGCCTTGTGATTTCATTGCCGGGCTTCCCGCCGGGTCGCAATGGCCTTATCTATCCTATGTGGCAGGCAAAAGGCAAAACACCTTTGAACTGTTCACTGAATTGTCAGATGTAGTCCGCACGTTTGGAGTTTCAACACTATGCCCTTGCTTAATCGCGCCATCGAAATGCAGGAAGAAGTCTCCCGGTGGCGGCGCCATCTGCATGAGAATCCGGAACTGATGTTCGATGTCCACGAGACCGCAAAATTTGTCGCGGACAAGCTGCGGAGCTTCGGCGTCGACGAGGTTGCTACCGGTATCGGCCGGACCGGCGTCGTCGGCATCATTCGCGGACGCCACGGCGAAGGACAGACGGTTGGCCTGCGTTCCGACATGGATGCGCTCCCCCTCAATGAAATCACCGGCAAGCCCTATGCATCGAAAAACGCCGGCAAGATGCATGCCTGCGGCCATGACGGCCATACGGCCATGCTGCTCGGGGCGGCGCAGTATCTCGCCGAAACGCGCAACTTCAAGGGCTCGGTCGCGGTGATCTTCCAGCCGGCGGAGGAAGGCGGCGGCGGCGGCCGCGAGATGGTCAAGGAGGGCATGATGGAGCGCTTCGCCATCTCCGAAGTCTACGGCATGCACAATACGCCCGGCCTGCCCGTCGGCCAGTTCGCCATCCGCAAGGGGCCGATCATGGCGGCAACGGACGAATTCAACATCACCATTGAGGGCCGCGGCGGCCATGCGGCCCAGCCGCACCGCACGATCGATCCGGTGGTGATCGGCGCCCAGCTCGTCAACGCGCTGCAGACCATCGTTTCGCGCGGCACCGATCCGCTGGATTCAGTCGTTCTGTCCGTGACAAAATTCCATGCGGGCGATGCACACAACATCATTCCGCAGAAGGCCGAGCTCGCTGGCACGGTGCGCACCCTGCGCTCAGAAATGCGCGACTTTGCCGAGAAGCGCCTGCGCGAAGTGGCCGAGGGCGTGGCGACGGCTCTCGGCGCTGTCGCCAGGGTGGATTACGACCGCAATTACCCCGTCACCTTCAATCACGACCAGGAAACGGAATTTGCCGCGCGCACCGCGCAGAGCGTGGCTGGCAGCAAAGCGGTCAATCTGGAGGTCGCGCCGATGATGGCGGGGGAAGATTTCTCCTATATGCTGGAAGCGCGCCCCGGTGCCTTCATGTTCATCGGCAATGGCGAGAGCGCCTCGCTGCACAATCCGGCTTACGACTTCAACGACGATGTCATTCCGCACGGCATCAGCTACTGGGTGCAGCTGGCCGAAAGCGCCCTTCCCGCCGCATCCTGACATTTTGAGAGGTGGCCTCTGAAGATGCGTATATTTCACGCATCTTCAGACTTGGCGTCGCGGCGGAAAAACAGTATGTCTGGCCGCATGGTCCCGTAGCTCAGTAGGATAGAGCGACAGATTCCTAATCTGTAGGCCACTGGTTCGAATCCAGTCGGGATCACCATAAATCTACAATTTAGGCAGCAGCACGTTCCCCACGCTTCTGTTTGAGCGTTACCAAGACGTTCTTTGGCTGAGATGAGCAATCCGCCTATCAACTGCAACATACCAAAGCACTTGCAACGAAGGAGTGCATCTCTCGGTAGTATTGTAGTCCCTGATGCCCGTAGCGGACAACATCACCAAATGTCGTTCGCTTCTGCCTGCTGGCATAATTCCAAAGAATAGGGGATCTGATGGTGACTTGCCGTGTTTCCATCGTGGTGAACAGACATGATAGCCCCTTCAACGAGACACCTGCTCACTGCTTCACTCCAAGCCTCAAGGCGATCCTGACCACGCTGAAAGTTGTGAATGGTTACTGGTATCCACCCCAATACCACCATGACGGCCACGCCCCGGACAATAGAACTCGCGCTGAATATCAGCCAGACCAGCATCCAGGACATGAGAACAAGTGGAAAAAAGAAATATCGGGGACCATTACCGACAGGGGATATCATCTCTATCGGCACCCGCAGCAACGAACTGCCAATCGTCGCACCAAGAGCTAACCCAAGCAAGACATAAGCGAACCGCGTATCAGATTGAACTGCCAATACACCAAAAAGCAGCAAGGCCACCGTTCCTAGAGCCACTGACAATTCCATCCAAGTCGAGGCAACAAAACTCATGCCACCAAAGAACACTGAAATTGCTGGTATAATGTCGGCTAGTTCGATGTTCTCGGTTTTGGCAGGGTCGCCGATCATCACGTAGTACAATTGAATAACAACGACCACCGCAACAAGCAAAAAGGATAGTCCGTCTTCGCGCCACCGTTTGGTTAAGACGGCTCTGAGTGCGAACAAAGGAAGGAGTATTATGCATGTCGGTGAGGACAGCGAGCCAATCAGGATAAATGTGTAGCGCAGTATCAGAGCTTCGCCCGGGCGCCATATGAGTGCTAGAAATAGCAAGCACGTTGTCCACCAGAACGTGTATTGAGGCAACACATAGACCTCGGCGTTCATTGGAAGAATTACCATCATGACAGCGCAGAGTATCCGGCCTCGCAGGTATGTGGGGGATGCCGCAACTGCCGCAACACATGCAGCTTGGGCAGCGATACCGATGATAGTAGAAATTACGGGGTAATGTTCGAACGAAATGAACAGTGCGATGTATGTGATAATTCTGGAGGGAAGAATTAAATAACCATTAACTGGCTCAAATATAGCCATGAACCCACGCTCAATCACCTGCGGTATAATAAATAGACCATCTTCGTTCCACACTTCCGGGAATAAGATTTGATCGGGCCTTCGTAACGCGATAGTTATTGCAGCGATGAAAAGTACCAAGAAATAACGATGTTTAACTGTAGGCATATAATGATTGGAAACGGCTTTAATATAATTCACCACATCACCCGTATTGGAACCACAATCAGAACCACTGAACATCGTTGAATATAGATTTGCGATAAAAATAGAAGCTCAATAAAGCGGAAAACTTCATAAAAATGGCCTGATCATTTCGAGTCCAGCCTTAGGTTTTCGGCATCTTGCGCTTCAAAGCCGTGTTGTAAACATCAAGTGTCTGGTCCGCGATGTTCAGCCAGCCATATTGTTCTGCCACAAGAGCGCCCTGCTCCGCCGCTTTGCGGGAATCGAACGGCACGGCGAGCTTTGACCGCATCGCCGCGGCCAGTTGCTCAATGTCGCCAAGCGGGAAATAGTCCTGCGCGGGCAGGCCGATTGCAAGGTTGGCCGTGATGTCGCTGGCAAGCACCGGCAGTCCCGCGCCCATCGCCTCGAGCAAGGCAATCGGCATGCCTTCGTGGCTGGAAGGCAGGACGAACAAGCCGGCATTCTCATAGAGGATGGAGAGATCGTCACCCGTCTGCATGCCCGCGAGAACCACACCGGGAACATCAGCGGCAAGCTTTTCGACGTCCTGCGAATAATGCGCCATGTATTCGGCCGATCCCACCAGAACCAGCTTGACCGTAGGATCGGCCAGTTTGGCAAAGGCCGCGATGAGATCGTGCTGGCGTTTTTCCGGCACGATGCGTGCAACCAGCATGATGTAGCGCCGCGACGTCAGCCCGAGTTTGCCGAGAATGCCCGTATCCGTCTGGCTCCGGCGGACCGTCACGCCGTTCGGCACATATTGCACCGGCACGCCGTAGCGGTTTTCCATGGTCAGCGCGATGTCGTTGGACACGGCAATGCGCGCGCGGGCAAAGCGCATGCCGGCCTTCTCGCCCAGTTTCAGCATGAGCTTGGCAAGGCCACCCCATTTCTGCCGGTCGTAATCATAGCCGTGATGGGTGACGACGACCTTCAGGCCGAAGAGGCGGGCCAGCGGCGTCATCAACGCCGGGCCGATGGCATGAATGTGCAGGATATCCGGACGATGATAGGCGGCAAACAGCACGCCGAGCGCCGTATGGGCGATCGCCTCGAATTTCACCGAACCGGGCGACCACAGCGGATGCACCTTCACCCGCTTCCACGTATAGGGATCGGGCGTCAATAGGTAACGCCTGCGGCCGAGAACCGTGACATCCCAGCCCTTGTCGACAAAATGCCGGCTGAGTTCCTCGACATGCTTTTCCACGCCGCCCTGCACCTCGGGGATGCCGCGCAGGCCGAGCATCATCACCGTGGGTTGCTTTGCTGCACCGCGTCCGTCAGCCATCAGGATACTCCAAGCGTGGCGTAGAGATCGACCATGCGGTCGCGATAGGCAGCCGCCGAGAAGTCGCGGGCGATCCACTCGCGGCCATTCATGCCCATGCGCGAACGGGCGGCGGCGGTCAGGTCCGCCATGGCGCCGATGGCACGCGCCAGGTCATCCGCATCGCCGGCAATGGCGGTCATGCCCGTTTCGCCCTCGCGGATCATTTCCGGAATGCCGCCGATGGCCGCGCCAATGACCGGCCGGCCGAGCGCATAGGCTTCCAATATGCTGACGGGCGCGTTTTCATACCATTCGGAGGGCAACACCAATGCCCTGGCTTCGCCGATCAGGCGGCGCAGATTGCCGCCTGAAACATATCCGGCGAACGTCACATCCGCACCCAGCTCCGCAACGAGGGCCTTGAGCATGGCCTCGTCCGGGCCGGTTCCGGCAATCACCAGCCGCTGCTTTGCCAGCGCCGCGGCGCGGATCAGGGTAACCAGCCCCTTCTCCGGCGCGAGACGTCCGGCAAAGACGAAATAGTCGCCTTCGCTCCAGCCGGTCGCGAATTCCTGCGTATCGACAAAATTCGGGATATAGACGAGCTGTTCCGCCGGCCAGCCCCATTCGATCAGCTTCTCGCGGTAGAACCGGCTCGGCACCACGAACCTGTCGACCTTGTTCCGGTAAAGCCCCAGCCCGCGATGCACGATGGTCTCCAGGAACACCAGGCCGCTGAGGACAAGCGAGCCCTTGATGCAGCGGTGCCGCACGACATTGTAGATCCGCCCGCCGCGGCACTCCTCGCAGACATGCCCGTCAACCAGCATCTTGTAGGCGGGACAGGCCAGCTTCAGGTCATGCACGGTCATCACGGTCGGAATGCCCGCCTTTTTCAGCGTGGCAAAGATCGAGGGCGAGAGGTGATGATAGACATTGTGCGCGTGGGCGATGTCGGGCCGCGCCTGTTCGATCAGCGCTTCGATGCTGCGCTGCGCCTCGAAAGAGTAGATGATCTTGCCGGCCTGGGCGACTTTGGTCAAAAGGCTGCTTTCCCGCCCATACTCGATTTCAGAGACAAAATGCTCCGACCAGGCAGAGGCATCATTGTCCGGATGCTGCATGGCAAAGGGAATGACCTCCCAGCCAATCTCGGAAAAGAGCTGCATGTGCTCGAGGAATATGGCTTCGGCACCGCCGCGCCGATAGAAGTAATTGTTGATCGCGAGCAGGCGCTTCGACGGGGTGGAGGCGTTCACGATGGATGCCTCCCCGCGCTGAATTGTTCCAGCGCATCCCGCACCGGCAGGACCGTGCATCCCCGCGCCAACGTGTGGGCGACGAGGCGTTCGAACGTCTCCGCCGTGCACCCGAAATCCGTCGGCTGCGGCGCGATATCGTGGGTGAAAAAGATAAGCCAGCCGGGCTCCGCGATCAAATGATCGATCCAATGGGTCAGGCCGCGCGCATGGCTTTCCGGCTGACGGATTTCCACGCCCCAAAGAAAGGCCGGATTGACGGCGCCGCGATTGATGCGTTCGCCGCCAGCACGGCAGGTTTCGAAACGGCTGCCGAAAATGCCGCGCCCCCGGAACGAACCGGCATTGTAGGGATAGGCGAAATTGCGGCGGCGCTCCTGCGGTGCAACACTGTCGAGATAGGCCTTGTTGCGCTGCAGATCCGCGGCAAGCCGCCGGTTGCCCATATGCGACACCTTCGTGTGGGAAAAGGTATGGCAGCCGATCTCATGACCCTGCTGCGCCAGGGCCCGGCATCCCTCGCGGGAAATCAGCGTGCGCCCGGGTTCAATCTGTCCTTCCAGCGACCCGGCGATATAGAACGTGCCGCGGACACCATGGTCCTCGAGTATGCGGGCACCGTTGGTCAGCGCCGTATCGGGCACGTCATCGAAGGTGAAGGACACGACCGGTCGCGATACGGGTATGTTCAGGCGCGGTCCGGGCATCCGGCGCATCAGCCTGTCGGTGATGCGGTCCGACCAATAGTCCAGCTTTTTCAGAATGTCAGGCATGGGCGACCGTCAATCTATCTTGTGAAGGTGTTGGGCTGACAATGCTGGCATTTGCTTGCAGGCGCAGGCCGAACACAGCGAACAGGAATGCGAACCATAACGGGCTGCCGCTCTGGAAGAACATGCTTTCCACGCAGGCCGTGTAGATCCCGTACAGCCAGACGCGAACAAAAAGCCGTGTGAGGGCGGGATTGTTGGCGGCTTTATCCGCCCTGCCTATGTCGCGTAGCGGCAGAAAAAGCAACCATATAAGCGTGAGAACCAGGCCCGGTATCCCGGTTGTCAAAAGCGTGTCGAGATAGCCGTTATGGCCGTTATAAGCGGCAACGGCCCAGGTCTCGACATTGCCGCCGCTGTAGACCAGTTCCTCGGTTTGCCAGAATGACTGAAATCCATAACCGGTAAAGGGCTTTTGGGCGATGGCGGAAAAGGCGAAACGCCAGATGTCCGTCCGGTTGGTAAAGGTGGCATCGATGCCGGCGGAGGTGATGAGGGATCGTATCGGTTCGAACACCGCCGATCCCACGGCAAGAATGTTGAACAGTGCAATCCCGGCAATGCCGATCAGCGCCCGCGTCCACTTCCAGCGCTCGAATATCCAGGCGAGGATGAGAACACCCGGCAATGCGGCGGTGGATGTCTTGCCCCCGGTGTGCAGCAGAAACACCACAGAGAGGACAATGATGGCAATCCCTGCCAGTCTCTGGCCTGCGCTATGGACGAACAGTCCGAAGAACACCGCCATCACCATGACGGCGGCCGCGACGTTCTTGTGGGGAAATTGACCACGCCAAAAACCCGCATTCATCGGCTCGCGGATTTCCGATGCCTGGTGAATGGCGCGTGTGGGAAGGGCGATCACGCCAAAATAAGCAAAGCCCAGCATGATGAGCGTCGCCAGGCCAAGCAGTTTGCCAAAATGCCGGTCGGACTGCGGCAGCAGCAGGAAGACACTGGCGTTCACGCAAACCAGAATGGCAAGGACGATGCGTTTGAGGGCGATATCGGGATGCGCGGACAGTGCGGAGACCAGAATGAACCAGGCGAACAGCAGGACGAGCAGCCCGCGCGGCTGCATGATCGTCCGACGCATGGGGCTGCTCAACCCGAAGGCGATCAATCCTGCCGAGAGAACCAGCGTGACAAGCTGATTGATCAGGTTGGAGTTTCCAGCGCTTGGATCGACCGAAGCCGCGCCTGTCAGATCGACATAGGGTGTGGTGGTGATCCAGAAAAACAGGAAAATCGCCACGAACAGCAAAGCGCCGACACCACCCGCTGCAAAGGTCGTGGGCGCAGTTCTGGTTTCGATTGTTCCCATAAAAGAACGTATCCTGCTTAACTGTTCTTCGCCTTGCGCTCGGCGCGCATGACCCCAAGCAGGCCGGTGGCGATGGCAAGGCAGGCACCCAGGCCCAATCCGGCAAATGTTCCGCCGGCGGCAAGCAACGCCGTGCGCGGCGGCCAGCTGCGGCGCAGGGGCGGTATGGCGGACGAGATCACCCGGATATTGGTGCTGTTGAGCTGCTGGCGCTCTGTCGTTTCGCCGGCGCGCGTCAGGAAGGTCTGGTAGATGGCGATTTTCGTTGCCATGTCGCGTTCCAGATCGTTCAGCCGCACCTGTGCATCATTGTCCATGGAAACGGAGGAGCGCGCACTTGCCGCCTGCTGCTTGAGCGCATCGACCACGGATTTCGCCTGGTCCAGATCGACCTGCGCTGCCCGCAGGATGCGCCCGGTTTCCTGCGATATCTGCTGTTCCAGGCCACCGAGCTGCGACCTGGCGCGGATCAGTCCGGGATAACGCGGCCCGTAGGTGATCGACATGGAATCGACCGTCTGCTTGACCGTCGCATATTGGGCGCGCAGGCTGGCGAGCGTGGGCGACTGCAATGTCGCCGACGGGCTCGTCTGATTGGGTGTCGAGGCTGTCAGCTCGTTGTAGCGCGACTGTGCTTCGACCAACCGGGCATTGGCATCCACCAGCTTCACGTTGATCTGCGCCATGGACTGCGAACTGATCAGCTCACCGGCGCTGGTCTGGAGACCATGATCGCGCTTGAATTCAGCCACCTTGGCCTCCGCATCGGATGCGCCCTGCTTCAGCTCGGCCAGCCGGTCGGTCAGGGCCGAGGCCGCGCGTCCGGCGCCGTCGGCCTCCGCCTGGGCGACTTCCTCCTGGAAGGCCTTGGCCAGCGCATTGGCAATGCGCACCGCCGTATCGGGATTGTTGGCCCAGGCCGCGATGGTCACCATGTAGGAGCGTTCCTGGCGGCGTGCGGTTATTCTCTCGGACAGGCTGCGCATGGCTGCCAGCGTTTTGTCGGCGACCGCCGGCTTGCTGCCGAACAATGCACCGAGACTGAAGCCCGGACCATCCGTGCCGACAAACTCCGGATCGCTGGCAAGGCCAAGCTCACTGACGACGCGCCGCAACACATTGCCAGAGGTCAGCACCAGCATTTTGCTCTCGACGTCGAGCAGCTGCGTGTCGCCCTGCTGGTTCTGCACGTAGATGTCGTTCGGCAAAACCTGAAGATTGGCCGGCGGCACGAGCAGGTCCGTATAGACGGTATAACGCGGCTTCGCGCCCATCCCGTAACCGATGCCGATCAAGGCGCCAACGACGGCCCCGATCAAAACCCAATACCAGCGGGCAAGCAGCCAGGAAATCAGCGAACTCACATCGATGTGCGGCAGGGAAAAGGCAGCGGCTGGGGCCGGTTTCCGATCGTCACGCACAGGAGGCTCGACGACAGGTCCCTTGATAGGAGCTGCCGGCTGCAGTTTGCCCGTCGCGTCACGCAGTTTGTACATTCAACAATACTCTGTAAGCATCAATCAAACCGTAACGGTTTAACGGTAATGTATATCTAAACGATAGATTGCAAATTTTGGTTAATAAATGGCTATCTCCCTTTGGCCTGCTGAACAATAAAGATGAAAATGCCAGCCCTCCGCCCAGGTCGTAGAACATGAAGAAGTTGAGTGCTGCGGAAATCATCGCTGGACTGCCGCGACTCTTGCCGATGATCATGTCCTATGCGGCGTCGAGCGGCAGCCTGCTGATCGCCAATGCGGCGCAGCTGGTGACATTCGCCATTCTTGCCCGCTCCTTTGGCGCCGTCGAATTCGGCGTCTTCGTTTCCGTGACGGCGGTGACCAGCATCGCCGTGCATCTGTGCGGCCTCGGCGCCTCGGAATGCCTGGTGCGGCGCGTCGCCCGCGACCATGCCATGTACCCCGTCATGATGGGGCACAACCTTATCCTGACCCTGACAAGCGGCGTCGTGCTGGTGTTGCTCGGCATCGCCATTCTGCCCTTCTGGATGAAGCTTTCGCCCGATCCCGTCGAGAATGTCATCGCAATCCTGCTGATCCTCATCACCAACATCATCCTGGTCCGCATCATTCTGCTGACCGAACAGATCTTTATCGGTCATTCGCAGTTTCCAGCGGCCAACCGCTCCGTGGTCGGCTTTGCCTTTGCCCGGACGGCCGCCGCCGCGCTTGCCTGTCTGGTGTTCGGCGTGACCAGCCTGGTAGACTGGGCCATATGGCAATTCGCCGCCCATGTGCTGGTCCTGATCGTCTATATGTGGTCATTGCGCAAACTGGGCCGGCCGCAATACCGGATCGTGCGCGAGGAAATCCGCCTCGGCATTCTCTTTGCAACCCCCTTCATCTTCCGCGCCATCCGCCAGAACGTCGATCTTCTCATGCTCGGCATCATGGCCAATCCCGAGGTCGTCGGCAGCTATGGCGTCGTGCGCCGTATCGTTGACAGCAGCTATCTTTCCATCGATGCCATGAACCGGCTGGTTTATCCGGGCCTAGCCCGCCTGAGCATCGATGGCATTCACAACGCGATCGGGCGAACCAAGAAGATATTGCTGGCCGCCCTGGGAATCGGCATCGGCTCGGCCCTTGCCATCTTCATCATTGCCCCGTTCCTGCCCATTCTCTTCGGCCGCGAATATGTGTCATTGGTCTCGTTCTGCCGGATTTTGAGCGGCACGGTGGTCTTTCTTGCCATCTGGTCGGTGGCAATCGATGCGCTTGGGGCGGCGGGATATCACGGTCCCCGGGCGGCAATTCTCAACACCGCCAATGCGGTTGGCGCGGGACTGATTGCCTGGGCCACCTGGGTCGCGCCACCGCTCGGAACATTTGTCTCGATATATGTCATCGAGATCGCCATCATGATCGCCGCATGGCTGGTTCTGCTTCGTCTGGCGCGCAACAGCCGTGTCGCTGCACAGGAAAGATCGTTTACCACGTAGAACATCTTGCCATCAGAATTGAAGAATCGCGCATTGGTTGCATTGACTATATGCTTCGAACATCGAGATAGTGCAGACTGTTAGTCGGGATATACGTCTGCATGGGGATGGAGATGAAGCGGGGAAGACAGATACGTCCGATGACTGTGGACGATATTCCTCAGGTCGGACGCCTATTCTATAAAACGTTCCGCAACCGGGCCAGCAATTCAAGCAACGCCTTCAACGATTATTTCGAACAGCTGTTTTTCGGCAGCCCGATCTACCAGCAGCAATATGGCAGCATCGTTCACGAGACATCGGCAGGGCACATAAGCAGCGTCGTTTCGGCCGTGCCGATGCAATACATGGTCGACGGCGCGATCATAACGGCGCGTCTTCTCTGCGCTTTCATGACGGACCCCGACATGCCCTGCCACGGCGCGGCTGAACTCGCGCTGACCATGCGGCCGCGCAATCAGGATCTCTGTTTCACCGACAGCGCCTCCCCCGCCAGTGCCGGGGCGTTCAAGGCGGCACGCGCCGCCCTGCTGCCGGTCCATGGGCTGGACTGGTGCCGGGTTTTCCGGCCGGCCGGTTTTTTTGCCCGGTCGGCGGCCAGCCGGTCAACCCTTGGCCGCCATGCCGCCCGGCTGCCATTAGCACGACCGGTCGACCATATCATCAGACGGATGATACCGGGGCTGCATGTCGAGCCGGGCGCGGGAATGCATGACGAGGACATGGCGCCGGAACTGTTCGTGGCAACCGTCCAGGACTTTCTCTCCGATTATCCGGTCCGTCCTGTCTGGTCGGGGCCGGAGCTGAACTGGATTCTGGATGTCGCCAGACTGAATGCAAGCCTGGGAGATCTGAACATCCGCTCGGTCTGGGATCAGAACGCCGAGCTGATCGGCTGTTTTGTCTATTTCGGACGCCCCGGAATGATTGCCCAGGTGATGAACATATTTTCCCAGAAGGGCAAGGATGCGCTCGTGATCAACCGGATGATGTATCATCTGGAACAGGCAGGGCTTGTGGCGGCCCGCGGTCACGTGCAGCCCCGGCAACTCGACGCTTTATCCCGGCAAAGGGCAATGTATTACAAGCATCGCGCCCATACCTGCGTCAGCACGCGTTATGCCGGCGTCCTCAACGCCATCGACCGCAACGACATGTATATCGGCGGACTGGCCGGTGAATCGTGGAGCCGGCTCGTATCGGACTTCTTCTAGAATTATTGCCGTTCAATGAGGAAATAGGTGGTGGGTCCCTCGGGTCCATCGTTGGAAAGCCGCGTTGCAACCGCGCCGCTTCCCCGGGCAATCGCCGGCCGCACCCTGCCATCCAGCCCCACCGGCGAGACGGTCCAGCGTCCTTTCCCGGGCAGGGAGAAATCGACGCTTCCCGCCTTGATGCGGGCGGGCAGGCGGCCGAAATCGGCGATGACCCGTTCTTCCCCATCCGAAAAGCGCATGGCGGTGTTCTGGGCATCGGTCGCGTAGATAAGCAGCAGGCGGCGGCTGCTGCCGACCGGCCGGTTATCCAGCGCTGAAACGGCAAACAGGCCCTTGCCCGTGGCATTGCCGACGGTCAGCTTGGCAAGCGTGACCGTATCGGCAAGGTCGGCGAAGGCAATGGCTTCGGTTCGCCCGGTTTTCACCGTCATGCGCAGCTTGTTCTGGTCCAGGCTGATCTCGTTCGTGTCGCTCTCAAAGATACCCTTGCCGGCGTCCGTGCTGTTTTCGGGCGCAAGCAGCCTGCTGTCGCGCATGGCGGCGATGAGTTTGCTACCCGACGCGGGGTCGCGGGGCGATGCCGCTACCAGACCGTGGGCTGGTGCCGATGGCGTATCCTTCTGCAACCCGATTGCCGCAAGCAGGGCGAGCGTCGTCAATGCATCGGGTTCCCGCTCATACATGTTCTGCGTCAAATCCTCCATTCCCCGGATGCGGAAGGGGATGGAAACCGGCGAGCCCTGCACATCGCCGCGCCTGAACAGCAGGGCCGCCAGCGTTTCGCCCGCACGCGCAACCGGATCGAGCGCAATGGCATAGGGCAGCATCTGGCGTTTATGGGCAAAATCCTCGCCATAGGCCAGCACGATGGGCCCATGCCCATGGCGGCACAGCACATCCCAATTCTGCAATGCCGCGTAGGCGGGCATGACAATGCCGGCCTCGTAACGATAATGGCTCCAGAAGAGGTGATCATATTCCGTGACGATAAAAGGGCGGTTCAGCCAGCGCGCCGCCGCCATCATCCGCATGTAAGCCGCGCCGTCGGCGATCGAGCTCTTCTGACCGAGCGAACTGCCCGGCTCGTAGCCCCCGACCCAATCCTGATAAGTGTTCATCGACACCGCCTGCTGCCCAGCCCGCGTCAGGCTTGTCTGGACACTTGGCCAGTTGTTGTAGGGCGCCACCACGCCCCGATAGCCGAGATCGCGCAGCGCTGCCGTCATGCGTTCGGCGGAACGCGTTTCCACATCGACGAAGAAGGCCTGCAGGTCGCGCATGCGCGGCGTCTTTTCATAACGATTGGTCGGCAGGCCGACCGTTGCGTCCTCCAGCCGCTCGCCAGCCTCGACCGCGCCCCATGCACGGGAAAGCGCAGCAGTGGAGGCATAGCGTTTTTGCAACCAGGCATTGAATGGAGGTTGCAGAAGCCGTGAATATTGCGGCTGGCCATCGCGTTGATGCAGGATGCTGTCAAACTCGATGCTGTTTTCGTTGAACGGGATGATCGCCACCAGAGCCGGATCGCGGATCGGCGCGATTCCCGTATAGGGATTGACCGTTGCCAGCACCAGCTGCTGGAATTTCAGCCAGTGCTGAAAAGTCTTTTCATCGATCTGCACCTCAAGCTTCATATCGCCGGTGAGATTCCAGCGATCGTCATATCCGCCATAGGCGCCGCGGGTGGAACTCAGACCGTCCATCATCCAGTAAATGCCGTTGCGCTTCAACGCCGCCATCAGATAGCGGAACCGGTCCATGGTTTCCGGATCGAAATCGAAATCGGCGGTACGGCCGAACATCAGCGCGGCATCGACAAAATGAAAACGCGCGATGTTGTAGCCATGCATTTTCAGTTGGCGGGCATAGCGGTCAGCCCCGTCATGGTCGGGAAAGCCGCCGGAGGCCGGGCTCCAGCCCAGCGACGCACACAGGAAACGCACGGGGCTCGTCTGCGCATCCGCACGGGCCAGCCGGCCGTCTCCATTGATGACGATCCGGCTCTGCTCGCTGATCGGCGGATTGGGCAACAGCGTGGAAAAATCGAGAGGACTGCCGCTTTGCAGCTCGAGCGACACCTCCCGGACCGGCGACCAGACATCGCCCGCCCTCGCCGCACCCGCGACGAGCAGGAAACCGAGAGCGAAGGCGGCCAATCTCATCGTGGACATGATGCGGTGCATTCCTGTGTCTTTGAGGGCAGCCTAGTGGTCCTTGGAGACGACCTTACTCTCAATCCAGTCATCGGGCTGGCGGCGGGGATGGAAAAAGCCGAGCGGCAGGGCGGCGGCGTGGAAACACCAGGCGACAACGGCATAGACGCCCAGCGACAGGCTGCGCTGTTTCAGGCTCATCGCGGCAACGACGAGAACGATCAAAGCAGCATCGATCAATAGAGCCATCTTCTTGTCGGGCAGGAAAACCAGAAGCCCGATCATCGCCAGCCACCACAGATAGACACCGGCCCAAAGGCGAAGTTCCGGCAGCTCGTGCACCAGCTTGTTCCAATGGGGGCGGCCTAGCGCGGCGCGCAGCAATTCGCCGACGCCCCGCAGATATTTCGACCGCCAGCGCCGCACCAGCAGCGTGTAGGCATTGATGGAGTGGCCGAAATGCGCGACGAAACGGCGGTCAAGCCGGTGCAGTTCCCATCCGAGCGACCGCAGGCGCACGCCCAGGTCGAATTCCTCATAGCCGTGCAGATTGCGGTCGGAGAAATAGCCGGCCTCGGCGATGGCAGCACGGCGGTAAAGCCCGCCGCCATTCATGCGGTCAATCGATCCCGTCCGGTTTTCCGGCGACACGCGGCGCACCCGGCGGGTGAATTCGAGATTGTCGACGTTCATTTCCACCACATGTCCCGTCACCCCGGCAACCCGGGGATTGGCCTCGAGAAACGCAATGGCCGCAGCGAGGAAATCCTTGTCGAGCAGCATGTCGCCATCCATGAGGCAGACGAGATCGTGATGACTGTACTGGAAGCCCAATTGCGGGCCGATGCCGCAGCTTGGCTTGGCCGGATTGACAATCTGCGCCACGGTCACCGGATAGCGCATGGCGATTTCGACCGTCCGGTCCGTGGAACCGCTATCGGCCACGATGACTTCGACCGTGCCGCCCGGCAAAGCCTCCAGCGCGCTTTCAATCGCCGCTGCGATGCGCTTTTCTTCGTTCAGCGTTTTCATGATAATCGAAACGGTCATCAATCAAGTCCTGCCCCAGTCTGGAAACCGCTAACATGCACCGCCATCCCGCAATGGCGCATTCACTATCGTATCTCTTATGGCATTAGGGTCCAGACCCGTTAATATGGTCGAAATGGTATGAGGCTTTTCGTTCGGATACAAGGAGCGAAGGCGAAGGCAATGTGCTTCATTGTCGAGCCTTTGCGACGCTGTAGCCGGGCGAAAAGACCATATCCTCCGGACGCCGAAACGGCTGCAAGCTGCAGTGTCGAGCCGCTCGGCCGGGGGAAAGGCCCCGCCCTTCGCATCTCTCCTCGCATCTTTTTGCCGTTTCAGACGCCATTTCGATCATATTAACGGGTCTGGACCCTAGCGCAACGCGCGTAAGACTTTCCACTTGAGCGGCCTGAGTTTCTGCCACAAGGGCGTCGCACGCAGCCTCTCCATCACCCGCAACCGCGTAGCAATGACCCGTCCCCGCGCCGTGCGGACAAGCGTCATCTTCTTCAGGTCGATGGTGACGTCGCAGCAGTTCAGCTTCCATGGCTCGTCGCCGATGCCGAGGTCCAGGCAATCATAGCCGCTATCGAGCAAATGGCGCAGCAGCAGATAGTGCAGCACCCGCCCCGGAGAATATTTGGACCATTCGCCGGATTCAAACGTGAACACCAGCCCGTAATAGTGCCTGCCTTCGACCAGCCCCCACATCGCCGCGATAACCTGGCCGTTTACGACGAGCGCGGACAGGTGCAGCGCATTCGCCGCGGCAAAATTGTCGGTTCCCAGTTCGAAAAAGCTCTGCTTCTCCGGCTCCTTGTCGAAACCCGGCACCTGCGTTTCTTCAAACCGGCGCTGTTTCTGGGCAAGCAGCGTCTCCAGAACAAAGGCGCGTTCTTCCGGCGTCCCGGCAATCAGCAGCCGGCATTCGCCCAGCCGCTCCAGCGCCCGATGCCGGTTCCGCAGGTTCTTCGACCCCGGCTGCGACTGATCGACCTCCGGCCAGCTGCGCTTGAGGTTTGTCAGGTGGCACGACTCGCCGTTCAAGTCTTCAGCCAGCAGGAACAGCGGATTCGTGCGGTCGCGGATTTGCTCCGGCATTTTGTCGAAGATCGCCATGTCGAACGGCGGCAAGGCTTTCGCAATCTTGTTCCACAGCTGTTGGGCGGATGTCCGCGTCCATTCATCGCCGTTGGGAAACAGGATCGGCGCGTTGTAATCCGCCACGCCGTCGTCAACGAAGGTGAGGACGCGCCCACCATGCCGGGACGAGAGGCTGAACGGCAGAAAGCACAGCGGATTACCGGAGAGATCCCAGACCTCGACCAGACAAAGCTGGTTGCCCAGCCGGGTGCCATAGGATGCCAGCCACGTCTGCAGGAATGTGGTCGTCTGGAAAATATACTGCCTTGCATCCGTGGCCGTACCGGCCGCCGGCCATCGAGGCGAGAGCTGATCGGGATGGCTGTAAACCCGGATATCATATTCTGGAATCACAAACACTCACCCCTTCACGACACACGCATACGTGAACACTCTATCCACAACCAGCATAATCGATTGTTTAACATACATCTTATTTACGCTGTATTATCCGGCTTCACATTGACTGATCGAGCTGTCTACAGGTCTGCGGAGCATGCATGGTTGAACCGGAATTGGCAATTCAAGGGACGGAGGTACAGCCCATCCAGACCGATGTGGTGATCATCGGAGGCGGGCTGGCAGGAGCCAGTGCCGCCATCGCGCTGTTCCGTCAGGGCTACGGCGTGACCCTGATCAGCAGCCACGAGCGTCATCCACCGGACTTTCGCGCCGAGAAAGTCGCGCAAACCCAGATGGAGCTGTTCGAGCGCATCGGTCTTGGCAATGTCGTGCGTGCCGAGGTGACCGCGTTTGACGGCGTATGGCTCCACCGATTCGGCCGGTTCGAGCGAACCACGACGCCCGAATATGGCGGCGATTATTCCGATCTGGTCAATACAGTGCGCCGTGCCATCCCTGCTGGCGTGCATTCCATTGTCGGCCGGGTCGATGACATTACGACCAGCGAAAACCTGCAGCACGTGACATTGTCCGATGGCCGGAAATTCACCGCACGGCTCCTGATCGTTGCCACGGGGCTCGGCGATACGATCCGCAAGAAGCTCGGGATCGAAAGGGACATCATAAGCCCGCAGCATTCGCTGTGCTGCGGTTTCGATCTGGTACAGCCGCGATCGCATTTTCCCTTTCCGTCCCTTGTGTGGAACGGGGCAAAATTCAATGACCGCGTGTCCTACCTGACGCTCTTTCCCATAGGCGATAAAATTCGCGCCAACTTCTTCGTTTATCGGACATCGTCGGAGGAATGGACCCGCACATTCCGGGATCAGCCCGCGCAGGGTCTGCGCGCAGTGATGCCGGGTCTGGAAAGGGTGTTTGGCGAAATCAGCATTGCCGGTCCGGTCATTGCCCGCCCCATTGACCTGGTAAAGGTGCACAATCACGAACAGGATGGAGTTGTTCTCATCGGGGACGCCTTCTGCGTCGTCTGCCCGATCACCGGCACGGGGATTGAAAAAGCCCTCACCGATGTGGACCGGTTGTGCAACACATATATTCCGCGCTGGTTCAAAAGTGCGGGCATGTCCAAGGCAAAAATCCATGAGTTTTACGCCGACCCCGTCAAGACAGCCCGGGACGCTTCGGCAATGAAGATGAGTTTCGACGCGAAGAAGATCAAAACCGACCTTGGCATGCGCTGGAAATTGCGGCGGTTGCGCAGCAACACGCTGGGCCGTGCGCGCTATGTGGTGCGCGCCACCGTCAAGCAGCTGCGGTCACCGGCACCCAAATAAATCCCGGCGTATCGGGATTTCCGTTCACGGCCATTCCGCAATGACCACGCCGGACAGCATGTCCATCTGCATATCAGGCCGATCGAAGGGCGGCGCCATTCCCGAAACGGAACGGGCCAGATGCTCCTGCGGGATTGCACGGGCATTGATGACGCGGACATTTTTCCAGCCATTGGCTTCGAATGCCCTGACATAGTCCAGCGGGCGGCGCCTGTTGGGCTGTCCGGGAAAGGAAAACAGCCGGTACAGCCCTTCCGAGTATCGATAGATATTGTTCGGATCCTGCTCGCGGATCCAGCGGGAGTGTGTCTGATAATCGACAATGTGCTCGGCGATGCAGCCACTGCGGGCAACCTTGGAGATATTGGCAATCGTCGCTTCGATGTCGTCATAATGCTCGAATGCGGCACAGCTCAAGATCAGGTCGAACTTTCTGTTGTCCGCCAGCCGTGGAATGTCGAAATCCCGGCCGACGCGATAGCTGAACAGGTCGGAACCGGGGCCTTCGGTCAGTTGTTTCGCCCGGTCGATACTGGGAGCATAGACTTCGCGCTCCGGAAACCGGTCGAGAAGTTTGGCAAAATAGGCGGCTGGCTCCGTGCCGGCCAGTTCGAACACATCGACCGCACGATAGGATTTGGCGCCATAGCCGAGCAGGATGGCACCGGTGCCGAGCGACGACCCCGGACACAGCTCAAGGACGTCCTTGCCCTCCAGATCGAAGCCGGCGGGCAGATAGCGCTTCCACGAGGCGACGGTGTCATAGACATAGTCGATGCGGCCATCGGTGTCGGAACGGTCGACCTTATTGGGCGTCGTATAGCCCTGCAGCTTGTTTTTTGCCCAGGCCAGCGCAAGGAAAACAATGCCGATCCCGTACATGGCCGCATTGCGCATACTGTGTCCCATTCATTACCCCGTCACTTGATTCTTTAACCGCCGGCTGGCTGTGCGTGTTCGCCTGCCAGGCATTAGAGAGCAGTTTCGTTTCCAGCGTCAACCGCTGGTTGCCAACGAATGTCACTCCACAAGGCGAGCCGAGGCAGGCTTGCAATTTTTCTCGACCTCATGTCGGGATCAGCGATAGTGGTTCGTCTTGAGGAAGAAGGAGTAACGGGATGCTTTACGCCATACTTTGCTACAACATGGAGGACGTGGTCGGTTCGTGGTCCAAGGAGGAAGACGACCTCGTCATGGAACGGCTTGGTGTCGTGCAGGACAAGCTCGCCAAATCAGGCAAGCTGGGGCCGGTCGCCCGGCTGCTGCCAACGACTGCCGCGACAACGCTGCGCAAATCCCGCGGCGAGCCCCTCGTCATCGACGGCCCCTTCGCCGAGACCAAGGAACAGTTTCTCGGATTCTATGTGGTTGACTGCGAATCGCTCGACGAGGCGCTCGATATCGCCCGCGATCTGGCGCAGGCCAATCCCGGACAGGGGTCCTACGAAATACGCCCGATCGCCTTGTTCAGACCCGGATCGGGTTCCCAATGATCGACCCGGCCTGGATCGATGCCGCGCTGACAGCCGCGCGCCCGCAGGCCGTGGGTGCCCTGTTGCGCTATTTCCGCAATCTCGACACGGCGGAAGAAGCCTTCCAGGAGGCCTGTCTGCGCGCGCTGAAAAACTGGCCGAAGAACGGCCCGCCGCGCGATCCCACGGCGTGGCTGATCTTCGTCGGCCGCAACAGCGCCATCGATACCGTACGGCGTCAGGCCAAGCAGCAGCCGCTGCCGCCCGAAGACGTGCTGTCCGACCTCGGAGATGCCGAATCGGCCATCGCCGAGAAGATCGACAGCGCCGACTACCGCGACGATATCCTCCGGCTGCTGTTCATCTGCTGTCATCCGGATCTTCCGGCCACGCAGCAGATTGCGCTGGCACTGCGCATCGTGTCGGGACTTTCGGTCCGCCAGATCGCCAGGGCGTTTCTTGTCGGTGAAAGCGCCATGGAGCAGCGCATCACCCGCGCCAAGGGGCGGATTTCCTCCGGCGAAATCCCGTTCGACACACCCGATGCCTTCGAGCGGGCAGAACGGCTTTCGGCGGTGAGTGCAATGATCTACCTGATCTTCAACGAGGGCTATTCAGCAGGCAGCACGGAAGTGGCGGCGCGGTTTCCACTGTGCGACGAGGCGATCCGGCTGGCGCGCCTGCTCCTGCGCATTTTCCCGGCGGAACCGGAGATCATGGGGCTGACCGCCCTCCTGCTGCTGCAGCACGCCCGCGCCAAGGCCCGATTCGACGCGGAAGGCGCGGTCGTTCTGCTGGACGATCAGGACCGCAGCCTGTGGAACCAGACGATGATCGCCGAAGGGCTTGCCCTGATCGACAAGGCCATGCGCCACCGGCAGCCGGGCGCCTATCAGGTGCAGGCGGCCATTGCCGCCCTGCATGCGCGGGCCCGGCAGCCGCAGGATACGGACTGGCTGGAAATCGATCAGCTCTATGCCGCGCTCGAACGGATAAGCCCTTCACCCGTTGTCACGCTGAATCGCTCCATAGCGGTGGCCAAGGTGCACGGTGCCGAAGCGGCGCTGCTGCTGATCGAGCCGCTGGAAGACAGGCTTTCCGGCTATTTTCACTTCTTCGGCGTCAAGGGCGGGCTGCTGATGCAGCTTGGCCGCAGCCGGGAGGCGCGCATTGCCTTCGACCGTGCGATAGCCCTTGCCAATACACCGGCGGAAGCCGCCCACATCCGCATGCATCTCGACCGCCTCAGCCAGAACTGATCGCGGAAAAATACGGAAAATTCCGATACCGTGTCGGCTTGGCCGATTGCCATTCGTCCTTGCAACGAAACCATTCACGCAGGAGACCATCATGACATCCACCAGCGAAATCACCGACCGCGACCTCGTCATTACCCGCATCATCGATGCGCCCCGTGCAAACATATTCCGGGCCTGGACCGAGGTCGATCTTCTCAAGCAGTGGTTCGCGCCGCTGCCCTACACCACACCGCACGCCGAGCTTGACGTGCGCGCCGGCGGCACCAGCGTCATCGTCATGCGCGGACCCGATGGCACCGAGTTTCCCAATCAAGGCGTCTATCTCGAAGTCGTCGAAAACGAACGGCTCGTCTTCACCGATGCCTATACCAGTGACTGGAAGCCGTCGGAGAAACCGTTCATGACCGGCATCATCACGCTGGAAGATGCCGGTGGCGGCAAGACGAAATACACCGCGCTGGTCCGGCACTGGACGGTGGCCGACCGGGAAGCCCACGAAAAAATGGGCTTTCATGCAGGTTGGGGTCTGTGCACCGACCAGCTCGCAGCCCTTGCTGCCAGGCTCTAAAACCCTTCATTTCACCTGCAAAAAAGCCATCCGGAACCCGGATGGCTTTTTATCGGGACATTGAAGCGGATCAGGCGTGTTCCGCCTCATCCGGATGCCGGCGCCGGTAGCGGATCGACGACCAGAGCGAGAAGATGATGAGTGCCGCGCCGATGACACCGGTGATCACTTCGGGAATATGAAACAAGGTCTGGCAATACATGATCACCGCAAGCACAAGGATCGCGTAGAATGCCCCGTGCTCGAGATAGCGGTACTGGCCGAGCGTCTCCTTCTCCACCATCATGATGGTCAGCGCGCGCACGTAGAACGCACCGATGCCCAGACCGATCGCAATGACAAACAGATTGGTCGACAGGGCGAACGCCCCGATGACACCGTCGAACGAAAAACTCGCATCGAGCACTTCCAGATACAGGAACGCGCCAAGCCCGCCCTTGTGAACCGTGTCCATCTGTTCCTGCGAGGCATCGAGAATCGCGCCAAGCCCCTCCACAACGAGGAAGGTCAGCAGGCCGTAAATGGCCGATGTCAGGAACGTCACCGACTCCGCACCGTCGAGCTGCCTGGAAAAGAAGATGATCAATGCCAGAACCACGCCGACCTCGATGCCCTGCACCGAGGCAAAGCGGGACGCGCGGCTTTCAACGACGCGGATCCAGTGCACGTCTTTCTCATGGTCGAAGAAGAACTTGAGGCCGACCATCAGGAGAAACGTACCGCCAAAGGCGGAAATGCCGACATGGGCGTCCTGCATGATCCGCGCATATTGCTCCGGATTTGAGATGGCCAGCTTCAGCGCCGAAATCGGATCGATCCAGGCGGCGATTGCAACAATCGCCAGCGGAAAGATGATCCGCATGCCGAACACGGCGATGATGATGCCCCAAGTCAGAAACCGGCGCTGCCAGACCGGCGTCATGTCCCGGAGAATCCTGGCGTTCACAATCGCATTGTCGAAGGACAGCGAAATTTCAAGAATGCCCAGCACCGCACAGATGAAGAGGACTGATAATGTGCCTTCGACCGTTCCCGAATAGACGAACCCTATCCACGCACCGAGCGCCAGTCCAACCGCCGTGAACAGAAACGGCCAGATGAAGTACTTGTAAGTTGCCATATTTAATTCCTGCTAGAGTCTCCCAGATTGCTATCGGGGCCGGAAATCAAAACGGCGGTCACGACCGAGAGATCGGAACTTGTGTACCGGTTGAATATGAATTCGCGCGCAATAGCAATCACCCGCCCCCCTTAGACTGCATAATCCTGTCGCAATCCTGTCGCGGCGCCGGTCCGGCTGTCAATCCGCGGGTTTGCGGACCGAATAGATCACCACGGGCAAGGCGGAGCGCCACGCATCAAAGGAACCGAGCGGCAGCGCCTGCGCAACGGCAAGTTTCGTCAGCTCACCGCCGAACCTGCCGCGCCAGCCGATCAGTGCCGCCTCGCTCTGCAGGGTCACGGCATTGGCCACAAGCCGCCCGCCCGGTTTCAGCGCGTTCCAGCAGGCCTCCATCACGCCGCTGTCGGTAACGCCGCCGCCGATAAATATGGCGTCCGGGCTGGCCAGACCGGAAAGTGCTGCCGGGGCTTCCCCGCGGACGAGCTGCAGATTCGGAACACCCAGCGCCCGGGCATTGCGCTCGATGACGCCTTGCCGCCCGTCATTGGCTTCCACGGCGATTGTTCGGCAGGAGGGATCGCTCCGCATCCATTCGATGCCTATGGAGCCGCATCCAGCCCCGACGTCCCATAAAAGCTCTCCCGGACGCGGCCCAAGCCGCGCCAGGGTTACAGCGCGGATATCCCGCTTGGTCAGCTGGCCGTCATTCTCATAGGCCTCGTCAGGCAGGCCCGAAAGGATGGAATAGGACCGCGCCTGCGGTTCGGCCGGTCCGCAATCCACCGCGAGAACATTGAGATCGGCACCGCGAGGGTGATGCCATTCCCCGGCCAATCCCTCGACACGGCGTTCCGCCGCCCCGCCCATATGTTCGAGCACCGCAAGCCGGGCAGAACCAAAGCCATTGGCCGTCAGCATCTGCGCCACCTGCGCCGGCGTGCCGCCATCATTGCTGAGGATCAGCAGCTTAGCTCCCGGCGTGAATGATCTGAACAGCGTTTCCACGGGCCGCCCGTGCACGCTGAGCAATTGGACGTGCTGCACCGGCCAGCCCATGGCCGCCGCCGCAAGGGAAAAGGAGGACGGCGCGGGCAGAATGCGCATTTCACTCCGGTCAACGAAGCGCGTCAGCGTTGCCCCCATGCCGAAATGCATGGGATCGCCGCTGGCAAGCACCACCACTTGGGTGCCGTGCAACGCCGTCAGGCTGGGATAGACATCGGAAAAGGGCGTCGGCCACGCGATCCGCTTTGCCGCAAGGGTTTCCGGCAGGAATTCGAGATGCCGCCTGCCGCCGAAAACCGTGGTGGCATGGTCCAGCGCGGCGCGGGCATTGGCACCCAGTCCGCCATAGCCGTCTTCACCAATCCCGATAATTGTCAGCCAAGGCGTCATGTCATGTCCCGTTGATTGCAGAGGCTATGCATGCCCGAAAGCGCCGGAAGGGTCAACGAAGCTCAAACAGCATGCCCGTTGCAATTGCGGATCATATTTCTTTCCTCCGCACCGGCCATCCTGTAAAACCCTGATCCGATGAGCCAGTTAAGCACCATGGACGCAGTCCCGAACAGAATTGAAGACCGGCGGTCCGCCTGCCCCGGATTGTTCCGCATGGCCAAGGCGCTTGATGGCGCGATATGCCGGGTGAAACTGACGTTCGGCACGCTGAGCGCCGAACAGGCGCACCGCATTGCCGATGCAGCCCGGCAGTTCGGCAATGGCGTCATCGAGATCACCAACCGCGCCAACCTGCAGATTCGCGGCGTGCGGCCCGATACGGAAAATCCGCTGATCGCAGCGCTGCTGGCCGCCGGGCTCGGGCCATTGACCGACCGGGGCGACGATGTGCGCAATGTCATGGTCAGCCCGATCGCCGGTGTCGTGCCGGGCCGATTCGACGTGCGGCCGCTCGCCTTGCGGCTGCTCGAAATCCTGCAGACCGATGCCTCCTACCAGCGCCTGTCGCCGAAATTTTCCATTCTCGTCGACGGCGGCGAAAGCGTTGCCATGGTGGAGCATCCCCATGACATCTGGCTGAGCGCCATCGACGCCGAGAGCCCCGGATTTGCCCTGGGCGTTGCCGGCATGCCGCCGACGGGAGCGGATGATACGTCCGCCCTCGGCAGTGTCGATGCATCCCGAGCCATGCAGCTGGTCACGGCGATTCTCGATGTGTTCATCGACTGGAACGCCGCCAATCCGGCCGCGTCGCGCCTCCGTCACATGATCGCAGCCATCGGGCGTGACGCATTCGCCGCCCGGCTGGAAAAGCGTCTGAATTTTTCAATACGCAATGAACAGACCGATGAATGGCGCCGATCCTTGCCCCGCCCGCATGGACATCTCGGCCTGTTGCCGGAACGCGGCAGCGACCACCGCCTTGTCGGCGCCATGCCAGCGCTCGGACGCCTTGATCCCGACAGGCTGGACGCTGTGGCAGAGCTGGCGGAAAAAAACAGCAATGGAAAGCTGCTGATAACGCCGTGGCAGAGCATAATGTTGCCTGAAGTGCCGGAAGCCATGGCATCGCAAACAGTGCGGGAGCTTGAATCCCTTGGGTTCGCCGCCCGGTCGGATAATCCGCTTGCAACCATGATCAGTTGTTCCGGCTCCGCCGGTTGCGGATCGGCGCTTGGCGCAGCGCAGGCCGATGGCCTCAAGCTCGGCGCATTGCTGCGCGGCCGGGCCCCTGATATGGCGGTTCACCTGACCGGCTGCGCCAAATCCTGCGCCTCGCCTTCGGCAAAACCGGTCACGCTGGTTGCAACCGAACCGGGGTACTACAACATATTTCTGCGTGCGACCAATGGACCGTCGCGTTTTGGCAAGCTATTGGCTGCACATGTTACTATCGAGGAAGCTGCCGACTGGATCGGCAACCTTCCGTTGAATTCCCGGCCATCGACCCAAAGGCCGCTCACTTCCGGCTCTGGGGGGCCACCGCATGCTTGACTATATCCGCGACGGTCAGGCGATCTATGATCGCTCCTTCGCCATCATCCGCTCCGAGGCCGATCTCAGCCGCATTCCCGCCGATCTGGAAAAGCTGGCCGTGCGCGTCGCCCATGCCTGCGGCATGGTCGATGTGATCGGGGACCTCGCCTTTTCCGAAGGCGCGGGTGCAGCGGGTGTTGCCGCCCTGGCCGGGGGCGCACCCATTCTGTGCGATGCCCGTATGGTGCTCGAAGGGGTGACGCGCGCGCGCCTGCCCGCCTCCAATGACGTCATCTGCACACTCTCGGACCCGTCCGTCGCCGCCCTCGCCCGCGACATGGGCAATACCCGTTCGGCGGCGGCGCTCGAACTGTGGCGCCCGCATCTCGCCGGTGCCGTGGTGGCATTCGGCAATGCACCGACCGCCCTGTTCCGTCTCCTCGAAATGCTCGATGAAGGCGCGCCGAAACCCGCGCTCATCCTCGGCTTTCCCGTCGGCTTCGTCGGCGCGATGGAATCGAAGGCGGCGTTGGCCGAAAACAGCCGCGGCGTTCCCTTCGTCGTCGTGCACGGACGGCGCGGCGGCAGCGCCATGGCCGCGGCCGCACTCAATGCACTCGCTTCGGAGAAAGAATAATGCCGCAGCCTGGACGGCTTTTCGGGCTGGGCGTTGGTCCCGGCGATCCCGAACTCATTACCCTCAAGGCCCTGCGCCTGCTGCAGGCGGCGCCGGTCGTCGCCTACCACGCGGCCAAGGGCAAGAAGGGCAATGCGCTGACCATCGTCGAGACCTATCTCAATGACAACCAATTGCTTGTACCGCTGATCTATCCGGTCACCACGGAAAAGCTGCCCGCGCACATGAATTATGAAGCCATCGTCAGCGATTTCTACGGCGAGATCACTGAACGTCTCAAAACGCATCTGGATGCGGGCAAGGACGTCGCCGTCATTGCCGAGGGCGATCCGTTCTTCTACGGCTCCTTCATGTATATCCACGACCGGCTGGCCGAACAGTATGAGACGGAAGTTGTGCCCGGCGTCTGCTCCATTCTGGGTGGCGCGGCCGTGCTCGGTGCACCGCTGGTCTACCGCAACCAGACATTGACGGTGCTCTCCGGCGTACTTCCGGCCCATGAGCTGAAAACCCGCCTCGCCGCGACGGAAGCGGCCGCCATCATGAAGCTCGGCAAGAATCTGGCGAAGGTGCGCGATGTCATCGCCGACCTTGGGCTGATGGATCGTGCGCTTTACGTCGAGCGCGCCACCATGGATGCGCAGCGTATCGTGCCGTTGCGCGATGTCGATCCGGAGTCCTCACCCTATTTCTCGCTCATTCTGGTGCCCGGTGAGAAATGGCAGGGTGGCGGCGAATGACAGCCCCGCTGGTCCTGATGGTTTTGAGCGCGCAGGGCATGGAAACAGCGCTGCGGATCAAGGCTGACTATCCCGAAGTGGTCATTCACGGGCTGGAAGGCCGCGTGCAGGGTGCCGACCACAGCTACAGCAATTTCGGCGAAACGCTGCGCGCGCATTACCGCGGCGGCAACGCCATTGCCGCCCTGTGTTCCGCCGGCATCACCATCCGCGCGCTGGCATCATTGCTGGAAAACAAGGGCGGCGAACCGCCGGTACTCGCCATTGCCGATGACGGCAGCGCCGTTGTGCCGCTACTCGGCGGAACCACCGGCGTCAATGTGCTGGCGCGGCAGCTTTCCACAATTCTGGGCGTATCACCAGCAATCACGACATCAGGGGAATTGCGCTTCGGCACCTGCCTGCTCAATCCGCCGGCGGAATTCCATCTGCAGAACCCCGAGGATGGCAAGCGTTTCATCGCTGATCTTCTCGCCGGCCAGAGCGTGCGGATCGATGGTCCGGCGCCATGGCTGGAGGAGGCGCGCCTGCCGGTCGACGATAACGGCACGATGCATATCCGCGTCACGCCGTCTGATATTGCCCCGCAGAAGAACGAGCTGGTCTTTCATCCCAAGGTGGCGGTTGTCGGCGTTGCCGGAGATATCAGCGCTGAAGAGGTGCGGGCCGCCCTTGCGGCAGAGAATATCGCGTTTGCTTCCGTCGTCTGGCTTGCCGCCAGCGAAGAACACAGTGCAAGTGCATCGCTGCACCGTCTCGCAGCGGAGCTTGATCTGCCGCTGCGGCTGCTTTCGGCAAACGGAAGCAGTGCCGGAGATATCCTATCGGCCTTCATCAAGGAGCCGGTGCGCCAGAGCGGCAGTGAAAAGCTTGCCATCGCCGTTGCGGCCACGCCCGATGAGGTAACACGCGCCGGGCATCGGCGCGGCCGCCTTGCGGTCATAGGGCTTGGACCGGGCGATCCGGACTTCATGATCCCGGCAGTGAAACACGAATTGCAGCGCGCGCAGGATGTTCTCGGTTACGAGACCTATGTGCGCATGGCCGGGTCTTTCCGCCCCGATCAGATCATTCACATGACGGATAACCGTGAGGAAATGCAGCGTGCCCGCCACGCGTTCGAACTTGCCGCCTCCGGCCGCTCCGTGGTGATGATTTCATCCGGCGATCCCGGCGTGTTCGCCATGGCAGCCGCGGTGGTCGAAGCCTTGCACGAATCCGACAATCCGGCCTGGCACGGGGTCGACCTGCAGATTCTTCCCGGCGTTTCCGCCGCGATGGCGGCCGCCAGCCGCAGCGGCGCACCGCTCGGCCATGATTTCTGCATCCTGTCGCTGTCCGACAATCTGAAACCGTGGGATATCATCGAAAAGCGTATCGCGCTGGCGGCCGAAGCGGATTTCGCCATGGCCTTCTACAATCCGATCTCCAGGCCGCGGCCATGGCAATTGCCGCGTGCCATCGAGATTCTGCGCCAGCACCGGGCGCCGCAAACGCCCATCGTGCTTGGCCGCGACATCGGCCGTCCGGCGGAAACCCTGCGCGTCATCACCCTGGCGGACCTCACACCCGAGCAGGTGGACATGCGCACGGTCATTCTCGTGGGATCATCCCTCACCCGCAGCTTTGACCGGGTGGATGGCGGCCAGTGGGTCTATACCCCGCGCTGGTACGGAACCAAGCCCGCCGGTTGAAGGGAATCTCATCGCCCGGTGACGAAAGATCATTTGACGGGGCACCCGAATGCCGGAAAAAGGACTGAGCGCTTCGCATTTGTGTCGACGCGTTTCTTCCGCCCTCACTATGATCGCCGTCCATTGTCGCCCGTATACCTGGAGTTTCCCATGCCAAACAAGAACTATGTCCTCACCCTGTCGTGCGAAGACAAGCCGGGGATCGTGGCATCGGTGACGACGGAGCTTGCGGCGCTGGATGCCAATATCGCCGAGAGCAACCAGTTCTGGGACCGCCAGACCAACCGCTTCTTCATGCGCATCGCCTTTGCCGCCTCGGAAGCCACCTCCAAGGATGATGTCGAGCGGGCGCTGAAACCCGCCATCGAGCGCTTCGGCATGAAGACCACGCTGATCGATCAGGCCAAGAAGCCGAAGATCGTCATCATGGTGTCGAAGTTCGACCATGCGCTGTTGCACCTGTTCTACCAGATCAAGGTCGGCTGGCTCGATGCGGAAGTGGCCGCCATCGTCTCCAACCACGAGGACAGCCGCCGCTTTGCCGAGCATGAGGGCATCCCCTACCACGTGCTGCCCGTGTCGAAGGACAACAAGACGGCGCAGGAGGAGGCGCTGCTGAAGATCGTCAAGGACACCGGCGCCGATCTCGTCATCCTCGCCCGCTACATGCAGGTGCTGTCGGACAACCTGTCAAAACGGCTGTTCGGCAAGGTGATCAACATCCACCATTCGTTCCTGCCGAGTTTCAAGGGGGCAAAGCCCTATCACCAGGCATTCGAGCGCGGGGTGAAGCTGATCGGCGCGACGGCGCATTATGTCACGCCCGACCTCGACGAGGGTCCGATCATCGAACAGGAGACCGAGCGGGTCAGCCATGCCATGAGCGCCGAGGACTTTGTCGCCACCGGCCGCGATATCGAGAGCCGGGTGCTCGCCCGTGCCGTCAAGAAGCACCTCGAATCCCGCGTCATGCTCAACGGCCACAAGACCGTGGTGTTCGGCTAGAGCCTTTCCTGTTTAAATAGAACCAGTTCTGTTTCCCGGATGGCGAGACAATCCACGCGGAAGGCAGCGAGGCCGATGTTGACCCATCGGACGAAGCTGCCTGACAAAGTGGGTGTCCGCCAGCCGGAAACCCGAAGGGCCGGGTGAATTTGGCCCAATTCCATCGGGCTTCGGCTTCGCCCGATGGAAAGGCATCGGTCTCGCCAAACCCCTCGCCCTTGAACCAAATTCCCTCCGGCAGAACGATTCTATTTAAGCAGGAAAGGCTCTAGGGTTTTTCCGCAAAATAGTGTTCCAGATTGGTGACGACGCGATCCGCCATGGCGCGGCGCGTCTCCAGCGTGGCGCTGCCCATATGCGGTTGCAGCACGACATTGTCGAGTTTGAACAGGGCTTCCGGCACGGACGGCTCATCGGCGAACACGTCAAGTCCGGCGCGGCCAAGTTCGCCCGATTGCAGCAGTTCCACCAGCGCCGCCTCGTCGACCACCGTGCCGCGTGCCACATTGACGAATGTTCCGTCGGGACCGAGCGCCTGCAGGACCTCGCGGGAAATCACGCCCCGTGTTGCCTCGCCGCCCGGCAGGATGGCTATGAGCGCGGCGCTGTCGCGGGCGAGCTCGACGAGATTGTCGTAATAGGCATAGGGCGCGTCAGCCTTCCTGCTGCGGGTGTGGTAGGCAACGTCGCATCCGAATGCCAGAAGCTTCTTGGCGATGACGCTGCCGATACGCCCGAGCCCGACAAGGCCGACGCGCTTGCCTTCGATACCCAGCGCCAGCGGTGCGCTTTCGCCCCCAGCCCAGCGCCCCTCGCGCACGAAACGATCGTTCTTGACCAGATCGCGCGTCGCGGCGAGCAGCAATAGCAGCGCCATGTTGGCCGTGTCTTCATTCAGCACATCGGGCGTATTGGCGACCCGGATTCCCCTGGTATTGGCATAGGCGACATCCAGCGAATCCGTTCCGACACCGAAGGACGAAATGATCTCCACCTGAGGCAACAGGTCGATCATATCGGCGGTGATGCCGGTGAACGTGCTGGTCACCGCAGCGCGAAAACGCCCGGCATTCTCCTGCAGGTATTTCAGCGCATCCGTTTCCGCGTAGAGTTTCTCCACCGCATATCTTTTCTCCAGCTCCGCCAGCAGATAGGGCATGAGGGGGCCGAGCACGAGAACCGGTTGTTTTGTCATGAATGGATATCCTTCGGAAAATAACGAGGCAGGAGCGCGATCATAGCCAAATCGCCGGGCTTATGCCAAACCCTCAATAAGAATTTACCTGTAAAGCAATTAATCGTATATGACTTTTTGACACGTTCTGACAATTCTCGTGCTTGTCTTCCCAACCTTGCTATTGTCGAAAATCAAAAACAGAAACCTCCGGACGGAACCCATGCCCAAGACCGTTGAAATTGCCGATTTGAAGAGAATTGCCCAGCGCCGCGTGCCGAAAATGTTTTTCGACTATGCGGATTCCGGTGCCTGGACGGAAAGCACCTACCGCGCCAACGAGGAGGATTTCCGCAAGATCCAGCTGCGCCAGCGCGTGGCCGTCGATATGAGCGACCGGACATTGGAAAGCACCATGGCGGGCCAGGCCGTCTCCATGCCGGTTGCCCTCGCCCCGACCGGCCTGACCGGCATGCAGCATGCGGACGGCGAAATGCTGGCGGCGCAGGCGGCCGAGGAATTCGGCGTGCCGTTCACCCTGTCGACCATGAGCATCTGTTCCATCGAGGACGTCGCCTCGGTGACGAAGAAGCCATTCTGGTTCCAGCTCTATGTCATGCGCGACCGCGACTTCGTCATAGACCTGATCGACCGCGCCAAGGCGGCCAGATGCTCCGCACTGGTGTTGACACTCGATCTGCAGATTCTCGGCCAGCGCCACAAGGATGTGCGCAACGGACTGTCCGCCCCGCCGAAATTCACCGCCAAGCACATCTGGCAGATGGCCACCCGCCCGCAATGGTGCCTCGGCATGCTGAAGACCGAGCGCCGCACGTTCCGCAATATCGTCGGCCATGCCAAGGGTGTCGGCGATCTCTCTTCGCTCGGCACATGGACGGATGAACAGTTTGACCCGCGCCTGTCCTGGAATGACGTCGCCTGGATCAAGGAACGCTGGGGCGGCAAGCTGATCCTCAAGGGCATTCTCGATGTCGAGGACGCGCGCATGGCTGTTTCGACCCGCGCCGATGCCATTATCGTGTCGAATCATGGCGGCCGCCAGCTGGATGGCGCTCCCTCCTCGATCTCAGCGCTCGCCGATATCGTTGACGCGGTCGGCGACAAGATCGAAGTTCTGTTCGATGGCGGCATCCGCTCCGGTCAGGATGTGCTGAAGGCGCTCGCCATCGGCGCCAAGGGCACCTTCATCGGCCGCGCCTTCCTCTACGGGCTGGGTGCCGGCGGCAAGCAGGGCGTCACGCAAGCTCTGGAGATCATCCGCAACGAGCTCGACGTCACCATGGCGCTGTGCGGCGAACGCGACGTCAAGAACCTCGACCGCAACAATCTCTACAAGAGCGGCCTTGAAACCAGGCCGCGCGCGGCCGCGCCCAGGAAAAAGCGTGCCTGATACGATCAATGGCCGGTGCAAACCGGCCAGACATTCTTCTTCGCATTTCAGGTGAGTGGTACGCCCAAGGGGAATCGAACCCCTGTTTGCGCCGTGAGAGGGCGCCGTCCTGACCGCTAGACGATGGGCGCGCAGTCGATTGCGCGGGTATAATCAAGCAAATCGAAAAGTGCAATGACCATTTGCAAGAGAATGGTCATTGCAGCGGTCTGCAATATCTAATTGGCCGCTTCCGAAATGCGCGCCACGACGCGCTTCGTCGCCACGTCATAGACGAGAATCTGCCGCGTGCCGTTTGCCAGCCGCGTTTCCAGTGACAGCATCGATCCTGAAAGATTGTGCGACAGGACGCGCGTGCCGGGATCAAGCGTGATGGCTTCACCCACCAGCGCATCGCCAATCGGCTGCCCCGGCGCCTCGGAACGGACCGCTGCCGGCTTGGCCGCGCCGCCCACCGGCTGGTTAATCTTGTAGACAATGGCCGCAAGCACCGCCATAAGACCAATCACCATGATGCCGATGGAAACAGCCAGAAGCCGGATCATCTTGCGGCGCACCCGTTCCATTGCTGGATCGAGCGGCTGCTCTTCCGTTTCCGTATCAGCATTGATATTGGCCATGTATGGCATTCTCCGAGGTTTCGAAACCAAGCCTCTGTAACGAAGGGACGCGGTCTTTGAAAGAGCTAATTACCGATAACGAGGCAACGGGCAAGCGACTTGACGCTTGGCTCTCGGCGCAGCTGGCACCGGATCTGTCCCGCAACCGCATCCAGGCGCTCATCGGCGACGGGCAGGTCAGCGTCGACGGCAAGGTCGTGCGCGAGACGAAACACAAGCTGCGCGAAGGCATCAGCATCACGGTTGAAATTCCCGAACCGGAAGATGCGACACCCGCCGGCGAAGACATCGCGCTCGACATTCTCTACGAGGATACCGACCTGATCGTCATCAACAAGCCCGCCGGTCTCGTGGTCCATCCCGGCAACGGCAACTGGACCGGCACGCTGGTCAATGCGCTGATCCACCATTGCGGCGATACGCTGTCCGGCGTCGGCGGCGTCAAACGTCCGGGCATCGTGCACCGTCTCGACAAGGAAACCAGCGGCGTCATGGTCGTGGCCAAGAACGACCTTGCCCACCGCCACCTTAGCGCCCAGTTTGCCGATCACGGCCGCACCGGCGATCTGGAACGCGCCTATCTCGCGCTTGTCTGGGGCACGCCCGACCGCAAGACCGGCACCATCGACGCGCCGCTCGGCCGCTCGCACCGCGACCGGACCAAGCAGGCGGTCGTGCATGAGGAACGCGACGACGCCCGCCATGCGGTCACGCATTTCGACGTGCAGGAACGCTTCGGCGCCAAAGAGGATTCGACGGCGGTCGCCTCGCTGATCGAATGCCGCCTCGAAACCGGACGGACCCATCAGATCCGCGTGCACATGGCCCATATCGGCCACCCTCTGGTGGGCGACGTGGAATATGGCAGCGCCTACAAGACCAAGGCCAACAAGCTGGCCGAACCTCTGCAGAGCGTGGTCAAGGGCTTTTCACGGCAGGCGCTGCATGCGCAGGTGCTGGCATTCGAACACCCATCCACCGGCGAGATCATGCGCTTCGAAGCGGATGTACCGGAGGATATGGCCGAACTGCTGACCGCATTCCGGACAACTCCGCTTTAGACCCCCCGCAGAAAAAATCGAAAACACTTGCGGAACTTTATTTCATACCGTACGTTATAGAACGCAGATGGAAATCTTGACTCTGTTGTTCACGTTTATGTGACAAATTGTTTCGGTTCTTAATGCATCGTGTTTTTGACAAAATGCTACCTATATATGGATAGCACTGGTCCGGTCGTGCCGCGCAATGCGGGCGGCCGGTTGCTGCGAACCCGCCGATAATGGGGGTTCATCTCACAATGAGGAGGGGTGCTCAGTGGCCCAAAATCTTCCAAGTATTGTTGCCGGTGACGGGGGACTGACCCGTTATCTCGAAGAGATTCGCCGTTTTCCCATGCTCGAACCGCAGGAAGAGTACATGCTCGCCAAGCGGTATCTGGAGCATGCCGATCCGAAAGCGGCCCATAGACTCGTGACCAGCCATCTGCGGCTCGTCGCCAAGATTGCCATGGGTTATCGCGGCTACGGCCTGCCGATCGGCGAGGTCATTTCCGAAGGCAATGTCGGCCTGATGCAGGCGGTCAAGCGGTTTGAGCCGGAACGCGGCTTCCGTTTGGCGACCTATGCCATGTGGTGGATCAAGGCCTCGATCCAGGAATATGTCCTGCGCTCGTGGAGCCTGGTCAAGATGGGCACGACAGCCAACCAGAAGCGCCTGTTCTTCAACCTGCGCAAGGTGAAGAGCAAGATTCAGGCGCTGGACGATGGCGACCTCAACCCTGAACAGGTCAAGGAAATCGCCACCCGCCTCAGCGTGTCCGAGGACGAGGTCGTATCGATGAACCGCCGGCTGTCCGGTGATGCATCGCTGAACGCCCCGATCCGCTCTTCCGACGGCGAAGCCGGCGGTGACTGGCAGGACTGGCTGGTCGACGACCACGACAGCGCCGAAGACATGCTGATCGAACAGGACGAACTGGAAAACCGACGCGAAATGCTCTCCGGCGCGATGTCATCGCTCAATGACCGCGAACGGCGCATTTTCCAGGCCCGCCGCCTGGCCGACGATCCGGTAACGCTCGAGGACTTGTCGACCGAGTTCGGCATCAGCCGCGAGCGCGTGCGTCAGATCGAAGTGCGTGCTTTTGAGAAGGTGCAGGATGCGGTGAAAGCAGCAGCCAGCAAACAATTGAAGGCGCTGGTTTCGACCGGTTCCGACGCGCGCTGACAAGCGCATCGCGAATGAGACAAAAGGCCCCGGATATCCGGGGCCTTTTGCATTTTCAGCCGCTGCGCCGCCCGTCTCATCCGGCGTTGTAGCAGACGAAAGCCAGCTTGTTGCCGTCCGGATCGCGCGCATAAGCGCCGTAAAAGCCTGCGCCGTAGTGCGGCCTTGGCCCCGGCGCGCCCTCGTCGCTTCCGCCGTTCTGCATCGCCAGCGCATGGAGCCGGTCGACGATGCCGGCATTGTCGAACAGGAAGGCGGTCATACTGCCATTGCCCACCGTTGCAGTCCCGCCGTCAAAAGGATAGCCGACGAAGAATCGTGGAACGGACTCATCCGCGCGCTTGCCCCATGAAACCGACTGCTCATCGCGCCAGCATTGATCAAGATCCATTGCCGCCATGAGCGGATCATAGAAACGCAGGGATTTTTCCAGGTCATTCGTTCCGATCATCGTGTAGCCGATCATCCCCGTCTCCTCCAAATACCCCTGCGGACCGATGACAATATTGACAAAGATCTGCGCTAAAACCAGCCTGTAGGCAAACGATTCACCACAGGCAGCTTTCCATGTTCACCTTAGAACCCGCCACCGTAGAAGATTTCGACCGGCTTCTGCAATTACGCCTTCGTTGCATGCGTGAAAGCCTGGAACGGATCGGGCGGTTCGACGAGTGGCGCGCCTATGACCGCTTTCGCAATTCATACCGCCCGCATTATACAAGGCTCATCATGCGGCCTCAGGGGGAACTGGCCGGATGCGTGGCGATGGGACCGGCAGACGGAGATCTGCTGCTTGAGCATTTCTACATCGCGCCCGAACAGCAGGGAAAAGGTCTGGGCAGCGCGGTTCTGCAGCGGCTGCTTAGCGAAGCCGACGCCGCCGGCCTGCCGATCCGCCTGAGCGTGCTCCAGCAAAGCGATGCCGGACGCTTTTATGCCCGCCACGGTTTTACGCAGACAGGCGAGGACGAGTGGGATGTCTACTACCGGCGCCCGCCGCGAACGGACGCCGGACGGCCGAACATGATGATCCGGCAGCCTACCGCTGAGGACAGCGACCGGATATGCGAAGTGCTGCGACGCTCAATCAAGGAACTGTGCATTGAGGATCACAAGCGCGACGCCCACATCCTCGGTGCGTGGCTCTTCAACAAGACGCCGGAGAATGTCTTGAAATGGATCAGCGATCCAGGGCAGCACATGCTGATCGCTGTGACTGGCAAGACCATATTGGGAGTGGGAGCCGCTGATAGTTCCGGCCAGATCCTGCTCAATTATGTCTCTCCGGATGCACGTTTTCACGGGGTCAGCAAAGCAATACTGCTTGGTCTTGAAAATTATCTCCACGGACGGGGAAACACGCTCAGCAGATTAACGAGCACACGCACCGCACACCGCTTCTATCAAGCCTGCGGCTATGCAGACAGCGAGCCTGCGGAACCAGCCCGCGAGATTGGCGGGCAACCCATGGAAAAACAATTGCGATGAAAAAAGGCTCCGTTTCCACGGAGCCTTTTTCATCGGTCGTTGGGGTGCGACGGACTAGCCGCCCGCCTTGGCCGCCCATGCCTTCAGCACGTCGTCAAAGGCCTTCTCGCCCGGCAAGCCTTTTTCCAGCGTCAGCAGCGCACGGCGTCCAGTCTTGTAGGCAATCGGGATATCGATCCACGACTGACGGCGCAGCAGAGCCATGTTGGTATCAACCGCGGTTTTCGCATCATTCATCGCGATGATGAAGAAGTTGTCGGCAATCTTGGCCGGGATGCCAACGAGCGGGCTGCCGGGAGCCTGTTCGGTATCCTTCAGCGTCATGCGCGACACCGCATCGATGGACCCGCCGGGGAACCCTTCGGGAACCGTGAAGATCATTTCGACGAGATGGCTGGCCGGCAGCGTCTTGTCACCGTTGCGGCGGATGACCATGCGCAGCTTGATGCCACGGTCCGGGATAGTCACCTCGGCGCGGATTGCCGGTTCGGGCGGCAGGTCGTTGCCCGGCGATTCCTGCACCACGGACCAGACGACACCGCCCGCATCCGCCGTGCCGGCATCCTGTCCGGAACGCTCCTCATAGAAAAACGCCTTCTGGCCGATCGGCAGCGCCGCTGGCGGGGGCGTTGTCTGTCCGGCTGGAGCCGTCTGCTGTCCCTGCGCTGGCGGCTGTGTTGCAGGCTGCTGATCCGGCGTCGACGCGGCAACCGATGTGCCTTCGCCCAGCGACGGCGTGTCGTTGGCCGGGCCCGGATTGATTTCCTGTCCGTCCGGCAACAGCCGCTGCGTCAATTTCGGTTCGGGCTTTGCTTCGCCCGCCGGTGCCGTTGGCGCTGCAGGCTGTGCCGCGGGTTGCGCGGGCTGTTCTGTCTTCGCGGGCGGTGTTGCCGGCTGGTTGCTGGCGGTCTCGGCCGGTTTCGCCGGGGCTTTGTCGCCGCCGCCCGTCAGGCTGGCAAGATAGGTCTTGACCGATGCGGCCCGTGCAGCGATCTGGTCCTTGTAGGTCCAGCCGGCATAGGCACCGCCGCCAATGAGGATGAGCAGGCCGAGAAGGCTGACCAGGGGAACCAGCGAACGCTTCTGTTTCGGCTGCTTCAGCGGTCCGCGCGAGTAAACGCCATAGTCCGTGGGCCCGCGATCCTCCGGTTTCAGGTCCGGCTCGTCGTCAAGCTCCTCTTCCGGTCCGCGACCGGATTTCAGCTTGCCGGCCATACCGGAAAAAGATCCGGCAAGGGGGCGCTCATCCGATCGTTCGTTGTGGAACCCGTCCTCCCGGTGCTCGATCGGCTTGGCGCCGCTCGGCGTGTGGGTCGTCAGGAAATCCTCAAGCGCATCGGACTGGGCGATGGGCTTGGTAAAGGATGGCGCGGGCACGACCGGAGGCGTTGCGACAGGTGCCGGCTTTGGCGGCATCGCCGCAGCAGGCTCCGGCTTTGCCACAACCGGTGCCGGGGCAACCGGCAGCGGCGGCGGCGGTGGTGGCGGAACAGGGGCCGCAACGGGAACCGGGTCGGGGACATGCGTCAGATCGTCGAGAGCAGGCGCGAAATCCGACTCGACTTCTATGATCGCATCTTCCAGCGCCTGTTTCTGGCGAACGGCGACAGCTTCCGGCGCATTCAGCGTCGCAAGCTTTTGCTCAATCGTTGCGCGAGCCTTTGCATACACACGTTGACGAAGCTCGGGCTTTGGGTCCGCGAGCCCGTCAATTGTCTTTCTCAATACTGCAACGAAATCAGCCATTCACCCAAACCTATGGTTTTGTTGTGAGATTAACATCGAAACTCGTTTGTGAGTCTAATCATGAAACGGGTCGGTAACAAGTATTGTGTCGTCCCGTTCCGGGCTGGTCGAAAGCAACGCGATCGGCGCACCGATCAGCTCTTCCAGATAGCGGGCATATTTCACCGCCTGCGCCGGCAGTTCGCTCCAGCTGCGCGCTCCGGCTGTTGTCTCTTTCCAGCCTTCCAACGTCACATAGATCGGCTTGACGCGCGCCTGCGCGCCCTGGCTGGCCGGGAGGTAATCGATAACCTCGCCATCGAGTTCATAGCTGGTGCAGACCTTGATCTCATCGAGACCGTCAAGCACATCGAGCTTGGTCAGCGCGATACCGCTGATGCCGTTGTTGGCAACGGCCTGGCGCACCAGCACCGCATCGAACCAGCCGCAACGGCGCTTGCGCCCGGTGACGACGCCGAATTCATGGCCGCGCTGGCCGAGGAATTCGCCAACTTCATTCTGCTGTTCGGTCGGGAACGGGCCTTCGCCGACGCGGGTCGTATAGGCCTTGGTGATGCCGAGAACATAGTGCAGCGAGCCGGGTCCGATGCCGGAACCGGCGGATGCCTGACCGGCCACGGTGTTCGACGAGGTCACGAACGGATAGGTGCCGTGGTCGATATCGAGCAGGGTACCCTGCGCGCCTTCGAACAGGATGCGCTCGCCGGCCCGCTTCTTCTGGTCGAGAACATACCAGACGCGGTCCATGAACGGGATGATGTGCGGCGCGGCCTCAAGCAGTTCGGCCAGCAGCTTGGAACCATCGACTTCCTCAATGCCGAGACCGCGGCGCAGCGGATTGTGATGGGCCAGCAGCCGTTCGATCTTCGCCGGAAGCGTGTCGGGGTCAGCCAGATCAAGCACGTGAATGGCGCGGCGGCCGACCTTGTCTTCATAGGCCGGACCGATGCCGCGGCCGGTCGTACCGATTTTGGTGCCGGAATTGGAGGCTTCGCGGCGGCGGTCAAGCTCGCCATGGATCGACAGGATCAGCGTCGTGTTCTCGGCGATCTTCAGCGTTTCGGGCGTAATGACAACGCCCTGCGCCTCGAGCTTTTTCTTTTCAGCAATGAATGCATGCGGATCGAAGACAACACCGTTGCCGATGATCGAGAGCTTGCCCTTGCGCACCACGCCCGATGGCAACAGCGACAGCTTGTAGGTGACACCATCGACAACCAGCGTATGGCCGGCATTGTGCCCGCCCTGAAAGCGGACAATGATATCGGCCCGTTCGGAAAGCCAATCGACAATCTTGCCCTTGCCCTCGTCACCCCACTGGGAGCCGATCACCACAACATTTGCCATTCAAAACTCCTCGAGTCATAACCTCGTCATGCATTTTTTGCTAAATGCGGTGCTTCTATACAAGCTGGTTCATAAAAGCGCGACAATTCTTTCGGCTGAAGCGTGGCCAATTTGCCATTATTAAACGAATAAACCTATTGTTCTGGCCACACCGCAACACTTCCCCGCCAAAGTATAAGCAGCCCGCCATGAATCGCACCGCATACATCTTTCTGCTCGTCACCGCCCTCCTGTGGGGCGGCAATGCCGTGGCGGGCAAGCTCGCGGTCGGCCATATCTCGCCAATGCTTTTGACCATGCTGCGCTGGCTTATCGCCTTCGCGGTCGTCGCCGCAATCAGCGGCAGCCAGGTCAGGCGGGACTGGAAAGTGCTGCGCGCCCATCTGCCGCTGCTCGCCGCCCTGGGCGGGTTCGGCTTCACCTTCTTCAACATGGCCCTCTACACCGCCTTGAACTATACCTCGGCCATCAACGTCACCATCGAACAGGCCGGCATGCCAATGGTGATCTTCGTTGCCAACCTGCTGCTGTTCGGCATGGCCGTGCGCCCCGGCCAGATCTTCGGCTTCAGCCTGTCGCTCGTCGGCGTGGCTTTGACCGCCGGGCATGGCAGCTTCCTCAAGCTGGCGGAACTCGAGGTCAACCAGGGCGATGCGCTGATGCTGCTCGCTGTGCTGTTCTACAGCGGCTATACCGTGGCATTGCGGCTTCGCCCGGCCATTCACTGGCAAAGCCTGATGACGGTCATGACGTTCTTTGCCTTTGTCACCGCCATCCCGTTCACGATCTGGGAATGGCTGGATGGCGCGCTGGTCGCACCGGATTTTACCGGCACGATGGTCGTGCTTTACACCGCGCTTTTGCCATCGCTTGCCGCGCAGGTGCTGTTCATCAAGGGGGTCGAATATATCGGCGCCAATCGCGCCGGCCTGTTCATCAATGCGGTACCGATCTTCGGCACGCTGCTGGCCGTGATCCTGCTGGGCGAGGCATTTCACCTCTATCATGCCGTCGCCTTGGTGCTGGTTCTCGGCGGCATCGGCATTGCTGAAATCAGCGGCCGCAAGCACGCCGCCGCCTGATCAGGCAAGCCTGCGCAACATGAAACAGGCATCATCCGAATAGGATTTGAGCTTGGTATCGAGTTCCGGCCGCTGCACCACCGCGAAACCCTGCTTCTGCCAGAAGCCGGCGGAATTGTTGACCGAGACCAGCGACATGGTTTCGAGCCCCTCGGCACGCGCCTGATCGGCAAGGATCGACACGATGCGCGGCGCCGCACCGCTGCCGCGCGAGGCGGGCAGGAGCGCGATATCGTGCAGATAATAGGTCGTCGGATGATCCGGCAGGCGCTCAAGCAGGCTGTTCAGGGCCGGCGTGGCAAAGAGTTGCCACGGATGCGTGATCGCATAGCCAAAAAGTTCACCGCCCTGCCCCTCAAGGACAAAGCAGCCTTGGCCGTAAAGACGCATGCGTTCCAGATAGATCGCATCATCCTCGAAAAAATCCGTATGGATGACGGCGGCCATGGCGATGACGGAAGCGAGGTCCCCCGCTTCCATCCGGCGCCAGTTCAGTGTGTGCGTTTGGGATGTCGACATACGCCATCCCTACAATCAGCCGATGTCAAATTCCAGCGGTTTGGCCGAAACAATTGCCTTGTTCACGCGCAGTTCTTCCAGAACATGATCCGGAATCCGCTCGTCGAGATAGAGCATGGCGATGGCGTTGCCGCCGGGATTGTCGCGGCCCAGCGAGAAGTTGGCGATGTTGACGCCGTTCTTGCCGCAGATCGTGCCAAGCATACCGATCATGCCTGGTGTGTCGTTGTTGGTCGTGTAGAGCATGTGCTGGCCAACTTCGGCATCGAGATTGATGCCCTTGATCTGGATGAAGCGCGGCTTGCCGTCGGAAAAACAGGTGCCGGCAATCGAGCGGGTCAATGAAGCGGATTTGACCGTCAGCTTGATATAGCCGTCGAACACACCCGACTTGTCACGACGCACTTCGGAAAGAATAATGCCCCGTTCCTTCACCATGACCGGTGCCGACACCATGTTCACATCCGCCACCTGCGGGCGGATCAGGCCTGCCAGGGCCGCGCTGACCAGCGCCCGGGTGTTCATCGCGGCGGTGGAGCCGTCGAACAGCACTTCCACTTCCTGGATCGGCTCATCGGTAACCTGCCCGACAAAGGCGCCCAGCACTTCCGCCAGCTTGACGAACGGCTTCAGGCGCGGCGCTTCCTCCGCCGTGATCGATGGCATGTTGATCGCGTTGGAAACCGCACCCTTGATCAGGTAGTCCGCCATCTGCTCGGCAACCTGCAGCGCGACATTCTCCTGCGCTTCGCTTGTCGACGCGCCGAGATGCGGCGTGCAGACGACGTTCGGCAGGTTGAACAGCTCGTTCTCCGTCGCAGGTTCCACCTCGAACACATCGATGCCGGCACCGGCAACCTTGCCCGCCTTCAGGGCCGCGACCAGATCCTTCTCGACGATCAGGCCGCCGCGGGCGCAATTGACGATGCGCACGCCATCCTTCATCTTGGCGATGGTATCCGCATTGATGATGCCGCGGGTCTTGTCGGTCATCGGCGTGTGCAGGCTGATGAAATCGGCCCGTGCCAGCAGTTCGTCAAGCTCGACCTTTTCGACGCCCAGCTCTTCGGCCCGGCCTTCCGACAGGAACGGATCGAAAGCGATGACGTGCATCTTGAGGCCGACGCCGCGCGTGGCGACAATCGAACCGATATTGCCGCAACCGATGATACCCAGCGTCTTGCCGGTGATCTCGACGCCCATGAAGCGGTTCTTTTCCCACTTGCCGGCACGGGTGGAAGCGTCGGCTTCCGGCAGTTCGCGGGCAACCGCGAACATCAGCGCGATGGCATGCTCGGCCGTGGTGATGGAATTGCCGAAAGGCGTGTTCATCACGATGATACCCCGGCGGGACGCGGCGGGAATATCGACATTGTCGACGCCGATGCCGGCGCGGCCGATGACCTTCAGGTTAGGGGCGGCGGCAATCAGCTTTTCCGTGACCTTGGTGGCCGAACGGATGGCAAGACCGTCATACTGGCCGATCACTTCGGCCAGCTTTTCCTTGTCCTTGCCGAGATCCGGCAGGTAATCGACCTCTACGCCACGATCCTTGAAGATCTGAACGGCGGTCGGGGAGAGTTTATCGGATACGAGTACGCGCGGTGCCATCATGGCCTCCATCGTTGAATCGGTGAAATTTTGAATGGGGGTGACCGCATCTGCTGCGGTCACGTCAAGCCGGTGAAATCAGGCAGCCTGTTTCAGCGCGGCCTTTTGCGACTGGAATGCCCAGTCAAGCCACAGCGGCAGCGCTTCGAGATCGGCCGTTTCGACCGTCGCACCTGCCCAGATGCGCAGGCCCGATGGAGCATCGCGATAGGCGCCGATATCATAGGCAACGCCTTCCTTCTCCAGAACCGCAACCAGGTTCTTGGCGAAATTGGCCTGGGCATCCTTGTCGAGCGCCGTGATCTCGGGATCGACGATGGTCAGGCACACGGAGGTGTTGGACCGGGTCGCCGGGACCTTTGCCAGATTGGCAATCCATGGCGTGCGTTCGACAAAGGCATCAAGTACGGCAAAATTGCGGTCGGCGCGGCCGACAAGTCCATCCAGACCGCCGAGCGATTTTGCCCAGTTCAACGCATCGATGTAATCCTCGACGCACAGCATCGACGGCGTGTTGATCGTCTCGCCGGAGAAAATACCTTCGATCAGCTTGCCGCCGGAGGTCAGGCGGAAAATCTTCGGCAGCGGCCAGGCGGGCTTGTAGCTTTCCAGCCGTTCGACAGCGCGCGGGCTGAGGATCAGCATGCCATGGGCGCCCTCGCCGCCGAGCACTTTCTGCCAGGAGAAGGTGACGACATCGAGCTTGTCGAAATCAAGACGCTGCGCAAACGCCGCCGAGGTGGCGTCGCAGATGGTCAGGCCCTTGCGGTCCGCCGGAATGAAATCGCCATTGGGCACCCGCACGCCCGAGGTCGTGCCGTTCCAGGTGAAGACGACATCGCGGTCAAAATCGACTGTTGAAAGGTCTGGCAGTTCACCATAACCGGCCTCGATGGTCCGGGCATCGCCAAGCTTCAGCTGCTTGACCACGTCGGTGATCCAGCCCGCGCCAAAGCTTTCCCAGGCAACCATGTCGACGCCGCGCTCGCCGAGCAGCGACCACAGGGCCATCTCGACAGCGCCGGTATCGGACGCCGGAACAATGCCGATGCGGTAATCGGCGGGGACTTGCAGGATATCGCGGGTAAGATCGATCGCCTGTTTCAGCTTCGTCTTGCCGACCTTGGCGCGATGCGAGCGGCCAAGCGGTGCGTCGGAAAGCGCTTGAAGCGACCATCCGGGACGTTTTGCACAGGGACCTGATGAAAAATTCGGGTTAGCCGGGCGCTGCGCCGGCTTTACAAGCGTCGTCATGTTTTCTCCTATCCTCACAGATAGCACGCCTCTCGTTGGGGAGAGGTGGCCCACTCCGGGAACTAGGAGAAATGTCGTTCACAGTCAAGAAATATGTTTGCGTGCGACATTAAATCTGCAAGGACCGGCAGCCTGCAACACAAACGAAAACGGCAGGAGCAATGCTCCTGCCGCCCGAAAAACCAAGTCGTTTCAATCAGAAAGCGTAGCGTACGCCGACCTTGAAATCATGCGACGTGATGTCCTTGAATTTGAACGGCTCAGGATTGGCGCGTGTGAAACGATCAACATAATTATGCGCATTGGCGGTCTGGCCATCGCCAAGATTGACATAGCTGTACCCGACATCGATGGTCATGCGGTCCGTTGCCTTGATGCCGACACCGGCATGCAGCGCCCATGCAAAGTTCCACTGGGAGGCACTGTCGGCATAACCACCGCCGCCATTGAGTATGTTGTCATCGGTGAAGTTGGAGATCGTATTGCGCGACGCACCGATACCACCACCGACATAGGGGGTTATGCCGCTGAATGTGCCGAGATCCGCATAGGCGTTGGCCAGGAACAGCCATTCGGATTTCTTTGCATGGTATTGGTTGGTTCCATACTGTCCCAGTGCGGGATTGGAATAGAAATCAAGGGCACTGAATTCGGTTTTACCGCGATACTGGCCGGTTACGTCCGCACGAAGCCAATCGTTGAACTGGTAACCGACACCAATCTGGCCGGTGATCCCGGCATCGAACGAACCGTCCTCCAGAAAGCCGTGCTGCGCTGCGTCGCCGAAGCCGACATAGTCCAGATTGCCGAGGCGCTGGTTGCTCATGCCGATATCGCCGCGCAGATACCATCCGCCGAACTGCTGCACTTCGACCACCGGTACTTCCACCGGATCCGCAGCATAAGCCGGGATTGCCCCCAGGCATAGCAGAGCTGCACTTGCTGCAGCATATTTATTGAAAATGCCCATTTCATATCCCTCGTCAGGCCCAAAAATCGAAACGCAGCGAATGCTACTAAGGTTCTAGAAGGGAATATGGGGGGAAAAAGTTAAATCCCGCTTAACCGTGTTTGTTCACCATGATCATTAACGTCAACAAACCCCATACCGCCGGGCAGATGTGAAAATGGGCCCGTAAAGGGGCCCATTCAGCGCGTTGCGGCTGGCGGCAATCAGGCTGCCGATTTGACCGACGAGATCACCGAAATGATATCATTGACCACGGTATCGACCAGTTGGCTGTCGTCCCCTTCCGCCATGACACGGATCAAGGGCTCCGTTCCCGACGGGCGGATGACCAGACGACCGGATTTTCCAAGACGGTCGCGGGCATCATCGATCGCCGTCTTGACCTTCTTGTCCTCGAGCGGCTTGCCGCCCGCCGTGCGGATATTCTTGAGCACCTGGGGCACCGGTTCGAACTTGCGGCAGACCTCGCTGACGGGTTTCCCCTCCTCCTGAACCACGGCCAGAATCTGCAGGGCAGAAACAAGTCCGTCGCCGGTCGTGGAGAAATCAGAAATGACGATATGGCCGGACTGTTCGCCGCCGATGTTGAAGCCATGATTGCGCATATGCTCGACCACGTAGCGGTCGCCGACATTGGTGCGGGCCAGGGTCAGGCCGCGATCGCCGAGAAAGCGTTCAAAGCCAAGGTTGGACATGACCGTTGCGACAACGCCGCCGCCGACAAGCCGGTCCGATTCCTGCCAGGACTGCGCGATCACCGCCATCAGCTGATCACCATCGATGATCGAGCCCTTCTCATCGACGATGAGCACACGGTCCGCATCGCCATCCAGCGCAATGCCGATATCCGCCCGCACCTCGTGCACCTTCTTGATCAGGCTCAACGGATGCGTGGAGCCGCAATCCTCGTTGATGTTGGTGCCGTTCGGCTTGTCATTGATCGTCACGACGTCGGCGCCAAGCTCCCACAGGGCAGCGGGCGCAACCTTGTAGGCGGCACCATTGGCGCAATCCACGACGACCCTCAAACCGGCGAGCGAGATGTTCTTCGGCATCGTTCGCTTGGCGAACTCGATATAGCGATAGATATCGCCATCGACACGCTTGGCCCGTCCGAGGGCCTCAAAGCTCGACAACCGCCCCGACAGGTCCTCGTCCATCAGCCGTTCGATCTCAAGCTCGATCTCGTCGGAGAGCTTGAAGCCATCCGGGCCGAAAAGCTTGATACCGTTGTCATGGTAGGGATTATGCGAGGCGGAAATCATCACGCCGATATCGGCACGCAGCGAGCGGCACAGCATGGCCACGGCGGGCGTCGGTATCGGTCCGAGCAGAAAGACATCCATGCCGGTGGAGGTAAAGCCGGCGACCAGCGCGTTCTCGATCATGTAGCCGGAAAGACGGGTGTCCTTGCCGATCACTACCCGGTTGCGGTGATTGCCGCGCTTGAAGGCGAGGCCGACAGCCATGCCGACCTTCATCGCGATATCCGGTGTCATGGGGTAGGCATTTGCCTGTCCGCGAATACCGTCGGTGCCGAAATATTTTCGAGCCATAATGTCTATCCAAACTGTGTGGCCAACTCTCATCCGGCGGCGCCGGTGTTCAGCCTGTTGTGCTTGTGCCTGATCTTCACGCTTATTGCAGAAGACCTTTTCCTGCGCATTTCACAAATTATGTGGCGATTATACTATCATTCAATCCGTGAACAATCCGTGCAAAAACGGCCGGTGAATACCGGCCGTTGCTTGTTGGCGTGTGCCGCAATCAGGATTGCGGCTGGGGTTCGAGCCCCTTGTCAGGCTCATCGCCCTTGCGCGGCTTCTTGGCTGAACCGGCTTTCGGAACAGCCGAACCGCGTGACGGCGGCGTATCATCGCCAAGATCGCGGGCTGGCTTGTTGCCTGCCATGAGGGCCTTGATCTCTTCGCCGGTCAGCGTCTCGTATTCGAGCAGACCTTCGGCAATGGCGATCCATTCCTTCTTCTTCTTCGTCAGAATGACGCGCGCCTGCGTATAGGCATCATCGATCAGCTTGCGCACTTCCGCATCGATCAGCTGCGCCGTCTCCTCGGATACATTCTGCGTCCGGGCAACGGAGTGGCCGAGGAACACTTCCTCCTGGTTTTCGCCATAGGCAACCTGACCGAGCTTGTCGGAGAAGCCCCAGCGGGTCACCATCGCCCGGGCAAGCTTGGTGGCCTGCTCGATATCCGACGATGCGCCGGAGGTGATGTTCTCCTTGCCGAATTTCAGTTCTTCGGCAATACGGCCGCCCATCATGATCGCCAGACGCGAGATCATCCACTTGTAGCTCATGGAATAGCGGTCGGCTTCCGGCAGCTGCATGACCATGCCGAGCGCACGGCCGCGCGGAATGATCGTCGCCTTGTGCAGGGGATCGGCCATCGCCACGTTCAGCGCCACGATGGCGTGACCGGCTTCATGATAGGCCGTCAGTTCCTTTTCCGCCTGGGTCATGGCTGTCGAGCGGCGCTCGGCACCCATCATGATCTTGTCCTTGGCATCTTCGAATTCGAGCATGGTGACGAGGCGCTTGTTGCGGCGCGCTGCCATCAGGGCGGCTTCGTTGACAAGGTTCATCAGATCGGCACCGGAGAAGCCGGGTGTGCCGCGGGCCAGAATCTTCAGATCGACATTGGGTGCCAGCGGAACATTGCGGGCATGAACCTTCAGGATCTTTTCGCGGCCGGTAACGTCCGGATTGGGCACGACGACCTGACGGTCGAAACGGCCCGGACGCAGCAAGGCCGGATCGAGAACATCGGGACGGTTGGTCGCGGCAATCAGGATGACGCCTTCATTGGCCTCAAAACCATCCATCTCGACCAGCAGCTGGTTCAGCGTCTGCTCGCGTTCGTCATTGCCGCCGCCCAGACCGGCGCCGCGATGACGGCCGACCGCATCGATTTCGTCGATGAAGATGATGCAGGGCGCATTCTTCTTCGCCTGTTCGAACATGTCACGCACACGCGATGCACCGACGCCGACGAACATTTCAACGAAGTCGGAACCGGAGATGGTGAAGAACGGCACATTGGCTTCACCGGCGATGGCGCGCGCCAGAAGCGTCTTACCGGTACCGGGAGGACCCACGAGCAGCACGCCGCGCGGAATGCGCCCGCCAAGCCGCTGGAATTTCTGCGCGTCGCGCAGGAATTCGACGATTTCTTCCAGGTCTTCCTTGGCTTCGTCAACGCCGGCCACGTCCTGGAACGTCACGCGCCCATGCGCCTCGGTGAGAAGCTTGGCTTTGGACTTGCCAAAACCCATGGCGCCACGCGAGCCGCCCTGCATCTGGCGCATGAAGAAAATCCACACGCCGACGATCAGGATCATCGGCAGCCAGTTGATCAGCATGCCGACAAACGATGTCGAGCCATCGGTCTCGGGTCGGGCGGCGATCTGGACATTCTTGCTCTCGAGGCGGCCGACGAGGCCGGCATCTCCAGGCGAATAGGTCTGGAACGTTGCGTTATTGTCGGCATAGGTGCCCGTGATGCGGTTGCCGGCGATCGTCACCGTTTTCACGCGGCCATTATTCACGTCCGTTATGAACGTCGAATAGGGCACATCACTGGATGCCGAACGCTGGGAAGGGCTTTGAAAAAGGTTGAACAACGCGATCAGAAGCAAAGCGATAATCGCCCACAGTGCGAAGTTCCGGTAGTTAGGATTCATTATCGGGTCCCATCAATCACAACCGCAAGGACGCGGAATTTACACGTAACATAGGTTCGAAGCGTGGCCTTGCCAAGGCTGGCAATCAAACTGAGATCAATTCTTATCAATCTGGTTTACAGAAAATCGCTTGTAATCCTGCAAACCAAACAATTTTGCCACGCCGGCGGCAAGGTTTTCATCATAGCCTGAAAGGATATGATCGAACAGGGCGACGTGTCGTGTCACCTCGACCCCCGCAGGCACATTCCCGTGATGCGGCCCGGCCGGGACGGCAACAATCCGGCCCTCGACCACAAGGGCCGGGCTGGATGAGATCGAAGCGCGGTGCACATTCCCGCAGCCGCCCTCCTGCAAAAACACCACCCCGTCATCGCCCGCCGCCCTGATCCGCAGCGCGATCGGCGCGCCATTCGACACGCGGTAACGACCATCCCAGACGATGGTGCAACCGGGTGCGATGACGGCATCGGGAATCGAACGCATTTCGCGGTATATGGTTACGCCCGTCTTAACCCGCTGGATTATGCAGCGGCCAAGACTCATGCGGCGGGGGCCATCCGCGCCGATGAGATGGCGGACGGCCTTGCCGCATTCCTGCACGGACGGCAGAAACGACAGGCCGCCCATAGCGGCCAATAGAACCCCCATGGCGAGAGGTTGAGCGTCATCGCCATACTGATCGAAACCTGCGGTGTTCACCGCTGCCCTGACGCCGTCCGTCACCGTGACATGACCCAGCAGGAGCGTCGCCGCCTCGCCGTTGACGGAAAGCCGCTGCGCGCCTTTGCGCGCAACGCGCGCTGGAATGTCGCCGCTGCCCTGTTCCTGCAGCGCCGTCCTGACCTGCACCCGTTCGGACTGCGGATTGGCATTGGACGGATCGTCGCGCCAGACGATTGCCCGCGCGCGCAGATAGCCGCGCAAGTCTTCGCGCCTGATCCCGAGCAGCGGCCTGACCAGCCATGTCTCCCGCTCAAGCAGGGTGAACCGCGCCATGCCGGCAAGGCCGCGTTCGCCGCCGCGCGCCGCGCGCATCATGAAGGTCTCGTTCTGATCGTCCAGCGTATGGCCGGTCAGGATCACATCGGTTTCCGCTTCGCCGGCGGCGTCGCGAAGCAGCCGGTAGCGGGCCTCGCGCGCCTTGGCGGACAGCCCGGTGGCGGGCTTGGCTCCGGCCCAGTTGACAATATTGTGGTCGAGCCCCGCCGCCTTGCACAGGTCGGCGACATACAAGGCCTCCTCCGCTGATTCCGCCCGCAGCCCATGATCGACGGTGATGGCAACGATACGGGGAAAGGCGCCCCGGCTTTTGCGCAGATCATCAAGCAGGAAAAGCAGAGCGAGAGAATCGCTGCCGCCGGAAACGGCAACGACGACCGCCGTCAGACGGTCGAAATCGATTCCAGCGAAAATCTCTTCCGGATCGAGGCGATGGTCAGCATTTGTTGGCGGCACGTTCATTCTTCACGCGCTCTTTGAGCGCGACCGAGAGGCTGGGATAGCGTGAGCTCACCGTTGCAAAGGTGGCGCAGGCGACATCGTGGTCCTTCATCTTCGCCAGCGTCATGCCGAGCTTGAGCAGGTTTTCCGGGCTTTTCTTGGAATCGGGAAACTGCTTGTGGTTGTCGATGAAGACCGATGCCGCTTCCTGGTAGCGCTCCTGGCCATACAGCGATTCGCCGAGCCAGTAGCGCGCGTCGGGATCGGAGGGATCTTTCGGGAACCGCTCGATATGGCTGCGGAAGGCAGCTTCGGCATTGCGATAATCGCCGGACAGGAACAATTGATAGGCCTGCCGGTACAGCGCATTGGGATCATCCGTCTGCGGGAGCGACGCAAGGCTGGGATTGGCTGCCGGAGCGGTGTCGTTCCTTGTTTCACCGATTACGTTGCCATTGGCATCGAACTCAATCTGTCCGAGCGCGCGCGGCGGTTCGCCGACCTGCGGAGACTGCGGAGCATTGGGCTGAGGGTCAATAGCAGCGGAATCGGTGCTGTCGGATGGGGATGTCCGCGACGGAGCGGCGGGGTAAGCGGAGGCATCTGGCGATGCCTCCCCTGTTGTCCGAGAAGGCGCGGCACCGGCAACCGTACGGTCGCCCTTGCCGCCGGCATCGGTTTTCTTACCGCCGCCCTTCTTTTCCAGTTCCTGGAAACGGAACTCATTGTCTTCCTGAACCTTGCGCATCTGCTCCTGCATTTGCAGCAACTGGAAATTAAGGTCTTCGATCTTGCCTGTCAGCTGCCTGATCTGCTCTTCCAGCTGGCTGACACGCGGATCGCCTGCCTGAGCCATAAGGATCGGCGCATCGCTTTTCCCGACATTTGCCTTCGGCGCAGCGGGAAAAAAGCTGCCATCAAGGTTCGAGGCATGGCTGGCGCCGGTTGCCAGAAAAGGCAGAACCGCCACAGCCATAACCAATCTTTTCAGTCGTTTGTTCATTCCTTTACCGCCCCTGATATGGGAATTTAACCACCGCAACGATTTACGGCGAACCTATCTAACACGAGCAACGCGACTTCGGCCAAATTTTGTTGTGATCGCGGGTGAGACAAAAAAAGCGGCCCGAAGGCCGCTTTTCTGCAGTTACATCAGAGATGTATGGCTTAGCTGCCAGCACCGCCGAGAACGGTAACGGCACGGCGATTCTGCGACCAGCAGGAGTCGGCATCGCACACGGCAACCGGACGTTCATTACCATAGGAGATGGTCTTGATGCGGGCAGCCGGCAGGCCGCGCGACGCGAGGAAGTTGCGGGCCGCAGCCGCACGGCGCTGGCCGAGAGCCAGATTGTATTCGCGTGTGCCGCGTTCGTCCGCATGACCTTCAACGGTGATGGTGTAGTTGGGGTAGCGCTGCAGCCACTGAGCCTGCTTGGAGAGGGTCTGTTGGGCATCCGCACGGATGACGGAGGAGTCGACATCAAAGAAAATGCGATCGCCAACATTGACCGTGAAGTCCTGGGTCGAACCCGGGCGGGCACTACCGGCACCGTTCAGGCCAAGATCACCGGCGCTGTTGATAGGTTTCTTCGCACAGCCCGCAATAGCGAGGGCCATGAAAAGGGCGACGACAACTGGACTGCGGGCGATCATTTCGAAGCGGCGCATAGCCTGGACTCCTTAAGAATTGAATTGTTTCGGTGAACAAGCAGTAACCATATCGAGGTTAAGGCCAGTTCAAGAAACAGGGTTAATCCACTCTTAACACCAGGATTAACAGCGAAATCAGTGAATGTCCTGCATCCTTAATGCAAACAATGCGGCGGAAAAACGACATTCGCGGCAATGTTGAGATAACATCGCCGCGAATGGTCTTAAATCATCGATGGATCAGGATGCGATCACTCGAGAAGCGGTGACCATGCCGGATCGGATGCCAGATTCGGTGTCTGGATCTGGCGCAGGTTGCGGCCCGTGAGATCGATCGTGAACAGATGCGGGCTGTTCGATCCGGGAGGGAAGCGGTAGAACATCAGGACGCGGCCGTTCGGAGCCCAGGTCGGGCCTTCATCGTGATAGCCGCTGGTCAGGATGCGCTCACCCGAGCCGTCCGTCTTCATCACGCCGATGGAGAACTGTCCGCCCGACTGCTTGGTGAAGGCGATCAGATCGCCGCGCGGCGACCAGACCGGCGTGGAGTAGGAACCGTCGCCGAACGAGATGCGCTGCGGGTTCGAACCATCCGCGCCCATCTTGTAGATTTGCGGCCGGCCGCCACGGTCGGATCCGAACACAACCTGCGAACTATCGGGCGAATAGGATGCACCGGTATCGATGGCGCTCGTGCTGGTCAGGCGGGTCGTCGTGCGGCTGCGCACATCCATCGCATAGATATTGGCGCTGCCATCATCCTGCAGAAGGCTCATGGCCACTTTCTGCCCGTCGGAGGAGAAGCGCGGCGCAATCGTCATGCCGGGGAAGTTGCCGACGAGTTCACGCTGTCCGGTTTCCAGCTGCAGGAGATAAACTTGCGGCTTGGCGCCTTCGAACGACATATAGGTGATTTCCTGGCGGCTCGGCGAAAAGCGCGGTGTCAGCACCAGGTCCTTGCCATTGGTCAGATAGCGCACATTGGCACCGTCCTGATCCATGATGGCCAGACGCTTGACGCGCTTTTCCCGGGTGCCGGATTCATCGACAAACACGACGCGCGTGTCGAAGTAGCCTTTTTCACCCGTCAGCTTCTGGTAGATGGCATCGGCAATGATGTGGGCGACGCGGCGCCAGCTGTCGGGCGAGGTGAAGAACTGCTGCCCGTCAAGCTGCTGGCCGGCGAAGGTATCCCAGAGGCGGAACTCCGCCTTGAGCCTGCCATCCGGCTGCTTGGTGACGCGGCCGGTGACAAGCGCCTGCGCGTTGATCACTTTCCAGTCCTCGAAACGCGGTGCGGCATCGGGATTGGAGATCTTCTCGATGAACGCGCCCTTGTCGATCGGGGCAAAAAGGCCGGACCGTTCCAGATCGGCTGCAATGACGCCCGTAATATTGGCACCAAGCTGATCGCCGGAAAGGAAATCCGTGATGGCGATGGGCATCGGCTCGACAACACCCTTGGTGATATCGAGTTTGAGCTCAGCCCGTGCTGGCAGTATCGCGATTGCCAATGTCGCAACAAGCGTCACGAAGATTGGGAAAATAGTCCGGGTAATTTTCAGCATAAGTTCAGGGCCCTCTTTTGGCTGGCCTATTAGTCATCTACAGCGGGATGGAACGTCAGTTCGACAACGTCCCAGCCACCTGCATATTTGTCCTGCGGCAGATTGTACGGAGCGGTGCGCATCACCGCCCGCAGCGCACTGCTCTTTGCCGCACTCAGCACCGCAGCGTCACCGCCGCTGCCGGTGACGGTCGGCGTGCCGTCAATTTCGCCGGTCTTGGTGAGGCGGAACTTGACCACCACGACCATGTCCGGGAAGTCAGGCGCGCCGACCGGCTTGATCCAGTTCTTCGAGATAAGTCCGCGCAGCGCGTCCATCTCGTTCTGGCTGAGCTTGGCGCCGCCTGTCGATTTGGTGGCGCCGAGCGATGCCTGCTCCGTCGAACGCTTGGCACCGCCGCCGGAAGGCTTCTCGTGATTGAGCAATTCGGCAACCTGATCGGCAATCCCGCTCTTGTCTTTGGACGGTGTCGGCGCGGTCTTGGTGGGCTTCGGTGTTTCCTTGGTTTCCTTGCGCTCCGGCGTCGTCGCGGTCTGCGCCTGGGCAGGCTTGGGCTTGTCCTCAGGCTTCGCCACGTTCTGCGGCAGCTTGAAGGCTTCCTCGGCCGGCTTTTCCGCCTGCGGCGTTGGCTCGACCTTCGGCGCATCCGGTGTCGGCGCCGGCTTGGAATCATTGATCGCGGCGGTGATCGGGTCCGGCGTGACGTCCTGCTTCGGCTTTGCCTCCGGCGCTATTTCCGTCGCCGGGACCGGAACCGGTTTGGTTTCCGGCTTCACTTCAGGCTTCGGATCCGGCTTGGCAACAGGCACGTCCGACTGCTTCGGGGCTTCGGCAGACTCCACGACCTTTGGCTTGGTCGAAGGGATCGGCTTGGTTTCGACATCTGTTTCAGCGTCGCCGATGATCTGCGCATCCGGTTTGGTCTGCGGCTTTTCCGTCGGCTTCGGCGTTGCCTTTTCGGCCTTCGGCGCCTTTACGTCACCCTTCTGCAACTGGCTTGTATCGGAGATGATTTCGATCGGCAGCGATTCGGAATTGGCCAAATCCATCGGTTTTGGCGCAGAAAAGGTCAACAGCCCCCAGCCGAGGATAACGGCGTGGATAATGGCGGAGGATGCAACACTCGTCTTCATGACTTATCAGCTGCCTTCCGGAAGGCTGACGAGACCGATATTCTTGAATCCGGAACCGGAAATGCGCGCCATGACCTTCATGATCGTGCCATAGTCGGCAGCCTTGTCACCTTTGACAAAGATGCGCTCTTCATAGCCGGTCTTGGCGATCGCCTGGAGTTTCGGGACGATTTCCTCGATCGGGATTTCGGTTTCCTGCAGGAAGACCTGGCCCTTCTGGTTGATCGTCACATAGATCGGGTTGGTTTCGCTGTTCAGCGCCTTGGCCTGGGTTTCCGGCATGTCGATGGGCACGCCCACCGTCATCATCGGTGCCGTCACCATGAAAATGATCAGGAGCACGAGCATGACGTCGACCAGCGGCGTCACGTTGATTTCACTCATCAACGCCTTGCTGGCACGGCCGCGACGGCCGCGTCCCCCTGAACCCTTGTTACCAACAGACATGCCCATGGCATTCAATCCCGCACTTGTAAAATCAGTTGCTTAAGAACGCGGCGCCAGCTTCTCATCGATTTGCCGCGAGAGTATGGCGGAGAACTCGTCCGCAAAGCCTTCCATGCGTGCGGTCAGTTTGCCCGCATCGCTTGACAGTTTGTTGTAGGCGATAACCGCCGGGATGGCGGCAACCAGACCAATGGCCGTCGCCAGCAGCGCTTCGGCGATACCGGGTGCGACAACCGCGAGGCTGGTGGACTTCGAACCGGCAATGCCCATGAACGATGTCATGATGCCGATGACCGTGCCGAACAGGCCGATGAAGGGGCCGGCGGAACCGATGGTCGCCAGAAAGCCGAGGCGGGCGGCGAGAATATCACTTTCGCGTGAAAGGGCGACATCCATCGCCTTGTCGATACGCATCTGCAGGGCGATGGGGGAACGGGCGCCCTTTTCGAAGGACTTTTTCCACTCGCGCATCGCGGCGATGAAAATGGAGCCCATGCCGGTCGTGCGCTTTTCGCCCAGGTTGCGGTAAAGCTCTTCAAGCGACTGGCCGGACCAGAAAACCTGCTCGAAACGGTCAAAGGCGCGCTTGGCGCGACCATAGCCGAGTACCTTGTCGATGATGATCGCCCAGGTCCAGATGGAAGCACCCAGAAGGCCGATCATGACCAGCTTGACGATGAATCCGGCCTGCCAGAACAATCCCCAGAGGGAGACGTCCGATGTCTGAACAGCAACCGCTAAATTTTCCATATCCACTACCCTCGAATCCGAAAACCCGGTATTTCAACCGGGCTGCAATCGTCTCTCATACCCGTGCTTGGTCCACCGAAGTATAAATGGTCCGGCAATGCGACCACGCGCCACTTTATTTCTTTGGAACCCGGCCGAACGCCCGACCGGCGTCCATCGTCGCTCACTAAATTTCGAAAGCCACGTTCTGAGACCGGACTTTTTCCAGTATTCATACCGCGGCTTCTCACGGTTAATTTTGGTAAAACGAAGGCGTTAACGCAAAACGCCCCGTTTCATGGCTTTATTCATGGTTTGTTATGGTTAAGGATCAGTTATGATTCAGCGCCTGTGCGTCATTTAAACGCCATGACATCAGGATTCCGGCTGAAAAAGTTTGATCCATTCCGCGGGAAACCGGCGCGGCCGTCCGGCACCGTTGATCAGCGCCGCTTCGACAGCAGCTGAAATCAGCAGATCATCGCCCCGTTTGATGGTTTGGGCCATCTTGACCCGCGCGCCGGAGATTTCCGCCGTGCGCGTTTCGATCGTCAGCACGTCATCGATGCGGGCGGCGCCCCGGAAATCGATTTCCATGCGCCGCACCACCCAGACAATGCTTTCGCCATGCTTGCCGTCGGCGAGTTCCGAGTGGTGAACGCCAAGCAGGCGCAGATAATCGGTGCGGCCGCGCTCCAGAAATTCCAGATAGCGTCCGTGATAGACAATGCCGGAGAAATCCGTGTCGGCATAATACACCCGCGCCAGGAGACGGTGGCCGAAGGAGGTGAGTTCACCGGCAAGGCCGCCGAGGGGCGGCAGGGAAGGATTGTTTTCGCTCATGATCCCTCCTTTTGTCGGTACAGCCAGTGGTTTGTCCAGTGCCATTATGCTTGGTGCGACACGCGAGTACTAATCCTCGTCTTCCTGAAACAGGCTGATCTGCTGGATGGTGTCGGACGGTGCGTTCAGGCCCAGATGTTTCCAGGCATTGGCGGTCAGCATGCGTCCGCGTGGCGTGCGCTGGATAAAGCCCTGCTGGATCAGGTAGGGTTCGATAATATCCTCGATCGCATCGCGCGGTTCGGAAAGCCCCGCGGCGATGGTTTCGATGCCGACGGGTCCGCCGCCGAAATTGTGCGCAATCATCGCGAGGTAGCGCCGGTCGAGCTGATCGAGCCCCAGCGCATCGACCTCGAGACGCAGGAGCGCGGAATCGGCCGTCTGGCGGTCGATGGAATCCTTGCCGTCGACAATGGCAAAGTCGCGCACCCGGCGCAGAAGCCGCCCGGCAATACGCGGTGTGCCGCGGGCGCGCCGCGCCACCTCAAGCGCCCCGTCATCGGTCATCCCGATGCCCATGATGCGCGCGCCGCGCCGGACGATATGCTCAAGCTCCTCGACCGTATAGAAATTCAGCCGGACCGGAATGCCGAAACGATCCCGCAGCGGCGTCGTCAGAAGCCCGAGGCGCGTCGTCGCCGCCACCAGCGTGAACTTGGCCAGATCGATCTTGACCGAACGTGCCGCCGGCCCCTCGCCGATGATCAGGTCAAGCTGATAATCTTCCATGGCCGGATAGAGGATTTCCTCCACCGCCGGATTGAGACGATGGATTTCATCGATGAAGAGAACGTCGTTTTCTTCCAGATTGGTCAACAGCGCGGCAAGATCGCCCGCCTTGGCGATGACAGGCCCGGACGTCGAGCGGAAATTGACGCCGAGTTCCTTGGCCATAATCTGCGCCAGCGTCGTCTTGCCGAGGCCGGGTGGCCCGACAAAGAGCACATGATCCAGCGCCTCGCCGCGCGACTTGGCGGCTTCGATGAAGACCTTCAGATTGGCACGCGCCGCCGCCTGCCCGACAAAATCGTTCAGTGTCTGCGGGCGCAGTGACGTGTCGGCATCTTCGCCGCGCTTGTCGGGGGTTATCAATCGGCTGACATCACTCATGCGGATGTCCTCGCACAGTGTGCTGTATCAGGCAACCATGTCACCGGGAAAGTTCCTTCAGGCCAAGCCGGATCAGCTTGGCGGAATCGGCCTCCTCGCCCGCATCGCGCAGGGCGGCGCTGATGGCATTGGCGGCCTGGTCGCGCGAATAGCCGAGATTGGTCAGGGCCGACACGGCATCGGCCACCGGCGCCGGGGCAACGCCCTCGCCCAGTTCCTGCTTGAGCCCGATCGTGCCCATGGCCTCGCCGGCAAAGGCAGGCGCCTTGTTCTTCAGTTCGATGACGATGCGCTCCGCCACCTTCTTGCCGACACCCGGTGCCCGGCTGACCATGGCGATATCGCGCAGGGCAATGGCATTGGCGAGATCGGACGGCGTCAAGGTGCCAAGAACGCTCAGGGCAACCTTGGCACCGATGCCCTGCACGCTCTGCAGCAGGCGGAACCATTCGCGTTCCAGCGCTGTGCCGAAGCCGAACAGGCGGATCAGGTCTTCCCGCACATAGGTTTCGATGAGCAGCACCGCCGCTTCACCCGGCCCCGGCATGTTCGACAGCGTCCGCGCCGAGCAATAGGCGACGTAGCCGACACCGTGCACATCGAGAATCACGTGATCCTCGGCGATTTCATCGACAGTACCCTTGAGTTTTCCGATCATAGCTGTGCCGCCAGTTTGCGTTCGATGGCAATGCGGCCGATGGCGCTTTGCCGGTGATGCGCGTGACAGATGGCAACCGCCAGCGCATCCGCAGCATCATCCGTATCGAATGTTGCCTTGGGCATCAGCACCTTGACCATCATGTGAATCTGTTTCTTTTCCCCATGCCCGACGCCGATCACCGCCTTCTTGACCGCATTGGGCGCATATTCGGCAACGGGCAATCCGGCCAGCGCGGGAACAAGCAGGGCGATACCGCGCGCCTGGCCGAGTTTCAGTGTCGCCGTGGCATCCTTGTTGACGAAGGTGTGTTCGACCGCCGCCTCGTGTGGCATCTGGCCGTGGATGATTCCGGCAAGACCGTCATGCAGCTGGCAAAGGCGCGAGGCGAGATCGAGCTTGGCGTCGGAAAGGATTGTACCCGAGGCGACAAAGCGCAGCGAATTGCCGAGTGTCTCGATGATGCCCCAGCCGGTGCGGCGCAGGCCGGGATCAATGCCAATGATGCGAATCGCTTCTTTCATGTCGGGACCTTATCGAGCTGTCAGGGAACTTGACAGCAGAAAGGTGAACAAAAGAGAAACAAACCGCCCTGTTATGCACGATTATCGTGCTGTCATCACCGATGGGCGAAGGCGGTGGCCAGCAGGCTGATCTGATCCGAGACCGGGTTGGTCGTCAGCATCCGCCTGTGGGCCGTGCTGGCGCCTTCATTATAGATCTCGTCATCCATCTGGCGGACGCGGGCCTGCAGGCGCAGCGAACGGTGCACGAGATCACAGTAATCGAAGGGAATCTCGTCCCAGCCTTCGACGGTTTCCGGGGCGGAATCCGTATCGAGCCGCACTTTCGCCTTTTCGGACAGCACCTGCTCCTGGGTCATTTCTCCGCTGCGCGATGCGCGCTGCAACAGCAGCCACGAGGCAACCTGCATGAGACGCGTCGTCAGCCGCATGGATTCGGCCGCATAGAGCGTGGCGGCAACGCGGCTCAGCCGTTTGGCTTCCGCCCGGCCTTCGCCGTCGAGATAGGCAGCCGCCTCCTCGACCAGACCCATGCCTTCGTCATAGATATGATTGAACGTTTCCGAGCGGACCATGCGGTCAGCCAGCCGGATTGTATTGTCAGCGTGGTATTCCTGTTCAACCATGTCATGCCCTGTCATTAAAAATCCGCTGATTCTCAAAGCAGCGCTCTCTTACTGGGACAGCAAGCGGATCACCACAACGGCCAACGGGTAGTATTCCCCATCAACCTGCCCGTATGCACACATGAGCGCAAGTTTATCCTTAATAAAGGGTTAACGTCAGGGCCGCAGCAGAGATATGAACACAAAAAAAGAGCCGCAAAACGAGGCGGCTCTCAGGAGTCTAACAGGGAGGCGTCAAACAAAGTGGCCAAACCACTTGGTAAGAATCCAGAAAACTGGATGATCAATTTATAGCTTGTAATGCTTAACAAGTGGTTAAAGCCGACAGCGCAGTTGCAATCAGTCCGCCCCCGCAACGCCTCAATCCAGCATCAGCCTGGCCCGTTTGCGCAGCTCGAACTTCTGGATTTTCCCGGTCGATGTCTTCGGTATGTCTTCGAACAGCACGTGCCGCGGCACCTTGAAGCGCGCCAGCAGGGTGCGGCAATGGGCGATCAGCTCCTCTTCCGTTGCCGTCTGGCCCGGCTTCAACTCGACGAAGGCAAGCGGCGTCTCGCCCCACTTGTCGTCCGGCCGCGCCACAACAGCACAGGCGGCCACGGCCGGGAACCTGTAGAGCGCGTCCTCCACCTCGATGGATGAAATGTTCTCGCCGCCGGAAATGATGATGTCCTTCGACCGGTCCTTCAGCTGGATATAGCCGTCCGGATACATCACGCCGAGATCGCCGGAGTGGAACCAGCCGCCTGAAAAGGCCGCATCGCTGGCCGGCCGATTTTTCAGGTACCCCTTCATGACGATATTGCCGCGGAACATCACCTCTCCGATGGTCTCGCCATCGGCCGGCACGGGCTGCATGGTTTCGGGATCGAGCACCGTCAGATCTTCGAGCGCCGTATAGCGCACGCCCTGCCGCGCCTTCTTGGCGGTGCGCGAGGATGCCTCCAGCGCATCCCATTCATCCTGCCATTCATTGACGACGGCAGGGCCGTAGGTCTCTGTCAGGCCATAGAGATGCGTGACCGCAAATCCCGCCTCGGCCATGCCGGCCAGAATGGATTCCGGCGGCGGTGCGGCAGCCGTGTTGAACGTCACCGTTTGCGGGAAATCGCGCTTGTCCTTGTCAGCCGCATTGATCAGCACCGACATGACAATCGGCGCCCCGCACAGATGCGTAACACCCAGATCGGCAATGGCGTCGTAGATCTGCTTTGCCCGCACCCAGCGCAGGCAGACATGGGTGCCGAACTGCAGGGCCAGCGTCCATGGAAAACACCAGCCATTGCAGTGGAACATCGGCAGGGTCCACAGATAGACGGGATAGCGCCCCATGCCGGAGGCCACCACATTGCCATAGCCCATCAGCGCCGCGCCGCGATGGTGATAGACAACACCCTTCGGATCGCCTGTCGTGCCGGATGTATAGTTGAGGGTGATCGAATCCCATTCGTCATCGGGCAGCGCCCAGGCGTAATCCGGGTCCCCGCCTGCAACGAAGGTCTCATAGTCCACCGCGCCGAACGGCTCACCCTGCGGATAGGGTGCGTCGGCGGGATATTGCGTATCGACGAAGTCAATAACCAGCGGCTTGACCCTGGCAAGTGCCAGCGCCTCGCGGAAAACGCCGGAAAATTCCGTATCGACAATGGCGATCTTGGTTTCCGCATGATCGAGCTGGAACGCAATGACCGCCGCGTCGAGGCGTGTGTTGATCGAATGCAGCACAGCCTTCGTCATCGGCACGCCGAAATGCGCCTCCAGCATGGGCGGCGTGTTGGACAGCATCACCGTGACCGTATCGCCCTTGCCGATGCCGCGGCGCGACAGTGCCGATGCCAGCTGCCGCGTGCGGCGGTAGAACGTGCCGTAATCGAAGCGCTGCGCACCATGGATGATCGCCGTTCTCGACGGATAGACCCGCGCTGCCCGTTCCAGATAGGTCAGCGGCGTCAGCGGCTGGTAATTGGCCGCATTGCGCTCAAGATCACGATCAAAGATTCCACCCATGCACGCCTCCCAACGCTTCCATGGGCAAAGCTTAGACCAAGCCAGCAAACGATGGCTATCGGTTTTTCCGGGCCACCCGGCAAAAGCCGGTGCGGGCGGTCAGGAGACCGCCGACTTGGCGGTTCCGGATTTCATGCCTGAACTCATCGCGGCGGCATTGACCGGCCGGCCGGCAATCACCAGCTTCGATTTCACCGGCTGCACCTGCTGCTGGGCAGGACGCGCGTTGCCCCATCCGATGCTTGGCAGCCATTCCAGGTAATGCGCCAGGGCAAACTGCGCCATGATTCCGCTGGCGATCAGCAGCGTGTCATCCAGCTCGTCGCCGGGGTTCATCACCTTGACGATCTGCGCGACCATGGCAAGGATCGTTCCGGCAACAAACACCGGCAGCGAATGCTTGCCGAGGATGGCGAGCGGGTGATCTTCCGGCGTCCGCGCCAGGTTGGAAATGGCCGGTACCGAGACGATGACATAGGCGATCGCCAGGATATGCGCCAGGCGGGTCAGCGACAGGAACGTCTTGTCGAAACCGGTGATCACCATGGGCAATCCCATTGATGTATTGACGCCCCACAGCGGTACCCGCACCCAGATCAACGCCAGCAGGATATAGCCGACCGCGACACCGAACAGGTATTTGTTGAACGGGATTCGCCCGCCCCGGCGCACATGCATCACACCGGCGATGCCGATGACGAACAGGAACTGCCATGACAACGGGTTGAGAAACCAGACGCCTTCGGTCGGGTAATTCGGCGGTGCAATCCGGTAGACACCCGACACCAGCCACAGGAGCCCGGACGCCCCGACCATCAGCGACAGGTTGATATTGGCGAGGAACAGGAACAGCGGCAGCATGAGCAGCAGCACGCCGTACATCGACAGGATATTGTTATAGCCGAGCTGATGCCCCATCGTCGCAAGGCCGATGAGCGCCTCGGCCGGGCTGTCCATCAACGGCCCGATATTGATGAAGGACATGAATTCCGGGCGGTTGAGATAAAGCCCGGCGGCACAGAAGATCGCAAGCGTAGCGACCGTCGTCAGGATATGGGCGCTGTACAGCGTCGCCGCCCGGCGCCATGCCTTCAGCGTGATCAGGAAGCGGCTGCCCGGTTCAAATTTGGCCCCATAGGCAAGACCAACGGAAATGCCGGAGATCAGCACAAAGGCCTCGGCCGAGTCAGAAAATCCGAAATTCCTGTGGGTGAGATGTTCGAAAACGGTTCCCGGCACATGATTGATGAAGATGGTCAGCAGTGCCAAAGCCCGGAAGACATCAATGCGGGTATCCCGCTGTTTGAGCTGCGTCTGTGTCATAGCGTTCACCAATTCCTGTCATGCAATATTCAATCACAGCACTCCCGGCCTCGTGAGGGAGCGTTGGTCCGACGGTTGCAGTTGATAATGTTTACATAGTGGGAAAGTTGCGATTCGGCTGATCAACTTTCGTTCATCATTATAACAAGGCGGCTAATCCATCGTAGGAAAGCTTCAATCCCATCAATAGGATCATGATGTACATGAAGGGATAGAACACCTCCGGCCGCATGCGTTTGACGATCCACGCGCCGGCAAAGGTCGCCAGCGGCGCGATGGGCACCAGAACCGCCGCCGCCTTGAGGTTCTCGGCATCGAACTGCCCCAGGGCAAAATACGGGATGACCTTCACGGCATTGACGATCGCGAAGAAAATCACGCTCGTGCCATTGTAAACCTTCGGATCCTGGCGCAGCGGCAGGGCGTAGACCTGATAGGGCGGGCCGCCCGCATGGGCGACGAAACTTGTGAACCCGGCGATGGTCGACCAGAAGGTTGCAGCGCCGGCATTGTGCGGTTGTGCGGTGGCGCGTTTGGCGGCACTTGCAAAGACATAACGGGCAAAAAAGATGATCGCGACAGCACCGACAATGAGCTTGACCATGTCGTCGGTCACCACCGATGCGGTCAGCCAGCCTATGCCAATGCCGAGGAAGGCGCCCGGCAGCATCAGCTTGAGGGTTTTCGCATCGCGGTAACCGCGCCAGCTCCACAGGCTGGCAACATCCATGATGATGAGGATCGGCAGCATGATGGCGGCCGCCTGCACCGGCGGCATCACCAGCGCCATCAACGGCACCCCCACCTGCCCCATGGCCCCGCCAAGGCCGCCCTTCGACAGCCCGATCAGGATCGTGGCCGGAACGGCGGCAGCATAGAACCATGGGTTCAACAGGAGATCGTGCATGATGGAAATCCACAAGGAGGGCCTTCCATCTCTAGCCGATCACCGCGGCATTTGAAAAATGCTTTTTGGCAACATGTGCCTGTTTGCTACTAAGTAATTACGTCGTAAGACTAATATGCAACAGGGTGTGATGGCTTGGATCATCGAAAAGGCTGTTCAAATGAACGGCCATCCTCTATGCCCGAATTCCATCACGATTGCCCATTCTATAGAGAACGATTGTAAGGTTGCAGCCCATGAACAACGAACAAACACCCCAACGCTGCCGTATCGTTCTGATCGCGCCTCCGGCCGCGACTGCCGACGAACTGGCCAGGAAACTCAGCGAAGCCTTGTCCGGCGGCGATGTCGCCTCCGTGCTTTTGCCCGCCTACGAGACGGACGAAACCCTGTTCCAGACCATGGCCGAAGCCGCCGTTCCGATCATTCAGAATGCGGGCGCTGCCGCCATCATCGTCGGCAACACGCAGGTTGCCGGACGGGTCAAGGCCGACGGACTGCATCTCGAAGGCCCGGCCAGCGATCTTGCTGCCAATGTCGAGCGCTTTTCCCCCAAACTGATCGTCGGGACCGGCAATATCAAGAACCGGCACACGGCGCTGGAAATCGGCGAAGCCCAGCCGGATTATGTCCTGTTCGGCAAGATTGGCGCGGATACGACACCCGAAGCCCATCCGCGCAATGTCGAACTGGCGGACTGGTGGGCATCGATGATCGAGATCCCCTGCATCGTCCAGGCGGGCAACACGCTGGAAAGCATCACCGACGCGGCCGCAACCGGGGCGGAGTTCATTGCCCTTGGTGCGGCGGTTTTCGGCAGCGACAAACCGGCGGACGCCATCAAGGAAGCGAACCGGCTGCTCGACGAGCACGCGCCGCGATTTGAGGAATAGGCCCATGGGAGCAAAATCCGCAAACCTCGTTTGCGCCGTCGCGGCCGTGCTTGCAGCCTTCCCGGCCCTGACGCATGGCGCCACGGCCCAGACGGCTCCGGCACCCGCAACAAGCCAGGCGCCTTCGGTGACATCCGCGCCGACCGACGCGCCCCAGCACCTGGAAACGCCGCAGACAACCCCCAAGCATGACAGGCCGAAACTCGCCAGCGATCCGGCGGTCGACATCGTCAACCCGACGCGCTTCGGCAAGGGAGCAGTGGACGAGGCATTCGGCGCCTACCAGCGCGGCCTGTACAAGACGGCCTACAATCTCGCCCTGCCGCGCGCGGAAAATGGCGATGGCGCCGCCCAGGTGCTGGTGGCCGACATGCTTGCCCGCGGCCTCGGCATACCGGTCAACCTGCCCGAATCGGCCAAATGGTACGGCAAGGCCGCCGACCAGGGTGTTCCCGAAGCCCAGTTCCGCTATGGCGCGATCCTGCTCCAGGGCAAATATGCCCCCAAGGATCCGGCCAAGGCCAAAACGCTGATGAAGGCTGCCGCCGACGGCGGCAACGCCATGGCCCAGTTCAATTACGGCCAGATCCTGCTGCAGGAGCACCCCGGCGACATCGGCATCGACAATGCCTATCCCTGGTTCCTTAAGGCAGCGGCACAGGGCCTGCCCGATGGCAGCTATGCGGTCAGCCAGATCCTTTCCAACGGCACGCTCGCCGTTCCGCGCGACGACGCCAAGGCCCGGGAATATCTCGCCAAGGCGGCAAATCGCGGCTACGACACGGCGCAGCTCGATCTTGGCCGCTGGCTGGTCGAGGGGCGCGGCGGGCCGCGCGATTATGTGTCGGGTTTCGGCTGGACCCTGCGCGCCGCCGTAGGCGGTAATGTCGCAGCACAGGCACAGCTGGCAAAGCTTTACTATCAGGGCCTTGGCGTGGAAGGTGACTCGGTCAAGGCAGCCGCCTGGTACATGGTCGCCAGACGGGCCGGATTGACCGACCCCGAACTTGACTCTTTCATGGACGGCCTCGACGACGACCAGATAAAGGCCGCCCTGACGGAAGCCAACAGGATGCGCTGACCGGCAGCCGGACTTGCAGTGCGCGACACGATCAGAAAGGGAACTTCACCATGCCGTTGATCAACCGAGTTCATGAAATGCAACCGAATGTCGCCGAATGGCGCCGGCATCTGCATGAGAATCCGGAAATCCTTTACGACGTGCATGAAACCTCCCGTTTTGTCGCGGACAAGCTGCGCTCCTTCGGCTGCGACAGTGTCGATACCGGCATCGGCCAGACCGGCGTGGTCGGGATCATCCGCGGCCGCCATGGCGATGGACCGGTGATCGGCCTGCGCGCCGATATGGATGCCCTGCCGATTCTTGAAGCCAGCGGCAAGCCGTGGGCCTCGAAGACCAAGGGCAAGATGCACGCCTGCGGCCATGACGGCCACACCGCCATGCTGCTCGGCGCGGCGCAGTATCTTACCGAAACCCGCAACTTCAAGGGCTCGGTCGCGGTCATCTTCCAGCCCGCCGAAGAAGGCGGCGCGGGCGCGCTGGCCATGATCAATGACGGCCTGATGGACCGGTTCTCGATCAAGGAAGTCTATGGCATGCACAATGCGCCAGGTCTGCCCGTCGGCCAGTTCGCCCTGCGCAAGGGCTCCATCATGGCGGCCACCGACGAATTCGAGATCAAGGTCATCGGCCGCGGCGGCCATGCCGCCAAGCCGCATACGACAGTCGATCCCGTGGTCGTCTCCGCCCATACGGTTCTCGCCCTGCAGTCACTGGTGTCGCGTGAAACCGACCCGCTCAAGTCGCTGGTCATCTCGGTGGCGATGATTCACGGCGGCGATGCGACCAATGTCATTCCGAACGCCGTGACCCTTTCGGGTACGGTGCGCACGCTGATGCCAGATGTGCGCGACTTCGCCCGCAAGCGCGTGACCGAAGTGGCCGAAGCCACGGCTGCCATTTTCGGTGCACGGGCGGAAGTCAAGTATGATCAGGGCTATCCGGTCACGTTCAACCATGACCGCGAGACGGATTTTGCCACGGGTGTCGCGCAGCTGATTGCCGGCGACAGCGCGGTGAATACCAACATGCCGCCGGTCATGGGTGCCGAAGATTTTTCCTACATGCTGGAAAAGCGGCCCGGCGCCTTCATTTTCCTTGGCAATGGCGACACGGCGGCCCTGCACAATTCAGCCTATGATTTCAACGACGATGCCATTCCTTACGGCATCAGCTATTGGGTTTCCGTGGCGGAAACGGCGCTCGCCGCCTAGTTCCGGAGGCTTAGCTGCGAAAAGGGCCATACCCGGCTCTTTTTGCGCTTTCTCTTGCCTATCGCGCGATTTTGTGGTCTTGGAGGCGCCAATATCGGCTGCCGCCGAGACGTCGGCGCCCGGTTTCCAACACCAATCCGGATAAACAAATGAAAATCAACGGCAATGAAATCCGTCCTGGCAATGTGATCGAGCATGATGGCAGCCTCTGGGTCGCCGTCAGGACGAACGCAGTCAAGCCCGGCAAGGGCGGCGCCTACAACCAGGTCGAACTGAAGAACCTCCTCAACGGCACCAAGCTCAACGAGCGCTTCCGCGCCGCTGAAACCGTCGAAAAGGTCCGCCTCGAACAGAAGGATTTCTCCTTCCTCTACGAACAGGGCGACGCACTTATATTCATGGACACCGCCAGCTACGAGCAGCTCGAGCTGCAGAAGGATTTCGTCGGCGACCGCGCGGCGTTCCTGCAGGACGGCATGATGGTCACTGTCGAACTTTACGACGAACGTCCGATCGGCATTTCGCTGCCGGATTACGTCACGCTCGCCATCACCGAGGCAGACCCGGTCGTCAAGGGCCAGACGGCGGCTTCATCCTACAAGCCTGCCGTGCTTGAAAACGGCATTCGCGTTCTGGTTCCGCCATTCATCTCGTCGGGCGAGCGCATCATCGTTGACACCAACGAACTGACCTACGTCCGCCGCGCTGACTAAGCAGGCATTATCGGGCGCCGCTTAAGAATGGCGCCCGCATCAACGAATTCAGACGGAGAATGACCTGAAATGGCGCGTTCAGCGATCCTCAATGTAATGGTGCAGGCAGCTATGAAGGCTGGCCGCTCCCTGGCGCGCGATTTCGGCGAAGTGCAGAATCTGCAGGTTTCGCTGAAAGGTCCCGGCGATTATGTCAGCCAGGCCGACCGCAAGGCCGAAGAAATCATCTATGCCGAACTGCGCCGGGCCCGTCCCGACTACAGTTTCCTGATGGAAGAAACCGGTACGGTCGAAGGCACCGACAGCCAGCATCGCTGGCTGGTCGATCCGCTCGACGGCACCACCAACTTCCTGCACGGCATTCCGCTGTTCGCGGTTTCCATCGCCTTGGAACGTCAGGGCCAGATCGTCGCCGGCGTGATCTTCAACCCTGCCATGGATGAGCTTTACACCGCCGAGCGCGGCGGCGGCGCCTTCCTCAATGATCGCCGCCTGCGCGTCTCCGGCCGCATCAAGCTGGTCGATTCTGTCATCGGCACGGGCGTGCCGCATCTCGGCCGCGGTCATCACGGCGATTATCTCGTGCAGTTGCGCAATGTCATGGGCGAGGTTTCCGGCATCCGCCGCATGGGCGCGGCAGCGCTCGATCTGGCCGCCGTCGCGGCAGGCCGCTTCGACGGTTTCTGGGAAGACGGCCTCTCCCCTTGGGATACGGGCGCAGGCATCATCATGGTGCGCGAGGCTGGCGGCTTTGTCACCGATTTCGACGGCAGCCAGGATGTGGTCGAAAGCAAATCGATCGTCGCCGGCAATGAAGCCATTCAGCGGGCGCTGCTGAAGACACTCAAGAAGCCGATCTGAACAATATCCGGCGCGCCGGCCGCATTGCACCTTCCATTTTTACCTTGATTTCGGTTAGGGTCGCACAAACCGATTTGGGTTTGTGCGATTTCCGTTCGTCCAGTGACGCGAACGAGGTTGCTTGGTGCGTGGCGAATGCGGAGACGATGCAATGGCTGATTTCAGTTCAACCCGCCGGGTCATGGACGGTGACGATTATGACCCGTACCGGCTGTCCAGCCCGCGGCTTGTGCTTCTGTCGATGGCGATCTTCCTGGCCATTGTCGCCTTTCTCGCCGCCATTCTCTTTCGCCAGATTTCCGTGTTCTTCACCACCAACCCCGGCCTCAACGGCCTGATCATCGGCGTGCTGATCGTCGGTATTCTCTTGGGGTTCGGACAGGTGATCCGGCTGTTTCCGGAGGTGCGCTGGGTCAATTCCTTCCGGCAGGGCAATTCGGATCCCAATTCCAAGCCGGTGATGCTGGCTCCCATGCGCGCCCTGATCGGACGGCGCCAGTCCATGGCGCTGTCGACCAATGCCATGCGCTCCATGCTCGATTCCATCGCCACCCGCCTCGATGAAACGCGCGATGTCTCGCGTTACCTCATTGGCCTTCTGGTGTTTCTCGGTCTGCTCGGCACGTTCTGGGGCCTTCTGGAAACCATCGGCTCCATCGGCCAGACCATCCAGTCGCTCGATCCGCGCGCCGGCGATGCGAACGGCGTCCTCGATGCGCTCAAGGCCGGCCTGCAATCGCCGCTCAAGGGCATGGGCACCGCGTTCTCGTCCTCGCTGTTCGGCCTTTCCGGCTCGCTTGTCCTCGGCTTTCTCGACCTGCAGGCGGGCCGCGCCCAGAACCGCTTCTACACCGAACTGGAAAACTGGCTGTCCAGCGTCACCGACCTCGGATCGGACCTGCATGCGCTCGATGGCGTCAACAGCGGCACGTCGGACGAACTGCGCTCACTCTCCGAGCGCCTGCAGAACATCCAGGAGACCGGCGGCTCCAGCCAGCGCACGACCGCCGCGCTGGCCAGCCTCGCCGAAGGCATCCAGGGCCTGGTCAAGAACATGCGCTCCGAACAACAGATGATGCGCGACTGGGTGGAAAAACAGGCTGAAGAACAGAAATCCATGCGCGAAACCCTCGCCAAGCTCAGCGACTCCGTCGCCCGCCGCAGGGACAACTGAGAATGGCGCTCGGTCGCACCCGCCGCGCTATCCGTCATGTGGATTATTGGCCCGGCTTCGTCGATGCCCTGTCGACATTGCTGCTGGCGATCATGTTTCTGCTGTCGGTTTTCGTGCTGGCGCAGTTCCTGCTCAGCCAGGAGATCACCGGCAAGGATGCCGTGCTCAACCGCCTGAATTCGCAGATCAATGAATTGACCCAGATGCTGTCGCTCGAACAGGGCAACAAGCAGGATCTGGAAGACACCATTGCCAACCTGCAGGCATCGCTGACCAAGGCGCAGAGCGAGCAGTCGCGGCTGCAGTCGATGCTGTCGCAGGGCGCAGGTGCCGGTGCGGCTGCGGAAGGCAAGATCAGCGACCTCACCGCGGGCCTCGAAAACGAAAAGCAGCTGAGCGCGCGTGCCCTGTCGCAGGTGGAAATTCTCAACCAGCAGATACTGGCGTTGCGCAAGCAGATCGGCGCGCTGGAGGAAGCCCTCAACGCCTCGGAATCCCGCGACAAGGAATCCAATGCCAAGATTGCCGATCTCGGCAAACGGCTGAACGTCGCGCTCGCCCAGCGCGTGCAGGAACTCAACCGCTACCGCTCCGATTTCTTCGGCCGCCTGCGTGAAATCCTGTCCGACCGCGAGAATATCCGCATTGTCGGCGACCGCTTTGTCTTCCAGTCCGAAGTGCTGTTCCCATCGGGTCAGGCAGTGCTGAACGAGGCAGGCAGCGAGGAAATGAAGAAGCTGGCTTTGGCCTTGATCGACCTGCAGAAGGAAATCCCCGATGACATCAACTGGGTTCTGCGCGTCGACGGCCATACGGACAATGTGGCGCTCTCGGGCACCGGCCAGTTCAAGGACAATTGGGATCTTTCCGCCGCGCGCGCCATTTCCGTGGTGAAGTTCCTCATCGCCAACGGCGTTTCCGCCAACCGCCTTGTGGCGGCGGGTTTCGGCGAGTTCCAGCCACTGGAGCCGGGCGATACGCCGGAAGTGCGTTCGCGCAACCGCCGTATCGAGCTCAAGCTGACGGAGCGCTAGAGCAGGAGCAAGGCTGCCAGCGCGACAATCGCCGGCACGCCCTGCACGAAGAAGATGCGGCGATTGACGGTGAGTGCACCGACGATCCCGGCGACAACAACGCAGCCGAGGAAGAAGACCTTGATGGCAAAGCCCGCCTGGCCCAGCCACAGCCCCCAGATCAGTCCGGCAACGAGAAACCCGTTGTAGAGGCCCTGATTGAGCGCGAGCGCCCTGGATGCGGCGGCGAATTCCGGCGTCAGCCGGAAGGTTTTCAGCCCCAGCGGCTTATCCCACACCACCATTTCCAGATACATGAAATAGACGTGCAGAAGGGCAACCAGCCCGATGAGAATGTTCGCAATCATCCCTGTCCCCTTTTCACTCCTTGCTGTCCCGCTTTCCACCCTTGCGCGCCAACCTGAGCCGCGCAATCATGCAGCGAGCAAAGCACTAGTGGAACGAATTTGACATTCGCCTCCCATTTGACATCACGCGCAACATGCGAATGTCAAATTCAAAGTTCCACTAGAATCTCATATTTATCAGTGGTCCTTTGATTCTGACATTTGCCTGAATGGCTGTATCAAAGGATTGCAAATGTCAGAATCGGACCACTGGGAGGGGCGAATGGCAATGGATGCCGATGCGATCATCGTTGGGGCCGGATTGTCGGGGCTCGTCGCCGCAAACGAATTGGCACAGGCGGGCAAGAAAGTCATCCTTCTCGAACAGGAAGGCGAGAACTCCGTCGGCGGGCAAGCCTTCTGGTCGCTTGGCGGCCTGTTCTTCATTGACAGCGCGGAACAGCGCAGGCTCGGCATCCGCGATTCCTTCGAACTCGCGCGGCAGGACTGGCTGGGTTCGGCACAGTTCGACCGTGCCGAGGATCACTGGCCGAAACAATGGGCCGATGCCTATCTGCAATTCGCCGCCGGCGAAAAGCGCAGCTGGCTGCATTCGCTCGGAATGCGCTGGTTCCCGATTGTCGGCTGGGCGGAGCGCGGCGGCGCGCTGGCGAACGGTCACGGCAATTCGGTCCCGCGCTTTCACCTGACCTGGGGCACGGGCCCCGGCGTCGTCGCGCCGTTCGAACGCCTGCTGCGCGATGCCGTTGCCAAGGGCCTGATCACGCTCAAATGCCGCCACCGCGTCAATGCGCTGGTGACGACCAACGGTGCCGTGACCGGTGTCAGCGGCGATGTGCTGGAGCCGTCGACGGCGGAGCGCGGCCAGCAGTCGGGACGTGAGGTGGCAGGCAGTTTTGAACTGTCGGCGCCGGCCGTGATCGTCACGTCGGGCGGCATCGGCGGCAATCCCGAGCTGGTCAAGCGCAACTGGCCGCGCGACCGGCTTGGCAATCCGCCCGAGAATATGGTTGTCGGCGTGCCGCACCATGTGGACGGCCGGATGATCGACATCACGGTGAAAGCCGGCGGCAGCGTCATCAACGCGGACCGCATGTGGCACTACACGGAGGGCCTCAGGAACTGGAACCCTATCTGGCCGAACCACGGCATCCGCATTCTGCCCGGCCCCTCGTCGCTGTGGTTCGACGCCAGGGGCAATCGCTTCCCGGCGCCTTACTTTCCGGGTTTCGATACGCTGGGAACGCTCAAGCACATCCTGTCGACCGGATACGACTATTCCTGGTTCGTGCTGACACAGAAAATCATCGAGAAGGAGTTTGCCCTGTCCGGTTCCGAACAGAACCCTGACATGACGGGCAAGGACTGGAAGCTGCTCCTGAAGAACCGCCTCGGCAAGGGCGCGCCGCCACCGGTGGAGGCTTTCAAGCAGCACGGTGAGGACTTTGTCGTGCGTGACAACCTGCAGGATCTGGTCAAGGGCATGAACGCGCTGGCCGGCGACAACCTGATCGACCACGACCATCTCCGATACCAGATCGAGGCGCGCGACCGCCAGATCGGCAACAAATATGCCAAGGATGCGCAGGTCACCGCCATGCGCGGCGCGCAGAATTATATCGGCGACCGGCTGACCCGCATCGCCAAACCGCACCGGATACTCGATCCGAAGGCTGGTCCGCTGATTGCCGTGCGGCTCAATATCCTGACGCGCAAGACACTCGGCGGCCTGCACACCAATCTGAAGTCACAGGTGCTGGATGCTGCGGGCGCGCCTGTTCCCGGCCTTTATGCCGCAGGCGAAGCCGCTGGCTTCGGCGGCGGCGGCTATCAGGGCTACAACGCGCTGGAAGGCACCTTTCTCGGCGGCTGCATCTTTTCCGGCCGGTCCGCCGGTCGGGCGGCGGCGGGCAGAGGCTGAAATTTACTCGGCCGCGCCTTTGAATGCGTCTGCACCTGCTTCGAACTGCAGCTTGGCAAGGTTTGCATAGATCCCGTTCTTCTTGACGAGGCTCTGGTGCGTGCCTTCCTCGACGATGCGGCCGTCATCCATGACAAGAATGCGGTCCGCCTTGAGGACCGTTGCCAGCCGGTGCGCGATGACCAGCGTCGTGCGCCCCTGCATCAGGTGTTCGAGACCCTTCTGCACCAGAATTTCACTTTCCGCGTCGAGAGCCGACGTCGCTTCATCCAGCAGCAGGATCGGCGCATCGCGCAGGATCGCCCGCGCAATGGCGATTCGCTGGCGCTGACCGCCGGACAGCGTCACGCCACGTTCGCCAACCTGCGTCGCATAACCGTGGTCGAGCGCTTCGATAAAGTCATGGGCGAGCGCTGCTCTGGCTGCCGCCTCGATGTCGGCGGTGCTGGCGCCCGGCCGGCCGAAGCCGATATTCTCCCGCGCCGTCGCGGCAAAGATGGTCGTATCCTGCGGCACGATGGCAATGCGCGACCGCACCACCGCAGGATCGGCTTCGCGCAGATCGACGCCATCCACCCGGATGCTGCCCGACACCGGGTCGTAATAGCGCAGCAGCAGCGAAAACACCGTACTCTTGCCAGCGCCGGAGGGCCCGACAATGGCGACAGTCTCGCCCGGCTTGACCGCGAAATCGAGACCGCGCAATGCCGGAGCATCGGGCCGCGTCGGATAGTTGAAGCGGACATCCCTGAAAACAACGGAACCGACCGGCGGTTCCGGCAGCGCCACGGGGTTGAGCGGCGTGGCAATGGCGGGCTTTTCCGCCATGATTTCCATCAGCCGTTCCGCCGCGCCGGATGCCTGCGACAGCTCGCCCCAGACCTCGGACAGCGCCCCGAGCGCCCCGGCGGCAAACACCGCATAGAGCAGGAACTGACCGAGCGTACCCGGCGTGATGGTTCCGGCCAAAACGTCACGCGAACCGAACCAGAGCACGGCCACGACACTGGAAAAGATCATGAAGATCGCAAAGGCCGTCAGCACGGCGCGCGCCTTGACCGAAGAACGGGCCGCGGCAAAGGCATCCTCGACGGCGGAGCCGAACCGCCCCGTCGCCAGCGCCTCGTTGGTGAAGGCCTGCAGGGTGCGCACGGAGATGATGGATTCGCTGGCATAGGCCGTGGCATTGGCCAGCGTGTCCTGGGCATTGCGCGAACGGCGGCGCACCGACCGGCCGAAGGCGACCAGCGGGATGATGATCACGGGAATGGCGGCAATCACCAGCCCGGACAGTTTGGCACTGGTGATGACCATCATGACGATCGCGCCGAAAGCCAGAATGAGGTTGCGCAGGGCAATGGAGGCGGTGGCGCCTACGGCCGATTTGATCTGCGTGGTGTCCGCCGTCAGCCGCGAGACGATTTCACCCGACTGCGTGCTGTCGAAAAAGGCCGGTGACAATTTGGTGAGGTGCGCGAAAACATCGCGGCGCAGATCCGAAACAATCCGCTCGCCGAGCGTGATGACGAAGTAATAGCGCCCGGCGGATGCAACGGCGAGCGCGGCCGCCAGAACGATCAGCATGCCGAAATAATTGTCGATAAAGGCGCCGTTCGAGCCGGAAAAGCCGTGATCGATCATCCGGCGCACCGCCAGCGGAAGGATGAGCGTCGTCACCGCTGCAATGCTCAGCGAGATCAGAGCGCCGATCACCATACCCTTGTATCGGGACATATAGGGGAAGATGCGCTGCAGCGGCTTGAGCGAGCGCCGTTTCTTTTCTGCTTCTGCGTAAGCCGTGTCGGCCATATTTTTCAAGTCTTCCTGTATCGCATCGTGACTTTGCTGCCGGATGGCCTTGTTATTGTTTTAAGGCTGATGTATAGGCTCGCCAACAGTTTTGGAAGCCCACGTTTCTGTGACGTTTGGCTTCATCTCTACCAATCGGCTCCGAACCGGCCCTCCGCACCCTGTGTGGCTCTGGTTTTGTGCCCCTTAAGTTCAGGATAAGACAGATGAGAGCCAATATTCATCCAGACTACCACACCATCAAGGTTGTGATGACAGACGGCACCGAATACTTGACCCGTTCCACATGGGGCAAGGAAGGCGATACGATGAACCTCGATATCGATCCGACCACGCATCCCGCATGGACCGGCGGTTCGCAGCAGCTCACCGACCGTGGCGGCCGCGTTTCCAAGTTCAAGAGCCGTTTCGCCAATCTGGGTATTTAATCCCTTCGGCACACCGGATTTCAAAACGGCTCCGCTCACGCGGGGCCGTTTTGCTTTGGCGCGATCAGTCCCGCTCCGCGACAATGATGAGTTCGCGGCTTTCCGGCAGAACCGGGCCTTCGACCCAATCGCCATACCACGCGGTTCGGGTAAATTCCGCGTCCCGCAGATGCGTGCCGATGTCCGCCTGGGACAGAAAGCGCAGGGTGCTGGCATTGGCCAGCGTTTTCCCCGTCCTGTGAAAAACATGATCCGTCTCGAAAGCAACCCGATCGCCATTCACCGCGATCAGCCGGTGTTGGACACCGACCTCTCCCACGCCGGCGACTGACACCGTCCGGGCCGTCTGCTCCGGCGTCCAGCTTTCCCATGCCTTCACCGCCGGATTGCGGCTTTCGAATATCAGCCGCCCCTCCTTTGCCAGATGCGCATGGGCAGCCCTCAAGACGGCATGCACGTCGTCATCGGTGAGGAACACCTGGAAGACGTGGCCGGTCATGATGATCAGATCGAAGCGCTCGCCCAGATCCAGCGACCGCGCATCCGCCTCGATCCAGGTGACGGCTCCGCCGCCTTCCCTGCTCCGTGCGATGTCCAGCATTGTCCGCGCCGGTTCGACGCCCGTGACCGCATGGCCGCGCGCCGCCAGCATGCAGGCGAGGAGGCCCGTGCCGCAGCCAAGATCAAGCACGCGCTTCGGCCTTCCGGCGCTGCGCAGATAGAATGCACTGTCCTCCCCTGCCGGGTTCAGGCTGTCATAAAGCGCGGCAAGTTCACCATTCGTGTAGATATCATCCAGCATGCGGTTGCCGTCCGTCCTGTCTTTGCACAAAGATTGCATCCATGTCCTTGTCCCCGCGCCCGAAACCATGTTTGCTGCCCCCACCATCTGGCGCGGAGAACATCATGCGGAGCGGACACGAAAAACTCGTACGGGCAACCATTGACGATGCAGACGCCGTCCGCAACCTCGTTCGCGCGTCCTATGCCAAGTGGATACCGGTGATCGGCCGCGAACCCAAACCGATGGGTGCCAACTACGAACATGCCGTCCAGCACCATCTTGTCGACCTTCTCTACGCCGATGGCGAACTGGCGGGCCTCATCGAAATGATCCGGGAATCCGGTTGTCTCCTGATCGAGAACGTCGCCGTCGCACCGGCCTTTCAGGGTCGCGGTTATGGCAGGCTGCTCCTCACCCACGCGGAGGCACTTGCCGGCTCGCTCGGTTTGCGCAAACTGCGGCTTTACACCAACAAGATGTTTGCCGAGAACGTCGCGCTCTACCTGAAGCTTGGCTACACCATCGACCGCGAGGAACCCTTCCTGGGCGGCATCGCCGTGCATATGAGCAAGCCCATCCCCCGCTACGCCTGAGTTTTTCTTCCGCGTCACTTACCTTGAGCGCAAATAAAAAGCCCACTGGTCTGCAACCGGCGGGCTTCTTTGGGAACCTCGTCAGATAATCAGGCGGCGCTGAGCTTGGCCAGAACTTCGTCGCTGACTTCAAAATTGGCGTAGACGTTCTGCACGTCATCATCGTCGTCGAGTGTTGCGATCAGGCGCAGCACGGACTGGGCCTTTTCCTCATCGACCGGCGCCGTGGTCTGCGGCTTCCAGATGGCCTTGATGGACTCGGCTTCGCCGAGCGCGCTTTCCAGCGCCTTGGACACATCGCCAATGTCTTCGAATGCGCAAAGAATGGTGTGGCCGTCTTCATCGGTCTGCGCGTCATCCGCACCGGCCTCGATCGCCGCATCCATGATCTTGTCGGCACTGCCGGCTTCCGGCTTGTAGGTGATTTCGCCGACGCGGCTGAACATGAAGCCGACCGAACCGGTTTCGCCCAGCGCACCGCCTGATTTGGTGAATGCGGCACGCACATTCGATGCGGTGCGGTTGCGGTTGTCCGTCAGCGCTTCGACGATGACGGCAACACCGCCCGGGCCGTAGCCTTCATAGCGCACTTCTTCGTAATTATCGGCGTCGCCGCCCGCGGCCTTCTTGATGGCGCGTTCGATGTTGTCTTTCGGCATCGACTGGGCGCGCGCGTTCTGCACTGCGAGGCGCAGACGCGGGTTCATCGCCGGGTCCGGCAGACCCTGCTTGGCGGCCACGGTGATTTCGCGTCCGAGCTTGGAGAAAATCTTCGACCGAACGGCGTCCTGACGCCCTTTGCGGTGCATGATGTTTTTAAACTGTGAATGGCCTGCCATGGCACCCCTGCGTGCTTAGATATGGTTCTGCCGTTTCCCTCGGAAGCCTGCGAACCAAGTCTGCAGGCAGTTCAGGCGGAAACAGGCGTCTGGAATGGCGCCCTTATAGGTAAAAACCGGCGTCTCGTCCAGCACCCGCGCGATCACAATGGGGGAAGTTGCAGCCGCATATCGCCATAGCCGGCTTTGGAAACAGCCGCGCGACGATTTTATCGTCATTGCCGGCAAAGGCCGGTGTATGGCCTTTGCCGATAGAGATCAGCGTGCACAGAAGGTGATGTGCACGCTGGCGGATGGTCAAAACAGGCGCGCTGCAATGCCCGAACGGCGGAGCATTTCGATCGCAGCCGCAGCCAGGGCCGACTTCAGCACGGCACCGATCAGGAACGGCGCAACGCCGGAAGCCCAGGCCGCTTCGAAACCGAAGAGATGCGCCAGCCACGAGGCGCCGAGGGCGAGGCAAAGCAGGTTGCCGAACAGCATGACCGCAGCCGATACGAACGGGTTGCGCGTCAGGCCGCGTTCCGCCAGGAAGCCGACGGCAACGGCGACGACCGGGAAGGCCGCGAGGTAACCGACAGTCGGTCCGGCGAAATAAAGGAACCCGCCGGCACCGCCGGCCAGAACTGGCATGCCGATCATCGCTTCACCTAGCCAGGCAAGCACTGTCAGGCCACCCAGACGCCAGCCGTAAAGCGCGCCGACCATCGTCACGGCAAATGTCTGCATGGTGACGGGCACCGGAAACATCGGCACTTCGATCCACGAGCTGACGGCAAGGAAGGCCGTGCCGATCAGAACGGCCAGAGCCTTGAAAGCAATGGAGCGGTTCGCCAGCCTCAGCGGGACGAAAGCGGTGGGGAATGCAGTCTGGGTCATGGAAGGTCTATCCTCAAACGAGTGTTACAGAATCGGGCGTGATTGGTTGCGCCGGGTTGTATCGAGCTATTTCCAGAAGGCGGGAATGGTTTCTTCCAGCCGCGGGCCAATGCGCAGGGGAGAAATCCTTTCGGCAAGTCCGGTGCGGTCGGAAATATCCACACCGACACCGCAGATCGTCGCCTTGCCGCTGGCGGCTTCAAACCGGCCTTTCGGCACTTTCGACAGAAAGCGGTTCAGCGGTTCTTCCTTGTCCATGCCGAGCGATGAATCGTAATCGCCGCACATGCCGGCATCGGACATATAGGCCGTTCCGCCATTGAGGATCTGCGCATCGGCGGTCGGCACGTGGGTGTGCGTGCCGACGACGAGGCTGGCGCGGCCGTCGACGAAATGGCCAAAACACTGCTTTTCGCTGGTGGCTTCCGCATGGAAGTCGAACACAACGGCATCGGCCTGTTCGCCGAGCGGACAGGCGGCGAGAATCTCCTCGCCGATGGTGAAGGGGTCATGCAGATCCGGATGCATGAAGACGCGGCCCATGATGTTGGACACAAGCACGCGCGCGCCGTTCTTGGCGAGAAACACACCGGAGCCCTTGCCGGCCGTGCCGAGCGGGAAATTCGCCGGGCGCAGGAACCGCTGTTCGCGTGAGGCGAAAACCAGCGCTTCCCGCTGGTCCCAGACGTGATTGCCTGTCGTGACCACGTCGGCCCCGGCATTGATCGTGTCGTGAAAGATTTCCTCGGTGATGCCGAAGCCGCCCGCCGCGTTCTCGCCGTTGACGATGACGAAATCGAGCTTCAGGTCGGATATCAGTCCCGGCAATTGCTCATAGACCGCCGTCCGGCCAGAACGCCCCACCATATCCCCAAGAAACAGTAATCTCACGCGCACATCCTGAAAGAGAGCCCGGTCCTTGCCCGGGCCTGAAATGATCGATTTATCTGTCTAGCCGAAGCGGCGCAACCCGCTTTCCGTCAGGATCGCCTCCAGCGGCACATCATGCGGCTCATCGGGTACGGTTTCAACCTGCTGGCAGTCAAACGCCACGCCGATCAGGCGCGGGTTCACGCCCTTGATCTGCAGATGCGCGATGGCCCGGTCATAGTAGCCCGCCCCATAGCCGATGCGGTGCCCCCTGACGTCGAAAGCCGCCAGCGGCACCAGCATGAAGGATGGATCAAGCACCGCTGCGTCGTGCGGCGGCCCCGCCGTGCCGAAGCCCGTATCGATCATTGGCGCGCCGCGCACCAGTTCACGGAAAAGGATGGTCTGCTTGTCGATGATAGCGGGCAGGCAAAGCCGGGCGCCGCGCTCGCGCAGGCCGAACAACAGCGGGCGCAGATCCACCTCCGAGCGGATCGGCCAGAAGCCCGAAACAATGGTGCCCGCATCGACGGCAAGCGCCGCCAGACCGAAATCCGCAATGCGCATCGAGGCTTCGATGCGGAATTCCGTCGTCAGCGCATCGCGGCGGCCAAGGGCCTCCAGGCGCAGTTTCTTCTTCAGCTCTTTGATGGGGGAGTGGTGCTGCACGGGCTTGATTTCATGGGGCGCCGGCACGCGAACCGGCTCGGGATGAAACAAAAGTGGCGTCCACACAACCGATGGAGAAGTCGATCCCGGGAACCTACAAAGTAGGTGGGTGCCGTGTGAAGAAGCCCACGGGCCTCCTCAGGGACAGCTCCCTAAGGGATCATTAAGGCCCCGGGGAATATGTCTCTCCTGTCGAGAAGCGCAGAGCGCCGATCCGAATATAGGACGGATGCAGGCATTGCACCAGTGCGCGGCAAACGATTTTCCCTCCCCGCACAATCTTTGTCGCATAATCATTGTGGAGGTGTGGGACACCCCCCCTCTGGGCTGCCGGACAGAGGGGGTGAAAGACCTCCATCACAAAAAATCACATCAACTTATCCACGTTCTCCCATCCGCGCTTATCCTTCTCGTGTCCTTTCCGGCGGGAATGCTTCCGGAAACCTTCGAAAGTCGGGAAAGGATCGGCGCTTCGGCTTCACAGGGAGGAAAACCTGTGCGGCCGGGGAGGTTTGGCTCAATGGATGCGCATTGGGCAAAGCTCTCAAAAACGCCGGGGCGGGTGGTCCCCAGGATCGCAAGCATAGCATACCAGAACACCCAAGACCCGCGTTCCAGGGACCGCCCGTCTTTCCCACCTTTCAACAGCCAGACGCGACAGCGGGCGTGGCAACGGGAAAACCATATCGCCGCATTCCCGGACGGCTCTTGCCCTCCTCCGGCACGCCCCTTAATCTTTGTCGATCACGAAAGGGAATGCGATGCGGTTTGAAGGTACAGCGGCCTATGTGGCCGACAAGGATCTGATGGTGGCGGTCAATGCGGCGATTGCGCTTGAACGGCCACTGCTGGTCAAGGGCGAACCCGGCACCGGCAAGACCGAGCTTGCCCGGCAGATTGCGGCGGCGCTCGATCTGGAACTGGTCGAATGGAACGTCAAATCCACCACCAAGGCGCAGCAGGGCCTCTACGAATATGATGCCGTCAGCCGCCTGCGCGATTCACAGCTTGGCGATGCCAAGTTCAACGACATCGCCAATTACATCAAGCCCGGAAAGCTGTGGCATGCCTTCACCACCGACAGGAAAGTCGTGCTGCTGATCGACGAGATCGACAAGGCGGATATCGAGTTCCCGAACGATCTCCTGCAGGAACTCGACCGCAACGAATTTCACGTCTACGAAACCGGTGAAACGATCCGCGCCATACACCGGCCCATCGTCATCATCACCTCCAACAACGAGAAGGAACTGCCCGATGCCTTTCTGCGCCGCTGCTTCTTCCACTATATCCGCTTCCCGGATGTCGAGACGCTGACCCGGATCGTCGAGGTGCACTATCCCGGCATCAAGCAGAACCTCGTGCGCGCCGCCCTCACCCAGTTCTACGAGATCCGCGATGTGCCCGGCCTGAAGAAGAAGCCGTCGACATCCGAAGCGCTGGACTGGATCCGCCTGCTGGTCGCCGACGACATCGCCCCGGAAGATTTGCGGGCCGACCCGAAGAACGCCTTGCCGAAACTGCACGGCGCCCTGCTGAAGAACGAGCAGGACGTGCATCTGTTCGAGCGGCTGGCCTTCATGGCGAGGAGGCAGGGATGACGCTCGCCATCCGCCCCATCGAGAGAACCGGCATCGTTCATCGCTTGCAATAAAAGGGTCCCACAATGTTCCTCCCCTTCTTCCTCGAGCTCAAGGCGGCCAAGATTCCCGTATCGCTGCGGGAATATCTGACGTTGCTTGAGGGGCTGGATGCGGGGCTGGTGACCTATGATGTGGAAGGGTTCTACTATCTCGCCCGTTCCGCCCTGGTGAAGGACGAGCGCCATCTCGACCGCTTCGATCAGGTCTTCGGCCACGTGTTCAAGGGGCTGGAACTGCTCGGCGGCGAGAGCGGCATCGACATTGCCAATCTGCCCGAGGAATGGTTGCGCCGGCTGGCCGAAAAACACCTCACCGAAGAAGAGAAAAAGCTGATCGAGGCACTGGGCGGTTTCGACAAGCTGATGGAAATCCTGCGCCAGCGGCTTGAGGAGCAGAAGGGCCGGCATCAGGGCGGCTCGAAATGGATCGGCACGGCCGGAACCTCACCCTTCGGTGCCTATGGCTACAATCCGGAAGGCGTGCGCATCGGCCAGGACGAAAGCCGCAACCGCCGTGCGGTCAAGGTGTGGGACAAGCGCGAATTCAGGAATTTCGACGACAGCGTCGAGCTGGGCACCCGCAACATCAAGGTTGCCCTCAAACGGCTGCGCCGCTGGGTGCGCGAAGGCGCCGATGACGAGCTCGACCTGTCGGGCACCATCAGGTCAACCGCCGAACACGGCTATCTCGATGTCCAGACGCGGCCCGAACGGCGCAATCATGTCAAGCTGCTGATGTTCTTCGATGTGGGCGGCTCCATGGACGAACATATCCGGATCGCAGAAGAACTGTTCTCCGCCGTCCGCTCCGAATTCAAGCACATGGAATATTTCTACTTCCACAATTGCCTCTACGAGGGCGTGTGGAAGGACAACCGCCGCCGCCACGCGGAAAAAATCCCGACGCTCGATCTCATCCATAAATACGGACCGGACTACAAGGTCATCTTCGTCGGGGATGCCGCCATGGCGCCCTACGAGGTTTCCCATGCGGGCGGATCAGTCGAACACTGGAACCAGGAGGCCGGGGCGGTCTGGCTCGGCCGGGTGCTCGACCACTGGAAGAACGCCGCCTGGCTCAATCCGTCAAAGGAACAGTACTGGGACTACACCGCCTCGACGGCGATGATCCGCAAGATTTTCGCGCATCGCATGTATCCCATGACCCTGGCGGGCATCGAAGGAGCGACGCGCGAACTCTCGCGCAGGCACTGATTACCCGAACGAGTACCCAGCACCGCGCACGGTGCGGATCGGATCGATCGAGCGGCCGATATTGATGGCCTTGCGCAGCCGCCCCACATGCACGTCGACGGTACGGTCGTCCACATAGATGTCAGCGCCCCAGACATTGTCCAGGAGCTGACCGCGCGAGAACACCCGGCCGGGAGACTGCATCAGGAATTCCAGCAGGCGGAATTCGGTCGGCCCGAGCTTCAGCTCGCGTTCCTTGCGGAACACGCGGTGCTGCTCGCGGTCGAGCTTCAGGTCGCCGAAGCTGAGCACATGCGACAGCAGGCTCGGATTGACCCGGCGCAGCATGGCCTTGATGCGGGCAAGCAGTTCCGGGGTGGAGAACGGCTTGACCATGTAGTCATCGGCGCCGGTGGCAAGGCCGCGCACCCGCTCGCTCTCTTCGCCGCGCGCCGTCAGCATGATGATCGGCAGGATTTCCGTCTCGCGCCGTGCCCGCAGGCGGCGGCAGAGTTCGATGCCGGAAAGGCCCGGCAGCATCCAGTCGAGAATGAGCAGATCCGGCACTTTTTCACGCAGCGCAATTTCCGCCTCGTCACCGCGTGCGATTGTCTCGACGACATAGCCTTCGGCTTCAAGATTGTACCGGAGAAGGACGCTGAGCGCTTCCTCGTCTTCGACAACAGTGATTTTGGGAGCGATCGCCATTGCTGGAATCCTGATTCTGTTTAAGGCTGTCTGGCTTCATCGACGATGATGCTGTGGGTCTGGTCTTCCTTGGGCCGTTCGGCCGGAAGCTGGGCACCCGTCACGATGTAGTAGACCGTTTCAGCAATGTTCGTCGCATGGTCTCCGATGCGCTCGATGTTCTTGGCGCAGAAGAGAAGGTGCGTGCAGGCAGAGATGTTGCGCGGGTCTTCCATCATGTAGGTCAGGAGTTCGCGGAACAGCGAGGTATACAGCGCATCGATTTCGTCATCGCGCTCGCGCACGATGTTGACCTGCTGCACGGAGCGTGTCGCATAGGCGTCGAGCACGTCCTTGAGCTGCGTCAGGGCGAGTTCCGCGATGGTCTGCAGGCCGCGATAGACCGACAGTGTCTGGCGTGTATCGGTGACGGCGACAACCCGCTTGGCGATGTTCTTGCCGAGGTCGCCGACCCGTTCGAGGTCGGAGGAAATGCGGATGGCGCCGATGATCTCACGCAGATCGATCGCCATGGGCTGGCGCTTGCCGATGATGGTGATGGCCTTTTCGTCGATCTCGCGCTGTCCGGCATCGAGGATGAGATCATCCGAAATGACGCGCTGGGCCAGCGCGTTGTCGGAGTTCACCATGGCGGTGACGGCCTGTTCGACCATGCGTTCGGCATGGCCGCCCATTTCGGCGATCTTGTGCGTCAGGAACTTCAGTTCGTCGTCATAGGAACGGACGGTATGCTGCGACTCGGTCATATTCTTATCCCTGTTTCCCGTGATTAGCCGAAGCGTCCGGTGATGTAGTCCTGCGTGCGCTTTTCCGTCGGATTGGTGAACATCATTTCCGTATCGCCCACCTCGACGAGATTTCCGAGATGGAACATGGCGGTGCGCTGCGAAACGCGGGCCGCCTGCTGCATCGAATGGGTGACGATGACGATGGTGTAGTTCTGGCGCAGTTCGTCGATCAGCTCCTCGACCTTTGCCGTGGCAATCGGATCGAGCGCCGAGCATGGTTCGTCCATCAGGATGACTTCCGGGCTGACGGCAATGGCGCGGGCGATGCACAGGCGCTGCTGCTGGCCGCCGGAAAGGCCGGTGCCGGCTTCATGCAGGCGGTCCTTTACCTCGTCGAACAGGCTGGCGCGGCGCAGGCTCTTCTCGACGATTTCCTCCAGCTCGTGCCGGTTCTTGGCAAGACCATGGATGCGCGGGCCATAGGCCACGTTCTCGAAAATGGACTTCGGGAACGGATTGGGCTTCTGGAAAACCATGCCGACCCGGGCGCGCAGCTCGACCACGTCGATTTTCGGATTGTAGATATCCTCATCATCGAGCGTGATCTTGCCGCCGATCTTGCAGCCTTCGATCGTGTCGTTCATGCGGTTCAGCGAGCGCAGGAAGGTCGACTTGCCGCAACCGGACGGGCCGATCAGCGCCGTCACCATCTTCTCAGGCACATCGAGGCTGACACCGAACAGGGCCTGCTTTTCACCGTAGTGAACGGTGACATCCTTGCCCTGCATTTTGATCGTATTGACCTGTGCACTCATTTTGTCGTTTACCGCTTTTTCGAGAGATCGTTCTGTCATGAGATTCATTGTTCGCTCCCGTTTTACCTACCAGCGCCGCTCGAAGCGGCGACGCAGAATGATGGCCCCGATATTCATGACTGCAAGAAACAGAAGCAGCACGATGATAGCGCCGGATGTGCGCTCGACAAAGGCCCGCTCCGCTTCGTTCGCCCACATGTAGATCTGCACCGGCAGGGCGGTTGACGGATCAAGCGGCGTGACCGGATAGTTGGCAACGAAGGCCACCATGCCGATGAGCAGCAGCGGTGCTGTTTCACCCAGCGCGTGGGCAAGGCCGATGATCGTGCCAGTCAGGATGCCGGGGGCGGCCAGCGGCAGCACATGGTGAAACACCATCTGTGTCTTCGAGGCACCGATGCCCAGTGCCGCCGAGCGGATGGATGGCGGCACGGCGCGCAAGGCCGCACGGGTGGCGATGATGATCGTCGGCAGCGTCATCAGCGTCAGCACCAGGCCGCCGACCAGCGATGCGGAGCGCGGCAGGCCGAAGAAATTGATGAACACGGCCAGCCCGAGCAGACCGAAGACGATGGACGGAACCGCGGCGAGATTGTTGATGTTGACCTCGATGATGTCTGTCAGGCGGCTCTTCTTGGCGTATTCTTCCAGATAGATCGATGCGGCCACGCCGATGGGCAGGGAAAGGCACAGAACGATCAGCATCATGTAGAGCGAGCCGATGAGGGCCACACCGAGACCCGACGTTTCCGGACGGCTCGATGCGCCGAAGGTGAACAGGCCGCTGTTGAAGCGCTGCGCCATGGCGCCTTCCTTGGCCAGCGTGTTCATCCAGGCAACCTGACGGTCCGATACCTTGCGGTTGGCCTGATCGACACTCAGGTCGATCTGGCCCTTGAAGGCCGAGTCGATGTCGCCGCCGGTCAGCACCCAGAGGGTCTGCGTCGTGCCGATCAGTGCCGGATTTCCTGAAACCAGTTCCCGCAGCTGGCTGCGCGAGCCGTCGGAGACAAGCTTGCTCAGTTCGCGGATCGCCGGCTTGTCGTCAAGGCTGACGCCCAGCTTTTCGGCAAGGGCATTGCGCACCAGGATCGGATAGTTCGCGGTGAGCAGAACGGTCGGGTCGGTCGCACGCTTGTTCGCGGGGTCGATCACCTTCTCGTCGAGCTTGACCGAGAGGCTGACCTCCGTCTGCCAGAACGCCGTGTAGCCGTTGGAAATCACCGAGTAGAGCAGCGCAACCAGGAAGAACAGGCCGATGGCAATCGCGGTGATGCCGTAAATCTTGAACCGGCGCTCGGCGGCATAGCGGCGCTTCAGACCGATGTCGCGCCGGACGACCTTTGCCGGAGCAACTGCCGCAGGATTGAGTGTTGTGTCGGTCATTCGTACTGCTCCCGGTACTTACGCACGATGTATAGCGCGAAAATGTTCATCGCCAGCGTGATGAAGAAAAGGGTGAGGCCAAGGGCGAATGCCACCAGCGTCTGCGGTGAATTGAATTCGAGATCGCCTGTCAGCTGGTTGACGATCTTGACGGTGATGGTCGTCATGGCGTCGAACGGATTGATGTTGAGATTCGCCGCAACACCGGCTGCCAGAACCACGATCATCGTTTCACCGATGGCACGCGATGCGGTGAGCAGCAGTGCGCCGACGATGCCGGGCAATGCGGCAGGCAGCACGACGCGGCGGATCGTCTCCGAACGGGTCGATCCAAGCCCGAGCGATCCGTCACGCAGCGACCCCGGAACGGCGGTAATGATGTCGTCCGACAGGGAGGAAACGAAAGGGATCAGCATCACGCCCATCACGATACCGGCGGTCAGCACGCTCTGCGCCATGATGAAGGGATAGCCGCCCGAGATGGCAGCACTGATATCGCGCAGGAACGGTCCGACGGTGACAAGGGCAAAGAAGCCGTAGACGATCGTCGGGATGCCCGCCAGCACTTCAAGCAGCGGCTTGACGACAGAGCGCACGCTGCGGCTGGCATATTCGGCCATGTAGATGGCGGCGAACAAGCCGACCGGCACGGCGAACAGCATGGCGACCAGCGCGATATAGAGCGTGCCGGCAAGCAGCGGAATGAGACCGAACTGACCCTGCGCACCATTGCCGCCGGCTGCGGAGAAGCGCGGATCCCATACGGTGCCGAAGAAGAAGCTCGACGGGGTTACGGACTGGAAGAAGGTGATGGTCTGGAACAGCATCGACAGAACGATGCCCACCGTCGTCAGGATGGCGATGGTCGAGGCCGCGAGCAGTCCCCAGAGGATGATCCGCTCGACATTGTTGCGGGCCCGCGTGCGGACATTGACGCCGGACAGACCGAAGATCGCACCGGCAACTGCAAGGACAATGGCCACCACCGCGCCGATATTATGCGCGCGCGCCGTGCTCTTGTTCCATTGCACGGCAACGGGGATCATGAAGTCCTGGCCTTCCGTCGCCAGGGCCACGCCCTTGCTCGACAGCAGCGGCCGCAATTCGGAGAACGTGGTTGGAAGGTTCGCCCGCTCCTGGTCCGTCAGCTTGTCGAGACCCCGCGCGATGCCGCCGACCATGCCAAGCTCGAGGCTCTGGCTAGCAATGACGCTTTCGCTGTTGTGCACCGGCAGGCTGTTGATGGCCTGGCGCTCGATATAGAAGCTCGACCCGATGGCCCAGACCAGGATGAAGATAATTGCTGGCAATACGGAAACCAGAAAAACCCACCAGCCGTGATAGTGCGGCAGAGAATGGGCTTTGACACTTCTGTCATCTTTGCTGATGGCACGCTGGCGTCCAAGAAAGAACCCGACAAGACCAATCGCAACGACAATCACTAAAACCAACAAGGTGGACATCAACGCTTCCCCGATCTGTCCTGCAACGAGAGCATAGGCCCCGAGAAATATCCGGCGCGGACAGGGTTCTGTCCGCGCCGGTTATCGGCTTACTTGCCAGCCATGGTCTTGCCGGCGGCGAATGCGGAGCGCTGAGCTTCACGCTCTGCATCCGGTGCAGCAACCAGGCCGTATTCGACCAGCGGGCTATCCGGACCGACCATCTGGTCAGCAAGGAAGAAGTCCACATATTCCTTCAGGCCGGGGATGACGCCGAGATGCGCCTTCTTGACGTAGAAGAACAGCGGGCGCGAAACCGGATACTTGCCGGTGGCAATGGTTTCCGTGCTTGGCTTGATGCCGTTGACGGTTGCAACCTTCAGCTTGTCCGCATTGTTTTCGTAGAAGGCCAGACCGAAGACGCCAACGCCTGTTTTGTTGGCATCGATGCGAGCCAGTGTTTCCGGATAGTCGCCGTCGATGTCGATAGCCTTGCCATCCTTGCGGACAGCGATACAGGCAGCAGCAGCGGCCTTTTCGTCAAGACCGGCAGCCTTGATCGCATCGGCTGCACCGGTGGCCTTGCAACCGCCAGTCATCAGCTTCTCTTCGAAAACTTCACGTGTGCCGTGCTTTTCGCCAGGAATGTAGGCGGCGATGTCCCAATCGGGCAGCTTCGGGTTAACCTGGTTCCACTTGGTGTTCGGGTTGGCAACCAGCTTGCCGTCGACAACGACCTGCGCAGCAAGAGCGGTATAGACGTCCTTTGGCTCCAGCGCCCAATCCGGGCCCTTGATGTCGGTCGCGAACACGATGCCGTCATAACCGATGCGGATTTCTTCAACGTCCTTGACGCCAGCGTCAACGCAGGACTTCAACTCGGTGTCCTTGATCGGACGCGAGGCATTGGCGATATCGATGGTGTTTTCACCAACGCCCTTGCAGAATTCCTTGATGCCGGCACCCGAACCGCCGGATTCAACGACCGGGGTCTTGAACTTGGGGAATGTTTCGCCAAAAGCTTCGGCGACGATCTTGGCATATGGCAGCACTGTGGATGAACCGCTGACCTGAATCTGGTCGCGAGCGGATGCGCCAACTGTCGTGGCAATCACCGAGATCGCAATCAGAGCAGTGGTGGAAATAAGCTTGTTCATAGGAGCAGCTCCTGTTGGATTAACTGTGTGACGCCTCCGACGTCGTCTGCCGTCTATAGAACCAATATAACAGTCATATGACACTATTGTTACAGTTCTGTAGCGCGGCCTGTGCGTGAGCCGCGCCCGCGGCGGAATCAAAATTCCTTCTAAAACCATCAAGTTAACCGTCTATGGATTTTGCACAGCTTGGCACAGTGAAGATAAGCTCAACGATTCCAGTGGGTTCATGACGCTCAATTGCGACACTCGCGCAGGCAACCCTGCCATACGCCGCAGGGGGACAATACCGTCCCCCCGCTGCGGTTTCAAAAAAATTCCGCGCAAGCGACGGATTGTCCCGCTCCCGCCGTTTAAGTCACGACAAATGACAGTCTGCTGAAAGGAAAAGTTTGATGAAATCGAAAGTAGCTGCGGTTCTTCTTGCCATGGTGCCACTGTCCCTGCCCGCAACCCTGGCGATGGCGGCACCCAAGGCCGACACCAATGGCGACGGCACAATTTCGCTGGCCGAATATCAGGCCGCCACCCGGGCGCGGCTGCTCAAATTCGATACAGACGGCGACGGCAAACTCTCGCTCGAGGAGTGGCTGAAGCGCCCCGCCGCAAAGAATGCCAAGCGCGATCCCACGGCGGTGTTCAACCGGATCGATACAAATCATGACGGCTTCATCGATACGGCGGAAATGGATACTGTAGCGAAGAAGCGGTTTGAGCGCCTCGACACAAATTCCGATGGCCAATTGACCAAAGAGGAACGCCACGGACACAAGAAGGGCGCCACCGACAGTTCACAGGAGTAACGGCAAGCGTGCAAAACCTTGGACAATCGCAACACGGATGAAGAACTGCTGGTGAAGATCGGCCAGCATGACGATGCGGCCGTCCGAACCATGGTGACACGCAAGCTGCCGCGCCTGCTCGCCCTGGCGGCGCGGATGCTTGGCGACCGGAATGAAGCCGAGGACGTCGCCCAGGAAGCCTTTATCCGGCTGTGGCGGCAGGCGGGCAGCTGGCAGAGCGGCCGGGCGACCTTTGATACATGGCTGCACCGGGTCACGCTCAATCTCTGCTACGACCGCCTGCGCCGGCACCGGGAACAACCGGTGGCCGAGACACCCGAGAGGGCAGATCCAGCCCCCGACCCGGAACAGTCGCTTTCAACCCGGGACGAAAGCGACCGGATCAAACGGGCCCTCGCCTCCCTGCCCGACCGGCAGAGGGAGGCCATCGTGCTTCAATATTATCAGGAGTTCAGCAATATCGAGGCAGCGCAGATCATGGATATCAGCATTGAAGCCCTGGAGAGCCTTCTGGCCCGTGCCCGGCGCAATTTGCGGACAGCCCTGGAAGAGACTGCCCAACAGGAGAAGGCAAAATGACCCCGCAACGTTTTCAGGAACTGACCGAGATCTATGGTGCCGAGGTGCGGCGCTGGCCGCCGCCCGAACAGGCCGGCGCCGTCGCCTTCATCAGGGAGCATCCTGATATCGCCCAGCCGGCGCTCAGGCTGGCGGCGGAACTCGACGGGATGCTGGCGCAGTACCGGACCGCCCCGGCGGAGGCTGCGCTGCGCGAACGCATCATCGCCTCCTCCGGCAGGTCCTGGTCCGGCTGGAAGCGCGCCCGTCTCTGGTGGCAGGGCACCGGGCTCGCCGGCATTGGATTGGCGGGCGCGATCACCGGCGCCCTTCTCATCGGCGTCATTCATTCCGCCGAATCGCGCGGATATGAGGACCAGGCCTATGCGGTCACCGCCTTCAACATCTCTGATGAACTGGAAGAGTAAATGAGTGAACGGTCACGCAACATCCTTCTCGTCGCTTCGCTTGCCCTCAATGTCTTCATTGCCGGCGGCGTGATCGGCGGCGGCTACATCTGGCACACATTCGGCCATTCCTGGACGACGGAGAACCGGCGCGGCGTTCGCTTTGCCGCCGAATATCTGACGCCGGAGCAACAGAAGGCACTGCGGCAAAATCTGGCAGCGGCCCGCAAGGACAATGGACCCCTGGCCGATGCCGGACGGGCAAGCCGTGCCGAGATTGCCCGGCTGCTGGCACAGGATGTCATCGATCCGGCTGCGGTCAACGCGGAACTGACCAAAGCCCGCGAAGCCGATTTCGCCCTGCGGACACGCATCGAGCAGACCATCGTTGCCTTTGCCGAAAGCCTGTCGCCGGAGGACCGCAAGACGCTCGTCGAGGGTTTGAAAAAGCGCAATGTCATTTTGCGGCAGACGCCGGCAAAAAAACAATGAATGCCCGCGACGGAATTTTCCGGTGCCCCCGTTCAATGACTGTCAATGCCAGACAGGCTGCGAACGGAGAAGACCATGGTTACAACGGCAACAGATGCGGCGGCGGCCATTGCGGTCAATCGCTTCGGTTTGGGAAAGCGGGCTAGCGAACCGCTCCCAGCCGACCCCAGGCACTGGCTGCTCGATCAGATCGGCCGCTACGAACCGCGCCCGGCAGCGTTTGCCCAGCTCCAGACCACACCCGAAATCGCGACGCAGTATGCCAGTGACCGGCAAAAGCTGCAGGCGCTCGACGGCGACGAGAAAATCGCCCTGCGCAAGGAGCTGAACAAGGCGGCCCGCCTGCTTTACCGCGGCGAGATCGACGCGCGCAGCCGCAATGCCCTTGCAACGCCCACGCCGTTCCTGGAAGCGCTCGTGCATTTCTGGTCGAACCATTTTGCCGTGTCGGCCGACAATCCCGCAATGCTGAGCCTTGCCGGCGCCTTTGAGCGGGACGCGATCCGCCCCCATGTCACCGGGCGCTTCACCGACCTGCTGTTTGCCGTCGAGCAGCATCCGGCCATGCTGATCTATCTCGACCAGATCCGTTCGGCGGGTCCCGACAGCCCCCTCGCCACGCGCGCCAAGCGGCGCAATGCCGGCGAACTGCCGGGGATCAACGAGAATCTGGCCCGCGAGATCATGGAATTGCACACGGTCGGCGTCGGGTCCGGCTATACGCAGAAGGATGTCACGGAGTTCGCCCTGGCCCTCACCGGCTGGTCCGCCGGACGCATGGGCGGCAAGGCCGATGCCAGTCAGGCCGGTGTATTTCAGTATCGCCCCGGCCTGCATCAGCCGGGCAAGCGGCTGATCCGCCGCCGCGTCTACGGCGCAACCGGTGAGGATCAGGCAGGCGCAGTCCTGAAAGATCTGGCCAGCGATCCGGCAACGGCAAACCACATCGCCACAAAGCTCTGCCGCCATTTCATCGCCGACACACCCCCGCAGGCAGCCATTGATCGGATCAGCAAGGCGTTTCTTGCCTCCGGCGGTGATTTACCGGCGGTGTATCGAGCGCTCGTCGAAGCACCGGAGGCATGGGCAGTGCCGTCTACCAAGATCAAGACTCCCTGGGAATGGCTGGTTTCAGCCATGCGCGGGCTGGATTATCCCGACCTTGGCAAGGCCAACGCCGCCAACCTGTTGAACCAGCTGGGCCAGCCGGTCTGGCTGCCACGTTCACCCGCCGGTTACGACGATATCGCGGCGAGCTGGCTGGCTCCCGATGCCCTGGTGCGGCGGGTGGAGGTTTCGCAAAGGCTGGCGGCAAGGGCGGACCGGTCGCTGAAACCGGAAGAGCTGGCGAACAACCTGCTCGGAAACGCGCTGACCGACAGCACGGCAACGGAAATCAACCGCGCCGAATCCGTCCAGACGGGCATCGCCCTTCTGCTTGTTTCACCTGATTTTCAACGGAGATGAGCATGACCAACCGCCGGGATTTTCTGCGTCTGGCCGCCATCGGGGCGGGATCGATGCTCGTGGCGCCGCGTATCGTCTTTGCCAATGTGGCGAGCGACCGCCGCTTCGTCTTCATCATCCAGCGCGGCGCCGCCGATGGCCTCAACATCGTTGTGCCCTATGCCGACCCCGCCTATGCGCAGCTGCGCGGCGGCCTCGCCATCCAGACTTCAGACGCCATCAAGCTCGACGGCATGTTCGCCCTGCATCCCGCGCTCACCGGCATGGGAACGCTCTACGGCAACCGGCAGGCGCTGTTCGTGCACGCCGTCGCCTCACCCTACCGCGAGCGCTCACACTTCGACGGCCAGAATGTCCTGGAGACCGGCGGCACCAGCCCCTACCAGATCCGGGATGGCTGGCTGAACCGGCTGGTAACGCTGCTGCCGAAATCGGCTGACAAGGCCATTGCCTTTGCGCCGACCATACCGGCTGCCCTGCGCGGCGCGGCTGACGTTACCTCCTACGCACCCTCGAACCTGCCGGAAGCATCCGACGATCTCCTGCTGCGGGTGGCGCAGCTCTACGACCGGGACCAGCAGTTTCATCCGGTCTGGAGCGCGGCAATGGAAGCGCGCGGCTTGTTCCACGACATGGAATCCCGCCAGAATCCCGCCGCCGCCGGCAGAACCGCCGCCGAGGCGCTTGTCAGGCCTGACGGCCCGCGCATCGCCATGATCGAAACCAGCGGCTGGGATACCCATAGCGGCCAGGAGAACCGGCTTGCCAACCAGCTCAAGGCGCTCGATGCCATGATCGATGCCATGCGCGACGGGCTTGGCGACGTCTGGCAGCAGACTACCGTGCTGGTGGCTACCGAATTCGGCCGCACCGCCGCCGCCAACGGCACCGGCGGGACCGACCATGGCACCGCGACAACCGCGCTCATCCTCGGTGGCGCCGTCAACGGCGGACGCATCCTGGCGGACTGGCCGGGCCTTGCCCCGAATGCACTTTATGAAAACCGCGACCTGAAACCCACCATGGATCTTGACGCGCTGATCGCGGCGCTTGCCGCAGAAACCTTTGGTCTCGAACCCGAGCGCACCATGCAAACGCTCTTTCCGAACCGCCCCTTTGACCGGTCCCTGCAAGGGCTGATCAGAACGTGAACCACCAACCAACCCTTTGAAGAGGCTATCATGAGAACCATCCTGAGCATGATTACCGGCGGTCTTGTCGCCATTGCCACGCTTGCCGGAGCACAAACCGCCAGCGCCCTGCCGCTCCTGCCGGTACAGGGCGAACACCTGCAATCCCAGGCCGAGCCCGTCTACTGGCGGCACGGCTATTACGGCTGGCACGACGGCTATTACTACAATGGCCACCGCGGCTACGGCTATTACCGGCCGGGCTACCGCTTCTATCGCGGCTATTGGTTCCCGCTCGAAGCATTCGGGCCAAGAACCGTTATCATCGAGCGCCCGGCTCCCATCATCGTTCATCGCCGGCCGATCGTGATATACCGCTGAGACGCCAGTCTCCGCCAGTCTCTGTCCATCTGGGCGCCTTGACAGGCGCCCCGCAGTCCCATAATTATCAAGTCATCTGATGACTATGGGACCTCTACGCCATGCAGCCTGCCGCCCGCACCAATCTTGCCGATACGGCGATTGACAACATACGCGCCGAAATCGTCAGCAATCGCTGGCCGGTCGGCGACCGCATCCCCAATGAGGCGGCCCTCGCCGACATGCTCGGTGTGAGCCGCGGGACCGTGCGCGAAGCGGTGCGGGTTCTCGTCGCGCAGGGATTTCTCGAGACCAAGCAGGGCTCCGGCACCTATGTCCGCTCGATCATCAACCCGGACGAAAGCCTGTTGCGGATCAGGCGCACCGGCCTGCGCGACCAGGTCGAGGCGCGCTGCGCCTTGGAAGTCGAAGCGGCACGCCTGGCTGCCCTGCGCCACACTCCGGAGGTCGTCGCCGACCTGCGCCAGCTGCTGGCCGATCGCGGCGAATACGCTACGGCCCGGCACGATTATTATGTCGAGCACGATCTCGCCTTCCACAAAGCAGTCGTCGCCGCCTCGTGCAATCTCGCCCTCATCGAAGTCTACGAATTCTTCTCGGTTTCCACCCAGGAAATCATCCGGGCCACGGTCACGGGCGAGCTGCCCGAACCGGATATGGCGGCCCACGCGGCCATCATCGACGCGATTGAATCCGGCGATCCGGACAAGGCGGCATCCACCGCCCGCGCCTTCATGGCTCCCCTTCTCATCGAACTCGATCGGTTGCTCGCATCATGAATCAGCATCTTCCGCCTGAACACCCCAGCCGCCTGGCAGCGGATCTGAACATTGCCGCCGAACAGCTTGTCGATGCCGAGGTGGACAGCGTTCCCCAGCCGCGCGTGCCGGATTTCAAAACCCCTGGCGCGCAGGTTCTGTTCGGCCTCAGCCTCGTTCTCATCGCCTACAATCTGCGCCCGGTTTTCTCCAGCGCGTCGGTGCTTTTGCCGGAAATCATCGCCCAGACCGGACTGTCATCCTTCGGCGCGGGCGTGCTCACCACGCTGCCGGTGCTCTGCCTTGGCCTGTTTGCCCCGCTGGCGCCGCGTCTCGCCCAGCGCATCGGCGCGGAGCGCACGCTCCTCGGCGTTCTCCTTCTGCTGGCGCTCGGCACCGCCCTGCGCGGACTCGAATCCCTGCCGCTGCTGTTCATCGGCACGGCGCTGGCGGGCGGCTGCATCGCCATCGGCAATGTGCTGCTGCCCGGTCTGGTGAAGCGCGATTTCGCCAGCCGCACCGGCATGATGACCGGCCTCTATACCATGGCGCTGTGCGCGGGCGCGGCCAGTGCCGCCGGCCTGACCCTGCCGGTGCAGAAGATGCTTGGCGGATCGTGGTCGCTGGCGCTCAGCGCCTGGGCCTTGCCGGCGCTGGTTGTCACCGCGATCTGGCTGCCGCAGGCCCTCGCCCGCAAGGTCCGCACCAAACATGCGGGCTTCAAGGTGATCGGCCTCTGGAACGACCGCCTGGCATGGCAGGTCACCCTGTTCATGGGCCTGCAGTCGGCACTCGCCTACTGCGTCTTCGGCTGGCTGGCGCCCATCCTGCGCGATCGCGGCCTTGACGGAACGACCGCCGGGGTCGTGGTTTCCGTGTCGGTCATGGCGCAGGTCTTCACCTGCCTGCTCGTGCCGTCGATTGCCGTGCGTTGCCGCAATCAGAGCCTGATCAATGTGGCGCTGGTCACGATTGCCGTTGCCGGCCTGCTCGGCCTGCTGTTTGCGCCGCTCTCCACGGTCTGGCTGTGGGCTGTCGTCCAGGGCATCGGCCAGGGCGGGCTCATCGCCATAGCCATGACGATGATCGTGCTGCGCTCGCCCGACTCGCATGTCGCCTCGCACCTCTCCGGCATGGCCCAATGCGTCGGCTACATGCTTGCTGCCATCGGTCCGCTGCTTGTCGGCCTGATCCACAGCGTCACGGAAAGCTATGCGGCAACGGCCATCCTGTTTGTGCTGCTCGGCATTGGCGTTGCCATTTTCGGCTGGGGCGCCGGCCGTGCCCTGCAGGTGCAGGCCCGGACCATCACCCTGTGAACGACAGCTAACGGCAGCATTCATCACCGGTTCAGCCGGCGGGCTCTATATCTGTGCTCAACGAATTAACGTTGAGGACCGCATGATGAAAAAGATACTCGCTGCTCTTCTGGTTGCTGCCGTTTCGATCAGCGCAATCAGCCTCCAATCGGCTCCGGCGCAGGCTGGCGGCTACTATTCCGATGGTTATGATGGCGGCTGGTCCGGCGAGCGCTCCTATCGCGACAGCTACTACCGCGATCGCGGCGATGACTACTATCGCGAACGGGATTACTACCGCAACCGGGACTACCGGTCCGAGCGTTCCGACCGTCACAAGAACCGCGACACGGCCATCATTGCCGGTGTTGCCGGACTGGCGCTCGGCGCTGTGATCATCGGATCGCTTGCCAAGCAGAATCAGAACCGCGCCCCGGTCTATGACCGCCCGGCAAGCCGCGACCGCCTGATCTACGATCCGAACTACTAAATAAATCATCATAAAAACAAGGCGCGGCCCGCTTTTTCAGCGGGCCGCGCCTTTTGTATTCAACGACCGGAAATCTAGGCTTCGATATCGACGTCCTTGGTTTCCTTGCCGATGATCAGCGCGATCAATGTCAGCACGGCCATGGCCGAGAGGTAGACGCCAACCCAGAACGGGCTGCCGCCACCGAGCTTCCACAACGCAATCGCAATGAAAGGGGCAACCGCGGCGCCGAGGATCGACGAGACATTGTAGGAAATGCCCGATCCGGTGTAGCGCATGCTCACCGGGAACAGTTCCGGCAGCAGGGCGCCCATTGGACCGAACGTCATTCCCATCAGGGTGAAGCCGAGGATCAGCCAGGCCATGACGCCAACATTGCCCAGAGACAGCATCGGCACCCACAGGAGGCCGAACACGATAATGGCAAGCGTCACCCAGATCAGTGTCTTGCGGCGGCCCCAGCGGTCCGCCCATGGCCCGGACGCCAGGGTGAAGATGCCGAAGAACACCACGCCGACAATCATCATCAGGACGAAGGTCGTGTAGTCATAGCCGAGACCGGCAATCGGTCCGGCCGTGGCAGCGCGGCCATAGCTGAGCGAGAATGTGGTCATCAGGTAGAACAGAACATAGGTGGCAAGCATGTAGAATGTGCCGAGCACGAGCTGCTTCCAATGCGACTGGAACACGGACACCAGCGGCACCTTCTTGATCTCGCCTTTGCTGACGGTTTTCTCGAAGGCGGTGCTTTCGACCAGGTTGAGCCGGACCCACAGGCCGACGATCACCATGACGGCGGAAAACAGGAACGGAATGCGCCAGCCCCAGTCGAGGAATGCGAGGGAGGGCCGTGACGGATCATCCGACGGCAGGATGGCCGCGATGATCAGGAACAGGCCATTGGCGATGATGAAGCCGATGGGCGCGCCCAGTTGCGGAAACGTACCGAAGATCGCGCGCTTTCCCTCGGGGGCGTTCTCGGTGGCGACCAGCGCCGCACCGCTCCATTCACCGCCCAGCGCAAACCCCTGCGCCAGCCGCAGCACGACCAGCATGGCCGGGGCAAACCAGCCCACGGTTGCAAAGGTCGGCAGGGCGCCGATGAGGAAGGTGGCGATACCCATGGTCAGAAGCGCACCGACCAGCGTGATCTTGCGGCCGCGCTTGTCGCCGAGATGGCCGAAGAAGATCGCACCGAGCGGGCGTGCCACCATGGCGGCGCCGAAAATGGCGAAGGAGGACAGAAGGGCCGTCGTTTCGTTGCCGGGCGGAAAGAACAGATGCGGGAAGACCAGCACGGCGGCGGTCGCATAGACGTAGAAATCGTAGAACTCGATGGTGGTGCCAATCAGGCTGGCCAGGATGACGCGGGACCGCGAATTGGCGGGCGCCTTCATGGACAGCTGCGCTGTGGATACGGACATTGATTTTACTCCCTGACGGCTGAGGCGGCTGCCCCAACGCGAATGCCGGCAGATCACATCAGTCGGAAGAGAAATGGATCATGAAAAGATAGGTGGGCAGCGAGACGATTATACCCGTCGCCGGGCCAGTTCAAGAAATTTAAAGCCGTTCGCGATGCTTCATGTGAAGTTTAATATCGCGCAGCGCCCTTCAAACGTTCAAAGTCAAAAATGTGCGGCGCATTCAGGCGAACAGCAGCACAGCGAAACCCGCCCCGATGGCGAGGCACAGCGGACCGTAATAGCGGCGGTCCAGCGTCAGGAAGGGCTCCTCGGCCTGCCGGTTACGGAAAAATGCCGTGAAGCTGAGGCCGCCGCGCGCAAGGAATATGACCGTCAGCGCCAACATGCCGAGACGGAGCAGCCAGGCCGGCAACAGCGCCGGAATGAGGGACATCTGCATCGGGGCGAGAACACCGGCGGTGAAGATCAGGGCGGCAACGACAACGGTCACCCCGCGCGACGGCATTGCGGAAATTCCCTTCGACCCGACCACGGTCCGAGCCAGGGACAATTGATCGCGCGCCGGCCACAGGCCGCCGAACCCCCAGTAGAGATGCAGCGCCGCGACAATGGTCAGCACGATGAACACGAGCCATGCCAGAGTGTACATCATGGCCTGCCCGCCAGGATGTGGAGCGTGACCGGGGACACGATTGCAGCGGCGGCAGCGCATTTGCTCATGATACGTCCTTCAATCCAGTCGACCATACGGTGGCGTATATAAACATTGACGCTTGCCCTCGTCAATACGCCAGCGTATGGAATGGGAATGCCGACCCGAAAGACCCTCTCAGCCGAAGACTGGATCAGCGCCGCCTTCCGCGCCCTGAGCCAGGGCGGCGCGCAGGCGATCCGGGCCGAGGCGATTGCCCGCGATCTCAAGGTCAGCAAGGGCTCGTTCTACTGGCATTTCAGGGATGTGCCGGCGCTGAAGGCGCAGATGCTGGCGCACTGGCAGCATCTGGCGACCGATGCCATCATCAGCAATGTCGAAGCCATCGGGACAACGCCCCAGGAGCAGCTGCAGGCACTGGTGATCGAGGCAACCGGCGTGCCAAGTTCGGCCTATGGCGGCGACCGGACCGAAAGCGCCATCCGCGAATGGGCCCGGCATGACGCCACGACCGCGGCAATCCTCAAATCGGTGGATGAACGGCGCCTGGCCTATCTTGTGCAGCTTTTCCGGAACTGCGGCCGGTCCGCAGACCGGAGCGGAACAAATGCCCAGATTCTCTACGGGGCGTTGATCGGCCTGGAAATTCTGGCATCGCAAGGCCTCGCCGATGTCCGGGCGAGCATGCTTGAACTGCTTGCAGATCTTCTGGGGGAATATCCCGGCGCCGGGGTTTTGTAGGGGTCGTCCTGAGCGAGCCGCCCGCAGGGCGCGCCGTGCAGCTGACCAAACGGGATTGGATAGGGTGCAGGCACTATCTGCACATCCAATCCCGTTTCAGCCGTCGTTTGTCCTGAAGGCTCAGACCATGCCGAGGGCGTTCATGTACAGCTCGAGGATCGCTTCCTCTTCCTTGCGCTCATTGGCGTCCTTCTTGCGCAGGCGGACGATCGTGCGGATGATCTTGGTGTCGTAGCCGCGGCCCTTGGCTTCCGCCATCACTTCCTTGATGTCGTCCTGAAGCGTGGTCTTTTCTTCCTCAAGGCGCTCGATGCGCTCGATGAACTGCCGCAATTCCGCAGCCGCAACACCCTCGACACCGCCCTGTGGCGCTACATCATCCATGCTCATATCTTGCTCCGTAAAAATTGATTGTGCGACTCGCGAACGCCGCCTCTGCGGTTCCGATGCCCGACCACAGCGCAATGAGTCAAGACAATAGAGTCGGGATCAGGGCGGTTTCGGCCGCCGCTGCGGCGTGGTTTGTCAATGCGAAGGCTTGTTGACCTCAAAGGCGGCCTTCTGCGCATCGCTGGCCTCGCGCTGGTGCTTGGCCTGCCATTGCGCGTAGGGTTCGCCATAGATGATCTCACGCGATTCATCCTTTGACAGGGGCACGCCCGCCGCATCCGCCGCTTCCCGATACCAGTTGGACAGGCAGTTGCGGCAGAAACCGGCCAGATTCATCAGGTCGATGTTCTGCACGTCGCTGCGCGCGCGCAGATGCTCCAGCAGCCGCCGGAACGCAGCGGCTTCAAGGGCGATACGCTGTTCTTCACTGACATTGCTCATGATCAAACCTCTTCCAGTGGGCCGGTGCGCGAGCCGTATTGCCTGATAACATGTATATCGGGATCGGCGTTGATCGCGTCAAGGATCGGGGCAAGCCGGTCTGCCCATTCATCGACACCCTTCTCGTCGGCGATCAGATCCTGCCGCACCTCGATCAGCGCATGGGCGAGCCCCGGCACGATGCAATGCTTGAACATCGTGTCATTGCGCAGGGCGCCGTCATAAGGCTCATTGTCACCGACCACCAGTTGCGGATCGGCTTCCAGGGCCTTTATGAGCGGCACGACCGCGCGCGGATCGCTGTCCCAGAGAATGCCCGCATGCCACGGCCGCGGCGTCGTTTTCCAGAAGGCGGTGAAGGAATGGATGGAAATGACCAGCGGTGCCTTGCCGCTCGCCCCGGCAACCGCCTGGATCATATCCGAAACAGCCGTGTGATAGGGGCGATAGAAATCATTCACGCGTCTTTGATGCTCCGCGTCCGGCATCGGGTTGTTTCCCGGAATGATCGCCCCGTCGGACAGGCGCATGATCAGCGTGGGATCGTCTTCGCCGCGGTTCGGATCGATCAGCAGGCGGGAAAACCCGCCCAGCACAGCCGGAACGCCGAGCATTGCCGCCAGTTTGCGCGTCAACGGCTCGACGCCGATATCATAGGCGATATGCCGCTCGAACTGCTGCGGCGGCAGCCCGAGGGAGCCGTATTCCTCCGGCAGATCCCGGTGGGCATGATCGGCCAGAAGCACCAGCCCTCTGTCATTGCTGCCATGGACGAGATGAAAGGGGGAAAACGGCATTGGAACGTTCTCTTGCGCGATTATTCGGGAGAATTTTTTGTGTTTCATGCCCTGATCGGGAATGCAACCATCAATCTTTTGTCACAGGTCAGCAGGAACGGCATGTTCCGCCCATTAGCGCGTTGACAATGCATGTGAAACTGCGGAAAAGGAGTCTAAGACGGACGGAGGCAATATTGCGCAGGGGCATCATTTTCCGCGCTGACCAGCATCAGCGGACGCGATGGAGCAGCTTTCTAGCGGCTTTTTTATTCATTTTCGTAGCAGGCAGTGTCTTTGCGCCGGAGGAGGCCCATGCGGATTTTCGCGTGTGCAACACCACGCAAAATCTGGTGGGCGTCGCGCTTGGCTACCGGGCGAAGACCGGCTGGATCACCGAAGGCTGGTGGCATGTCAACGCATCCTCCTGCACCACGCTGGTCGTCGGTCCGCTGACGTCGCGCTATTACTACCTGTATGCCGAGGACGCCCAGAGCGGCGGTCGCTGGGATGGCAAGGTCAACATGTGCGTGGCGGAAAACCAATTCAAGATTACCGGTATCAATGACTGTTTTGCACGCGGGTTTCAGCGGGCGGGATTTCAGGAGTATGATACCGGCGAACAATCAAGCTGGATGGTCCAGCTTACGGAAGAAAATCCTCCCTCAGCTCCAATTGTAACGGATACCCCTCCTCGATGAGACGCCGCCGTAAGGTCAAAATCCTCGCCACACTGGGTCCCGCTTCATCCGACGAAGCGATGATTCGCAAATTGTTCGAAGCCGGTGCCGACGTGTTCCGCATCAACATGAGCCATGCCAGCCATGATCTCATGCGCGAACTCGTGCGCCGCCTGCGCAATGTCGAAAAGGAAGTGGGCCGCCCGATCGGCATTCTCGCCGATCTGCAGGGACCAAAGCTGCGCGTCGGCAAGTTCGCCGAGGGCAAGGTCGACCTCGTTCCCGGCCAGATCTTCACCCTCGACAACAATGAAGCGCTGGGCGACAACACCCGCGTGTTCCTGCCGCATCCGGAAATTCTCGAAGCGGTCGAAGCGGGCCACCGCCTGCTGATCGATGACGGCAAGCTGGCGCTGGTCGCCGAATCGTCCGATGGCAAGTCGATCACCTGCCGCGTCGTGTCCGGCACCAAGATTTCCGACAAGAAGGGCGTCAGCCTGCCCGATACCACGCTGGGCGTCGGCGCCCTGACGGAAAAGGACCGCCGCGATCTCGATGCCGTGCTGCAGGAAGAGGTCGACTGGGTGGCCCTGTCGTTTATCCAGCGGCCGGAGGATCTTGCCGAAGTGCGCAAGATCTCGCGCGGCCGCGTTGCCCTGCTCTCGAAGATCGAGAAGCCGCAGGCCGTCACCCGCCTTGCTGAGATCATCGAGCTCTCCGATGCGCTGATGGTTGCCCGTGGCGATCTTGGCGTTGAAATGCCGCTGGAATCCGTTCCCGGCATCCAGAAACAGATCATCCGCGCCTGCCGCCGCGCCGGCAAGCCGGTCGTCGTCGCCACGCAGATGCTGGAATCGATGATCACCGCGCCGGTCCCGACCCGCGCCGAAGTGTCCGACGTGGCAACCGCCGTGTTCGAAGGCGCCGATGCCGTGATGCTATCAGCCGAATCGGCCGCCGGTGACTACCCGGTCGAAGCGGTCTCCACCATGGCCCGCATCGCCGAAGAGGTCGAGCGCGACCCGAACTATCCCGGCATCATCCATGCGCAGCGCCCCGAGCCGAATGCCACCGGCGCGGACGCCATTTCGCTTGCTGCCCGGCAGATCGCCGAAACGCTCAACCTGTCCGCCATCGTCACCTATACGGCATCGGGCACCACGGGCCTGCGCGCGGCGCGTGAACGGCCATTGCTGCCGATCATCGCCCTGTCGCCGGTTGTCGAGACGGCGCGCAAGCTCTCGCTCGTCTGGGGCCTGCACTGCGTTGTCACGGAAGATGCAACCGATCTTGACGACATGGTCGACCGCGCCTGCCACATCGCCTATCAGGAAGAATTCGGCAATCCGGGTGACCGCATCATCATCTCAGCCGGTGTGCCGCTGCGCACGCCGGGCTCGACCAACATGCTGCGCATTGCCTATATCGGCTCGGACGGGCTGACGGGGATCTAAAAAGCATCATTCGGGCTGGCGGCAACAGGCCGCCGGCCCGGAAATACCCAAAAAATCAGGTACGCTGACCGGTCAGCTCCTCGGCCAGTTGGCCCGCCTGCTTCTGCGCCTCCCGCATCATCGGATAGACCGCAAGAACCTGCTCGAAGGCATGCAGGGCGCCTTCCTTGTTGCCGGTATCCTTCAGGATGGCCGCCAGCCCCGCCAGCGCCCCGAAATGACGCGGCTCCAGCGACAGCGTCTTCTGGATATCGGCCATCGACCGTCCGTAATCATTCATCAGGAAATTGACCGTGGCACGCCGGTTCCAGCCCTCGGCAAAATCCGGTTTCATCACGGTGACCTGATCGAGAAAATCCAGGGCGACGGCATATTTCTTTTCCGTCATGGCGAGGGCCGCCCACTGCATCATCAGATCGACGGTCGCACTGCCGGAATTCTGCCACTGCGCCTGGATCTGTTCGGCGATGCGGGTGGCTTTGGCTTCATTGCGCTCGCGCTTCAGGGCAAAGAACAGCTCGTCGAGGCGGGCGGAGCGCTTTTCGGCCAGGGTCTTGCCCGGCAGCGTGGTTGCCTGCGGTGCAGGCGCGGGAACGTCAGTCCCGGACGTTTCCTGCGCCAGTGCCAGCGCCGGCGACATCATCAGGACAGATCCGATAAAAAACGCAACAACGTTCCGCATGATACGGATCGTAGTCCGTATCAGCGAAACGTCAAATGCAAATAACCGTGAAACGGTAAATCAGCCCTGGCGCGCTTTGAAACGCGGCGCAGTCTTGTTGATGATGTAGATGCGGCCCTTGCGGCGCACCAGCTGATTGTCACGATGACGGCCTTTGAGAGCCTTGAGCGAATTCTTGATCTTCATTTCAGCACCGGTATCTTTACGCCCGAAACCGGGCACCAATAATAAAGCGCGCCTCTGGAGCGCGCCGGAAACACGTTGCGGGGAAATAGCCAAGGATTGCCCCGATTGTCAACTCCCGACTCATGATTCATATGGCGATTCATGCATCGGGAGTGAATTTATTTGCCCCTACAGCCGCTTTGTAATGCGCGTGACGTGGCCCATCTTGCGACCGGGACGTGCATCGGCCTTGCCGTAGAGATGCACGACGGCCCCGCTTTCCGCCAGAATCGCCGGCAGTTTGGCCACGTCGTCGCCGATGAGGTTTTCCATCACGCAATCGGAATGACGCCGCGTATCGCCCAGCGGCAGCCCGGCAACCGCACGGATATGCTGCTCGAACTGCGAGACCGCGCAGGCGGCTTCCGTCCAGTGACCCGAATTGTGCACGCGCGGGGCAAATTCATTGGCCAGCAACGTTCCGTTGGCCAGCACGAAGAACTCCATGCCGAGGACACCGACATAATTCAGGGCCTCGAGCAGCTTGCGCGCCGAATCGGCCGCAAGGCCTGCAATCGTCGACGATACGGAAACCGGCACGGTCGACGTCGCCAGAATGCCGTCCCTGTGCACGTTCTCGGCAATGTCGTAGATGCGGATATTGCCTGCCTCGTCGCGCGCCGCGATCACCGAAATCTCACGGGTGAAATCGACCAGACCTTCCAGAATGGCCGGGACGCTGCCGATGGCGGCAAAGCCGGCCTTGGCGTCTTCGCCCTTGGCGCCGGAAAACTTGACCTGGCCCTTGCCGTCATAGCCGAAGCGGCGGGTCTTGAGGATGCCCTTGCCCTCGAAGGCAAGAAGCGCCGCTTCCAGATCGCCCTCATTCTCGACAATGCGCCATTGCGCTGTCGGGATGCCGGCCTTGTTGAGGAAGCGCTTTTCAGTCACCCGGTCCTGCGACACTTTCAGCGCCTCGGGCGGCGGAAAGACCGGCGTGGCTTCATTCAATGTCTCGGCCGCATCGACCGGCACATTCTCGAATTCGTAGGTGATGACATCGCTCAGCTCTGCCAGACGCTCCAGCGCATCGGGATCGTCATAGGCCGCCACGATCTGCTCATTGGCAACCTGCGCGGCCGGACAGTCCGCCTGCGGTTCGAGAATGACGGTGCGATAGCCGAGACGCGCCGCTGCCATGGCAAGCATGCGGCCGAGCTGTCCCCCGCCGATAATGCCGATAGTCGATCCTGCTGCAATCATCTCATGCCTCGTCAGATGGCCGTTCGGCGACCTTTTCGCTCTGCGCCGTGCGCCAGTCGTCAAGCCGTTTTGCCAGTGCGGCATCGTTCAGTGCCAGAACAGCCGCAGCCAAAAGGGCGGCATTGACCGCACCGGCACGGCCGATCGCCAGGGTGCCGACGGGAATGCCGGCCGGCATCTGGACAATGGACAGGAGGGAATCCTGTCCGGAAAGAGCTTTCGATTCCACCGGCACGCCGAACACCGGCAGCGGCGTCATGGAAGCGGCCATCCCGGGAAGATGGGCAGCACCGCCGGCACCGGCGATCACAACCCTGAAACCGGCATCGCGCGCGCCCTTGGCAAAAGCAACCAGACGGTCCGGCGTGCGGTGGGCAGAAACGATGCGGTCATCGTGGGAAATGCCGAGCGCATCGAGCGTCTCGGCGGCGTGGCGCATGGTTGCCCAATCGGACTGGCTACCCATGATGATTGCGACGTCAGCGCGTTTATCGGCCATTGAACATCCTCTGATCAGCGGAGCGTGCAGGGATTAACGGAAAAGTGGGGACGCTGCAAGTTATCGGCAGCCCGCCGGTCACAAGCTGTTGAAAATCAGGCAATAATGTCCGGGATGATCTTGTCTTCAAGCTCGATGAGCTTGTCTTTGATGATGAGCTTCTTCTTTTTCATCCGCTGGATTCGAAGCTGGTCACAACCAACCTGGATCATCGCTTGTATGGCGGCATCAAAATCCAGATGCTCCTGTTTCAATCGTGCGACTGCCAATCGAATGTCAGCCTGATCCTGGTCGGACATGCAGTGATTCCCGGTATTTTGCTTTAGAAGAATCCAATGTCTGGTCCGGCGTTCGAGAATACCGGATCAGCAGGTGGCAATACCATATTTTACATGACAAGAAAATCCTACGAAACAAATTCGACAATTGCTTCAAGTGGTGGCAGAGTGTCACGGCTCTGTCATAATCTTGCCCTTTGGCCGGCAGAGCATGAACGAGTAGGAAACCAACCAAGGGAGAAGCCGGATGGCCATTGAGTCTCATCTTGAAACGCTTGAACGTAAGCATGGTGCACTCGAGAAGGAAATCTCCGAAGCGCTGGCAAGTCCTGCCACCGACGACCTGAAGATTACCGATATGAAACGTCGCAAGCTCATGCTGAAAGAGCAAATCGAAAAACTGAGATCGACCGCCACGCGCCATTAGAGCCTTTGGCCGACAGAAGAAGAATTTCAGCCGGTTGCCGGAGAGGCGGCTGGGCTGGCACTAAAACAAAAACCCGGTCTGCGACCGGGTTTTTTTATTGGCCGGACGCCGTGCGGCCATCATTCGCTCCAGAACTGATCCAGCCATAAATTCAGGTGAAAGAAGCCGCTGTCGTCGACGGCATAAATCCGGCGTGTCCCCTCGGACTTGACCTTGACCAGTTGTGCATCCAGCAGCGCCTTCAGGTGCTGGGATACCGCCGGGCGTGAAATGGGCAGGCCAAGCGCCAGTTCATTCACGGTCTTGGGACCGCGCCGCAACTCTTCCAGCAGATAGCGGCGGTTCGGATCGGAAATGGCGGCAAATGCATCGGTTTCGGCCATGCCGAATAGTCGTTTTAAACTGCCGTCAATGTCAACGCATTTTGTACGAAAAACGTTGCGAACCTCAGTCCGGCTGGGCTTCTGCCCGGGGATCGAGCTTGATGCCCTCGGGCGTTGCCCGCTCCGAGGGAACGGTCTGGAAATTGTCCCGCATGGCAATCGGCATGGCTGCCCGCATACGCGAGCGGATGATGGCATGGGTCATGATCGAGACATGTGCCAGCGCGGTGATCGCAAACAGGCCTTCGGGCGCAACATATTCCATGGCCCAGGCGCCGAGGATCGGCCCGACCATGGTGCCGAAGCCATAGAGCAGCAGCAGGCCGCCGGTTACCTTGACGAAATTCTGCGAGTCCGAATAGTCGTTGGCATGGGCCACGGCCACCGGATAGAGCGTATAGGCCAGTCCGCCATAGATCGCCGTCATGAACAGGATGACCGTTGCCTGACGCGAGCCGATCAGGAAAATCAGGATGCCGATGATGGCCGCAGCACCGGCGACGAACGCCAGGACATAGCGCCGGTCGGTACGGTCGGACATGCGCCCCACCGGTATCTGCATCAAGGCACCGCCCATGACGGAGGCACTCATCATCAGCGCGATTTCCGTGGTGGTGATGCCCGTCGCCGCGCCGTAGACGGCGCCCAGCGTGCCGAACGCGCCATTGGCAACGCCGATCAGCATGCAGCCGACAAAGGCAACCGGCGAATTGCGGTAGAGCGCCTTGAGGTCGAGCTGCACTTCCGTCAGCGGTTTCGGGCTGCTGGCGGTGGAAATGGCCGTCGGAATCAGCGCCAGACAGAACAGGATGCCGGTCAGCATGAAAAACGTGCCGTTGTGCACGTCGCCGAAGCCGATCATCATCTGGCCCGCCGTGATGGAGGCAAAGTTCACCACCATGTAGAGGCCGAAGATCTGACCGCGATTGGCATTGGTCGCCCTCTCGTTCAGCCAGCTTTCGATCACCATGTAGGCGCCGGCCATGGCAAAGCCGGTCAGCGCCCGCAGCGCAATCCAGGCGGTGGCATGCACCAGGATACCGGTCATCAGCGCGACAATGGCGGCAATGGCGGCAAAGGCGCTGAATGCCCGGACGTGGCCGACGCGGCGCACCAGGCGCGGCGCCAGCAGGCAGGCGGTTATGAACCCGCCGGCCCAGGCAGTGCCGAGAAGACCGAGGGAGGTGGTGGAAAAACCCTCCGCCCCGCCGCGCAGCGGCAGCAGGAGCCCGTGCAGGCCCGAGGCCATGACCAGGAATGACGTGCCACACAAGAGGGCAAAGACCTGTACGAACGAACGGAACACAGCGATACCCCAATGCTTGGACGGATGCCGGCAACAAGCCGGTACAGGCCCGTCTCGATCAGCAATGCGGAGACATCATGACATCCGCATCATTTACGTTCCGTTTCAGCGAAAAAGTGCTTCTGCCGCCAGCTTGCTGCTGCCCTTGCGCGTGCGCTCTTCCTCAAGCCGGGTGATTTCCGCCCGCAGGATGCCGATGCGCTCGTCCAGCTCGGCGACGGAAAGCAGAGAAAGTTCCTGCCCGATCTCGTGGGCAACCCTGCGTTTCGGTTCCTCATCGAAAAGTGACATCATGTCCTCCACTTGCCGCTTTGTGCTGAAAGGATACAGTCCACCCGCTTCGAATTGCAAATCATTCAAGCGAATCAACTGAAGGAGCTACCCATGGCCAGTAAAATTCCGACGACGATGACCGCGGTCGAGATCACCCAGCCGGGCGGTCCGCTGGTCCTCAAGCCGGGAAAGTGCGGCGTTCCGGAAGCAGGGCCGAATGAACTTCTGGTTCAGGTGCATGCGGCCGGCGTCAACCGGCCTGACGTGCTGCAGCGCCAGGGTTATTATCCGCCGCCATCAGGCGCATCGGACATTCCCGGCCTTGAAATTGCCGGCGACGTCGTTGCCGTGGGCAGCGGCGTCACGCGCTTCCGCGTGGGCGACCGGGTGACGGCACTGGTGGCAGGCGGCGGCTATGCGCAGTATTGCACCGTGCACGAGACCACGGCCCTGCCGATCCCGGCGGGATACGGGTTCATCGAAGCCGCCGCCCTGCCCGAGACCTTTTTCACCGTCTGGCACAATGTGTTCGAACGGGGCGGCCTGAAGAGCGGCGAGACATTCCTCGTGCATGGCGGTACATCCGGCATCGGCACCACGGCGATCCAGCTTGCCAGCGCGTTCGGCGCCTATGTCATCACCACGGCCGGTTCCGACGACAAATGCGAAGCCTGCCTGAAGCTTGGCGCCGACCGGGCGATCAACTACCGCACGCATGATTTTGTCGAAGCGGTGAAGGAGGCCACCGGCGGCAAGGGCGTCAACCTGACGCTCGATATGGTCGGCGGCGATTATACCGGGCGCAATTACGACGCTGCCGCCATCGACGGGCGGATCGTGCAGATTGCCCATCTCAATGGCGCGAAGGTCACGGTCGACATATCCAAAATCATGATCAAGCGGCTGACCCATACGGGATCGACCCTGCGGGCACGGCCGGTCGAGTTCAAGGCTGGTATTGCCCGGGAACTGGAGCTGAAAGTCTGGCCTCTCCTGGTGCAGCGCCGCGTCGCCCCGGTCATCGACATGGTCTATCCGTTCCACGAGGCGTGGCGGGCGCATGAGCGCATGGAAGAAGGCAAGCATGTCGGCAAGATCGTTCTCGACGTCAGCTGACATGCCTCAAGCAAAAGGCCGCGCGGCAAGCGCGGCCTCCTGCAAACGTTGCGGAGGGTTCAGTTTGCCGCGCTGACCTTGCCGATGCCGAAGAACAGCGTTTCGCCGGATGAGCCGTCGACGCCGTCATTGTCGGTGACCGCAAAGCCATTGCCGGCGACATCGACGGTAAAGCCTTCCAGCTTGTCGACGACATAACCATTCGTGCTCTTCAGGTCGGCGATGAAGTCGCGGGCCAGCGTCTTCTCGACAACCGGCAGCTTTTCACCGAGCTTTGCCGGTTTCAGGCCGTCCAGCGCCACGCGATAGAGCTTCTTGTTGACCGCCTTGTCACCGATCAGATTGTCGCGTTCAACGATGTAGAGCTGGCCGTCATGGGCGGTGATTTCGGAAAGACCGACCCAGCCGTCACCGCTCTTCTTGTCCAGCGGATAGGAGACGGCACCCCAGCTCTTGTCCTTGACGTTGTAGCTCAGGAGCTTGACGAAGCCTTTTTCGTCATCCTTCCATTCCCGCTGCACGGCCATCCACAGAACGGTGGCATCGCCTTCGCCGACACGGGTGATCCCTTCCAGCCCGAAACGGGTCTGATGCGGCAGCAGCTCTTCGGGAAGCGCGATTTCCTTCTTGATCTCGCCCTTCTCATTGACGTTGAAGATCGCATGCGGCACCAGCTTGGACTGGTCGCCCTCATTGGCAAGCCAGAAGCCGCCCGCGCCATCGGTGGTGATGCCCTCGAGATCGAGCTTCTGGGCCGGCTGGCCGCCGCGCGTGACCACCAGCGCCCGGGTGATCTTCGCCGGTGTCTGCTTGGCATCGATGGTGAAGATGGTGGGCGCGGCCGAATAGAACGAGTCCGAGACCGCATAGAGCTTGCCCGGCTCCTTCAGGTCTGCAACCAGGCCCGAAAGGGCACCCCAGCCCAGCGGCGTGCCATCATCCTTCGATGCCGACACGATCTTCGGATAGGCCGGTTCCTGGTCCTTCAGCTCATAGATCATGACATGGGAGCGCGCGCCGCCATCCGCAACCAGATCGGATTCATTGGCGGTGACAAACAGATTGCGCGAGGGAATGGCAAGAATGCCTTCCGGGGCGATGCCCGACGGCAGCAGCTGCACGAATTCCGGGTCCTTGCCGGTATCCTTGTAGACGCCGACGACGGAAGCGCGCTCGCTGGCAACGAAGATATAGTTGGTATCGCCGTACTGCGCGACTTCGGCGCCTTCGAGTTCCACGCCCTTCTTGTTGCGCTTGTCGGGATAGTGACCGGCTGCCGCAATCCTATGCTCCAGCGAGGGGCCGGATTCATAGAGAACCTTCCCATCCGTGGAGAAGATCGTGAAGCTGCGCGAACCGCCCTTGTAGTCGCCTTCATTGGCGATGAGAATGCGGTCATTGCCTAGCCATTTCACGGTATCCGGCTCGCGCAGGACACCCTTCATGCTGCCGTCGAACTTCAGCGCACCGTCGTTCTTGACGTCGATCTTGTCGAGATCGACCGTGCCGGCGGAGAAATGCGAGGTGATCTTGCCGCTGGCCGCATCGATGATCGCGATATGGTTGTTTTCCTGCAGGGTAACAGCGATCTGGTTGTTCGCGTTGATCGACACGAATTCCGGCTCGGCATCCTCCGGGGCGATGTCGGCAAGGCCGGTCAGAACGACGGTCCTCATGCTCGTGCAATCCGGCGCGCCGTTCTTCAGCGAGAAAATCTTGAGATCGCCGGAGGGAAGCTGCGGCAGCGCGCCATCATTGAGCTTTTCGTCGCGCTCGTTTTCGATGGCAACGGCGGCAAAGGTCCTGTCGGGGGAGACGGCGACCGAGTCCGGCTGGCCGCCGAGATCGCAGCTCGTCAGCACCGTGCGCGATGCAAGATCGATCACATCAAGCCGCCCAGAGGGATTCTTGTGATCCTTGGAGGTGTTGACCGCAGCCAGCACCATGGCGCCGGCAACCGCAACGGAGGTCGGCTCACCTTCGACCTTCAGCAGGCCGGCGGCCTTGGGCCTGGCGGCATCGCTGATATCGATGAAGCCGATGGCACCGTAGGGGCTGTCGGAATAGACCAGCGTCTTGCCGTCTTCCGAGGCCGTGATGATTTCCGACGATGTCGGCTTTGACTTGTCTGCATCCTTGGGCAGATGGTCAGCAACCGGGAAGCTGGCGATCCGGTTGAAAACCGGTTCGGCAGCGGCTGGCAGGGCGACGGAAGCGACCAGGGCGGTCCACAGTCCGATGCAAAGGGTTTTGCGCGGCATTGTTGAATCTCCTCTTGTTTACAAGGGATCAGTTGCCCGCGGGCGTTGCAGCGGCATGACAATTTCATGACAGTTTGGTGAAACCGGTAATTGCATTCGGTTGCTACGAAAACCGATTCTTGCCCAATCGAGAATTTACCGCTATATAACGCCTCGAATTCCCGGAAATTGTGGTTGAACCCACGTCCCGCCTCACCGGAGCGGACGAACGAGAGGACTATATTCAATGGCCACCCAGCTTCTCATGCCAAAGGCAACGGCCGTCTGGCTTGTCGACAATACCGCTCTGTCTTTTGACCAGATTGCCGCCTTCTGCAAACTGCACCCGCTTGAGGTGAAAGCGATTGCCGACGGTGAATCCGCCCAGGGCATCAAGGGACTGGATCCGCTGATGACCGGCCAGCTGTCGCGTGAGGAAATCGCCAGGGGCGAAGCCGACATCAATCACAAGTTGAAGATTCTCGAGCCGAAGGTGCGCGTGCCGGAAGCCAAGCGCAAGGGACCGCGCTACACGCCGCTGTCCAAGCGCCAGGATCGTCCCAACGCCATCCTGTGGCTGGTGCGCAACCATCCGGAACTGAAGGATGCGCAGGTTTCGCGCCTCATCGGCACGACGAAGTCGACCATCGAGCAGATTCGCAACCGCACCCACTGGAATTCCAACAATCTCCAGCCGATGGACCCGGTCACCCTCGGCCTGTGCTCGCAGATCGACCTTGACCTTGAGGTCGAGCGTTCTTCCCGCAACCGCCCGGTCCAGCCCGGCGAAGGCGGCGATACATTGCTGCCGGCATCGGCCACGGAAAACCTGGATATCCAGCCGGCCGTGCGCGAAGAGGACGAAGAGCTCGATGCGGACAAGGTTTTCGCCAAGCTTTCCTCGCTCAAGGGCCGCAATACGGACGAAGACGAGGAAGAATAAGCCATTTGATTGCCTTGACGGGTAGTCCCTGAATCGAGAAAGCTTCACCTCCGGTGGAGCTTTTTTCTTTTACGGGAGATACAGCCTTGCTGCCGACATTCGAGACGGAACGGCTTTTCCTGCGCCCGCGCACCATGGCTGATCTGGAAGACTGCATGGCCATGGACCGCGATCCGGAGGTGACCCGGTTCATACCGGGGCCCTGGACGAATCCCGATGCGCATCGCCGTTTCATCACCGCGCGCATGGAGGCGGATTTCGGCCCGGATCTCGGTTATTGGTCGATCTTTGCGCGCGACCAGCCGCAACGGTTTCTCGGCTGGGTCCTGTTGATCCCGGACGATGCGGTGGGGCCGGACATTGAAATCGGCTGGCGGCTCAATCGCCACGCCTGGGGCAAGGGCTATGCGACGGAGGCTGCCCGGCCGCTCGTCGTGCACGCCTTCGGGCAGGCTGGCATCAAGCGCATCGTTGCCGCAATCCATCCGGACAATGCGGCGTCCATTCGTGTGGCGCAAAAGATCGGCCTCACAGCCACGCATGACGGCGCCCCATACAGATACTTTGCCTTGAACCGGGAGGATTTTGCCGCCGCGCTCATGACGGGCCAGACAGCTGTTTAGAGCCTTTCCTGCTTAAATAGAACCAGTTCTGTTTAAACAGGAAAGGCTCTAAGACGCCTTCTTGGCATCGGGCGCTTCGCTGAGTTCCATCCGCCGGTAGAAATCGGCCAGCGTCTTGCCGCGCTCCTGCCGGAAGATGCGCTGGGCCTTCTCGGCCCTGGTGATCCGGTCGATGCGGAACGTGCGGAAATCATTGCGCAATTCGCACCAGCTGATGACGGTCCAGACCTTGCCCCAGAACCACAGTCCGAGCGGCCTGATGTCCCGCATGCTTTCCTTGCCGTCCATGTCCTTGTAGGCCACGGACAGCACCTGGCACTGGTCCGCTGCATTCTCGGCAAGATCGATCATCGCCCGGTCATGGCTGCTGATATTGGTTCCGGACGAATGAATATGCGTGTTGGCAATGCGCGGGCGATCATCCTTGGGCAGGACAGCCCCGATCTTGATGATGGCTTCTTCCGCTGCACGCGCCATGGAGGCGCCGCCCCAGGCCGTTATCAGCCGGGCGCCGGCAACCAGCGCGACCACCTCGTCGCGCGTGAACATCAGCGGCGGCAGGTCAAAGCCTTCCCGCAGGATATAGCCCACCCCCGCCTCGCCGTCGATCGGCACGCCGGTGGACTGGAGGTCGGCAATATCGCGATAGATGGTGCGCTCGGACACTTCGAGCTTTTCCGCCAGCTGGCGCGCGGTAACCAGTCGTCCGCCGCGGAGTTTCTGTACGATCTGAAAGAGACGGTCTGCACGTCGCATCCTGCTTAATCCTTCAAGCCTTCTCTAAGGCGTTGTTCGGTTACAAATGCCGCCCCGAATGACAGCCGGGAAAGAGTGGGGGTACTGGAATTGAGAACCCGCCAGAACGGCGTCACCGCGCTGATGTCGCCCGTCCTCTGGTAATCCTCGAACGCGGCTTCAGCGACCGTGCGCAGGTGAAATCCCAGCGTGATGGGACAGGTCACTTCAGCCCCATGCTGCCTGGCCATGGTCTGCCGCAAGACTTTCACATCCATATGCCTGCCCTTGGGGAGAGTGCGGATGAAATCGTCCACCTGACGGGCCGTAGGTACCAGCATGATCTCGCCAGCCTTCATTCCAGCGATGCTGACCGGCGCGGGCTTGACCTGGGGCGGCGCGCCCGAATCCAGTTTGTCTGTCCATGTTTTCATCGCACCCTCCCTGAGGCTGGCTCAACCGGCCGCCTGGTACTCGCGCGCAATAAAGCTGCGCATCCCGGCAATCTGCCCCGCCTGCTCCGGCAGGAACGCTTCGAGAAATTCCGTGGCAAAAGTGCCCGGCGCCGATCCGGCCGCGCTGACAATCTGCGCGTCGCGCACCGCATGGGGCACGTCCTGATACAGGGAGGAACCGGCATAGTCGCCGATCTGGGACTGTATCCAGCCTGCACCGTTGCTGGTGTGCCTGCGCCCATCGAAGACACCCGCGCGGGCAAGAGCCAGCGTGCCGCCGCAGATGCCGCCCACAATGCCGCCGCGTGACAAAACCGAATGCAGCAGGGGTGCAATGTCAGGAGCATCTTCCGACGGCCAGGTGTTGGCGCCGATCACCGCAACCGCATCCAGATCCGCGTTCTCCTGCGGATCAAGTCCGCGGTCCGGCACGAGATGCAATCCGCCAATGGATCTGAGGGGACCTGCCGTCGGGGCCAGAGCAACCGCCCGCGCACCAAACCATTCGACGGCTGATCCGGAAAGCAGACCGAATTCCCAATCGGCAAACGCGTCGATGAATACGAGGCCGATCATCTTTTTCTGGTCCATCGCGATGCTCCCTTTCGGCGTCACTGTTCAGTATTCTAGCTTGAAATGTCCGTTTTGGCTTGTTTTTCCGGTTACCGCACGGGCCGGACGCCGTGAACGGCCGGATTGGCGAACGGCGCCGGCATTTTCGCTGCCGGCGACATCCTTCATTGAATTGCGCCGTGCCAGACGTTCCGCATAGGCATCGGGCCAGCCGATGTCTTTCAGCAGATAGTCCGGGAGTGCGCTGACGGAGCGTTCAGTGCGCATTTCGTCACGCAGATGTGCATACCGCGACCACAGGCGCCTGACTGTTCCGACGATTCCAAAATCAACCATATTCATGACCCTGTCTCCTTTGCTTACGAAGACACTATCGCACACCCCTCCTGACAACCTTCTGTCAGGAGCCTGTCAGCAGGGGCAGGAAAGATGCGGGCATGGATTTGACCGAAACAGGATCGTTTGGGGGTGGTCAACCGGCGGGAATGCCGATGCCCCTGGCGTTGAGCACACCCTTGATCTCGTCGAGGATGGCGGGGTCGTCGATGGTGGCCGGCATGTTCCACGGCTCCTGATCGGCAATCTTCTGCATCGTCCCGCGCAGGATCTTGCCCGACCGGGTTTTCGGCAGCCGCTTGGCCGTCACCGCGATCTTGAAGGCGGCGACCGGGCCGATCCGGTCACGGATCAGGGCGACGCATTCCTGCTCGATATCCGCCGCCGCCCGGGTGACACCCGATTTGAGCACGATGAAACCGCAGGGAACCTGGCCCTTCAGATGATCGGCAATGCCGATGACGGCGCATTCCGCCACATCCGGATGGCTTGACAGCACCTCTTCCATCGACCCCGTCGACAGGCGGTGTCCGGCGACATTGATGATGTCGTCAGTCCGGCTCATGATGTAGATGTAACCGTCGTCATCGATGATCCCCGCATCGGCGGTTTTGTAATAGCCGGGGAATTCCGCCATATAGGCATCGCGAAACCGCTGGTCGGCATTCCACAGCGTCGGCAGGCAGGCGGGCGGCAGGGGCAGCTTGACCACGATATTGCCCAGCTCGCCGCGCTTGACCGGGTGCCCGGCATCATCCAGCACCTGCACGTCATAGCCGGGCATGGGCACGGTCGGCGACCCGTATTTGACCGGCAGCATGCCGAGACCCGCCGGATTGGCGGCCATGGGCCAGCCGCTCTCCGTCTGCCACCAATGATCGATGACGGGAACGCCAAGCTTTTCCTCGGCCCATTTGATCGTGTCCGTATCCGCGCGCTCACCAGCCAGAAACAGGTATTGCAGTGAGGACAAATCATATTTGCCGATGAACTCGCCCTTCGGATCCTCCTTCTTGATGGCGCGGAACGCTGTCGGCGCGGTGAACAGCACCTTGACCTTGTGGTCGGCAATCACCCGCCAGAATGTGCCGGCATCGGGTGTTCCCACCGGCTTGCCTTCGAACAGGACGCTTGTCGCGCCGATGAACAGCGGCGCATAGGCGATATAGGAGTGGCCGACCGCCCAGCCGATATCGGAGGCGGCCCAGAACACCTCGCCCGCAGCCGTGTCGTAGACCGCGCCCATTGACCACGCCAGTGCGACGAGATGGCCACCATTGTCGCGCACCACGCCCTTGGGCTGGCCCGTGGTGCCTGAGGTATAGAGGATATAAAGCGGGTCCGTTGCCTTGACGCCCGCGCAGGGGACTTTCCGCCCGCTGGCGGCGGCAACGGCCGCGGCGTAGTCGATATCGCGACCGGCCACCAGTTCGTGCGGCTGTTGCGGACGCACGAGAATGAGGCAGGAGGTAACCTTGTGCGCCGCCTGCTCGATGGCCTTGTCAAGCATCGGCTTGTAGGCCACCACCCGCCCCGGTTCGAGGCCGCAGGAGGTGGCAATGATCATAACCGGCTTGGCATCGTCGATGCGCGTGGCCAGCTCGTGGGCGGCAAACCCGCCGAAAACAACGGAATGCACCGCGCCGATGCGCGCGCAGGCCAGCATCGCCACCACGGCTTCTGGCACCATCGCCATGTAGATGATGACGCGGTCACCCCCGGCGACGCCCCTGTCGGTCAGCACCGCCGCCAGCGCGTTCACCTCGTCGAGCAAGGCGGCATAGGTGATCTTGCGTCCCGTGCCGGTCACCGCGCTGTCATAGATCAGGGCGACCTGATCACCCCGGCCGCGCTCCACGTGACGGTCGACGGCGTTGTAGCAGGTGTTGCACTCCGCCCCCGGATACCAGCGGCCATAGGGCTGATGCGTGGCATCAAAGACCTGTTCCCACGGCCGCGACCAGTCGATGGCCTCGGCGGCCCTGGCCCAAAATCCCTCCGGATCGGACTGCCAATCCCGGTAGACCTGTGCATAGCGTGATGTCATGAATATCCTCCCAGATGGCGTACCTTCCCCAATGTACGCCCCGGAGTCAAAGGCCGATTTGACAATTGGCGCGGGATCACACACTTGTCGAATCCCCACTCACCCGTTCCCCTCAGGCCGCAGGCTTTGTAACGACGATGCTCAAGATTCTGCCGCTGCTGCTGATCCTTCTGATGGCGCTGCATCTGATCAAGCCATTGGGCTGGCCCGGCATGAAGAAGCGCGGGGATTTCTGGAAAATCGCCGCCGGAGCGATATTTGCGATGCTGGTTGTCGTGGTGCTGAGCCACAGCGGGTTATGAGTTTTGTTCCCTTGCATGACAACACCACGCCCATTCAAACTGGGTTTGCTTCTTCACTCTGCAAAACTGTCATGCCGTGGTTCGACAGGCTCACCATGAGGGAGGTTGGAGATTGCAGAGAGTTATACTCTGCAACGTACAAGATGTGCTCTGCAGCCCACCTCATCCCTCATGGTGAGCTTGTCGAACCACGCACGATGGGAATGCCAGCTTCCAGTATGTTTGCCAATGGTAAGCCTTGAGTCCGTCAGGTCACTCATCCAAGAGAGGAGACAGCAGCGCTGCGGGCTCGACGTCAAGCGCATCGGCAATGCGTTCAATAACCTTTATGGTCGGATTCCTGTGTCCGGACTCGATCCCGCTCACATAGGTGGGATGCAGATGTGCCCGATCGGCAAACTCTTCCTGTGAGAGTCCGCGTTTTTTACGCCAGTATCGTACGTTTTGGCCAAATTTCGTCTCAAGATTCATTGCATCAATGGACCCGCCGCCTTCTCACCATTCGAAAGATTAAGCACATAGGGCACGAGATGTTTCGCCCAGGCGTCGTAGCCATGCGCCGAGGCGTGAAAACCATCGCTGGAAAAGCCTTCCGGCCCCTCCACCGGCAGGCGCGGCGCCGCTATTGCCGAACGTTCGCGGCAGAGCCGTTCGCCCATGGCGTTGATGGCACCGGCCCGCCCTTCCAGAATGCGCCCGAGCAGCGGCGGCATGGCCGGCACGTCGCGGAAATCGATGACCGGCGACCAGACGACCGACGTCTCCGGCCACTTTGCCTTCAGTGCATAGAGTAGCCCGCCGAATTCCCTTTTGAAACGGGCAATGGAATGGAAATTCTTGGTGTCGTTGGTGCCGGTCGTCAGAACGATATGGGTCCACATGCCCCGCTCGATATTGGGCACCACGTGATCGCGCAACTGGCCTGAGGTCGCGGAATTGAACCCGGCGGCGCGCCAGATGATCTTGCGTCCCGTCCGGCCCTGCAGGTGCACGGCAAGCCGCACGCAGAGACTTTGCCAGACATCGCTCACCCCGACACCGGCCGCCGAGGAATCGCCGAGCACCAGCAGGCGGATGGCCGGCTCTTTACCCGCGATCTCGCCCACAGGAAAGGCTGGCGGCGGCAGCATGCGTTCGGTCTTCAGCCGCACGGCAATGCCCTGCCACGCATAGACCGGAAACAGCAGCCAGCTGACAAGCGGATGGAAAGCCGATGGTTTGGTCAAACGGTCCTCACAGCACACAAAAAACCCGGACCTGATTCCGGCCCGGGTTCTATGAGAGCTGTTTTTGTATAAAAAACGCTTAAGCGGCCTTTTCCAGGTCCTTTTTCCAGCCGCCGGTTGCGGCAAGGCTGTTCATTTTGGCGCGGTGCGTGAAGGCACGCTGACCGGCTGCAACATTTTCCGACTTGCCGTTCCAGGCGCTCAACGCAGCAGCCTGCAGGGCGCGGCCATAGGAGAATGTCAGCTTCCACGGCAGGCCATGGGCGGCATTCATCGCCGAGAGATGCGCCGTTGCTTCTTCATCCGACTGGCCGCCGGACAGGAAGGCAATGCCGGGCACGGCGGATGGAACCGTCGACTTCAAGACACGCAGGGTCTGCTCGGCAACCTGTTCAACCGACGCCTTGCGGGCATTCTTGCCGTCGATGACCATGTTCGGCTTGAGGATCATGCCTTCCAGCACGACGCGGGCGTCGTAGAGTTCGGTGAAAACGGTCTTCAATACCCATTCGGTCACGTCGTAGCAGCGCTCGATGGTATGTGTCCCCGGCTTGCCGTCCATCAGCACTTCCGGTTCGACGATCGGCACGATGCCGGCTTCCTGGCAAAGGGCGGCATAACGGGCCAGAGCCTGTGCATTCTGCTTGACCGCACCCCAGCTTGGCAGGGCATCGGAAATATTGATGACGCCGCGCCATTTGGCAAAGCGCGCGCCCAGCTTGTAGTATTCAGCCAGCCGCTCACGCAGGCCATCAAGGCCTTCCGTGATGGTCTCGTCGGCAAAACCAGCGAGGTTCTTGGCACCGGCATCGACCTTGATGCCCGGAATGCTGCCGGCCGCTTTCAGGATCTGCACGAACGGCGTGCCGTCCTTGGCGTTCTGACGCAGGGTTTCATCATAGAGAATGACGCCGGAGATGTAGTTCTTCATGGCATCGTCCGAGCGGAACAGCATTTCGCGATAGTCGCGGCGGCTATCGGCTGTCGATTCCAGCCCAATCGTATCGAACCGCTTCTTGATCGTTGCGGTACTTTCATCCGCAGCAAGCAGGCCCTTGCCGCTGGCAACCATTGCAATCGCGATATCTTCCAGGCGTTCGCTCATAGATCATGCACTCCGTTTCTAGTGGTCTGGCCCATACCAGAAGCTCATATCAAACGGAATGGCAGTTCAAGCCTTTGAAACGATTGAAATTTTTTCAACCGATTTAACAGGATAACATTTTCTGTTCTTCGTTAATCCGGAGCCCGCAAAGACCCCGGATCACGCCTTGAACAGGCCATCAGCGCTTGAGGACGTCGACGCCCGGAAGCGGCTTACCTTCCATCCATTCGAGGAAGGCGCCGCCTGCGGTCGATACATAAGTCAGGTCATCGGCAATGCCCGCATGGTTGAGCGCCGCCACCGTGTCGCCGCCGCCGGCAACCGAAACCAGATGGCCCGACTTGGTGCGCTCGGCCACATGCCGTGCCGCCGCGACGGTTGCCTTGTCGAACGGTGTCAGCTCGAATGCACCCAGCGGACCGTTCCACACCAGCGTTGCCGCGTCGTCGATGGCACCCTTGATGCGCTCGATCGACTGCGGTCCGACATCGAGGATCATGCCATCCTCGGGAATGGCATCCAGACCGTAGGCATGGAACGGCGCATTGGCTTCGAAATGCCAGGCAACGATGGCGTCGACCGGCAGGATGATGGTGCAGTTGGCCGCCTGCGCCTTGGCCATGATCGCGCGGGCCGTGTCGGCGAGGTCATGCTCGCACAGCGATTTGCCGACCTTGACGCCCTGCGCCGCCAGGAATGTATTGGCCATGCCGCCGCCGATCACCAGCGCATCGACCTTCTCGACGAGATTGCCGAGGAGATCGAGCTTGGACGACACCTTGGCACCACCGACAACCGCAACCACCGGACGCTTCGGATTGCCGAGACCGCTTTCCAGCGCTTCGAGCTCCGCCTGCATGGTGCGGCCCGCATAGGCCGGCAGCACATGCGCCAGACCTTCGGTCGAGGCATGGGCGCGGTGCGCGGCAGAAAACGCGTCATTGACGTAGATATCGCCATTGGCGGCCAATGCCTTGACATAGGCCGGATCGTTCTTTTCCTCGCCCTTGTGGAAACGCGTGTTTTCCAAAAGCAGGATATCGCCGTTCCCGAGCTTGGCGACGGCTTCGGCCGCCTTTTGGCCGATGCTGTCCTCGGCGAAATGCACGTTCTGGCCGATCACCTTGGCAACCGCATGCGCGATGGGCTTCAGGCTGAATTCCGGCGTGGGCCCATCCTTCGGACGGCCGAAATGCGCGAGCAGGATGACCTTGGCACCCTTTTTCGACAATTCAAGGATGGTGGGAGCGACACGCTCGATCCGGGTGGCATCGGTCACATGGCCATTGGCAACCGGTACGTTGAGGTCGACACGCAGAAGAACGCGTTTTCCCGCAACATCGGCATCATCGAGTGTTTTGAAAGCTGGCATGGTGATTACCCCTCATCTGAATTTGCCAGCACCCCCCTCTGGGCTACCGCCCATCTCCCCCACAAGGGGGGAGATCACATTGGCATTGGTGTTATCGCTCATCGTCACATTCGATGATGTGCATCAACAAATCTGAAAGCTGATCTCCCCCTTGTGGGGGAGATGTCCGGCAGGACAGAGGGGGATGTAAACGCCTGCCGTTCAACTCATATCGCAGCAAGCGTCTCAGATGACCTTGCTGAACGCGACGGCCGTGTCGGCCATGCGGTTCGAGAAGCCCCATTCATTGTCATACCATGACAGGACGCGCACGAATGTTCCTTCCATGACCTTGGTCTGGTCGAGATGGAACACGGATGAATGCGGGTCGTGGTTGAAGTCGATCGAGACATTCGGCGCATCGGTATAGCCGAGGATACCCTTCAGCTTGCCGTTGGCGGCGGACTTGATGGCGTCGTTGATCTCGGCAACCGTGGTCGCGCGCTTGGCAACGAACTTGAAATCCACAACCGAGACATTGGGCGTCGGGACGCGGATCGAGCTGCCGTCGAGCTTGCCGTTGAGTTCCGGCAGGACGAGACCGACAGCCTTGGCGGCACCGGTCGATGTCGGGATCATCGACAGCGCAGCCGCACGGCCGCGATAGAGATCCTTGTGCATGGTGTCGAGCGTCGGCTGGTCGCCGGTGTAGCTGTGGATCGTGGTCATGAAACCATGATCGATGCCAACGGCTTCGTTGAGCACAAATGCAACCGGGGCAAGGCAGTTGGTGGTGCAGGACGCATTGGAAATGACCAGGTGTTCCTTGGTCAGCTTGTGATGGTTCACACCGAACACAACCGTCAGGTCGGCACCGTCGGCAGGCGCCGACACGATGACGCGCTTGGCGCCGGCTTCAAGATGGGCTGCCGCCTTGTCACGCGCCGTGAAAATGCCGGTGCATTCCAGCGCGATATCAACGTTGAGCTCTTTCCACGGCAATTCTGCCGGGTTGCGTACGGCAGTGACCTTGATCGGGCCCTGGCCGACGTCGATTGTATCGCCGGAAACCGTTACAGTGCCGGGGAAACGGCCGTGCACGGAGTCGTAACGCATCAGGTGGGCATTGGTCTCGACCGGGCCCAGATCGTTGATGCCGACAACCTTGATGTCGGTGCGGCCGGATTCGATAATGGCGCGAAGAACATTGCGGCCAATGCGGCCAAACCCGTTGATTGCAACGCGAACTGTCATTTTTTAGTTTCTCCTTGGGGGTAGTGAGGAGCCCTTGATGAATGTGATGAAGCGGTGAACCCGCCGATTATTTCAACTTGCCTTCCGCAGCCGCGACGATGGCTTCCGCGGTGATGCCGAAATGCTTGTAGAGCTCTTCGATCGGGCCGCTGGCGCCAAAACCGGTCATGCCGACAAAGATACCATCGAGGCCGATGAAACGGTCCCAGCCGAGACGGATCGCAGCTTCCACCGCAACCTTGACCGGAGCATCGCCGATCAGCGTGCGCTTGTAGTCTTCGCTCTGCTGTTCGAAGAGTTCAAAGCAGGGCACGGAAACGACGCGGGCCGGATGACCATCCTTTTCCAGCTGTGCACGGGCGGCCAGAGCAATTTCGACTTCCGAACCGGTCGCGAAAATCGTCACCACAGCCTTGCCGCTGGCCGGAGCCAGTTCATAGGCACCGTAGGCGCACTTGTTTTCGTCGACGTGGTCGGTACGGACCGTCGGCAGGTTCTGGCGTGTCAGCGCCAATGTCGACGGCGTTTTGCGGGATTTCAGCGCCAGTTCCCAGCATTCCACCGTCTCCACGGCATCCGCCGGACGGAACACGTAATTGTTCGGAATAGCGCGCAGGGCTGCCAGATGTTCGACCGGCTGGTGCGTCGGGCCATCTTCACCAAGACCGATGGAATCGTGCGTCATCACATAGATGACGCGGATGCCCATGAGACTGGAAAGACGCATAGCGCCGCGGGCATAGTCCGAGAAGGTCAGGAACGTGCCGGAATAGGGAATGAGGCCGCCATGCAGCGCCATGCCGTTCATCGCAGCGGCCATGCCGTGCTCGCGGATACCGTAATGCACATAACGCTGGCCGTAATCATCGGGGCTGATGTTCTGCGTCTGGCTGGTCTTGGTGTTGTTGGAACCGGTCAGATCAGCAGAACCGCCGATGGTTTCGGGGATGACACCGTTGATGACCTCAAGCGCCATTTCCGATGACTTGCGGGTCGCCACCTTCGGCTTGTCTTCCGAAAGCTTCTTCTTGTAGGCCGTGATCGTGGCTTCGAAATTGCCGGGCAGATCGCCGCGGATACGGCGCTCGAACTCCGAGCGGGTTTCCGCATCGGTCGCCGCAAGGCGCTGTTCCCATGCCGCATGCTCCTTGGCGGAGCGCAGACCGGAGGCGCGCCAGGTATCCAGAATATCGGCAGGAACGACAAATGGCTCGGATGTCCAGCCGAGTGCCTTGCGTGCACCGGCGAGTTCTTCCGCACCGAGCGGCGAACCATGCACCTTGTTGGTGCCGGCCTTGGTCGGCGCACCGAAACCGATGGTCGTCTTGCAGGCGATCAGGGTCGGCTTGTCGGACTTGTGGGCCTTTTCAATCGCGGCAGCAATCGCATCCTGGTCATGACCGTCGACATTGATCGAGTTCCATCCGGAAGCCTCGAAGCGGGCGCACTGATCCGTATTGTCGGCCAGCGACACCGGGCCGTCGATGGAAATGTTGTTGTGGTCCCAGAAAACGATGAGCTTGTTCAGCTTGAGATGACCGGCAAGCGCGAGGGCTTCCTGGCTGATGCCTTCCATGAGGCAGCCGTCACCGGCAATCACATAGGTATGGTGATCGACGAGCTTGTCGCCGTAATGGGCATTCATGATGCGTTCGGAAAGTGCCATGCCCACGGCATTGGCCAGGCCCTGGCCGAGCGGGCCCGTTGTGGTTTCGATGCCGGCGGCGTGGCCATATTCGGGATGACCGGCCGTGCGCGAGCCGAGCTGGCGGAAATTCTTGATCTGGTCGATGGTGATGTCTTCGTAACCCGAGAGGTAAAGCACCGAATAGAGCAGCATCGAGCCATGTCCGGCCGAAAGGACAAAGCGATCGCGGTCGGGCCAATGCGGCGCCTTCGGATCGTGCTTGAGAAAACGGGTATGAAGAACGGTCGCAATATCAGCTGCGCCCATGGGAAGGCCGGGATGGCCGGAATTGGCCTTCTCCACTGCATCTGCCGACAGAAAGCGGATTGCATTGGCCATTTGGTTGGATTTATCAGAATTGGTCATGTGTACCGTCTTTCGAAGAGGATAGGAAATGCCGTTTCTGGACGCCGGTTCAGACAAGATCCAAAAGGCACGCGACACATAGCAGGTGTCATCAGGGAGTCAATAAAACCTAAGTCAAATTGAGGCGTTCGAAAAGCAGGCTCTTTCGTCGCAGACGCTTATTATCGGTGCATGACTGGACTGTGACAACGCGGATTGATTGACGCGACGTTGATGTGCCCTCTAGACTTCGGCGCATAAGCTGTTCTTCTTTTTGCGATTCGCGTAAAAGAGCGACACACAGGGGAAACGCGAAAATGGCACCGGAAGCCACCCTCAAGCAGGTTCTGGAACGATTGGCAAAAGCCTTGGCTCATCTCGAGGACGCGGTTGACATGCGTCTTGAGCAGGAGGGTGATTTTGCCGAAGCCGAGGAAGAGGTCCAGCGCATGAACATGGACCGGCGCAGGCTGGCCCAGGAGCTGGACGCATCGGAAGGACGTGCGGAACGTCTGGAAGCCGCCAACAAGGAAGTCTCCCGCCGTCTCGTAACGGCGATGGAATCCATTCGCACCGTACTGGACCGGTAATACCGCTATCAGCTGAAAGAGACGCCCATGGCCACTGTAACAGTTACGATTGACGGCAAAGCCTACCGGATGGCCTGTGACGAAGGCCAGGAACAGCATCTGACCGGCCTGGCCGAGCGGTTCGACCGTTACGTGACGCACCTCAAATCGTCGTTTGGTGAGATCGGCGACCTGCGCCTGACCGTCATGGCCGGCATCATGATCACGGACGAGCTGCATGAATTGCAGATGCGGGTGAAAGGGCTTGAAAACGAGGCGGACGCCCTGCGCAAGAGCCGCGATGAAGCTTTGCAGAGGGCGGACAAGAACGACACGGCCATCACCGGCGTTCTTTCCGAAGTCACCACGCGGATCGAAAACCTCGCTGCCAAGATCGCGCCCAAGGCGACCTGATCCTGCCGCGTTGGCCGAACAGGTGAGGCTCTAGCCCTCGATTTCCTCGCGCAGCATTTCCAGCTCGAGCCACTCTTCCTCAAAACGCTCGAGATCGTGCCGCTTCTTGCCGATCTCCTCGACGGTCTTGTTGAAGACCTGCGGGTTTTTGGCAAAGAGGTTCGGATCGGCAAGTTTGGCCTCGAGCTTGTGGATGTCGGCGTGCAGCGCTTCCATCTTGCCCGGCAGGTTTTCCAGCGCGAATTTCTGCTTGTACGACAGTTTGCGCTTTTCCTCGCGCTGCACTGCGGTTTTCTCTCCGGCGGCTTCGGTTACGGCCGATGACCTGGCTGTCTTCAGCTCCTTGCGCGTCGCCAGCGCTTCCTTGCGCTGCGCCAGCATGTCCGTATAGCCGCCGGCATATTCGAGCCAGCGCCCGTCGCCTTCCGGCGCAATCACCGATGTTACGGTACGGTCGAGGAAATCGCGGTCATGGCTGACCAGGAGCACGGTTCCGGCAAAGCCGGACACCAGCTCCTGCAGGAGGTCGAGCGTTTCCATGTCGAGATCATTGGTCGGCTCGTCGAGCACCAGCAGATTGGCCGGACGGGCCAGGACGCGCGCCAGCATGAGCCGCGCCCGCTCGCCGCCCGACAGTTCGCGGATCGGCGTGCGCAACTGCTCCGGCTGGAACAGGAAGTCCTTCATGTAGGACGCCACATGGCGCTGTTCGCCGTTGACGATGACATTCTCGCCGCGCCCGTCGGTCAGATAATCGGACAGGGTCTGGTCAAGGTTGAGACTGTCGCGCTTCTGGTCCAGCACGGCGATTTCAAGATTGGTGCCAAGGCGCACGAAACCGCTGTCCGGGGCAAGCAGGCCCGTCAGCATGGAGAGAAGCGTGGTCTTGCCGACACCGTTCGGACCGACAAAGCCGACGCAGTTGCCGCGCTGGATGCGCGTGGAGAAATCCTTGACCAGCACGCGCTCGCCATAGGCCTTGACCAGATGCTCGGCCTCGATCACCAGCTTGCCGGATTCCCTGGCATCGCTGGCCTTCAGGACGGCGGTTCCCTGCGCACGGCGATGATTGCGGAATTCCCCCCGCATAGACTGGAGTTCGCCAAGACGCCGCATGTTGCGTTTGCGCCGTGCCGTAACGCCGTAGCGTAACCAGTGTTCCTCGCGCACGATCTGGCGGCCGAGCTTGTGCAGATCGCGCTCTTCCTCCTCCAGCACCTTGTCGCGCCATTCCTCGAAGGCGCCAAAGCCCTGATCGAGCCGTTTCGTAACGCCGCGGTCAAGCCAGACCGTCGAGCGGCTGATGTTTTCCAGAAACCGCCGGTCATGGGAGATGACCACGATGCTGGAGCGGATCTGCCGCAATTCGCTTTCCAGCCATTCGATCGTCGTCAGATCCAGATGGTTGGTCGGCTCGTCGAGAAGCAGGATATCGGGCTGGGGGGCGAGAACCTTGGCCAGTGCCGCACGCCGCGCCTCGCCGCCAGACAGATTGTCCGGCTTTTCCTCGCCGGTCAGGCCGAGATGTTCAAGAATGTAGCTGACGCGGTAGAGATCGTCCGCCGGTCCCAGACCTGCCTCGACATAGTCGCGGACATTGGCAAAACCTTCCATATCGGGCGCCTGGGCGAGATAGCGGACGGTGACACCGGGATGGCGGAACACTTCACCGTCGGTCGGCGTGATAAAACCCGCCGCGATCTTGAGCAGCGTCGACTTGCCGGACCCGTTGCGGCCGACAAGGGCGATGCGATCGCCCTCGCTGACGGAAATCGCCGCATCGCTGAGAAGCGGGGTGCCGCCAAACGTCAATGCAATCCGGTCAAGACGAAGAAGGGGTGGAGCCATGGCGTTTTTCAGTTCTGGAAAAGGAGCGCAATTGCCGGACATCAGTGCCGACGGGCGCTTGTCGGCGAGATTGGCGCCGCTGTCAAATATCTTTATGGCATAAAACAGAACAGGCCGGAAAACCGGCCTGTCTGGATCCGTTCAGCAACGCGCCGCTCAGTAGCCGCCGTTGTTGTAACCGTTGTTGTTGTATCCGCCATAGGCAGCGCCGCGGCCGCCATTGCCTTCGCAGGGGGCATTGTAGATGCTGCCATCGGGCCGCTGATAACGGCAAAGATTCTGATTGCCGTTGCCGCCACCGCTTGGCGTCGTTGCCGTGCCGACAGCCGCACCGAGAAGCGCGCCGCCGGCCGCACCGATCACAGTGCTCTTGGTATTGTGCCCGAGTGCCTGTCCGGCGAGTGCGCCGACACCGCCGCCGATCAACGCGCCCGTCCCGGCCCGCTGGTTCTGTTCGCTCGTTTCACAACCGGCCAATGACATGGCCAGAAGCGCGGAAACCGCAATGGCGGTCAAACGAAAACTCATTAGTCAATCCTCTCAACATGAATATAGCGGCCATATCGTGCGGGCTTAATGCGGCAGAACAAAGATCAGCCCATGCACCCCGGCAGCCTCAAACAAAAACAGGCCGGTTTCCCGGCCTGTTCCGCTTTCCCTGATGGGGAAGGATTAGTAACCGCGGCAAGGCGCGCGATAACGCTCGCCGTAACGGTTTTCATATGTGCAGTAACGGCGGCCATCATTGTTGGCCGTTGCGGCACCAACAGCCACACCACCAACACCACCAATGGCAGCACCAGCCAGTGCGCCACGGCCACCACCGATTGCACCACCAGCCAAAGCACCAAGTGCTGCACCGCCAACGCCATAACCCGCTGTACGCTGTTCACTTGTTGTGCAACCGGCTACCGAAAATGCCAGAAGCGCGGCAACTGCTACTGTCGACAAACTTTTCAACATGGAAGACCTCTCCCGTTTCAAAACTAAACTAACCAGCTTGCGTCCCCAATGCTGTGCCGCAAGAATTGCACTTTCCGCGTTGTTTTACAAGCGGTTCGCAATTTCACGGCGTAGCAATCAGGACTGCATTGCCTGAACGAAGCGATACGTGGAGATTTCCACACACGGCATTCGACACTGTAAGCGATGAACCGAAAGAAAGTTCCATATTTTCCAGCGGCCATCGCGCACCATGGATAAATAATCCGCGCAGGGACGTAAAGGCCACAATGCTGAATACCGTTCCATCGGCAAAATCGAACGCATATTCTCCTGCAACCAGGGGATGCGCTTCCTCGCTTCCGCTGGAGAGAATGATCTTCCGGCCTTCCGCCGCATGGCGGGTGGCCATGGTCAGGTGCAGCAGGGTGTGGTCGGTGCGTTCACCGCCAAAGGCGCCGCACAGGATCACCTCGGTGGCGCCCAGCCGGTAGGCTTCGTTGAGTGCCAGTTCGCCGTCGGTCATGTCCTTGGCGGCCGGAAAAACCGAACGCGGCACATGCGCATAGCGTTCGGCAAGTTCAGGCGATGTCGAATCGAAATCGCCCAGCCACAACTCGGGTTCAACGCCCAGCGCCTGCGCATGGGCAATGCCGCCATCGGCGGCAAGAACGCGCGCCCCGGCAATGAGATGCCGGAGACGGTCGGTGACGTGAACGGTTCCACCAAGAAGAAGGACGAATTTGCTCATGCACCGGCCATAGCATGGCACAAGCCGGTCGCACAGGGCATCCGTGATTCTGGTTTAAACGAAGCGCCCGAGTGCAATCGCGGCCATGCCGGCAATCGCCACGCCGATGGCCAGAAACAGGCTCGGATAAAGCTCCGGGATGAATTTCTGCCGGCGCGGACGCAGGAGAATCGCCTTGCGGCGGGCGTTTTGGGAAGCCGGGTTCTGCTGTACCCTGACATGGGAATGATAAAAACCGTGACCACGAAACATGATTGACCCTTTCCATCGGAAAACAGCCGCACGGGATGTTTTCGCTGTGGACAATAAGCGCGCCAGTATCAGCTTTCGATTTGGCAGAATCGGCAAAACATAAAGATTTCATAAGCATCGACCGCTTGCACGGCTCCGGCCGAACCTCTATCCTTGTCACGCTCTAACGGGGTGCCGGTCGCATGGACCGGCTGAGAGGCGCACGGGGAAACCCTGCCAACCCGCGGAACCTGATCCGGTTTGTACCGGCGGAGGGATTAGACGCGGCAGATTTGCCGGCGCACCAATCCTTTTGAACACTGCTGATAGGAGGCGCCGATGCGGCCATTCGAGACTATTGTAAAAACAGCGGCCATTGTGACCGCTCTGTTCGCCGTCATTCCCCTTGGCACCGCGCATGCCGAAGGCAAACTCACCGTCTACACCTATGAAAGCTTCACCGCCGAATGGGGTCCCGGCCCGAAGGTCAAGCAAGCCTTCGAAAAGCAATGTGCCTGCACGGTCGAATTCGTGGCGGTTGCCGATGGTGTTGCCCTGCTCAACCGGGTCAAGCTGGAAGGCGAGTCAACCAAGGCGGATGTGGTGCTCGGCCTCGACACCAACCTGACCTACGAGGCCAGGCAAACCGGCCTGTTTGCCCCCCATGGCATCGACACCTCCGCCGTGACCATCCCCGGCGGCTACAAGGATGATACCTTCGTTCCCTACGATTACGGCTATTTCGCCGTCATCTATGATTCCGAGAAGCTGAAGACCCCGCCGGAAAGCCTGAAGGAACTGGTCGAAGGCGACCCGAAGCAGAAGATCGTCATCGAAGACCCCCGCACCTCGACGCCCGGTCTCGGCCTGCTGCTCTGGGTCAAGTCGGTCTATGGCGACAAGGCGGGAGAAGCCTGGGCGAAGCTGAAAGACCGCGTGCTGACCGTCACACCCGGCTGGTCGGAGGCCTATGGCCTCTTCACCAAGGGCGAAGCACCACTGGTGCTGTCCTACACGACGTCCCCGGCCTATCACCTGATCGCCGAGCGCGTGGACCGCTACAAGGCCATTTCGTTCAGCGAAGGCCATTACCTGCAGGTCGAAGTCGCGGCCCAGACCGTCAACGGGGTGAAAAACCCGCTATCGGCGCAGTTTCTTGCCTTCATGACCAGCCCGGCGTTTCAGGATGCGATTCCTGAAAACAACTGGATGTATCCGGCTGCGAAAACCACCGACGCGCTGAACCCGGCCTTCGAAACCCTTGTTCAACCCGTCAAGACCCTGGCCTTCCCGTCCGAGGAGGTCGCCAAGAACCGTAAAGCCTGGATCGATGAATGGCTCGCGGCCATGAGCCTGTAGCATTGTGATTGCCATCCGCAGTTTCAGACCTTGGGCGGGGGCAGGCGCCCTCGCCTTTCTGGCGGCACTTGCGGGTGGCGCACTTCTCAGTCTCGCATCCGAAGCGCTGCGCGGCGGCGTGGAAGGTTTTGCCGCATTCGACAGCTATCTGTGGCGGGTGGCGCGGTTCACGCTGGTGCAGGCGCTCCTGTCCATGCTGCTTGCGGTTGCCTTTGCCATTCCACTCGCGCGCGCCTTGCATGAACATCCCGCCTTTCCCGGCCGCGCGCTGATTCTGCGCCTGTTTGCCCTGCCTCTGGCCTTACCCGCGCTTGTCGCGGTGCTCGGCATCACCAGCATCTATGGCCGCAACGGCCTGCTGGCCTTTGCTTTCAGCAGCCTTGGCATGGACACCATACCCAATATTTACGGGCTTCCCGGCATCCTTCTCGCCCACGTCTTTTTCAACCTGCCGCTGGCGACCCGGCTCGTGCTTGCAAGCCTTGATTCCATTCCGTCGGATTACTGGAAACTCGCCGCGCAGCTCGGCATGGGCGGCTGGGCACGCTTCCGCCTGATCGAATGGCCGGTCATCCGCCGCAATCTGTCCGGTATTGCCGGGCTGATCTTCATGCTCTGCATCACCTCGTTCACGATTGTGCTGACCCTGGGCGGCGGACCGCGTGCCACCACGCTGGAAGTGGCGATCTACCAGTCCCTGCATTTCGATTTCGATATTGCCCGCGCCGTCTCGCTCACACTGCTGCAACTGGGCCTGACCATCGCCGTGCTGCTGCTGCTCGGCCTGACGGGCAAACCGGCGGACGAAGGCTTCAGTCTCCAGACGACCACGCGGCGCTTCGAGCGGCCGGGCCGTGCAGCGCAATGCGTCAATACAGCGATCATTCTCCTCGGACTGCTCTTTGTCGGCCTGCCCATGGGCGGAACCGTTGTCTCCGGGCTTGGCGCCGACCTGGCGCGCCTGATGAGCGAATCCATCGTCTGGCGCGCCATTGCCACAAGCATCGTGCTTGGCGCGGCTGCAGCCCTGCTCTCCCTCGCGCTGTCACTGTCGCTTGTCATCGCCCGGGAGTATCAACAGAGCCGACGGCGAACGGTTTCGCCCGGTCTGTTCGAACGGTCACTGGATCTGGGGGCGAGCCTGATCATGGTGGTGCCGCCCATTGTCATCGGCGCCGGCTGGTTCATCCTCTCGCGCCACGCCATCAACCCGTTCAGCCTTGCACCCGTCATGGTCATCGGCGTCAATGCCGCCATGGCCGTGCCCTTCGCCTTCCGTATCCTGCGCCCGGCCTGGGATACGGCCGCAAGCCGCCACAACCGGCTTTGCCTCCAGCTCGGCATCACCGGCTGGGACCGGCTGCGCCTGATCGACTGGCCGGCTTTGCGCCTGCCCATGGGTGTTGCCTTCGCGTTTGCCATGGCCCTGTCGCTGGGCGATCTAGGAACCATCGCGCTGTTCGGCAATGATTCCATCCAGACCCTGCCTTTCCTGCTCTTGCAGCGCATGGGAAGTTATCGCACACAGGATGCAGCGGGACTGGCGCTGATCCTTGGGGTCCTGTGCCTGCTCCTGATGTTCGCAGCCGACCGCGGTGCGGCCAGCCTCGCCCGACAGGACAATGCAAGAGATGGCTGAACAAACGGAAAAGATCACAACCGGCGGCGCCGCGATCCGGCTGGATGCCGTTCGCTTCGATTACGGCGACATGGCCATGCGTTTCGACCTTGCCATCGCACCGTCGTCCATTGCCGCCATCATCGGCCCGAGCGGCGCGGGCAAATCCACGGTTCTCAATCTCATTGCCGGTTTCGAGGCACCGCTCTCCGGCCGCGTGCTGATCGGCGATGCCGATGTCACGCATGTCGAACCATCCCGGCGCCCGGTTTCCATGGTGTTTCAGGACAACAATCTCTTCGCCCATCTCGACGTTGCCGCCAATGTCGGTCTTGGCCGCAAGCCGGGCCTGCGCCTCGACGCGGCGGATCAGCAGGCGGTCCACGACGCCATCGCCAAGGTCGGGCTTGCGGGCAAGGAGACGCGCAAACCGGCGGCACTGTCGGGCGGGGAACGCCAACGCGTTGCCATCGCCCGGGCGCTGGTGCGCAACCGGCCTGTACTGTTGCTCGATGAAGCCTTTGCTTCACTTGGTCCAGCATTGCGCCATGAAATGCTTGATCTGGTCGGACAACTGCAAAAAGATACTGGAATGACTGTGGTGATGGTCACCCACCATCCAGACGATGCTTTGCGTTTACCATCAACGCTGTTCTTTCTCGAAAATGGCCATGTGGCAGCATCGGGGCCCGCGGGCGAATTGCTCTCGGCCAATGGCCCTTCCCTGTTGCGAAAATATCTCGGCTCGCAAGAGTTATCACTTTGACATATTTTGTACTCAATGGGTCTCATAAGAAATCAATGTAATTCTTGCCCCAGCCTGCTCAACGGGCTAGCTAGAAAGTAAGCACACCGATTCCGCAGGCAAAAGACGAGTGAGAACTTGGCTTTAGCGTTTGCACTGGCGCCGCACGACATGAGGACATGATTCTGGGTTCGCACATTCTCCCCATCGGCAATCGACGGTTCCATCCGGCAGTACGAAGCACGACCGTGGTTTCGACGACGCTGCTGCTCGCCTTCCTGTCGGGCTGCCAGGTGCTCAACGTCACCAAGGAAGATGCGCTCGGCCCGTCATCAAGCCCTGTCATCGTCGACAATGTCTCGAAGAATGACCGGCTGGCCAAACTGAGCGCCGAACAGCATCCCCGCATCCTGGCCACCTATGGCGGCGAGTACAAGGACGCGAGGCTCGAACGCATGGTTGCCAAGGTCGTCGGAAATCTGACTACCGTATCGGACAATCCGACCCATACCTATCGCATCACCATCCTCAATTCGCCCAACATCAATGCCTTCGCACTGCCGGGCGGCTATCTCTATGTGACCCGCGGCCTGCTTGCGCTGGCCAATGACAGCGCGGAGCTTGCCGCCGTCATTGCCCATGAAATGGGCCATGTCATCGCCAATCACGGCATCGAACGCCAGCAGCGCGAAGCGGAAGCCGTCATCGCCGGCCGCGTTGTGTCGGAAGTGCTGCAGGACGACCAGGCAGGCCGCGAGGCGCTCATTCGCGGCAAGCTGCGCATGGCGCAGTTCTCGCGCAATCAGGAATTGCAGGCGGATGCCATCGGCATCAAGATGATCGGCGAAGCCGGGTATGATCCGTTTGCGGCTGCCCGCTTCCTGCAGTCAATGGCCGCCTATGCGGACTTCCGCAACGTCTCCGGCGCCACCGATGCCAGCCTCGACTTCCTGGCGAGCCATCCCTCCGCGCCGCAGCGCATCGAGCTGGCGCGCGGCCATGCCCGCAAGATCGGTGCACCCGGTGTCGGCACGACGGACCGCGATTCCTTCCTGCAAGGGATTGACGGGCTGCTCTATGGCGACACGCCGGAAGAAGGCTATGTCCGCGGCCGCACCTTCGTGCACCCGCTGCTCGGTGTCAGCTTCACCGTGCCGGACGGCTTTGTCATCGACAATTCCGCAGCCGCGGTCATGGCAACCGGACCCGGCGAAGTCGCGATCCGCTTTGACGGAACCCAGGTTTCCGGCAAGACATCGATGGTCGACTACATGCGCAGCGGCTGGGTTACCGGCCTGGACAATGCCAGCGTCAAGGCGACGACATTCAACGGCATGCCCGCCGCCACGGCAAAAGCCAAGGCGGACCGCTGGGAATTTGATATTTTCGTCGTGAATTCGGGCGACCGCATCTATCGCTTCCTGACGGCAGCGCCCACGGGCAGCACGGCACTGATGCCGGCAGCGCAAACGGTGACGCAGAGCTTCCATTTGCTGACGGCGCAGGAAAAGGCCAACATCAAGCCGCTGCGGATCCGCGTCGTGACGGTCAAGGCGGGCGATACGCTCGCCAGTCTCTCCAGCCAGATCATGGGCACGGACCGCAAGCTGGATCTCTTCCGGCTGATCAACGCCCTGCCGCCCGGCGGCACGGTTTCCGTCGGCGACAAGGTGAAGATCATCAGCGAATAACAAAAAGCCCGGTAAAACCGGGCTTTTTGTTGAAAGGGATGAACCCGCTGTTACGCGGCTTCTTCCTGTTCGTCTTCAACGGAAATGTCCGCATCAGCTTCGGTTTCTTCAGTCTTCGCGCCGCGCTTGGGACCTTTGGCGAGATTGACTTCGATCAGACGGACGGCTTCGGTTTCCGACATCTTATTGACGGCGGAAATTTCACGGGCCATGCGGTCGAGTGCTGCTTCATAGAGCTGGCGTTCGGAATAGGACTGTTCCGGCTGATTGTCGGCACGGAAAAGATCGCGGACAACTTCCGAAATGGAAATCAGATCGCCCGAGTTGATCTTCGCATCATATTCCTGCGCCCGGCGGGACCACATGGTGCGCTTGATACGGGCCCGTCCCTGAACTACCTTCAGCGCACGGTCGACGTAATCTGTTTCTGAGAGTTTGCGCATACCAATGGCGGTTGCCTTTGCAACCGGTACCTTCAAGCGCATCTTGTCCTTCTGAAAGTCAATCACGAAAAGTTCGAGCTTGTGGCCCGCAACTTCCTGTTCTTCGATATTGACGATCTGGCCTACGCCGTGAGCCGGATATACAATAAACTCACCCGTCTTGAATCCGATACGCTGGGCGGTCTTTTTCTGCGGAACTGCTGTCATGCGCTTCATTACTCCCTGCTGCGCCCGGCAAAACGCACCGGTTAAACCAATCACTGGAAACCGGAACCCGGTTTGTCGGCCGCCAATATTTTCACGCAAAGCAATCCGGACCAAACAGCAGGACGGGTCACAATCAAAGAACCTCAACCTGAACTGTTAAGTCCGGAAAAAATCTAGCCGATTGGTGATTTATGCTTTAGCGCCACGAAATTGACGTCCAATGATCAACATATCGCAGCACCATAACACGAAAAGTGATCAGAATCAACTTTTTGCTGCACAAGCGCAAACTAAACGCATTGCAAGACTTGATTTTCAGGGCAAATCAGTCTTGCGGGCAACTGCGGTACCCCGAATAAGTTTAGTCGCCTTCGCCCGGTTCCGGGGAGAAGTATTTCTCGAGTTTACCGGTGACGCCATCCATTTCCTTGGCATCGCTGGGCGCATCTTTCTTCGCCGAAATATTCGGCCATTTTTCCGCATATTCCGAATTCAGCTGCAGCCAGCTGTCGAGGCCCGGCTCGGTGTCCGGCTTGATGGCCTCCGCAGGGCATTCCGGTTCGCACACGCCGCAATCGATGCACTCATCCGGGTGGATGACGAGCATGTTCTCACCTTCGTAAAAACAATCGACCGGACAGACCTCAACGCAATCCATATATTTGCAGCGGATGCAATTGTCGGTCACAACATATGTCATTTACTGGCTCCTGAAGACACCATAGTCAGCGTGTCAGCGGTTGAGGTAACGATTTGGCACCGGCCTGACAAGAGGGGAAAACGGACTGCGGCACCAGAACGCGGCCCGAAAAATCTCGACGTGCAAAAGGATTGTCTTCATCACATCAGGACCGAGCTATTGTCCAAGTCCGCAGCGTGCCATTCATCGCATCGCGATGACCTGCCGACAAGCAACCATTGTCCTCTAATATAGGTGTTGCGGAAATAATATTTTAGTCCCGCCGACGAATTTGGAGATAATTTCGATGTTTCGGCGTTTTGCCCGGGAAACCACAACGCGGATGCGTCAATCATCCGAGCCGTTGTCCCGGCCCTTCATCAGCCGGTCGACGTCCCGCCGTTCGCGCTTGGTGGGACGGCCGCTGCCCGCATCGCGTCTGGGCAGCATGTCGAAGCGGCTCATGGCATCCTTCGGCGATGGCGGCGGCGAAATGTCCTCGTACAACGTCCGCGCCTCCTCGGCGGGTCCGCGCCGGGTACCGCCGGACAGGACTTTGTAAATGAGAATGCGCCGGTCCAGCGTGATCGTCAGCACATCACCGGGTTTGACCCCGTGTGATGGCTGGTCGATCTTGTCCTTGTTGACCCGGACGTTGCCGCCCGATGCCAGCTTTGCAGCGAGGGAACGGGATTTGACCACCCGCGCGAAAAACAGCCACTTGTCGATGCGCTGCCTGTCGGTTCCCGTCATTTAGGGTCAAACCCTCACTTCTTCATCTGCTCCTTCAACGCCAGCAACTTGGCGAAGGGGGAGTCCATGTCGATCTTGACCGGGCGTTCTTCCCGCTCCGGACGCTTGCCGTGATTCTGCGGCTTGCCGGAGGGCTTGCCGCCTTCCTGCCGGGAGCGGTCGCCGCCGCCGGGCTTGCCGCCCTTGCCGCGGAAATCCTTGCGCTCACCGCGCTCGCCCTGCGGACCGGCATTGCGGTTCGGACGGCTTTGACGCTCCTCGCCCTGGCTGTTGCCATTGCGGGCCTGCGGTTCACGCTGATTCTCGCGTCCGCCCTGTGGACGGCGGTTGTTGTTGCGGCCTTCGAAGCGGGGAGCCTGGCGCCAGAGCAGCACCGGCTTGGGTGCTTCTTCCGCCGCTGGAGCAGTTGCGGTTTCAGCAGCAGCCGCAGGCGCTTCTTCGGCAACCGCAACGGCTGCCACAGCCTCGACAACCGGTTTGACGATCGGATCACCAACCGGTTCGGCCGCCGGCACCGATTTGGTACCTTCCGGCGCAGCGGCAGCCGTTTCCTGCAGGGCAGGTGCCTGAGCAACCGCATCGAGTTCGGCAACCTTGGCCGACACAACGGCTGCATCGGTTGCTTCCGAGCGGTAGCCGAGATTCTTCAGGATTTCTTCCATATCGTCGGCTGTTGCGCCGAGAATGGACATCATGGCCGGGGTGACGACGAAACGCGTGCCGTCATAGGCACCGTCGGGCCGTGTTCCGCTTCCCGGCTTCCATGCCAGTGCCGGACGGATGAGATCGGCCAGACGCTCGAGAATATCGATGCGCACGGCACGGCGTCCGAGCAGCCGGTAGCCCGCGAGGCGATAGAAGGCCGGATCGAAGGCCGGATCGGTAACAACCGACGTGCGGCCTGCGGAAAGAACCTGCACCACATCGCCATAGCCGGGACGATCCTTGGCATCTTCCTTGAGCGCCCATAGCAGCGTCAGCAGACCTGCAGGCGCTGGTTTGAGCAATGCAGGCAGGAAGACATGGTAGGCGCCGAAGCGCACGCCCAGACGACGCAGGGCCGCGCGCGAATCCTGATCGAGGCCGCGGACATCTTCAGCCACATCGCGGCGCTGCAGCACGCCAAAATTTTCGACGAGCTGGAACGCCAGTCCCCGCGTGATCCCGACCAGCGCATCCGCGTTGGCAAGATCAACCAGCGGCTTGAGCACCGTATCCACATGATGGGCGAGGAAGCGGTCAACCCGCGCAGCGACCTTGTCGCGTGCCGGTCCCGTCAGCTGCTCGTCGGCCAGCAACACCGCTCGGGGCTTCAATGGCTGCTCACCCGAGACGACCGAGGCGACCGGAGCGCCAATCCAGCGCAGCGTCCCGTCCGATCCCAGGGCAAAGTCGCCGTTCGCGGAAGCGGCAAAGCGCTCGGCGCGATTGTCGAACTCTGTCGCCAAGGCTTTTTGTGCAGCGGCCTTCACGGCTTTTGCATCGGTTCCATCGATCTGGCTGTCCGTGGTGAAACGGAATCCATCCAAACGTCCAACATGGTGCCCTTCGACAACAACGTCCCCGGCAGGGCTAATTTCGGCTTCTAGCATTGTATTCTCTCTCAGGCGCCTCATAAGCACGCTTGTCCTGCGGTCTACGAAGCGTTTCGTCAACCGTTCATGCAGTGCATCTGATAATCTGTCCTCAATTTCACGCGTCTTTTCTTGCCAATGTGCCTGATCTGCCAGCCATCCCGGCCGATGCGACACAAAAGTCCAAGTTCTGATCTGGGCAATCCGCCGCGACAAAGCATCGATATCGCCGTCGGTCGTATCAGCCCGGTGCACCTGTTCGCCCATGTATGTTTCGTTAACATGACCATGTTCGACGAGATCTGTATAGATCGATGCAATAATATCCGCATGCTGCGCCGGTGCAATTTTGCGGTAGTCCGGCAACGCACAGGCATCCCACAGGAGGGCCACCCGTTCCGGCGTGTTGGCCAGCGGCGCGATATCCGGATCTTTCGACAGATATTCAAGCGCCTGCTGATCCACGGCAGGCAGTGCCCGGGTCAATCCCTCCACCGGTGCGGGTGTGTCGATCGACCGTCTCAGTGCATCAAGGCTGGAGAAATCAAACCGGGCGGTGCGCCATTGCAAAATCTTGACGGAATCGAAGGCATGCGATTCCACGCGCTGCACCAGTTCTTCTGAAAAACCGGAGACCTGACCTGTCACGCCAAACGTGCCATCGCGCAGGTGCCGCCCGGCGCGCCCGGCGATCTGGCCGATTTCGCCCGGCGACAGATCGCGGAACTGATAGCCGTCAAACTTGCGGTCCTGCGCAAAAGCCACGTGATCGACATCGAGGTTGAGCCCCATGCCGATGGCATCGGTGGCGACCAGATAATCCACATCGCCCGACTGGTAGAGATCCACCTGGGCATTGCGGGTGCGCGGGCTCAAGGCCCCCATGACCACGGCGGCACCGCCATTCTGGCGGCGGATAAGTTCGGCGATGGAATAAACCTCATCCGCGGCAAAGGCCACGATGGCGGTGCGCGGCGGCAGGCGCGTGATCTTTTTCGAGCCGGCATAGGTCAGATTGGACAGGCGCGGACGCGTGACGACGGAGATGCCGCGCAGCAGCTTTTCCAGTATGCCGCGCATGGTGGCCGCACCAAGCAGCAAGGTTTCCTGACGGCCCCGCAGATGCAGGATGCGGTCAGTAAAGATGTGGCCACGCTCCAGATCGTTGGCAAGCTGGACCTCGTCGATGGCAACGAAATCCATATCCGTCTGGCGCGGCATCGCCTCGACGGTACACACCGCATAGCGCGCGCCGGGCGGCATGATCTTTTCCTCACCGGTGATCAGCGCGACATTGGCAAGCCCTACCCGTTCGGCAACACGGTTGTAGACTTCACGCGCCAGCAGGCGCAGCGGCAGGCCGATCATGCCCGTCTGGTGCGCCAGCATCCGCTCAATAGCGAGGTGAGTCTTCCCCGTGTTCGTCGGCCCCAGAACGGCGGTGACGTCACGACCGCTCAGGATCAAGGGAAGTTCGGGAGTAGGCATAAGGTTCATCAAAAATATCCAACACCGGCACGACGGCCTCACCAGAACCAGCAAGGCATGCCGGGCATGCACTATCCGATAGCATTATCGGCATCAGACAGAAAGTATGCGGCGACCTCAAGATAAACAATTGCGAACCGATTCACGGAGTGTTCCATTAAGAAACAGAACGCGAGCAGAACGAATCAGCGACGAATCAGCTATAGGATCAGATTCCTGCTTTGTTCACGGCCACATCTAGCTTTCCCGGGTGCGAGTCGCACAAGATGCTGAATCAGCGGGAACAGGATTTCAACGAATCGGTCCACCGCCGTTAACCTTTGGCTTTTCCGCGCAAAAGCGGGCGGTCCGCCGTCAACGATTTTTTGCTCTGTTAAGAAAATCGCAATATTTCCTTATAGTTAGTTAAGGAATCCAAGGCCCGGGCGCTCCGTTTTATTAACACTCCGATCAAAGGAAGAACGAATCAGCGACGAATCAGCGCTTTGTCCACTTTCCTGTTTTGTTCACGGCTACATCTTGTGCTGAAGGCGCGGGAGTCGCACCAATCCCCGAACGCATGGGCAGGAAATAGGACAAGATTCAGGAAACGCCGTTAACCTTTGGCCGCGAATATCCGAAGCGCCGCCGCACAAAACGAAAACGCCGCCGGCTGTTTCCAGCCCGCGGCGTCTTTTGATTTGCTTCCGATCAGCTGAAATACTGCCCGCCATTGGCTGTCAGCGTCGAGCCGGTGATGAAGCCGGCATCGTCAGAGGCGAGGAACACCACGCAGCGCGCGATTTCTTCCGGTTCGCCCAGACGTCCGACCGGGATTTGCGGAATGATGCGCTCGTTGAGCACCTTCTCGTCGATGGCCCGCACCATTTCCGTGCCGATATAACCGGGACAGATGGCATTGACCGTAATGCCGGCGCGCGCGCCTTCCTGCGCCAGCGCCTTGGTAAAGCCGATATCTCCGGCCTTGGCCGCGGAATAATTGGCTTGCCCGGCCTGGCCCTTTTGTCCGTTGATCGAAGAAATATTGATCACGCGGCCGAATTTGCGGTCACGCATCCCCGTCCATACCGGATGGGTCATGTTGAACAGGCCGGTCAGATTGGTGTTGATCACTTCGCCCCATTGACCTGGGGTCATCTTGTGGAACATGGCGTCGCGGGTAATGCCCGCATTGTTGACCAGCACGGCGACGGGGCCGTGATCGGCCTCGATCCTGGCAATACCGGCAGCGCACTCTTCATAGTTGGAAACATCCCACTTGTAGGTGGCAATACCGGTCTTTTCCGTGAATTTCTTCGCCGCGTCGTCATTGCCGGCGTAATTTGCCGCGACCTTGTACCCTGCCGCTTTCAGGGCCACGGATATGGCTGCGCCGATACCACGTGTTCCGCCCGTAACGATTGCCGTTTTGGTCATATTTCCCCTCCCTAATTCATGTTGGATCAAAGTTAGTGTTGTTGAAAAAGAGACGTGGCAGCAGCCTGGAAATTTAGTGCTGCCGGAACACGGGTTCGACAAACGCCGAACCCGTGCTCATTCTTGCAGATCAGTCCTTGACGCGCTCAACGCACAGGGCAATGCCCATGCCGCCGCCAATGCACAGCGTGGCAAGGCCCTTTGTGCCATTGCGGCGCTTCAATTCATAAAGCAGTGTGTTGAGCACCCGGGCACCGGAAGCGCCGATGGGATGACCGATGGCGATGGCACCGCCATTGACATTGACGATATCGGGATTGAGCCCGAGATCCTTGTTGACGGAAAGCGCCTGCGCCGCGAAGGCTTCGTTGGCTTCGACCAGATCAAGGTCCTCCACCTTCCATCCGGCCCGCTCCAGCGCCTTGCGTGACGCAGGGATTGGACCCGTGCCCATGATGGCAGGGTCGACACCGGCCGTTGCCCAGGAAACAATGCGGGCCAGCGGCTTGACGTTGCGGCGCTTGGCCTCGTCCTCGCTCATGAGCACCACGGCAGCCGCACCATCATTGAGGCCGGAGGCATTGCCTGCGGTAACGGTGCCTTCCTTGTCGAAAGCAGGCTTCAGCTTGGCTAGGGAGTCGAGTGTCGCGCCGTGACGGATATACTCGTCATCCGCAACGATCACGTCGCCCTTGCGGGTCTTGACCGTGAACGGCACGATTTCATCCTTGAACTTGCCCGCCTTCTGCGCGGCTTCCGCCTTGTTCTGGGAGCCAAGGGCGAACTTGTCCTGGTCTTCGCGGGTGAACTGCCACTTGCGGGCGATGTTCTCGGCGGTATTGCCCATGTGGTAGCCATGGAAAGCGTCGGTCAGGCCATCCTTGATCATCGTATCGATCATCTTGAAATCGCCCATCTTCACGCCGCCGCGCAAATGCGCGCAATGCGGCGCCATCGACATGGATTCCTGTCCGCCCGCCACGATGATATCGGCATCGCCGGTTGCGATCTGCTGCATGCCGAGGGCCACGGCGCGCAGACCGGAGCCGCAAAGCTGGTTGAGCCCCCAGGCTGTCGCCTCCTGCGGAATGCCTGCCTCCATGGCCGCCTGGCGGGCCGGGTTCTGCCCTTCGCCGGCGCTGAGCACCTGGCCCATGATCACTTCATCGACATCGGCACCATCGACACCGGCGCGGCTCAGCACTTCCTTGATCACAGCAGCGCCGAGTTCGTGGGCCGGGACGTTGGCAAAAGCACCGTTGAACGACCCCACGGGGGTTCGCGCTGCACTGGCGATAACGATGGATTGGGTCATAGACGTCTCCTTATCATTGAGATGCTGAATTCATTCAGCTTGGCTTCCCGAACAGAATTCCCTCCCTGCGGCAGTTTGACAAGGGGCATTCGCCGCGAAGCCAAATTTATCGCCTGCAAGGCAGAGAAAGGCGAGAATGATCTGCGCGATGGATGCGGCGCACAAATCACTTTGATTTGTGCCGCTTTCCCCCTATCCTCGTGGATATATCAGTAAGCGGGCACGCAAATTCAGACCATTTGAGTCTGATGACATGAGTTGGGGAGTTCTCTGATGGCAGCAAAAACCGGCGACGTCGTCATTAAAAAATATGCCAACCGGCGCCTCTACAATACCGGCACAAGCACCTATGTGACGCTGGAAGATCTCGCCGAGATGGTGAAGCGCAATGAGGATTTCACCGTTCAGGACGCCAAGACCGGAGAAGACATCACCCATTCCGTCCTGACCCAGATCATCTTCGAGCTGGAAAACAAGGATGGGCAGAACATGCTGCCGATTCCGTTCCTGCGCCAGCTCATCGCCTATTACGGCGACCAGATGCAGGTGGTGCTGCCAACATTCCTCGAACAGTCCATGAGTGCCTTTGCCAAGGAACAGGAGCGCATGCGCGAGCAGCTTTCGGCCGCCTTCGGCAAATCGCCGATCGACATGATGAACATCAGTGCGCCGGTCAAGCTCGTCGAGGAGCAGGTTCGCCGCAACACCGAAATGCTGCAGCACGCCATGCGCATGTTCACGCCATTCCCGCTGAACAAGACGGCCGGAGCGGCCGAGGCCGACGAAACACCCGCCGCCGAAACCGCCAAGAAGGATACCGGGCTGGACGAACTGAAAGAGCAGATCGCCGCCATGCAGCGCAAGCTGGACTCCCTCGACAAATAATCCAGGCCACATCCGTTTTTGACTGAATATCCGGCTCGCGCGGCGGATCGGCTTTTGCATTCCATGACCATACGAACCCAAGAGGACACCATGGCCCAACTCTCACTTTCCAAAGCCAACACCATCATCAAGGCAGCGCTTGCCAAGGGCACCGAGGCCGGCATGCGTCCGCTCTCGGTGGCCGTGCTCGATGCCGGCGGCCACCTCAAGGCCTTCCAGAAACAGGACGGCGCTTCCCTGCTGCGCTTCGAGATCGCCTTCGGCAAGGCGTTCGGCGGCCTGACCATCGGCACCGGCTCGCGCACCGTTGAAAAATTCGCCAAGGAACGCCCGCACTTCGTCGAAGGGCTGGTGGCGGCGTCGGGCGGGCGCGTCATCCCGGTGGCAGGCGGCGTTCTCATCAAGAATGCCAAGGGGGAGCTTCTCGGCGCGGTCGGCATCACCGGCGACACTTCCGACAATGACGAGATTGCAGCGATCGCCGGTATTCAGGCGGCCGGTTTCATCGCCGACGGCGGCCAGAGCTGATCATCGGCCCAGCAACATCAAACCCCGGCAGATGGCCTCCTCTGCCGGGGGTTTTGCATGATGTCAGCGGAAGTTGACGTCGCGCCCGGCAGAGCGCAGCGAAACGGTGAATCCCGCCAGAATATCGAAAAAAGCCATCGCCATCAGAATGAAGAACAGCGAATGCGAGGCGCTGGGAACCAGCAGGAATTCCACCAGAAATGCCACGAACACGAAGGTCGAAAGGAGATGGTCAACCACCGAGGCATTGCTCGTGCGCGTTGACTTCATGATCTCGAAGAACAGCAACGCCAGCGACAGCACGATCATCAGGTCGCCCAGTGTCATCCGCCATACGCCGCCCGACAGCATCTGCATGGAATAGAGCTGCGTTGCCCACGGATCGGCGCCGCCGATACCCGTCAATCCGGCAACCACCAGATTGAACACGACAAGCGGCACGATCATCAATGGAATATTGGAAATCACGGCATCTGTCTCCCATCAGCATGTCATAAACAAAAAAAGACCGGCACAAGGCCGGTCCTCTTTATCACGAAATCCAGGAAGGGATCAGCCTTCTTTCGGCGTCAGAACCTGACGGCCGCGATACATGCCGGTCTTCAGATCGACATGGTGCGGACGGCGCAGTTCGCCTGAATTCTTGTCTTCGACGTAAGTCGGGGCCTTCAACGCGTCGGCGGAACGGCGCATGCCGCGCTTCGACGGAGAAGTTTTTCTTTTAGGTACAGCCATTGTTCCTGCTCCAGTAATCAGTCAAAATCCGGCGCTGGCCCGATCGAGCCTGTCACAATGGACAAAATTCCGGAAAGTTCGGCTGGGGCTATACACGGCTTGAGAGCTTTTGACCAGCATGAGTCGCATATTTTTTGTCGCAAATGCCGATATGCCGGGATTTGCGCCGATAGAGGGTCTATTTGACACAACCAATATACGCACCGGCGCCCCGCGCACGCCGTTCATTGAGCCTTGCCAGCGTTTGCAACCCCTGCCCCGGCCGCGCCGGATTGCGCGCGATCGGGTTGGGCAGGGTCACCGCGAGAAAGGCCGCCTGCCGCGGTGTCAGCCTTGCCGCACTCACCTTGAAATGATGCTGCGCCGCCGCCTCGATGCCGTAGATGCCCGGGCCCCATTCGGCAATATTCAGGTAGATTTCCATCACCCGCCGTTTGGTCAGGATCAGATCGGTCATCATCGCCAGCGGCATTTCCAGGCCCTTGCGGATGAAAGACCGGCTGTTCCACAGGAACAGGTTCTTGGCGGTCTGCATCGTGATCGTCGACGCACCGCGCGTCTGCTCGCCATCCATCGCATCGGACACAACCAGGTTCATCGCATCCCAGTCGACGCCCGAATGAAAGCAGAACCGCGCATCCTCTGACATCATGACGGAATGCACCAGCACCGGGGAAATCTCGTCCAGTGACACCCAGCGCCGGTCATAACCGGAAAAAGTCACGAGGTCCTTCACCATCAAGGTGGAAACGGGATGCACGAACGGCAGCCGGTACAGGCTGAGCAGGATGATGGGGATCATCATCAGGAGGATACCCGCCAGAATCAGGTAGCGCACGATGCGCCCCAAAGGCGAGCCGCCCGGACTGACCAGATAGCCTCCGCCTCTTTTGTTTCTGACCAGAACCCGTGTCACACCCGCCGCCTGCGTTGAAAGCCCACCATGGACATAGAGCAACCATCCGCCAAAGGGAACCATTTCCATGCCATTCCGGCCATGTTCACAATGACAACAAGGCAAAAATGCAAAAGCAGCGCATCTAATCATTGACCGGGCGCCGATTTTTCGCTCATTGCCAGATCATGATGACAGATCAAGACACTTCCCTGTTTCAGATGACATTGCTGCATCGCGCCGCCTCGGTGGAAACGCTGCTGACGGGCCTGCTCTCGGATCAGCCGCAAGACGGTGAGATCAGCCGTCCGCCCCGCCTCATGGCAGCGATGCGGCACGGCGTTCTCAATGGCGGCAAGCGTCTGCGCCCCTTCCTCGTCCTGGAAAGTGCCGCTCTCTTCGGTGCCGACACCCCCGCGGCTTTGCGGGTAGCGGCGGCGCTGGAATGCATCCACAGCTATTCGCTCGTGCATGACGATCTTCCGGCCATGGACAATGACGATATGCGCCGCGGCCAGCCGACGGTGCATCGCAAGTTCGACGAGGCGGCCGCCATCCTTGCGGGTGACAGCCTCCTGACCTACGCGTTCGAACTGATTGCTGCCGAGGCGACGGAACTTGATCCTAGCGCCAAGGTTGCACTGGTGACGGCACTGGCACGCGCTGCCGGTATCGGCGGCATGACCGGCGGCCAGGCGCTCGATCTGGAAGCGGAAAAGGTCAAGCCCGACGAGGCCGGCATTATCCGCTTGCAGGCCATGAAAACCGGCGCGCTGATCCGTTTCGCCTGCGAGGCCGGTGCCATGATCGGCAATGCCAATTCCCGGGATCGCGAACGGCTGGCGGAATATGGCTCGGCCATTGGTCTTGCCTTTCAGCTGGCCGACGATCTGCTCGACGTTACCGCCGATGCTGCCCATATGGGCAAAGCCACCGGCAAGGATGCGGCGGCGGGCAAGGCCACGCTGGTTTCACTGCACGGGATCGACTGGACCAAGCGCCAGTTGAGCGGGCTGGTGGCACAGGCCGAGGAATTGCTTGCGCCCTTCGGCGAAAAGGCTGCCCTGCTCAAGCAGGCCGCGCGGTTCATCGCCGAGCGGCAGAGCTAGAATCATTCGGCCGCGTGCGAGCCTGCACCCTGGCCGAAGCGGTTTTCGATATAATCGGCAACCATCTTCTGGAATTCCTTGGCAATGCCCGCACCGCGCAGGGTCGCCACTTTCTTGCCGTCGACAAAGACCGGAGCCGTCGGCGTTTCGCCGGTTCCCGGCAGTGAAATGCCGATATCCGCCATCTTGGATTCGCCCGGCCCGTTGACGATGCAGCCCATCACCGCGACATTGAGCGCTTCGACACCGGGATATTTCTCGCGCCAGACCGGCATGTTGTCGCGAATATCGCTCTGGATCGATTGCGCCAATTCCTGAAACACGGTGGATGTGGTCCGCCCGCAACCGGGACAGGCCGCGACAATCGGAATGAACTGGCGAAAGCCCATGGTCTGCAGCAATTCCTGCGCCACCTGCACTTCCCGTGTCCGGTCACCGTTCGGTTCTGGTGTCAGCGATATGCGGATCGTATCCCCGATACCCTGCTGCAGGAGGATGCCGAGCGCTGCCGAGGAAGCGACAATGCCCTTGGAGCCCATGCCGGCTTCGGTAAGGCCGAGATGCAGCGCATGATCGCAGCGCCGCGCCAGCTCCGCATAAACCGCGATCAGGTCCTGCACCTGGCTGACCTTGGCGGAAAGAATGATCCTGGAGCGCGGCAGGCCGATTTCTTCGGCCAGCTGCGCGGAAATCAGCGCCGACTGGACAATGGCTTCCCGGGTGACCTGTTCCGCCGTCAGGGGTGCGCCCGCCGCATGGTTCTGGTCCATCAGTGCCGTCAGCAGTTCCTGATCGAGCGAGCCCCAGTTGACACCGATGCGCACCGGCTTGTCATAGCGGATCGCCATTTCGATGATGGCGCCGAACTGCGCATCCTTTTTGTCCTTGAAGCCGACATTGCCCGGATTGATGCGGTATTTCGCCAGCGCTTCGGCGCAGGCCGGATGGTCCGCCAGCAGTTTGTGACCGATATAATGGAAATCGCCAACCAGCGGCACGTTCAGGCCAAGCCGGTCCAGCCTTTCGCGGATTTTCGGCACGGCGGCAGCGGATTCATCCCGGTCAACGGTGATGCGGACGATCTGCGATCCCGCGCGGGAAAGCGCTGCCACCTGTGCAACGGTGCCGTCCACATCGGCTGTATCCGTATTGGTCATCGACTGCACCACAACGGGTGCGCCTCCGCCAACCATGACCCCGCCCACATCGACGCCAACGGAGGCGCGGCGGGCAAAGGGCTGCGAATAATAGTCAGACATTGTCAAACTCCAGATATTCCCTTCACGTGGCGCAGGGAACGCCTTGTGTCAACACCATGTGACATGAACGCGGCAAATTCAAAGCAAATGCTCTTCCCGATCACGCCACAGTGAACCGTATGACAAAGTGTTCACGTTCCAAAGCTGGTATTCTTGCTGCAATGCAATATATTCCAGACGCCTTCAACACGGTTGTTAAACCAAAGGAAGTTTCTCATGGCCAAGAAGACCGCAGTCGTCACAGGTTCCAACTCCGGCATCGGACTGGGTTCCGCCCACGCCCTCGCAGCGGCGGGTTACAATGTGGTGATCAATTCCTTCACGGACCGCCCGGAAGACCACGATCTTGCCAAGGAGATCGCCGCACAGCATTCCACCGGCGTCGCCTATATCAAGGCCGACATGTCCAAGGGTGACGAATGCCGTGCCCTGATCGACCAGGCAGCCGCCGCATTCGGCAGCGTCGATGTGCTGGTCAACAATGCCGGCATCCAGTTTGTCGCCCCTGTCGACGAGTTCCCGACGGAAAAATGGGATGCGATCATCGCCATCAACCTGACCTCGGCGTTCCACACCACCGCTGCGGCGCTTCCCTATATGAAGAAGGCCGGATGGGGCCGCATCATCAATATCGCCTCGGCCCATGGCCTGCGCGCATCGCCGTTCAAGTCGGCCTATGTGGCGGCCAAGCACGGCATTCTCGGACTGACCAAAACTGTAGCGCTGGAAGTCGCCGAAAAGCATATCACCAGCAACGCCATCTGCCCCGGTTATGTCCTGACACCGCTCGTCGAAGCACAGATCCCCGACCAGATGAAAGCGCACAACATGGACCGCGAAACCGTCATCCGCGAAGTCATGCTGGACAGGCAGGCGACCAAGGAATTCGCCACGGTCGACCAGATCGGCGCAACGGTGGTGTTTCTCGCCAGCGATGCGGCGGCGCAGATCACCGGTACATCCATCTCCGTCGATGGCGGCTGGACGGCGCAGTGATGAACCACAAACCCAAAGTCATCAACATCGCGCTGCAGGGCGGCGGCTCGCACGGCGCCTTCACCTGGGGTGTTCTCGACCGCATTCTGGAAGATGGCCGGTTGACCATCGAGGGCATATCCGGCACCAGCGCCGGTGCCATGAATGCTGTCGCGCTGGCTGATGGCTGGAGCCGCAACGGTCCCGATGGCGCCCGCGAAAAGCTCTATGAGTTCTGGCGGGCGGTGGGCCGCACCGGGCAGTTCAGCCCGGTTCAGCGCACGCCGTGGGACCGCTTTTTCGGCAACTGGTCCGTCGAGAACGGCGTCGGGTATAATCTGTTCGAGCAGTTCTCGCGCATGTTTTCACCCTATGAGTTCAACCCGTTCAACCTTAACCCCCTGCGGGATGTGGTCGAGCGTGAGATTGATTTCGACCGGGTGAAAGCCTGCTCGGCACTCAAGCTGTTCATCTCGGCGACCAATGTGGAAAGCGGCCGCCTGCGGGTCTTTTCCCAGTCGGAGCTCAATGCCGATGTGGTGATGGCATCCGCGTGCCTGCCCTATATTTTCCAGGCGGTGGAGATTGAAGGTGAACCCTACTGGGATGGCGGCTATGGCGGCAACCCGGCGCTCTATCCCTTCTTCTATTCGACCAAGAGCGAAGATCTGCTGCTTATCCAGATCAACCCGATCGAACGGCGCGGCGCGCCGAAGACCGCCCGCGAAATCACCGACCGTATCGACGAGATCACCTTCAATGCGGCGCTGCTGCGTGAGTTCCGTTCGATTGCCTTCGTCAATTCGCTGATCGATGCAGGCCGGATCGAACACGGCGAATACAAGCATATCCGCATGCACCGTATCGATGCCGATGTGGCGTTGGCCGGCCTTGCGGCCTCATCGAAAATCAACGCGGAATGGGCCTTCCTCGAATATCTGCGCGATCTTGGTCAGGCCGCAGCCGATGACTGGCTGGAAGAGCATTTCGATGCGGTGGGCGAGCACGCGACACTCGATCTTTCCGGTGAACTTTCTCCCGAAATGAATGTCGGATTGAAAGCCCACAAGGCCGGACGGCGGGTGACCGACTTTCTGCTGCAGCGCAAGAAACCGGCGGTCGCGGCAAGCCGCCGGGCATAGATCAGCTGCCCGGGTTTTCGTTGCGGTCTGCGCTGGCGGCAAGATTGGCCATCAGGAACACCACGACGAGCAGGCAGGCCAGCACCATATAGACCGGACCGAACCCCGTGCGCCCGCCGACAAAGCCGATGGCCGAGGGCGCGACCAGAATGCCGGAATAGCCCATCAGCGTGACGAGGCTGAGGGCAACGCCCGAAGACGTTCCCTTCTGGTTCCCCGCAGCCGAGAAGGCGATGGGCACCATATTGGCGATGCCCAGCCCCGCAAACGCAAAGGCCAGAATGGCGATCCAGGGGCTTGGCGCGAGGCTTGCAACCAGCATGCCCGATGCACCAATGAGCGCGGAAATGCGCAATGTCTTCACCGCACCGAAGCGGTTGCGCACGCCGTCGCCGAGAAAGCGCATGACGGACATCGTTCCCGAAAATGCGGCGAAGGCAAATCCGGCCGTGGCAATATCGGCACCGCGCTCCTGCTTGAGGTAGAGAGCCGCCCAATCAAGCACAGAGCCTTCGGGAACCATGGAGAAAAGCGCCATGATGCCGATCAGGTAAATCAGCGGATTGGTCGGGAAAGCCAGCTTGCCCTTTTTCTCATGCACCACCGGCGCATCTTCAGTGATCATGTAGCGGAATGCGGATAGCCCCAGAACAATAGCAATGGCGGTGACCACCGCCGCGTGAACCAGATGGCCCTGTGCTTCGATCAGCAAGCCGCCGAGGGCGCCGCCGGCGAAGCCGCCAAGGCTCCAGAACCCGTGTGAGGATGACATGACGGCGCGGGACAGTTTTTTCTCCACCTCGACGGCATTGGCGTTCATGGCCACATCCATGCCGCCGATGACGGCGCCAAAGAGGAAAAGCGCGGGCGCCGCGATGTAAACATTCGGAGCCAGCGCCACCAGGAGCAGGGAAAAGCTGCAGAAGACGGCAAAGCCCTTGACCACCGCACGCGATCCGTACCGGCCGATGAGGTAGCCGCACCAGGGCATCGCCGCCAGGGCGCCAAGGCCAAACACCAGGATCATCAGGCCGAGCGTGAACTCGCTGATGTGCAGGCGCGTCATGAAGACGGGGATCTGCGGCGCCCAGCTGCCGATCAGAAATCCATTGAAAAAGAAAGCGCTGGCAACGGCCCAGCGGCCATAGACGGCTTTCTTCCTGTAGAGGGAGGCATCCATAGTTTTATCACCAGCTTGAATTTCGGACAGGATGGACATCACGCACCGCGTCTGTCGGCGATGACGACTTCGACACCCACGCTGCGAATCCGCTCAACAATCGACGGGTCGGCGGTTCTGTCGGTAATCAGCGTCGATATGGCCGAGATGGGCGCAATGGCAAAGGGCGCCTGCTTCAGCAGCTTTTCAGCGGTGGCTAGCAGCATCACTTCATTGCTCGCCTTGCTCATGGCCAGTTTCAGATGCGCGTCCTCGTAGTTCTCGGCGCGTAGCGTCAGGCTCTCGTCGATGGCGCAGGCGCCGAGCACACAGTAATCGACGTGCATGAGCTGCACTTCGGCAAGCGGCGACTGCCCGATGACGCTGCGGGTGAAACGATTCAGCGTGCCACCAAGAAGGATAACCTCGCACAGGGGATGGTCGAGAGCGGCCGAGGCAATATCCGGCGAACTGGTGATGATGCGCATCTGCAGGTTGACCGGAAGGGCGCGCACAAACTCAAGCACCGTCGTGCTCGAATCGAGAAGCATGGTGGCATTCGGGGCAATTCGTTCAGCGGCAACAGCGGCAACCGCCTTTTTCCCGGCCGTTTCATCCTTGGCGCGCTGCTGAAAGCTGCGAAAGCTCGAACTGCTGCGCGCTGCACCGCCATGGAAGCGCTGGACAAGCCCTGCTTCGGATAATTCGCGCAAATCCCGGCGTATGGAATCTTCCGACACACCGAATTCCGTCGCAACGGCATTCGCCAGGACGCGGCCGGATTCATTGACCCGTTTGAGGATCATGCTCTTCCGCTCTTCTGGCGACAGGTCTTTGGTCATTGTGGGGATACCCTGCACGTGCGCGCTCGCATTCCGCATCGGCTGCGGAATTCAACGACCCGACCATACTTCGTATATGCGCACTATTCAATGCCTGTTTATGCCGATATGTGCACAAACAGGCATCAGCACAAATCCATCCCGCCGTGCCCAAGATTGAACTCAAGGGCACGGCGCGGCGGGCTATGCGGACCGGATGGCGCTTACTCGTAGACGGCGAGCAGATCCTTGGCATCGATCTGGTCACCGGCACGGACCAGAATTTCAGCCAGCGTCCCGTCGCGTTCGGCACGCAACGCCGTTTCCATCTTCATCGCCTCGATGGAAAGGAGCACGTCACCCGCATTGACCTTCTGGCCAACCGAGACGCCGACCGTGGACACAATGCCCGGCATCGGCGCACCGACATGCTTGTCATTGCCAAGCTCTGCCTTGCGGCGGACACCGACGCTGCCCGCACGGGTGCGGTCAGGCACCTTCACGCGGCGCGGCTGGCCGTTCATTTCGAAGAACACGGTGACCATGCCCTTCTCATCCGGCTCACCCACCGCCTGATTGCGTACAACCAGGGTTTTACCACGCTCGATATCGAGGAAAACTTCCTCTTCCTGCGCCAGCCCGTAGAAATAGACATGTGTCGGCAGTACACTCGTCGGACCGTAAGTGCCGTGCGTCACGGCAAAATCGGTGAAGACTTTTGGATACATCAGATAGGAGGCAAATTCCTGGTCGCTGACCTTGCGCTCCAGCTTTTCCTCAATGTCCTTGCGCTCGGCCACGAGATCGGCCGGTGCCAGCAGTGAGCCGGGCCGATCGGTGAATGGCTCCTCTGCTTTCAGGATCTTCTTCTGAATATCTTTGGGCCAGCCCTTCGGCGGTTGGCCGAGATCGCCGCGCATCATCGAAACCACCGAATCCGGGAAGGAAATATCCTTGTCCGGGTTCTTCACGTCGGCGACGGACAAATCCTGGCTGACCATCATCAGCGCCATATCGCCCACGACCTTGGATGACGGCGTGACCTTGACGATATCCCCGAACATCTGGTTGACGTCGGCATAGGCCTGCGCCACTTCGTGCCAGCGTGTTTCAAGGCCGAGCGAGCGTGCCTGTTCCTTCAGGTTGGTGAACTGACCGCCTGGCATCTCGTGCAGATAGACTTCCGATGCCGGCCCCTTCAGATCGCTTTCGAATGCCGCATATTGCGTGCGGACCGCCTCCCAATAGAACGAGATGCGACGGATCCATTCCGGATCAAGCCCGGGATCGCGCTCCGTGCCCTTGAGGGCTTCGACGATCGAACCGAGACAGGGCTGCGAGGTATTGCCGGACAGGGCATCCATGGCAGCATCGACCACGTCGACTCCCGCATCCACGGCGGCAAGCACGGTTGCCGCTGAGATGCCCGACGTGTCATGCGTGTGGAAATGCAGCGGCAGGTCGGTCGCCTCGCGCAATGCCTTGAACAGCACCTTCGCAGCGCCCGGCTTGAGCAGCCCGGCCATGTCCTTGACCGCGATGATATGCGCGCCGGCCTTTTCCACTTCCTGCGCCAGATCGACATAATATTTCAGGTCGTATTTCGGCCGGGCGGAATTCAGGATATCGCCGGTGTAGCAGATGGCGGCTTCACACAGCTTGTCCTCTTCCAGCACCGCATCCATGGTGACGCGCATGTTCTCGACCCAGTTGAGGCTGTCGAACACGCGGAACACATCGACGCCGTTGCGGGCGGCCTGCTGCACGAAATACTTGACCACATTGTCGGGATAGCTCTTGTAGCCAACACCATTGGCGCCGCGCAGCAGCATCTGCAACAGGATGTTCGGTGCCGCTTCGCGCACTTCCGCAAGCCGCTCCCATGGATCTTCCGTCAGGAAGCGCATGGCCACGTCGAACGTCGCGCCGCCCCAGCACTCCAGCGAGAACAGCTGCGGCAAGGCACGCGCATAGGTGCCGGCCACCCGGGCGATATCGAAGGTGCGCATCCGCGTTGCCAGCAGGGACTGATGGCCGTCGCGCATGGTCGTATCGGTGAACAAGGCACGCTTTTCATTGCGCATCCATTCGGCGAACTTCTTCGGCCCCAACTGATCCAGCAGTTGCTTGGTGCCATCCGGGATCGGTGTCTCAATGAACGGCACCCGCGGCAGCGCCGCTTCAGCCGGCGGCGTGGCACGGCCCTTGGTTTCCGGATGGCCATTGACGGTGACGTCGGCCAGATAGGTCAGAAGCTTGGTGGCGCGATCCTGGCGCTTCACCTGTGCGAACAGCTCCGGCGTCGTGTCGATGAACTTCGTCGTGTAGCTGTTATCTGCAAACTTCGGATGGGTGATGATGGCTTCAAGGAAGGTCAGGTTGGTGGCAACACCGCGGATACGGAACTCGCGCAAGGCGCGGTGCATACGCTGGATCGTCTCGTCAGCGGTCGGCGACCACGCCGTGATCTTTTCCAGAAGCGGATCGTAATAGCGGGTGATGACCGCGCCCGAATAGGCGGTGCCGCCGTCCAGCCGGATGCCAAAACCGGTTGCACCGCGATAGGCGGTGATACGGCCGTAATCCGGAATGAAGTTCTGTTCGGGATCTTCCGTGGTGATGCGGCACTGCAACGCGTGGCCGTTCAGCTTGATATCCTTTTGCGCGGGAACGCCGGATTCCGGCGTTCCGATCGTCGCGCCTTCCAGAATGCGGATCTGCGCCTTGACGATATCGATGCCGGTGACTTCCTCGGTCACCGTGTGTTCCACCTGAATACGCGGATTGACCTCGATGAAATAGAACTGGTTTGTGTCGGCATCCATCAGGAATTCGATGGTGCCCGCACCGATATAAGCGGTTTTCGCGGCAATCTTCAGGCCGTAATCGGCAATCTCCTTGCGCTGCGCCTCGTTGAGGTAAGGCGCCGGCGCGCGCTCGACTACCTTCTGGTTGCGGCGCTGGATCGAACAATCGCGCTCGAACAGATGCACCGCATTGCCGTGCGTATCGCCAAGAATCTGCACCTCGACGTGGCGCGCACGCTGCACCAGCTTTTCAAGGTAGACTTCATCCTTGCCGAAAGCGGCCTTGGCTTCGCGCTTGCCCTCGGTAACCTCACGGGCAATATCATCCGGCGAGAAGATGGCGCGCATGCCGCGCCCGCCACCGCCCCAGGATGCCTTCAGCATGACGGGGTAGCCGATCGTCTCGGCAAGCTTCTTCACCTCGTCCATGTCGTCGGGCAGCGGGTCGGTTGCCGGCACGACCGGAACGCCGATCTCGATGGCGAGGTTGCGGGCAGCAACCTTGTTGCCGAGACGGCGCATGGTTTCCGGCTTCGGTCCGATGAAGATAATTCCGGCTTCACCGCAGGCCTCGGCAAATTCCGGACTTTCGGACAAGAGGCCATAGCCCGGATGGATGGCGTCGGCGCCCGACAGCTTTGCCACGCGGATGATTTCCTCGATCGACAGATAGCTTTCGATCGGCCCCATGTCTTTGGCCAGATGCGGCCCGCGCCCGACCTGATAGGACTCATCCGCCTTGAAACGGTGCAGCGCCAGCTTGTCTTCCTCCGCCCATATCGCCACGGTTTTCATGCCAAGCTCGTTGGCGGCGCGGAAAACACGGATGGCGATTTCTGATCGATTGGCGACGAGGATTTTCTTGATAGGCAAGGCGAAAACTCCGAAATCTCATACAGGCAATATGAGTGGTAAAACCCTATTGGCGGGGCGATTGCTGCACTGCAAACAATGCATTTGATCACAAGACGGTGAAATGTCCAACGGCAAAATGCCCGGCATGAGAGCCGGGCATTTCGCATGAGATAGCAAGCGGAAAGGCTTACTGCTGGATGTAGGTGTACTTGCCGTCCTTGTCCTTCTTCCATTCGTACATGACGTAGCCTGGAAGCTTTGGATCGCCCTTTTCGTCAAAGGAGATATCGCCGAGAACCGACTTGAACGGGCCTTTTCCCTTCAGAGCCTTGGCAACGGTTTCAGGATCATTCGACTTAGCAGCGGTTGCTGCTTCGACGATGGCCTGCACGGCGGCATAGGCGTAGAGGGTGTAGGCTTCCGGCTCAAAACCGGCCTTGCGGAACTTCTCGACCAGTTCCTTGTTGGCCGGGTTGTTGCGCGGATCGGGACCGAACGTGTTGAGCGTACCGACCACGGCGTCGCCGGCAATCGCTGCGAGCTCGTTGGTAACGATGCCGTCGCCGGAGATGAACTTGACCTTCAGGCCCTGATCAGCCAGCTGGCGGATGATCAGACCAGCTTCGGTATGCAGACCACCCCAATAAAGGACGGTAACGCCGGCCTGCTTTGCCTTGGCGATCAGTGCGGAGAAGTCCTTGTCGCCAACGTTGACGCCTTCATAAAGAACAGGCTTCAAGCCCTTTGCTTCGATCGTCTTCTTGGTTTCATCGGCAAGGCCCTGACCATAAGGCGTCTTGTCATGGATGACCGCGATCTTTGCATCCTTGTAATGCTCGGCGATATAGGCACCGGCAATGGCACCCTGCTGGTCATCGCGACCGCATGTGCGGAATGTGTTCCACAGGCCGCGTTCAGTGAATACAGGGTTTGTCGCGGCTGGTGTTACTTCAACAATGCCGTTTTCCGCATAGACTTCGGATGCCGGAATGGATACGCCGGAATTGAAGTGACCGACAACGAACTTCACGCCATCGGCAACGAACTTGTTGGCAACCGAAACGCCCTGCTTGGCGTCGGAAACGTCATCGCCCAGAACGAATTTGATCTTTTCGCCATTCACGCCGCCAGCCGCATTGACCACCTCGGCGGCCGCTTCGGCACCCTTCTGGATCTGCGCGCCGTAAGCGGCATTGGGGCCGGTCAACGGAGCACCAATACCGACCAGAAGATCAGCATAGGCGTGACCGCCCAAAGCGAGCATTGCTGCAACAGCAACACCCGAGAACAGTGACTTCTTCATTTGAAAACTCCCATTTTCTAGGTACTTACGAAACCCCTAACGATGAAATCTTCCCATCGCTTGAAGACCACATTTGCCGATTTTCCGGCGGTTGTCACGCTGATTCATTTCGCGTCAGCGAGATTGCTTAGGCCCCTTTTCTTTCCTTGAACGAGAAGGGGGAAACTTTTTCATAGAGCCAGTGATATTGCTGAACCATCTGGTTTGTCCGGGTGTAACGATAGCCCAATGTACCGATGATGATCAGTACGATCGTGTCGACGACATAGTAGTGCAGCGTCACCATCGTGCCCTCAAACAGGGCGAAGTGGATGAAGCGGACGCCGATGCCGAGAAGCAGCATGTAGAAGATCAGGATTGTATAGGAACGCCATGTCTTGGCGCAGGCGCGGCCCGCCATCCATGCGGCCCAGCCACCCATGACGCAGGTTACCAGCACAAACAGCCAGAATGAGGGTTCTTCGTACAAAATGCCTTGCATGGCAGTATTCCCCTTGCAGCACCGGATTTCCCAGACCCGCTGGAAAGCCGGTCCTATTTTTGTCAGTGACGCCCGCCCTCGAGATAGGCGGCGCGCACTTCCGGATTGGCGAGAAGATCCTTGCTCGATCCGCTCATCGTCACGATACCATTGACCATCACATAGCCGCGATCCGCCAGTTTCAGCGCGCCGAAGGCATTCTGTTCAACCAGAAACACCGTCAGGCCCGTGGACTTGTTCAGTTCCTTGATCGCCTCGAAAATGTGCTTGATGATCAATGGAGCAAGACCCAGCGACGGCTCGTCCAGAAGCAGCAGGCGCGGACGCGCCATCAATGCGCGGCCGATGGCCAGCATTTGCTGCTCACCGCCCGACAGGGTACCGCCACGCTGGTTGATGCGTTCCTTCAGGCGCGGAAACAGGTCGAAAACCTTGCGCACGTCCTCGTCATAAAACTCCAGATTGTCGAGGCTGGCACCCATCTGCAGGTTTTCCTGCACAGTCATGCGCGGGAATATGCGGCGGCCTTCCGGCGACTGGGCGATGCGCAGCCGCGCGATCTCATGGGTCGGCAATTGCGTGATGTCCTGGCCGGCAAACATCACCCGGCCCTTGCGGGCCCGAGGCATACCGAAAATGGTCATCATCAGCGTTGATTTTCCGGCGCCGTTGGCGCCGATCAGCGTGACGATTTCACCGGCATCCGCATGAACGCTGACACCGCTGAGCGCGCGGATATTGCCGTAATAGGTTTCAACGTTCTCGACGCTGAGAAGGGCCCCGGTCCTCGGAAGAGTTTGTGTTTCCGACATTACTTAGCCCCTCCGGTCTTCTTCGCAGCCGGTTTGCCCTGGCTCTCTTTCGCCAGCTTTTTGGCCTGGCCGATCCAGTCTTCGCGCGCGATGCGCCCGTCAAACGCCAGATAGGCTTCGGCGGCGATCACATCGGCCTTCTTCCAGGCCGCGATCTGGTCGAAATGGAAAATGCCATGTTCGTTGAGCCGGCGCTCGTTGACCGGGCCAATCCCCTTGATCAGGGTCAGATTGTCGGGCGTGCCGCCGCGCGGTGCGGCGAGCGCATTGGCGGTTGCTCCCGCCTTGATGGCCGGACCGGCGGGCTTTGCCGCGACTTCGGCGGTTGCAGCAGCCGGCGCTTCGGGGTGCGTCTCCGTGATTTCCTGGATGGCCTCCGTGGACAAAAGATCAACGGCCGCCGTGATATCATCAGCGCCGGTCGCCGCTGCGTGCTCGATCAGCTCGACCACCTCTTCGTCCTCGACGCCGAGATAGGCGGCAATGACCTTCGGGTCATTCTTCACGCTCGCCGGCGTTCCGTCGGAAATCTTCGTGCCGTATTCCAGAACAACGACGTGATCGGAGATTTCCATCACCACGGACATGTCATGCTCGATCAGGATGATCGAGGTCCCGGTTTCATCGCGGATGCTCAGCAGCAGCTGGTTCAGCTCCGCCGATTCACGCGCGTTGAGACCAGCGGCGGGTTCGTCCAGGCAGAGAAGCTCCGGATCGGTGCACATGGCACGGGCGATCTCGAGACGCCGCTGGGCGCCGTAGGGCAGATCGCCTGCCGGATCGTCGGCACGGTCGATGAGGTTGATCTTCTGCAGCCAGAAACGGGCTTTCTCAACCGCATCGGCGGCAGCCTTCTTGTAGGTGGGAAAGCCGAGAAGACCGAGGATCGTATAACCCGACGACAGCATCAGGGGATTATGCTGGGCGACCAGCAGGTTCTCCAGAACGGTCAGCCCCGAGAACAGCCGGATGTTCTGGAATGTGCGTGCCACTTTCGCCTTCTTGGTGATGACGAAGTCGGCCATGCGCTCCAGAAGATATTCCTCGCCATTCTGGCGGGTCATGGTCAGCATGCCTTCGGTCGGCTTGTAGAATCCGGTGATGCAATTGAACACCGTGGTCTTGCCTGCACCGTTCGGGCCGATCAGGGCGGTGATGTCCCCGCGCTTGGCTTCGAAGTTCAGGTCGTTGATGGCGATAAGCCCGCCAAACTTCATCGAGAGATGTTCAACGCGCAGCACGGCGCTGGGATTGTTACGCACTTCCGAAACCATCAGCCGTGCCCTTCTTTCGTAAACTCGCTGGAGATCATCTTGCGCTCGTGCAGGAAGGCACTCGGTTCCCGGTTACCGACAAATCCGCGCGGCTTCCACACCATGACGACAATCATGGCGAGACCGAACAGCAGCATACGATAGAGCTCCGGCGTAAAATCGTTGCCGAAGATCAGCTTGAGGAATTCCAGTTCGCGCAGGAGTTCCGTGCCGCCGATCATCACCGCCGCCGCGATGGCGATACCGATGAGCGATCCCATGCCGCCGAGCACGACGATGGCAAGAATGATCGCCGATTCGAGGAACACGAAGGATTCAGGACTGACGAACCCCTGGCGGGCTGCGAAGAATGACCCGGCAAACCCGCCGAACATCGCGCCGGTGGCAAAAGCCGTCAGCTTGGTGGTCGTCGTGTTGATGCCGAGGGACCGGCAGGCGATCTCGTCCTCGCGCAACGCTTCCCAGGCGCGGCCGATCGGCATGCGGCGCAGGCGGATCGTCACCCAGGCAGTCAGGAGAGCAAGGAACAGAATGAGATAATAGAGGAAAATCTTGTAGTAGACGCCGGAGTTCGGCAGGCCGAACATGGCGGCAAAACCGGTGGGGCCCGGCGTGAAGGGAATACCGAACATGGTGGCCTTGGCAATACCGGAGATACCGAATGTACCCTTGGTCACAACGGTCCAGTTGATCAGCACAAGACGGATGATCTCACCAAAAGCCAGCGTGACAATGGCAAGATAGTCACCCCGCAGCCGCAACACCGGAAAGCCGAGCACAACGCCCCACGTGGCGGCAAAGATACCGGCCATCGGCAGGAGCAGCCAGAAGGACAGGCCGAAATGCGCGGAGAGCAGGGCATAGGAATAGGCGCCGACCGCGTAGAAGGCGACATACCCAAGATCGAGCAGGCCAGCGAGACCCACGACGATGTTCAGACCCCATGCCAGCATGACGTAGATCAGGATCTGGATACCGAAATTGTCGACATATTTGAGCGAGCCCTGCACGCCGCTCTGGAACGACCATTGTCCGGTCACCGCGAACTGAATCAGCGCCAGGATCAGGATGACGACGAAGGGGTAGGTGAAAAGCAGGGCAAGGCCAAACCGCGACACCGTCGCCTTGAGCGAGCGGCGGTCGATCTTGGCAGCGACTGGCACCTTGCTTTTGGCCAGCTTCGCCTGTTCCCGCGACGGCGTAATGAACGCTGCGAAGATGAAGCGCCCAATGGCAGCCACGGCCACGAAGATCGCCAGCAAGCCCCAGCGCTGGGCGAGAACCAGTTCATTGTTGATGTTCTGGTCGGTGCGGAAACCAATGACAAGGAAGAACAGGCCGAACGCGATGATTCCGGCAATCACCGCTTCCCTGGCGGCTTTCACGTAGACGGAATCCTGTCCTGAAGATTGGATATCAGCCATAAGCTCAGACCTTTTCGACTTCGGGCCGACCAAGAATGCCGGAGGGCAGGAAGATCAGGACGATTGCAAGGATCGAAAATGCAGCCACATCCTTGTAATCGATGGAAAAATAGGCAGACCACAACGCTTCGATCAGCCCGATCAGCAGGCCGCCGACCACCGCACCGGGCAATGAGCCGATACCGCCGAGCACCGCGGCCGTAAACGCCTTGACGCCGGGTGTGAAACCATCGGTGAAGGATATGACACCGTAGAACATGAGGTAGAGCGTTCCGGCGACCGCAGCGAGCATGGCGCCCATGACGAAGGTCATGGAAATCGTCTTGTCCACGTCGATACCGAGGAGTGCGGCCATCTTGCGGTCCTGCTCGCAGGAACGCTGGGCCCGCCCGAGCGTGGTCCGGTTGACCAGATACCAGAATGCGGCAAGCAGGATCGCGGTGACGATAACGATCACCATCTGCTTGTAGGCAATGGTGATGCCCGTGCCGTAGATTGTCACACCGCCATTGACGAGCGGCGGGATCGGCTTGTTGCGCGGGCCCTGTGTGACCTGCACGAAATTGGACAGCGCGATCGACATGCCGATCGCCGTGATCAACGGCGCGAGGCGGAACGATCCGCGTAGCGGCCGGTAGGCAAGACGCTCGATTGTCCAGCTCCACAACCCTGTCAGCAGCATGGCGACAAGCATCATAAGGAGCAGCGCCAGCACAACAGGGACGCCGCCGATAAACGTGGTTAAAGCAAGAAAAACGATCATCGCCATGAACGCGCCAAGCATGAAAACGTCGCCATGGGCGAAGTTGATCATGCCGATGATCCCGTAGACCATCGTATAGCCGATTGCGATCAGTCCGTAGATTGAACCGAGTGTCAGACCGTTGATCGATTGCTGGATGAAGTACTCCATCGCAACGATACCCCTCATTTTCATTGGGAAGTTTCTTATCCGGTTTTTTTATCCGGTTCCCGTTTACCCCAACCTCTTTACACGTAACGTCTGCGTTAAAGAAAGCAACAGCTTTTTTAGCACAAACAGCGGCATCACATTTGCTTGCATACTCCGTGCGAAATTTTTCACCAAATTTTCGTCATTTGTTGACGAAATTTACAGCAAATGCCTCTGATTTAACTGAATTACCTATCCCCGCCTTATTGTCGGAACGAGCCTGGTGAGGCTCACTTGACCACAAAGCCGTGAGCGAAGGGATCGCGGTCATCGATAAAGATCGTGCTGTAACCGGTCATCCGCGCCCACCCCGCGACCGAGGGTATGATTGCATCGCGATCGCCAACATGGGTGGCCGATTCCACCCGGCCATGAAACAGCGAGCCGATGATCGATTCATGCACGAAGTCGTCTCCAGGCTTCAATTTTCCCTTCGCCGTCAGTTGCGCCATGCGAGCCGATGTACCCGTGCCGCAGGGGGAGCGGTCAATCGCCTTGTCGCCGTAGAACACGGCATTGCGCGCATGCGCTTCCGGCTTGGTCGGCGCCCCGGTCCACAGGATATGGCTGAGTGTGTTGATATCGGGCTTTTCCGGGTGCTGGAACGTATATCGCTCGTTCAGACGCTCGCGCAAAACCGGGCTCCAGCCGATAAGATCGAGCGCCCGGTAATCCGCCATGTCCCGGAAGTTTTTCTGCGGATCGACGATTGCATAGAAATTGCCGCCATAGGCAACATCCACATGCAGCGTCCCGAGATCCGGACATTCCACTTCCAGCCCTTCCGCGTAGAGAAAGGCCGGAACGTTGGTGATGCGCACGCTGGTGACATACTGGCCTTCCTGCGTGTATTCGGCGACCACCAGACCGGCCGGGGTATCCAGCTTCAGGATGCCCGGCGTCTTCGGGGTAATCAGGCCGTGTTCAATTGCCATCGTCACCGTGCCGATGGTGCCGTGGCCGCACATGGGCAGACAGCCCGACGTCTCGATGAACAGCACCGCCACATCGCAATCCTCGCGGGTCGGCGGATAGAGAATGGAACCGGACATCATGTCGTGGCCGCGCGGCTCGAACATCAGACCGGTGCGGATCCAGTCGAATTCGCGCAGGAAATGCGCGCGCTTTTCCATCATGGTCGAGCCGGTGAGGTTTGGCCCTCCCCCTGCCACGAGACGTACCGGGTTACCACAGGTGTGACCGTCGACACAGAAGAAGGAATGACGCGCCATGATGTACAGGGTCCTAAAAGCGTTGCGGATTAAAGGGATCGATCGGGATCGACGGCCGCCGGCCCTCGATGAGATCGCAGATCAGTCGTCCCGTGGCAGCGGACTGGGTCAAGCCCAGATGCCCGTGGCCAAAGGCATAGAGAACATTCTTGCTTTGCCTGGAATAGCCGATAACCGGCAGGGAATCGGGCATCGACGGACGATACCCCATCCATTGCCTCCCGCCTGATGTATCGAGATCCGGCAGAAAGGTCTTGGCTTTCTGCAGCATGACGTCCGAGCGCTTGTAATTGGGGGGCAAGTCGAGACCGCCCAATTCGACGGCTCCGCCGACGCGCACGCCGGTTTCGAGCGGTGTTACGACGAATCCGTGACCGGAGAATATCAACTGGCGTTTCAGATCAAAGGCCCCGACAGGCAATGTGGTGTTGTAGCCGCGCTCCGTATCCAGCGGAATATGGTCACCGAGATGCTGCGCCAGCCGGTGTGACCAGGCGCCCGCAGCAAGGATGAGCTTGCCTGTTTCGACCGTCCGCCCATCGGCAAGCGTGACTGCACCACCCGTATCGTTCGCGCTGACGGAAACGACGTCCGCACGCTCGAAGCGGGCGCCCAGTTTTTCCGCATGGGCCCACAACCCTTTGCCCACATGTTTGGGATCGCTGACCGTCTTCCATCCCGGAACGAAGGTTCCGGCGACAAAGCGGCGGGCGAGGCCTGGCTGACAGGCAGCCAGCGCGTCGCCGCGCAAATGTTCGAAGGCAATGCCCGCCCTCTCCCGTGCCGCCCAGCCGGGCAGACAGAGATTGAGCTCGTGCTCGCTCTCGTAAAGCTCGAGCGAACCATCCTCGCGCACCATGTGGCGGATACCGGCGCGCTGCATCAGATCCAGCATTTCCGGCTCGGCGAGGCGCATCATCGCGCCTTGCGCCACTGTGGTGTGCTCCAATACGTCCGGCCGGCTGGCGCGCCAGAACCGGTAGAGCCATGGCGCCAGCCTGGGGAGGTAGGACGGCCGGATGGTGAACGGCCCGAGCGGGTCCATCAGCCAGCCCGGAACCTTGGCCATGACCCCTTTCGAGGCCATCGGCAGTATGTCGGAAAAAGCCAGGGCCCCGGCATTGCCGGAGCTCGTCCCTTCGCAGATGCCCTGGTGATCGATCACCAGAACCCTGCGCCCGGCTTCGCCCAGAAAAGCCGCGATGGCGACGCCGATGATACCGGCGCCGACAATGACAACATCATGCTTTTCCGGAGCGGCGCTCATCGCGCAGCCTCAGAGAACAGGCAGCTTCGGCCGCGATGCCATTGCATCCCTGACGATCTTGTCGACAGCCGCCCGGCGCGCACCGCGCAAAGGCTGGCGCGGCAGACGCACGCGATCATTGGTTCCGATTTCATGGACTTCCGCCAGTTTGATGTTCTGCACAAGATAGGTGGAGACATCGAGGTCAAGCAAGGGGCGGAACCAGCGATAGATATCCAGTGCCTCGGCATAGCGGCCGGCACCGACGAGCTTGTAGATCGCAACGGTCTCTTTCGGGAAGGCCGTAACCAGCCCGGCGACCCAACCGATGGCGCCTGCAGTCAGCGCTTCGAAGGCAAGGTTGTCGACGCCGGTGAAGAGGTCATAACGCTTGCCGAACGTATTGATGATATCGGTGGTGCGGCGCACGTCGTCGGAGGATTCCTTGATGGCCACGAAGTGCTTGTCGGACGCAAGTTCCGCCAGGATTTCGCTGGTCACATCGACGCGATAGGCAATGCGGTTGGAATAGATCATGACGGGCAGATCGCCGGCAGCTGCAACAGCCTTCAGGGTGGTGACCGTTTCTTCCGGGTCCGTATGATAGATCGGGCTTGGAACCAGCATGAGGCCGTCGGCACCGGCCTTGGCTGCCTGCTTGGCAAGCGCGGCGCCATCGCGGGTTGCCGCTTCATTGATGGTGAGAAGCACCGGCTTGCCCTTGGCAACACCCTGCGCCGTTTTCAGCACCGCGAGTTTTTCCTCGTGGCTGAGCATCGGGCCTTCGCCGAGCGAACCCGCAACAATCAAACCATCGCAACCCGCATCCATCAGGAGCGAGAAGCAACGTTCCATTTCCTTGTGATCGAGTTTATCATCTTCAGTGAATTTGGTTGTAACCGCAGGGAAAACGCCTGACCACATGTCTCTTCTCCTTCTTGATATATCAGAAATATATCTGTAAGGCGTGTGGCTGTCAATTGCCTTGAACAGAAAGTTTATCTGATGGATCAAACCGCAGTCCACACCATGGCCCAGACGGGCGAAAGTCTTGCTGAACTGGCCTATCGCCAGATCGAAGAGATGATCGTCACGCTGAAGCTTGAGCCTGGCGCGGTCGTCAACGAGCGCACCCTCACGGATGTTACCAATATGGGCCGCACGCCGGTGCGCGAAGCGGTGCAGAAGCTGGCCTGGGAAGGCTTGATGGAAATTCGCCCCCGCTCGGGCATTGCCATTGCCGCGCTCAATCCGCAGGACTTTACCAAGGTTCTCGATGCGCGCGAGGGTGTCGAGCGGGTTCTTGCACGCGATGCGGCGCTCTATGGCGCATCCCTACACCATGAAAGACTGAAGGCGGCATCCGATGCAATGATGGCTGCACGCTCCGGAAACGATGTGATCAGCTTTCTCAACGCCGACAAGATTTTCGATACGGTGCTCGGACAGGCGGCGGAAAACCCCTATGCGGCCCGTCTCGCATCCCCGCTACAAACCCACAGCCGCCGGTTCTGGTTCCGCCTGCAGCGGCCCGGCAGCCTCGAACAATCCGCCGGGGCGCACACCGCGCTGATCAAGGCGATCATCGCCCGCGAACCGGACAAGGCCGCCGACGAGGCGACCCGGCTGATCGGCTATCTCCGGACAATGGCCCCGTAAACCGGGTTTGGCTCAAAAGAAAATCGCCGCCCGGTGCGGAACCGGACGGCGATTTCAAAGCTCAAAGCGAGTTACTTCATCGTCGGAATGACGAACTCGGCCCCGTCCTTGACGCCCGACGGCCAGCGCGACGTCACGGTCTTGGTCTTGGTGTAGAAGCGGAATGCATCCGGGCCATGCTGGTTCAGATCGCCGAAACCGGAACCCTTCCAGCCGCCGAAGGTGTAATAGGCGATCGGAACCGGAATTGGCACATTGATGCCGACCATGCCGACCTGAACGCGCGAGGCAAAATCCCGGGCAGCATCGCCGTCACGGGTGAAGATCGCAACGCCATTGCCGTATTCGTGTTCATTCGGCAGACGGATCGCATCCTCATAGGTATCGGCGCGGACAATGCCCAGAACCGGACCAAAAATTTCTTCCTTGTAGATCCGCATGTCAGGCGTGACGTGATCGAACAGGCAACCACCCATGTAGAAGCCGTTCTCATAGCCCTGCATCTTGAAGCCGCGGCCATCGACGACGAGCTTCGCCCCTTCCTGGATGCCCAGATCGACATAGCCTTTGATGCGATCCAGCGCCTGCCGGGTCACAACCGGGCCGTAATCCGCCGACGCGTCGGTGGAGGGTCCGACCTTCAGGCTTTCAACCCGAGGGATCAGGCGCTCGACGAGACGATCCGCGGTATCCTTGCCGACGGGAACGGCAACGGAGATCGCCATGCAGCGCTCGCCCGCGGAACCGTAGCCGGCACCGATAAGGGCATCAACCGTCTGGTCCATGTCCGCATCGGGCATGATGATCATGTGGTTCTTGGCACCGCCGAAGCACTGAGCACGCTTGCCGTTGGCCGTGGCGCGGGAATAGATATACTGGGCAATCGGCGTCGAGCCGACGAAGCCGACAGCCTTGATATCCGGATCATCCAGAATGGTGTCGACAGCTTCCTTGTCGCCATTGACGACGTTGAAGATGCCCGCCGGCAAACCGGCCTCGATGAAGAGTTCGGCCAGACGCATCGGCACGCCCGGATCACGTTCGGAAGGCTTCAGAATGAAGGCATTGCCCGATGCAATCGCCGGACCGGCCTTCCACAGCGGAATCATTGCCGGGAAATTGAATGGGGTGATGCCGGCGACGACGCCGAGCGGCTGGCGCATGGAATAAACATCGATGCCCGTGCCGGCATTGTCGGTGAACTCACCCTTGAGCATGTGGGCTGAGCCGAGGCAAACTTCGACCACTTCCAGACCGCGCTGGATATCGCCCTTGGCATCGGGAATGGTCTTGCCATGCTCGCGCGCCAGAAGTTCGGCAAGCGAGTCGTATTCGGCTTCGACGAGATCAAGGAACTTGCGCAACACGCGCGCACGGCGCTGCGGGTTGGTTGCGGCCCATGCCGGCTGAGCCGCCTTGGCATTGGCAATGGCAGCGCGCACTTCATTGGGGGTTGCGAGCGCCACGCGGCCCTGAACGGTGCCGTCCATGGGCTGGAAAATTTCGGTCGTACGACCGCTTGTTCCGGCGACATGCTTGCCACCGATAAAATGTCCGACTTCACGCATTGCGAGCAACCTCCCTGGGATTGACTGAATTTCGTTACTCTATCATCGCGCTTCAAATTTTTTATTGCAAGCCGAGCGAAAGCGTATCCGTTGTGCAAAAATTGAAGTACGAATAGCACAGGAGGTCAAACGATGAGCTGGGACGATGTGCGGATTTTTCTGGCTGTCGCGCGTTCGGGCCAAATACTCGGCGCGGCCAAACGGCTTGGCGTCAACCATGCGACCGTGGCGCGCCGTCTCACTGCGCTGGAGAATGACATCAACACCAAGCTGCTGACCCGCCGCACCAACGGCTGCGAGCTGACCCATGCCGGCGAAGAATTCCTCCTGTCAGCTGAGCGCATGGAAGCGGAAATGCTGTCGATCCGCTCCTCGCTTGGCGATGCCGATGTGTCCATTTCCGGATCAGTGCGCATTGGCGCGCCGGATGGCTTCGGTGTCTCCTTCCTCGCGCCGCGCCTTGCCACCCTCACCGCCCGCTATCCCGATCTCAAGATCCAGCTTGTTCCGGTTCCCCGTTCCTTCTCGCTGTCGCGGCGCGAGGCTGACATAGCCATTACGGTCGACCGACCCGATCAGGGACGCCTCGTGGCGAAAAAGCTCGTTGACTACACGCTCTGCCTCTATGCCAGCCGGTCCTATCTGGCTGCGCACCCGGCACCCCGCAGCATCGAAGATCTCGCGGCGCACCGGCTGGTCGGTTATGTCGACGACCTGGTCATCAGCCCTTCGCTGAATTATGCGCCTGAAATCACCCGCGAATGGCGCCCCGCTTTCGAGATTTCCAGTGCCATCGGACAGGTGGAAGCGGTCAAGGCCGGGGCGGGCATCGGCATTCTGCATACATTCATCGCACGGGAATATCCCGACCTTGTCCCGGTCCTGCCGGAACGGACGATTCACCGGTCCTATTGGCTTGCCTACCACGAATCCGTACGCACCCTGCGCCGCATCACGGCGGTCTCCAGCTTCATCTCCGATCTCGTGAACAGCGAGACTGGACGATTCACCTGACAAAGCATAACAGGCAGCGGTGGAAATGTGATTGACGAGCACGGAACAAACACCACAATTGCGCCTTGAACACATGCGCTTTCAGCGTGTGTTGTCATCATATCGGAGAGGGAAAATGTACCGATATATACTAGCTTTGGCTGTGACCCTGGGGGGTATGCAGTTCGTAACGGTTCCAGCCGCACAGGCACAGGAACGGCCCATCAGATGCGAATCACGCAGCTTCCGCTACAATGAGTGCGAGACCGACATGCGCCGGCCGCGGATCATCCGGCAGCTTTCGGGTTCGGCCTGCATTCCCGGCCAGAGCTGGGGCTTCAGCCGCGGCACCATCTGGGTGGACAAGGGCTGCTCGGCGGTCTTTGCCGACAGTGCCGAGCGTCCGCGCTGGCGGGACCGCGACGACCGTCCGCGTTGGCGGGATGATCGTTATCCCCGCCGCGACTACCGGCGTGAATACCGCGATGACCGTTACTACCAGCCGGACGATTATTGATCGGCATTAAGTGCCCCGCTTTTCGCCATCTCCGGGCCGGAGGTGGCGAAAACACTTCACACCCGGTGATACGGGTGCCCGGAAAGGATCGTGGTCGCGCGGTAGAGCTGTTCCGCCACAAGAATCCGGACAATCTGATGCGGCCAGGTCATGGCGCCCAGCGCCAGCACGAGATCGGCACGCTTCCTTAAATCCGCATCGTGGCCGTCAGGCCCGCCTATCGCCAGGAGCAGCTGGCGTTTACCGTCATCGCGAAACCGGGCGATTGCATTGGCAAAGTCTTCCGATGGCATGGTCTTGCCGCGCTCGTCGAGAAGAACGAGTACACCGCCCTGATCCAGCGCTTCCAGCACTTTAGCGGACTCTTCCTGTTTGCGCAGGTCCGGCTGCTGGGCGCGGCTTTCGGTGATTTCGGTGACGGAGCTGAATTCGAGACCAAGCGGTGAACCGGTTTTCTTCAACCGGTCGAAATAGCGGTCTGCCAGTTCCCGTTCGGGGCCAGACTTCATCCGGCCCACGGCAAAAACGGTGATACGCATGGCACGTCCAGTCCTTTGTAATTTGGCGCGAAGAATAACTCTCCGGCGCATGACCGGTCCATATCCAGTAAGCCGCCCGAAGCATCCCGCTGGCGTTATGCCGGGATACCCCGATCCGTCAGAACTTTCTCACACAAGGCTCCGTGTGCCGTAACGGCACACCTTGCTCTAATGTACGGTTTCCCCGTCAAGTTCGGGAGCCTGCCACATCTTTTCGATGTTGTAGAACTCGCGCACTTCAGGACGGAAAATATGGATGATGATATCGCCCGTGTCGATCAGCACCCAGTCACCGCTGGAAAGACCTTCAACCTTCGCATTGTTTCCGTGACCGCTTTCCTTCAGCGCACGCAGAAGCTGATCAGCCACCGCCGTTACGTGACGGTGCGAACGGCCCGATGCGATGACCATGTGGTCGCCGATGACAGATTTTCCGCGAAGATCGATGGGGACAATTTTTTCAGCCTTGGAGTCATCGAGACTGGCAAGGACCGTCTGGAGGGCAAGAGAAACGGAAGTTGCACCGTTCATCTCCGCCGTTGAAGGTGCCAAGGCATCCTTCTTCTGAATTGCTGTTCTCAGTGTATTTCCTTTCCAATAAGAACAACGCGCCGCAGCCTTTAATCTTGCTGCACGTTATTAAGATAGGCAGAGTCGCATGACACTTTCAAGACGTCGCGACACGGCCTTTGTTCACGTTTTCATTCCTGCCGTTTTACGGCTCCGTTGCGTATCGCCGTCGATGACAGCGATGAACGCGGCCCGTGGATGAAAGTCCATGCCGGCGCGGATGCCCGTGCCAGCAGCGGGGCGTCATCCTCATCGAAGCGGGCGTAGTCAAACGTCTTGGCCATGCGCGACGAGAGAAATGCCAGGGTCGAACCCGGACGGTCGATCACGGCGATGGGAAACGTCATGGCAATCTTCTGCCAGCGCTGCCAGCGGTGAAAATCGGCAAGATTGTCCGCTCCCATGATCCAGACAAAATGCACACCCGGATTGCGCGCCTTGATCAAAGCCAGCGTGTCGGCCGTGTAGCGCACATTATAGGCCGCTTCAAACGCCGTCACCTTGATGCGCGGGTCATGCACCTGCTGCTCGCACAATTTCAGCCGTTCCGCCAGAGGGGCCAGATGGCGCGTGTCCTTCAGCGGATTGCCCGGCGTAACGATCCACCAGAGCTGGTCGAGCTGCAGCCGGCGCAGCGAGATTTCCGCCACCAGCGCGTGGCCCGCATGGGGCGGATTGAACGATCCGCCAAACAACCCGACGGTCATGCCCTTTTCAACGAAAGGCATGCGCAGATGCGCATCGCTCACGCCGGGAAAATCGTGACGTAACGCATCGATGGATGTCACGGGCGGGTCTGGCCATTGCCGCGCACGCGGTATTTGAAGGATGTCAATTGCTCCACACCCACGGGGCCCCGTGCGTGCATCTTGCCCGTCGCGATGCCGATTTCCGCGCCCATGCCGAATTCACCGCCGTCGGCGAACTGTGTCGAGGCGTTGTGCAGCAGGATGGCAGAGTCGATCTCGTTGAAGAACCGCTCGACCACATGCATGTCCTCAGCAATCACCGCTTCCGTATGGTGGGACGAATAGTGATTGATATGCGCGATCGCGTCGCCAATACCGTCAACCAGCTTCACGGATATGATGGCATCGAGATATTCCGTCGACCAGTCCTCCTCCGTCGCCGGTTTTGCCGCTGATAATAGCTGGACCACTGCGGCGTCACCGCGAATTTCGCAGCCTGCTGCCTGCAAATCCTCAAGCAGCGGCAAAAGACGGGCGGGGGCGATCAGCCGGTCGAGCAGCAGTGTCTCGGCGGAACCGCAGACGCCGGTCCGGCGCATCTTGGCATTGACGATAATCCGACGCGCCATGTCGAGATCGGCGGAGGCGTCGACATAGACGTGGCAGAGCCCTTCCAGATGGGCAAAGACCGGCACGCGCGCTTCCGCCTGCACCCGGGCCACGAGACTCTTGCCGCCACGAGGAATAATGACGTCGAGATTGCCGTCCAGCCCCTTCAGCATTTCACCAACCGCGGCACGGTCCGTCACCGGGATGAGCTGGATGGCATCCCTGGGCAAACCCGCCGCTTCGAGCCCTTCGGTCAGCGCCGCATGAATGGCGCGGGAGGAATGGGCGGAATCCGACCCGCCGCGCAGGATGACGGCATTGCCCGACTTCAGGCAAAGGGCACCCGCATCGGCTGTTACATTCGGGCGGCTTTCGTAAATCACGCCAATAACACCAAGCGGCGTGCGCACGCGCTCGATGTGCAGGCCGTTGGGACGGTCCCATTCGGCAATGATGTCCCCAACGGGGTCCTTGAGGGCGGCAATGGTGCGGATGCTTTCCGAGATCGCAGCGATACGGCCTGCATCCAGTTTCAGCCGGTCGAGCAGCGAGGCGGCCATCCCGGCCTTTTCACCATCGGCCATATCCTGCCGGTTGGCGTCCAGAATCTCCGGGGCACGGCGATCCACCGCATCCGCCATGGCGATCAGGGCAATCATCTTCTGTTCCGGCGAAGCGATCGACAGCGGCTGGGCAGCGGCACGGGCCTTGCGGCCGATTCCGGCCATCAATTCAGCAACGTCGTCAATCGGTTCGACCCGTCCCAGCATTTTTCACTCCTTCGCAGCACGTTTTGCTGCGCGTACAACCAGATCATCCCGGTGTATCATCGCCGACCGGGCATCGTAACCGAGGATCGCGGCAATCTCATTGGTCTTGCGCCCTGCAATCCTTACGGCATCTGCGGCATCATAGGCAATAAGGCCGCGCGCGGCTTCGCGTCCATCCGGACCGACAACCGCAACCGTATCGCCGCGGGTGAACTGACCGGCAACGTCACGGACACCGGCAGCCAGAAGCGATTTGCCGGATTTGAGCGCCGTCAGCGCACCCTCGTCGATCACCAGCCGCCCGGCCGGCTCGAGATTGCCCGATATCCACGTCTTCCATGCATTCACCGGATTGAGGCTCGGCTTGAACAGTGTTGACCGCTCGCCCGCATCGATGGCACCCAGCGGATGCATGCGTGTGCCGGAGGCAATGATCATCGCCGTGCCCGCCGCATTGGCAATCTTGCCGGCGTCGAGCTTGGTCTTCATGCCGCCCCGCGAATATTCCGACGCAGCGGCACCAGCCATGGCTTCAATCTCTGGCGTAATGGCATCGACAACCGGCAGGAACTGCGCATCGGGATTCTGATGCGGCGGCGCGGTATAGAGCCCGTCAATGTCGGACAAGAGAATCAGGAGGTCCGCTCCCATCATCGTCGCCACCCGCGCGGCAAGGCGGTCATTGTCGCCATAACGGATTTCCGTGGTCGCTACCGTGTCATTCTCATTGATGACGGGCACGGCCTTGAGCCGCAGCAGGGTGCCGACCGTGGCGCGGGCGTTGAGATAACGGCGGCGCTCTTCCGTGTCGGAAAGGGTAAGCAGGATCTGGCCAGCGCGCAGCTGATGCCCGCCCAGCACCTCGGAATAGGCTTTGGCAAGTTCGATCTGACCCGCCGCAGCCGCAGCCTGGCTTTCCTCGAGCCGCAGCGCGCCCTTCGGCAGTCCGAGCACCGTCCGCCCGAGGGCGATGGCACCGGAGGAGACGATCATCACCTCGACACCGGCCTGCACCAGCTTTGCCACATCGGCGCCAAGGCTTTCCAGCCAGTCGCGCTTCAGTCCCTTGGCGCGGTCCACCAGCAATGCCGAACCGATCTTGACCACGATCCGCCGATAGGCGGAAAGCTTGAGAGTGGCGGGAGAAGCGAGCTCGTTCTGCACGGACATGATGCACTCAATATTTGAAGCGGGTATCGGCCTCTGCCGGGGCCTCTGACTGACGCGATTCAAGGATGATCGCCGACAGTGCACGCAGCACCTGCTCGACACCCTCGCGGCTGACCGAGGACAGGAGCATCGGCTCGCGGCCCGCGGCCTTTTTCAACGCGGCAATCTTCTTTTTGCGCGCCGCGGCATCCAGCGTATCGATCTGGCTCAGCGCCACGATCTCCAGCTTGTCGGCGAGCCCATGACCGTAGGCTTCAAGCTCGGTGCGCACGGTCTTGTAGGCCTCGGCCACATTCTCTTCCTGTGCCGAAACCAGATGCAGGAGAACCCGCGTGCGCTCGACATGGCCAAGGAACCGGTCACCGATACCAACGCCCTCATGCGCGCCTTCGATCAATCCCGGAATATCGGCAATGACGAATTCGCGCGCATCGACGCGGGCAACGCCCAGGTTCGGATGCAGGGTGGTGAAGGGATAGTCGGCGATTTTCGGCTTGGCTGCCGTCACGCTGGCGAGAAATGTCGACTTGCCGGCATTCGGCTTGCCGAGAAGACCTGCATCGGCGATCAGTTTCAGCCGCAGCCACAGATTGCGCTCTTCGCCTTCGAGTCCCGGATTGGCACGGCGCGGCGCCTGGTTGGTCGATGTCTTGAAGTGCAGATTGCCGAAGCCGCCATTGCCGCCCTTGGCAAGCCGGTAGCGCTGCCCCACGGCGGTGAAATCGTAGATCAGGGTTTCATTGTCGTCTTCAAAAATCTGCGTTCCCACGGGAACCTTGAGCACCACGTCGGCACCCTTGCCGCCCGTCATGTTGCGGCCCATGCCGTGCATGCCGGTCTTGGCCTTGAAATGCTGCTGGTAGCGATAGTCGATCAGCGTGTTGAGACCGTCCACGGCCTCGGCCCAAACGTCACCGCCGCGCCCGCCATCACCGCCATCGGGACCGCCGAATTCCAGAAATTTTTCACGGCGGAACGATACCGAGCCGGCACCACCATCGCCGGAGCGGATATAGACTTTCGCCTGATCGAGAAATTTCATGGAAGTTCAGTCCTTTTTGATGTCCCGAGCCATTACAGGAAAATACGCGGGAAGAAAACTGGCCGTCGCAAGAGATCGCGGCGGCCAATTGTAATTTATGCGTTCCAGCTGCGAAGCCCGATCCATGTCCGGCGATCCAGCATATAGCGTTCGACGGGCACATTGCCTGCAGCGAGCGAATCCATCATGCCGGTATTGGCATACTGGAACCCGCTCTTGTAGAGCACGCGGCGCGAACCGATGTTGGAGACCCGGCACGACGCATGCAGCTTTTCCACCTGCGTGGCGCGGAACACGAGATCCACCAGCGCATGCGCGGTTTCCGTGGCATAGCCCTTGCCCCAATAGGGTTCGCCCAGCCAATAGCCGATCTCCAGCTCATCCCGGCGGGGTTCGCTCATCCGCAAGTCCTTGCTGCGGCGGTAATTGATGCCGCAACAGCCGATGAAGGTGCCGGATTGCGCAAGGGTAATCGCGTAGACGCATTTGCCGATCTCGCCCGCATTGGCGCGGCGCACAAAGTCCACCGCATGATCCTGCGTGTAGGGATGGGGCATGCGGGAAAGCATTTCCGCCACACGGGGATTGTCGGCGAGACGGGCAATTGCGTCAACGTCCTCGGCGTGCGGCGCGCGCAGGACCAGGCGTTCGGTCACGAGGACCGGACAGTCTATCAGGTCCAGCCTGTCTTCATCGTCTTCCAGTAATTCGGCAACCATTTTGCTATCCTCCAGATGCGAAAAGGGAGATGGGTGAAACCCCATCTCCCCTTTGATCTCTTGGCTTGGATGCCAGTCACCGGGTCCGATGGGGACGCCGGTGCTTCAAGCAGGACCAGCTATTCTGCTGCTTCGGCGATCGGGTTCACGATCGACACGAAACTACGGCCGTTGGCTTTGGTACGGAAAGATACAACACCGGCTTCAAGTGCGAAGAGTGTATGATCCTTGCCAATGCCAACATTGACGCCGGCATGCCATTTGGTGCCGCGTTGACGAACGAGGATGTTGCCAGCAAGCACGCGCTCGCCGCCAAACTTCTTCACGCCAAGACGCTTTGATTCGGAATCACGACCGTTGCGCGACGAACCACCAGCTTTTTTGTGTGCCATGGGATTGCTCCTTTAAACCTGTTCTTACTCGCCCGAAGCGGGCTTTTCGGCCTTGGCAGCAGCCTTCTTCGGCGCAGCTTTGGCTTTCGGGGCGGCTTTCGTCTCGGTTGCTTCCGCAGCGGCAGCTTCCACCTTCGGAGCAGGCTTCTTGTTGACCGGCTTGTCAGCGGCAGTCTTCGAAGGCTTGGCACCACCCGTCAGGATCTCGGCGATCCGGATCGTCGTCAGTTCCTGACGATGACCGCGTGTACGCTTGGAGTTCTGGCGGCGACGCTTCTTGAAAGCGATGACCTTGCGTGCCCGACCCTGCTCGACGACTTCGGCTGTGACCAGCGCGCCGCCAACGGTCGGAGCACCGATCGTAGCGTCTGCACCGACGCCAACCATCAGAACTTCGGCAAATTCAACGATATCACCGGCATTGCCGGCAACTTTCTCGACCTTCAGAAGGTCATTGGCGGCAACGCGATACTGCTTACCACCGGTCTTGATGACTGCGAACATTTTATGCCCTTTCGGCGTTCGGTTCGGTTTTTTGCCGTTTGAAGGGCGCTAACCGTCTTTTTGTCAGTCGTGACATATTAATCGAAAGATGCCTGCAACCCCTAGGGATCCGGGCATCCAGACTCAAAAACAAACGGCGCGGAGAATCCCCCACGCCAGTCGTCGGGCGCTTATAAGGTGAGGATTATGCGAGAGTCAAGAAATTTAACGCAAAATTGCTCTTGTATCCTTGCGCTTTGCCCGCTATCTAGCGCGTCGCACGCTCAAGCCAAGTCCTTCGGGACATCGCGGCACCGGCAGGGAGAACATCCCGGCTTTATCAGGCGTCTGTCCACGACAGGCGCTTTTACGCGGAGAGGTGGCTGAGTGGTTGAAAGCACCGCACTCGAAATGCGGCATGGGGGCAACTCCATCGGGGGTTCAAATCCCTCCCTCTCCGCCATTACTTTCCTGAAGATGCGTCTCCAGACTTAAGCCCGGTCCGCTTCGCCGGACAGTTCAACCGCCTTCACCATCTGCGCCGCATCAAATCCGAGAATGCCCGCAAGCTCGATCAGCTCGACCACATCCACGCGACGCTGACCGCTTTCGAGCCGGGCGACAAAGGACTGATATTCGCCCAGCGCATCGGCAAGCTGCGTCTGCGTGAGGCCGGCAGCTTCCCGCCTGGCGATCAGCAAAGCGATCAGCGCCTTGTGTTTTTCTGTTCCAAGCGTTTTTCCCATCAGTGTTCCCGTCTTTAACGGGACTTCCAGTAAATCTGAAAATCAGTTATCTTAAATTCAGATAATTCGTCTCATCTGGGGGCAGCTTTGTTTTTTGTATTTTCACTTAAATGGCTAGCTATATTGCTGGCTACATCACCGATATGGGGCGCGTTCATTTGGGAGACATGGGAAGGCGAGATCAGACCTCGACTGATCCCCAAAGCAGAAATCAGAGCACTCGCTGCTGAGCAGATTGCGCGACACGGCCAACGGGCTGGGGAAATAGCATTCAACAGGGAAGTCGAAGCATGGCGGCGCTGTGACTCGTTTACACAAAAAAAGTGGAAGCGCATTCGACTAGCAATTCAACATCAAACCAGCGAGTTTTGAAAGCGGCTTGGGCATGGCGTAGCTAGGACCACTCTGAAGGCGCTCTAGTTCTAAGAATTTCTGCAATCCAAACAGTCTTGAACAGTTATGATGGCCCCGTATCCAGAATAGAAGACACCATTTGATATCTGCGATCGCAGTGTGTCGCTCCAAATGTTCTAATCTCCCTTTGCATAAAAGGGAAAACAGCTACCTCTCCCCGAGCGGCGTGACGCGCATCGAACCATGGCCGCGCTGTTCGACTGCCGGCTGGCCATAATATTCCACCCTTCCGCTGCCGTTCACCGAAATATCCAGCGTGTTCTTTGCCTGGACCAATGCGCTGCCGCTTCCCGAAATATCCACCTTCGTGGCATCGGTGGCCAGGTCGCCATTGTTATAGGCGCCGGAGCCATCCAGATCGAGTTCCTGCGTCTGCGCCTTGCCGCCAAGGCTGATCTGCCCCGATCCGGTGATCGCGGCAGCGACGTCGCCGGCCGCTATGTTGTCCAGCTTTACGCTGCCCGAGCCGGTCACCCGGGGCAGAATCTGCTCAGCGCTCAGCGCGTCGAATTGGATGTCGCCGGAGCCGGACAAATCGATCTTCACCGTGCTGCCTTTGAACGCGCCGGCGCGGATGCTGCCGGAACCGGACAATGTGACCCGGCTGAGGTCCTTGACCGTAATGTCATATGCTACCGTTTTCGACGGCACGATTTCTATCCTGCCCCGGGTACCAAGCACGAGATCGCCGCCGCGAACACCTATATCCAGCAGCGGGAGGATATTGTCGTCCGTCGTGACGACAAGACTCTCGCCGTCGCCCTGCTTCATCTGGACATTGCCGATACCTTCCAGCGTAATCCCATCGAATGTCTCGATATCGATCGTCTTGGCAATGACATGTCCCGAACCGGCGATCTGCTCTTTCTTGAGAATCTCGAAGGAAACCAGAGCAATAAAAAACAAAACAATCAGAAACATGCCAGACATGCGAGCCATTACGAAGCCTCCATAGGCGCGGCAATATACATCGCACGGATTACGGCAACATGTCCGCAACGCGTCAAGACCGTTTGAAATGTGGAGGCTAGCCCGTCGCCCGGAACAGCCCGACAATACCGCCCAGCAGAGACATCGCCGGATAGAACAAAACCGAACTCACTCCGGCAGCGAACACAAGCACCAGAACAAACAATACCGGTGACAGGGAGGCAGATTGCGGAGGTTCCGGCTCAGCCATGCATCATCCCCTGGTTTTGCGCGCCTCGAATTCGACCCTGACTTTCTCCGCCAGTTTCAGCAGCGTATCCTTGCACGACTTGCGGTCCATATCCGTTGGCTGCCTTGGCGATGCGATCAGGCCTTTCAGCCAGCCGCGAACGGTCCGGTCAGCCTCCTCAGGTGAGCGGCCGAGCGCCTTGAGGATGGTCTCGCTGCTTTCAATGGCGGAGTAATGCGGCTCGCGGCCAAGCGCGCTCTGGCATTGATAGGATGTGGTCACGAGTTGTTTGACATCCACCACAAGCGCGGCTTCGCCGCTCCTGCCGCCGGATGGCGTTGTGCAGCCCGCAAGTGCCGCAATCAAAAGTCCCGTTCCGATCACATTGAACCGCATCATATCCCCCATACAGGGTTGCAACGCTATCCATCGAATGCCGGTGTGTCGAGCACTACCTTGAGCGCCTATGCGGCGGCGATCCCGGATTGATTCAGCGCCGCCCGTTATACTCCGGAACCTTGCTGTCTCCGCCGAACAGAACGTCCCGCGGATTGCTGTCAAAGTTCGAAATCGCCCGTTCGATAGACTCGACCGAGCGCCGACTGTCGGAAATGAACTTTTGCGCGTTGCGCAGCTTTTCACCGGTATAGGTTCCCAGTGTTTTCAGGATTGGCGCCAGCCGGGCCTGCAGGCTGTCAGCCGTATCGCGATAGGATTGCAGCTGTTCGCGGATATTGGCAACCGTGCTGCCCTTGCCTTCGGAGAGTTCCTTGTCCAGCTTCGTTAGCGCATCGTCGACTTTGACAGACGCCTGGTTGATCCGCGACATGGTTTCACGCGCATCCTGTATCACCGCCTGCACATCCTGCGCCCGCTGTCCGTAACGGTTGATCATATCCGTGCTGTCGGCAAGCTGCTGGGTAAACGCCTTGGCTTCGTGCGCCCGGTCGAGCGCCGGCCCTTTCATCTCGTCCAGATAGTTTTCGGTGGCATCCATGGCACGATCCACGCGCTGCAGCACATCCTGCACCGTCTGGACAAGGGTTTTCAGGGATGACGGGTCGATATCGATACGCGCGACCGTATCTTCCTTTTCCGCTTCTTCAAGGAGCTTCGGTTCATAACTCTTGCCGCCCTTCAGCTCGATATAGGCCTGCCCGGTCAACAGGACGAAAGCCAGCTGCGCCTGGGTCGATCGCGTGATTGGCGTGGTTGCATCGATCTGCGTCTGGGCGATCACCACGTCGGGATTGCTGGCATCGACGAAAAGCCGGGTCACATCGCCGACCTTCAGACCGTTGAACAGAACCTGGCTTTTCACGGCCAGTCCCGTAACAGAGCCTGGAATGCGGATTTCAAGCATTGCCGTGGGGCGCGTGTCGCCCAAACGCTCGATCCAGTAGACGAAACCAAGGGCCAGCGCGCTCACCAGCAGGGTGAAAATACTGACCACAAGATAATTGGCCTTGGTTTCCATTCACGATTCCATTCATTCCGTCCGACAGATTTGCAACCTTATCGTGCAATATCCCTAACCCTGCGCGTCAAAGAACGCCACCACGTTCTTATGGTTCCGTCACAGCCGTTACGGCGAGGCCCAATGCCATAACGGCTCGCGTTACGTAACGCACGCAATCCTAACGATTGTTATCCACAGTCTGTGTGTTACGTGACCATAATGTTGCCCGTTAGGGCACGCACCCCTATCAAGTTCATGCAAGTGATTCGCGTTCGTTACGGCACAGACATACCCATGGCACTATCCAACGCAGAGAGACAGAAACGGCACCGGGAGCGGCAAAAGCAGAAGCTCGCCGCGGCTGCACCGAGCCTTGCAGCTCAATACGAAAACGTCGGCGCGGACCTGCGCGAAAAACTCTACAGCCTGATCGATGCGGAGAATCGGCGCCGCGACCGGCTCCGCCACACCGCTGAAGCTGCGCCGGAGCCAACCGATTTCAGCCGGGTCATTCTCGATATCGCCCTGGATGAAGACCATTCCGGCCTTGCCGGCAAGGCGCGCATGATCCTGCTTGGCGCCCTGTGCATGGGCGAAAGTTCGGAAAAGGAAATCCGCGAGGCGCGCCTGGAGAAGGATGCAGCGCTGGCGCAGGAAACGGCGGATGACGAGCAGGATGATGAACCGCAAGGACACATCAGCCCGCTCAAACACTACATCCGCGTCCCGAATTTCGGCTAGGATATTTTCTGAACCATCGCAGCAATGAGCCGGATCAGGCGTCGAACCGGTCGGAAACGAACTGCCAGTTAACCAGCTTGTCGAGAACCGCTGCCACATGCTCGGCACGGCGGTTTTCATAGTCGAGATAATAGGCGTGCTCCCAGACGTCGATGCCAAGCACGGCCTTGCCGCCTTCAGCCAACGGATCGCCAGCGTCTTTCATGCCCGCCACGGCAAGCTTGTCGCCATCCCTGACCAGCCAGACCCAGCCTGTCCCGAAAACATTGTCTGATTCGGCAACGATCTTCTTCTTCAGGCCGTCGAGCCCGCCAAAGCTGCTTTCTGCCGCCGTTGCAAAGGCACCCTTGGCGGGCGCGGACCCGCCCTGGAATTGCTGCCAGTAGAGGTTATGGTTCCAGGCCTGCGCTGCATTGTTGAAGACTGGCGCATTACCTTCCTTCTTCGCCCGCACCACCACCTCTTCGAGCGAAAGATCGGCATAGGGCGTCTTTTCCACCAGGGTGTTCAGCTTCTTGAAATAGCCCGCATGGTGCTTGCCATAATGCAGGCCGACCGTGCGCGCGGAGATGACAGGCGCCAGAGCGTCTTCAGCATAGGGCAGTTCCGGCTGCTTGAATGGGGCGGCCGCACGCGCCTGGATGTTTGGAGCAAAGAGCGTTGTGGCTGCCACGGCGCCCGAGAGGACGAGCATATCGCGTCTGTTGAGATCCATCTTCTTCTCCTGAGGATTGTTGCCGGCAAAATGACAGGGGTGATCGAGTGCAACGTGTCTTGTCTCGCATCCTTCCCATTGTGAAAAACGGCACCGGCCAGAGGGAGTTCCCGGATCATGGCAATTTTCTGATCTTTGCGATCACGCTTTGGTGCAGTTGCGCGTCAGCGGATCGCGTCAGAATCGGCCGGGCAGATAAGGATTTGAATTCTGGCGGGGGCTGCCCTAAGACTTGGAGGCAGGGAGTCCCTGTTTCACACCGAAGAAACGCCATGCCGGAAATCAGCGCCGCGCAGACGGTCAGCCACAATCAAAGGTAGGAATTTTCATGAGCGATATTGCCGAAACCGCACCCATTGCCGTTGCACCCGACGTTAAAACCCGACTGAAATCCATCATCGGCGGTTCGGCGGGTAATCTTGTCGAATGGTATGACTGGTATGTCTATGCCGCTTTCACGCTCTATTTTGCCCCCGTCTTTTTCCCTTCCGGCAACCAGACCGCCGAGCTTCTGAGCGCCGCAGCTGTCTTCGCCGTCGGCTTCCTGATGCGTCCGATCGGTGCCTGGGTCATGGGCATCTATGCCGACCGCAAGGGCCGCAAGGCCGGCCTTACCCTGTCCGTGACGCTGATGTGCCTGGGCTCGCTGCTGATTGCCATCACGCCGGGTTACGAATCGATCGGTCTTCTGGCTCCGACCCTTCTGGTCCTGGCACGCCTGCTGCAGGGCCTGAGCGTCGGCGGCGAATATGGCGCCAGCGCAACCTATCTCAGCGAAATGGCCGGCAAGAACCGCCGCGGCTTCTATTCAAGCTTCCAGTACGTGACGCTGATTTCCGGACAGCTCGTTGCCCTTGTGGTTCTGCTTATACTGCAGCGTATCCTGACGCCGGAACAGCTCGGTGCGTGGGGCTGGCGCATTCCCTTCGCCATTGGCGGCTTCCTGGCCATCGCGGTTTTCTACATTCGTCGCGGCCTTGCCGAAACCCAGTCCTTTCACAATGCCAAGAACGATGACAAGCCGAAATCCAGCGGCTTTGCCCTGTTCCGGCACTATCCGAAAGAAGCCTTCACCGTTCTGGCACTGACATCCGGCGGTACGCTCGCCTTCTATGCCTACACCACATACCTGCAGAAATTCCTCGTCAACACCTCCGGCTTCAGCAAGGAATCGTCGAGCGAAATCACCGCACTCGCCCTGCTGATCTTCATGCTGTGCCAGCCCATCGCCGGGGCTCTTTCGGACAGGATCGGCCGCAAGCCGCTGATGGTCGGCTTCGGTATTCTCGGCGTTCTCTTCACCTACCTCATCTTCTCCACGCTGGCCGTCACCACCAGTCCCTACGTCGCCTTTGCCCTGTCGCTGGCCGGTCTCCTGATCGTCACCGGCTACACCTCCATCAATGCCGTGGTGAAAGCCGAACTGTTCCCGGCCCATATCCGTGCGCTCGGTGTTGCCCTGCCCTATGCCCTGGCCAATACGATCTTCGGCGGCACCGCCGAATGGGTGGCGCTGAAGTTCAAGCAGATGGGCCACGAAACCTGGTTCTTCTGGTATGTCACCATCATGATCGGCCTGTCCCTGATCGTCTACATCAAGATGCGCGACAGCCGTGACCACAGCCTGATCCACGAGGATTGATCCGACAGGCGGGGAAGCAGACTGTCTCGCACCCCCCGCCTCCATCTTTTGCTTTCCATCCCGCCGTCACTCTGGAACCGTCATGATTACATCCGCAAAGACCACCTCCATCGATTCCGCAAAACTCGACCGCCTGGCCGAAGTTGCCGTCAAAATCGGCCTGCAACTGCAAGCGGGGCAAGACCTCTTGATCACCGCACCGCTGGCTGCCCTGCCGCTGGTGCGCCGCATCACCGAGCACGCCTACAGGGCGGGCGCCGGTCTGGTCACCTCCTTCTATGCGGACGAAGAAGCGACGCTGATGCGCTATCGCCATGCGCCGGCGGAGAGTTTCGACCACGCCGCCACATGGCTCTTCGAGGGAATGGCCAAGGCCTTTTCAGCGAACACAGCGCGGCTTGCCATAGCCGGTGACAATCCGATGCTGCTTTCGGCGGAAGACCCGGAAAAGGTCGCCCGCGCCAACCGGGCAACCTCGAAGGCCTATCAGCCGGCACTGGAGAAAATTGCCGGTTTCGACGTCAACTGGAACATCGTTTCGTATCCGAATCCATCCTGGGCAAAGCAGGTTTTCCCGGATCTTTCCGAGGACGCAGCGGTTGCCAAATTGGCCGACGCCATCTTTGCCGCGTCGCGCGTTGACATTGATGATCCCGTCACCGCATGGCGGGAGCACAATGCCGTGCTTGCCAAGCGCCGCGAATGGCTGAATGGCCTCAACTTCGCCTCCCTGCACTTCAAGGGCCCGGGTACCGATCTGGTTGTCGGTCTTGCCGACGAGCACCGGTGGCAGGGCGGCGCCTCGACCGCCAAGAATGGTATCACCTGCAATCCGAACATCCCGACGGAAGAGGTTTTCACCACGCCGCATGCATTGCGCGTGGACGGCCATGTCTCCAGCACAAAGCCTTTGTCCCATCAGGGCACGCTGATCGAGGATATCTCGGTGCGTTTTGAAGGTGGCAGGATCGTCGAGGCCAAGGCTTCGCGCGGCGAAGAGGTGTTCAACAAGGTGCTGAACACCGATGACGGGGCGCGGCGTCTCGGCGAAGTGGCGCTGGTGCCGCATTCCTCGCCGATCTCCGCTTCCGGCCTTCTCTTCTTCAACACCCTGTTTGATGAAAATGCCGCGAGCCATATCGCGCTCGGCCAGTGCTATTCCAAGTGCTTCGTCAACGGCGACAGGCTGTCACCCGAAGAGGTTGCGGCACGCGGCGGCAACAAGAGCCTCATTCACATCGACTGGATGATCGGATCGGGTGAGATCGATGTGGATGGCGTCAATGCGGACGGCAGCACAGTCCCCGTCATGCGCCGGGGAGAATGGGCCTGAAAAACACCTGAAGCGCATGCGTTGATGGTTACAAAATGAGCCAGTAGAACGCCTCCCGGGGTCAACCATGCCATTGGGAGGAAAATTCATGGCTCAGGACGGATTCGGAAAACGCGCGCGGCTGCTTTTTGCCAGCGCGGTGGGCACCATCATCGAATGGTATGACTTCTTTGTTTTTGCCACCTGCGCGGTGCTGGTTTTCGACAAGGCGTTTTTTCCGACCGCCGACCCGGCAATCGGCATTCTGCTCGGCCTGAGCACCTTTGCCATTGGTTTTATTGCCCGTCCGCTCGGCGGCATCATCTTTGGCGTGCTGGGTGACCGTATCGGCCGCAAGAATGCGCTTGTGGTCAGCCTCGCCATGATGGGCGGTTCAACCTTTGCCATGGGCCTATTGCCGACCTATGCCTCGGTTGGCGTCCTGGCACCCGCTTTGCTGGTGCTGCTGCGCATTTTCCAGGGGATTGCCGTCGGCGGTGAAGCCACGGGAGCGCTGCTCATCGTCGCCGAATCCATGCCGGGCAAACAGCGCGGTTTCTGGACCAGTTTCCCGATGATCGGCGGCCCTGCGGCAAACGTGCTGGCCGCAGCCACGATCAGCTTCCTGACCCTGCGCTTCGGCGAACAGGCCTTTGTCGACTGGGCATGGCGCCTGCCGTTCCTGTTCTCGATCGTTCTGGTTGTCCTTGGTTTCTGGATGCGCCGCAAGGTGGAGGAATCCCCTGCCTTCATCGAACTGGTCGAAAAGCGCAAATCCGTACCGGCCGCCCCCTTGTCGGAAGCCTTCAAGCATTTCAGCAAGCCCATGGGCCAGGTATTTCTGGTCAAAACAGCCGAAAACACCCTGTTCTATCTGTTCACGACCTTCTTTCTCGTTCTCACCGTCCAGTTCCTCGGTCTGGCGCGGTCCGTCGGCGTGGGCGCTCTGTTCTGGGGCTCGATCCTCGAAGTCATCGTCATCATGGCCGCAGCCTATGCCTCGGATCGTTTTGGCCGCAAGCCATTGATGCTGCTGGGACTGGTTGGCGGCCTTGCTGCAGGTACCTATCTGTTCAGCCTGCCGCACGGTGCCGATCCGCGCCTCGTCCTGCAGGCAACCCTGCTCACCCTGACATTCCACGGCATTATCGTCGGCAGCATGGCCCCGTTCTTCACGGAGCTGTTTCCGACCCATGTGCGCTATTCCGCCATGTCCATCAGCTATCAGGTCGCCTCGGTGGTCGGCGGCTCTGTTGCACCGCTGATTGCAACGCTGCTCCTCAACGCAACCGGCACGCAGCATGCGGTCATCATCTACGCGGCGGTCATGGTCATACCGGGCATTGTCTGCGTGCTCCTGTCGAAGGAAACGCGCGGAGCGGATCTGACGGCTATCTGACCAAAGACCGCCACCGGAATGCCGGTGGCGGTCGCCTATCTGCTGGTAATGACCGAGGTCTTGGGCCGCCAGACGAGCAGCCTGTTTTCGACCAGCGTCACCAGCCAGTCCACCAGTATGACAAAGCCCATCAGCACGAACATCCCCGCGAAAACGCCGGTGACATCGAACACGCTTTCGGCCTCGTGGATGAGGTAGCCGAGACCGGCAGCGGATCCCAGATACTCTCCCACCACCGCACCGACCACGGCAAAACCCACGGATGTGTGCAGCGACGAGAACATCCATGAGAGAGCCGACGGCATGTAGACATGCCGCAAGAGCTGCCGCTCGTTCATTCCAAGCATGCGGGCGTTGGAAAGAACGGCTGGGCTGACTTCCTTAACGCCCTGATAGACATTGAAGAAGACGATGAAGAACACCAGCGTCACACCCAGCGCCACCTTGGACCAGATGCCGAGCCCCAGCCACAACGCAAAGATCGGCGCGAGCACGACGCGCGGCAGGGCATTGGCCGCCTTGACATAAGGATCGAACACCGCAGCGAGCAAGGGCTTGCGGGCAAACCAGAACCCGATGATGACCCCGCCGAGCGAACCGATGATGAAGGCAAGCGCCGCCTCGGTCAGCGTGATGCCGAGGTGATACCAGATCGATCCTTCCGTGAACCACTGAACCATGCGCTTGCCCACGGCGAGCGGTTCGGCAAAGAAAAAGCTGATGATTTTCGGATTGCCGATAAGGGTTGTCGTCGAGGCAATGTGCCAGAACACCAAGGTGACAACCGCCACGAGCACCTGCAGGCTGATCAATGTAAGCCTGTTCATGGCCGGACCTCTTCCGTCTGCCGATAACCCTTCAGAACTTCCTCTTTCAAGGCATTCCAGATTTCCCGGTGCACCTCGTGGAATTGCGGCTCGGACTTGATATCGGCCATGTTGCGCGGGCGCGCCAGCGGGATCGTGTAATTGCCGATGATACGGGATGAGGGTCCCGCCGACATGATGATCACCCGGTCGGCAAGACCGATAGCCTCATCAAGGTCGTGGGTGACGAACATCACCGCCTTGCGGTCCGCCGACCACAGATCAAGCAGGAGATCACCCATGATCAGCCGTGTCTGGGCATCGAGCGGCCCGAACGGCTCATCCATCAGCAATATCTTGGGGTGACGGATCAGCACCTGCGCCAGCCCCACCCGCTTGCGCTGGCCGCCCGACAACATGTGCGGATAGCGATCGGCGAAGGCCGCGAGACCCACTTTACCGAGCCAGACCCGTGCCTGCTCCAGGGCGTCGCGGCGCGGCGTGCCCGCCACTTCCAGCCCGATGGCCACGTTGTCGATCGCGGTCTTCCAGGGCATTAGTGAATCCTGCTGGAAGAGATAGCCTGCATGTTTGTTCAAGCCCGACAGCGGCTTGGCAAACGTGCGGACCTGCCCCTGCGCCGGCTTGAGAAGACCCGCCGTGGCATTGAGCAGTGTCGATTTCCCGCAGCCGGTGGGGCCAACAATCGCCACGAACTCCCGGTCGCTGACCACGAGGTTCGTCTCACCGACAGCCTCATAGATGCCGCCGCCCTGCAGGGGAAACGCAATATGGATGCCGTTGAGCTCAACCGCATTGACATCCTGGGCCTCGTTCAGGTCCCGCGTGGTCTTCCGTGCAATGATCATTGATGCTTATGCCTCACCCCTTGATGAAACGGTCATCATAGGTCGCGGCAAGGTCAATCGTCGCATTGGCGAATTCGGGGTCGAGGATTTTCAGCGTATTGAGAACCGACTGCATGCCTTCCATGGGAAGAACCCCATCCAGCGAGTAGGTCGGCAGCGAATTGGCAATGGCTTTGAGATAAAGCGGCTTGTCACCCAGCTGGTATTCGGCGGGAACGCTGTCGGCGATCTCTTCCGGTGTAGCGCCGTGCAGCCATTTCAGCGTCTTGACGAAAACACCCACCAGCGCTTTAGACGTATTGGGGTTCGCGTCGGCAAAATCCTTTTTCACATAGAGAACCGCCGCCGGATTGGAGCCGCCGAACAACGCGCGCGTGCCTTCCTCCGTACGTGTATCGATGAGGATTTTGATATCGCCGTCCGCTTCAAGCTTGGCAATGACGGGATCCAGATGCGCAATCACATCCACCTGGCCCTGCTTGATCGCGGCGACAGCGCTGGCACCACCACCAATGCCGATCAGCGGCGCATTGTTGGCCTTCAAGCCCGCCTTTACCATGGCATACTGGACGGTCAGGGCCGTCGACGAACCGGGGGCGGTGACACCAAGCTTCAGGCCGGCAAAGTCGGCGGGAGATTTGACCTTGTCGGCCAGTTCCTTGCGCACGGCAATGACGATGGCCGGGAAACGCCCGAGCTCGCACAGTGCACGGACATCCTGCCCCTTCGCCTGCATGCGGATCGTGTGCTCGTAAGCACCCGTCACCACATCGACGGAGCCGCCCACCAGCGCCTGCAGGGATTTTGCCCCGCCGCCGAAATCGTTGATCGTCACATCGAGACCGGCATCCTTGAAAAAGCCGCGGCGCTCGGCAATGGTCAGCGGGAGATAATAGAGGAGCGGCTTTCCGCCGACACCCAGCGTCAGGCTGGTCTTTTCCAGCGCTCCGCCTGTCTGTGCCATCAGTCCCGTGTTCGATGCAGCCAGCACGGACAGGGCCGCTGCGCCCACAAGAAATTCACGCCGTTCCATTGTCTTCCTCCCGGCATCACCTGCCGTTCAGCAAGACATAGGAACGCCTTGGTGAGCCGCGTGATGTTTACTGTTTTCACATGTTTTCAAAACGCTACCACCCGGATTCTGGAAGCGCAAGGCAAGGAAATGGACGAAACACCGCAACAAAAAACGCGCCGGATGCGGAATCCAGCGCGTTGTTTTAAAGGTTAGCCGACAAGCGGAACAATCAGGCGACGAGGCGTCCTGCTGTTTCGGTCTGGGCATAGGCCTTGCCGAAACGGTTGGCGAGGAAGGCATCAAGCGCGATATCCTCCTGCTTGAGGAAGCCCTGCTGCGGCAGGTCGCCATTGGCCAGCATGTCGAGAACGGCGCAGATGGCCGACGCCGTGGTGATCTGGATGCCGCTGTACAGCACGTTGCCGATATGGCCGCTATAAACCTTGTTGGCATAGGTTTCCTGCAGGAGACGGCCCTTCTTGCGGCCGCTGACCGTAACGAAAATCACCACGACGTCCTGCATGGTCGAAGGCAGGGCGTTTTCCAGGATGTCCTTGAACACGTCGCGGCGGTCCCGCAGGCCAAGATCGTTGAGCAGGGCCTTCATGATGGCGGCATGGCCGGGATAACGGATCGTGCGGTAGTTCAGCGTGCGGACCTTGCCGAGCAGCGTTTCGCACAGGGTGCCAAGACCGCCCGACGTGTTGAAAGCCTCGTAGGTTACGCCGTCGAGCGAGAATTCCTCGCGCTCTTCCAGCGGCGGCACTTCGGTCAGCTCACCGTCGACGATGGCTTCGCATGGCTCGCAATATTCGTTGATGACGCCGTCCGTGCTCCAGGTCAGGTTGTAGTTGAGCGCATTCGACGGGTACTGCGGCAGCGCACCGACGCGCATGCGCACGCTTTCCAGCGTATCGAAGCGCTTGGCCAGATCATTGGCGACAATCGAAATGAAGCCCGGAGCCAGACCGCACTGGGGAATGAAGGCTGTCTTTGCCGTCGCCGAAAGCTGCTTGACGATGCGGGTGCTGGCAACATCCTCGGTCAGGTCGAGATAATGCACGTCCGACGACGCAGCGGCTTGCGCAATCCGCGTGGTCAGATGGAAGGGAGCGGCGCTGAGCACGGCGAATTTGCCGGCGAGAACCTTTTCAAGCGCGCCCTCTTCAGCAATCTCGATGCAGCGGGTGACGACAAGCGGGGAAACATCCAGGGCATCAAGCTGTGCCTGGGCCCGGTCGACGACCGTTACGCGGTAGTCTCCGGTGTTTGCGAGCAGGTTGGCGATTGTTCCGCCGATTTTGCCTGCACCGACGATGACGATCTCTTTCATGTGATTCCCCTCAGGATTTCAGAACTTTCATTATTTTCTCACCCTTGTTCGTCGAAATGAAGTGTGTAAACTGACGATATAACACCCTATTTTTTGGCAATACGCCGTATGAGTTTGACATTATGCTGACAGATGCCGACCACGCCCTGCTTTCCCTGCTGCGCGAGAACGCCCGCGCCTCGACCGCCGACCTTGCCCGCAAGCTCGGCGTATCGCGCACTACGGTACAAAGCCGCATCGAACGGCTGGAAAAGCGCGGCATGATTCGCGGCTACAGCGTGCTGCTTTCCCCCGAATATGAGCGGGATCTGGTCAAGGCGCATGTACTGGTCACGGCCCTGCCGAAATTTGCCAAGCGGGTCGAAGCGGCATTGCGCGAGATTGCCTGGGTGCGGACCCTGCATTCGGTCAGCGGACAGTACGACATGATCGTCATCCTGGAAGCGCCCTCCATCAGCGAGCTCGATACATTGCTGGATCGGATCGGCGCATTGGAAGGCGTGGAACGCACCATTTCGTCCATCATCCTTTCCACGCGTATCGACCGCTGAGTCATATAATCCGTCCCTCCATGGACTCCGCTTGACTCTTTGGTCGAATGGATTCCATAATAGAACATATCATGAACATTCAGGGGAAACCGTGGTGACAACCGTCGACCTTACGGCGTTGCGGCGCGACATCGCGTCTTTAAGCGAGCGGAATGCGCTGGAAGCGCAGGCGCCGCGCAGTGCCTTTGGTTTTGGCGACAGAAGCATCGACAGGGTGCTTGGCAAGGGATTGCAACGCGGCGCGCTGCATGAGGTTTTTTCGGCGGAAATGCACGATGCGGGCGCAGCAACGGGCTTCGTCATCGCCTTAGCCTTGCGTTCGTCCAGTGGCCAGAGCCCCATTGTCTGGCTGGAAGAGGATTTTGCCGCGCAGGAACACGGTTTTCCCTATGCGCCGGGGTTGAAGCATCTCGGGCTTGATCCGCAGCGGCTCGTCATCGTGCGCTGTTCGTCGCCGCAGGATGTGTTGAAAGCCGCATCGGACAGCCTTGGCATCCGCGGAACGGGCGCGGTCATCATAGCGCCGTGGAGCAATCCGAAATGCCTCGACCTGACAGCCACGCGCAAATTGCTGCTGACCGCCCAGCAGACGGGCGTGCCCGCCTTCCTGCTGCGGCTCGGCGCCGTTCCAATCGACAATTCCGCTGTGACGCGCTGGATGATCCGCTCGAACGCGTCACGGTCAAGCGGCGCCAATGCGCCGGGTCACCCGGTGTTTGACGCCACCCTTATACGCAACAGGCAGGGCATGACAGGCCATTGGATCCTGCAATGGGAGAGTGACAATCATGTTTTCAGACAGATCGAACCGGTTTCTGGCACTGTGGTTTCCACACCTGCCCACCGACCGCCTCAAACGCGAAAATCCGCAACGGGCTGAGTCCGGACAGTTCCTGATTGTCGTCGACAAGGTCGCCAATGCCTTGCGCCTGACAGCCCTTGACGAACGTGCCGCCAAGGCAGGCCTGTTCAAGACCATGGCTTTGACCGACGCCCGGGCGCAGTTTGAAAATCTCGATATTGCCTTCGCTTCACCGCGCAAGGACGCCGCCCTCTTGGAGAAACTCGCTGACTGGTGCGACCGCTATACGCCACTGGTCGCACTCGATGGCCCCGACGGGCTTATGCTCGATATCACCGGCTGCGTGCATCTCTTCGGTGACGAGCATCAATTGCGCCGGGATATCCACCAGCGCCTGAGCCAGCATGGCGTTGTGGTCCGCTCGGCCATTACAGGCAATGCGGCGGCGGCCCACGCATTTGCCCGTCATTCACCGGGAGATGTGATCGGGGATTCCGCGCTCAAGGAAAAATTGCGGCGGTTGCGCCTCGTCAGCCTCGAGATCGAGGATGTTCATCTGGCCGGTCTGAAGAGGGCCGGACTGCGCACTGTCGGCGATGTCGAAGTGCTTCCCCGTGCTGCCCTTGCCGCGCGTTTCGGCGCCGGGCTGGTCGATCGACTCGATGCGCTTTTCGGATATGCGCACCATCCGATCTCGCCTCGGCGCATCGTACCCGCCTGCATGGTCGAGCGGCGCATGGCCGAACCCTTGATTGTCATGGACAGTGTTGAGCTGGTGCTGCACGCGCTTGGCGACGAACTTTTCCGGCAGCTGCAGCAACGTGTCGAGGGTGCGCGGGAAGTCGAGGCTGCGTTTTTCCGCGTCGATGGTGAAGTCAGGCGGATCGGCATTCAGGCCGGCCGGCCGCTGACCGACACCAAAACCCTGTTCAGGCTGCTGAAGGAGCGGCTCACCACCCTCGCAGAACCGCTCGATACCGGTTATGGCTTTGACATCATCCGTCTTGCGGCGGTGCGGGCCGAGCGAACCCAAACCATGCAGAAAAGCCTCGACAGCACTGTTCAGGAAACCGAAGAGATTGGCGGGCTGATCGACCGCCTGTCTATTCGTCTCGGCACCAGCCGGGTTCTGCGTCCGCATCCCGTCGACACGCATATTCCCGAGCGCGCCGTTTCACTGGAACCGGCTGTTCACACCACCGCAAATCTGCCGGTCGAATGGGCGCCCGTTCAGCACCCGGGTGAGCCACCCGAGCGCCCGGTCCGGCTGTTCCAGCCGCCGGAACAGATTGAAACCACGGCGGGAATTCCCGATGGCGCCCCGGCACAGTTCGTCTGGCGGCGGGTCCGGCACAATATCGTCCTGGCCGAAGGGCCGGAGCGCATCGCGCCGGAATGGTGGCGGGAACATGCCGGCGCCCTGACGCGGGATTATTATCGTCTCGAAGACAATCAGGGGCATCGTTTCTGGGTCTTCCGTGAAGGCCTTTACGAGCGCGGCCAGACCACTCCGCGCTGGTATCTGCATGGGCTTTTTGCCTGATGCCCAGCTACACGGAACTTGCCGTCACCAGCAATTTCTCCTTTCTCGAAGGCGCCTCGCAGCCGGAGGAATTGGTGCAGGCAGCAGCATTGCTCGGCCTTGAAGGCATAGGCATCGCCGACCGCAACACGCTTGCCGGGGTTGTCCGGGCCTACAAGGCGCATCAGGAACTGACGCAGGAGCAGGGAATAAAGCTCAACCTCTTTATCGGCTGCCGGCTGATGTTCATCGATGGCACGCCCGATCTGGTCGTCTATCCGCGCGACCGCCCGGCCTATGGGCAGCTGTGCCGCCTTTTGAGCGAGGGGAAGACGCGAGCTGAGATCAAGGGCGAGTGCCATCTGGTGCTGGAGGATTTTCTTTTCCGCGCCAAGGATTTCCAGACGGTGGTCATGCCATCAGGACAGCCGGATGAAGATCTCGGATCTGTACTGAAAAAACTAAGCGTTGTTGCGCCGGGATGTGTCTGGCTTGGTCTTGCCATGTCTTACGAAGGCGCTGACCGGCGTCATGGCGAAAAGCTGGAGCGTATCGCCACTACAGCCGGTGTTCCGCTGCTGGCGGTCAACAATGTGCTTTACCACACCCCTTCCCGCCGCCCCCTGCAGGATGTACTGACCTGCATCCGGGACCATGTCACCATTGATACGGCCGGGCGAAGGCTGGAGAAGAACGCAGAAAGGCATCTGAAATCAGCGGAGGAAATGCAGCATCTCTTCCGGCATTTTCCCTTAGCCTTAGCGGAAATCCGCCGTTTCACCGCGCCGGTCACCTTCTCCCTTGGTGAACTGCAATACCATTATCCCGATGAACCCGTGCCGCCGGGCAAAACCCCGCAGCAACATCTGGCTGACGAGACATGGAAGGGCGCGGCGAAACGTTATCCCGACGGCATTCCGGAAATGGTTCGCGACCTCCTGAACAAGGAACTGACGCTGATCGCAACATTGGGATATGCGCCGTATTTCCTGACGGTCCACGACATTGTTACCTATGCGCGGTCGGAGAACATCCTGTGCCAGGGCCGGGGTTCGTCAGCCAATTCAGCCGTCTGTTTTTGCCTGCACATCACGGCTGTCGATCCGACGAACGGCAATGCGCTGTTCGAGCGCTTTCTCTCGGCCGAGCGCAAGGAACCGCCCGATATCGATGTCGATTTCGAACACGAGCGCCGCGAGGAAATCATGCAATGGGTTTACAAGCGCTACGGCCGGGACCGTGCAGCCATTGTCGCGACGGTTATCAGCTACCGCCCGCGCAGCGCCATCCGCGATGTCGGCAAGGCCCTGGGGCTGACTGAAGATGTGACGGCGGCGCTTGCCAATACGGTCTGGGGCAGCTGGGGCTCCACCGTGGACCGGCAGCATGTGCGGCAGGCGGGTCTTGACCCCGACAACATCATGATCCGCCGTGCCGTCAAACTGGCAACGGAGCTGCTCGGTTTTCCGCGCCACCTCTCGCAGCATGTCGGCGGCTTCGTCCTGACACGGGAGCGGCTTGATGAAACCGTTCCCATCGGCCCTGCAGCCATGGAGGACCGTTCCTTCATTGAGTGGGACAAGGACGATATCGACACGCTCCGGATCATGAAGGTCGATGTGCTGTCACTCGGCATGCTGACATGTATCCGCAAGGCTTTCGATCTCATTCATCTGCATAAGGGGGGCGAGCGCTTAGAACTTGCGACTGTCCCGCAAGGCGATCTGAAGGTCTACGATATGCTGTGCGAGGCGGACTCCCTTGGGGTGTTTCAGGTGGAAAGCCGCGCTCAGATGAACATGCTGCCGCGCCTGCGCCCGAGGAAATTTTATGATCTGGTCATCGAGGTCGCCATTGTGCGCCCGGGCCCGATTCAAGGCGACATGGTTCATCCCTATCTGCGGCGCCGCAAAGGCATAGAAAAGGTTCATTTTCCATCTCCTTCTCCCGAGCATGGCGACAAGGACGAGCTGAAAAAGGTTCTTGAAAAAACCCTTGGTGTTCCCCTGTTTCAGGAACAGGCCATGCGCATTGCCATTGAAGCGGCAGGGTTCACCCCCGATGAGGCCAACAAGCTCCGCAGCGCCATGGCAACATTCCGCAATCGCGGCACCATTCACAAGATGCAGGAGCAGATGGTTGAGGGCATGGTACGCCGCGGCTATGAGCGCAGCTTTGCCGAAAACTGCTTCAACCAGATCAAGGGTTTCGGTGAATATGGTTTTCCGGAAAGCCATGCGGCAAGTTTTGCCATTCTCGTCTACATTTCTTCCTGGATCAAATACCACCATCCGGAAGTGTTTGCCGCCGCTCTCCTGAATTCGCAGCCCATGGGTTTTTATGCCCCGGCCCAGATCATCCGCGACGCACGGGAACACGATGTCGAAGTGCGTCCTGTCGATGTCAATTTCAGCGAATGGGACAACACGCTGGAAAAGAAAAGCCGTGGAAATCCTGCCATGCGCATGGGCTTTCGGCAGGTCGACGGCCTCTCGAAAGCCTGGGCCGACGAAATTTGCGTAAAGCGGAAAAAACCCTATGCGGACATTGAAGAGCTTCGCCGCCTGACGCGACTGGAGCGCCGCGCCTTTGTCCTGCTCGCCGATGCGGATGCGTTCCGCTCACTGGCCATTGACCGGCGTGAAGCACTCTGGGCCGTGCGCAGATTTCCCGACAATACAACCCTGCCACTCTTCCAGATTGCTGACACCAACGAACTTGCCGTGGAAGCGCAGACTCGGTTGCCGCCTATGCAGATGGCTGAGCATGTCATTGCCGACTATGAATCCTTCCGGCTATCGCTCAAGGGACACCCCATGCAGTTTCTGCGGGACATGCTTGGCCGTGAAGGTGTCGTGACCTGCAGACAGGCCACGTCTCTGGCCAGCAACAGGCGCGTCAAGCTTGCCGGCGTGGTCACCGTCCGCCAAAGACCGGGCAGCGCCAAAGGTGTTGTCTTCATGACGATCGAGGATGAAACCGGCATTGCCAACATCATCGTCTGGGCGAAGACAATGGCCACCTATCGCAAGGAAGTGATGAGTTCCCGCCTCATCCTGATCGAGGGAACGGTCCAGAGCAGCGATAATGTCACGCATATCGTTGCCCGGAAACTGATTGACCGGACGTCGGATCTGTATCGGCTTTCGGAACAACTGCCGCCCTTGCCTGTATCGCATGCCGATGAAGTGGTTCATCCGGTTCCCGATCAATCGAGAGCCCGTCATCCGCGCAAGGTCCGGATTCTGCCAAAATCACGGGATTTTCATTGAATCGCAGCCTAGGCCCGCTTGATATCCTTGGCAAATGCAGCCCGGTCAATGGCGGCGATCATGCAAATTTCCAGATCCCCCAAGCCATCCAGAATCTCTTCCTTCGAGATGCCGATAGCCTCCGCGGCGGCGGTGCATTTTGCGACCAGTTGTTTGGGCCTTGGATCATGATGCGCCATATCTGCCGGACGCGTGGCATGAACATTGGCTTCTATCCAGCTATTGACGAAATCGATCGCACGTTGGCTCATGCTTTCCTCCTGTATATCACCAGTCAAAACAGCTGGCAGCGGAGAAGGTTGCGAAAAAAGCAGGATATCACACCGCCTCTTCAGCCCAAACCGTGAATTTTGTCAGCACATTGGGACCAAAAATATTGGTCAATGGAACATCGGCCGCATCTCTTCCGTGCGCCACCTTGATCCGCCCGATACGGGGCTTGTTGTTGCGCGGATCGAACGCATGCCACTGTCCACCCAGATAGACTTCCATCCAGGCGCAGAAATCCATCGCCGAATGGGGCGGCGGTACGCCGATATCGGTGATATAGCCCGTGCTGTAGCGCGTCGGAATATTGAGACACCGGCAAAAAGCCACGGCCAAATGGGTAAAATCCCGGCAAACGCCTCGGCCTTCCGCATAGCCCGATGCGGCGGTCCGTGTCGGATTGGAAAACGCATAGCCGAATGTGATGTGATTATGGACATAGTCGCAAACGGCTTGCACCCGTTGCCAACCCTCTGGCGTATTGCCGAACAGCCGCCATGCTTCTTCGCTCAAGACATCCGTCTCGCAATAGCGGCTGCCCAGGAGATAGACCAGTGTCTCCGCAGGCAAGTCCTGCACGCGGTGCTGGACAGCCTCCAGCACAACAGGATCCGGCATACCGCTATCGCGGACAATCGCATTGGTCGAACAGATGAACGGGCCGGGCGCAGCCAGGATGCGGTTGCACCAGTTGCCGAACTGGTCGTGATAACCGTCGACGCTCGAACCGAATGTCGACTGGAATGTCTCGACGCCTTCAATGTCCTCGACGCGCGAATGGTGCACGTTCAAGATGGCAATCAAGGGTGTTTCCTGAACAAAGTCAAAACGCAATTCACACCCGACATTCAGTCTCATGAACACATCCCCATCAACCTGTAAGAATATCGCTTTTTGAAAATCGCAGCTCAGCACGACAGACTATTGCGCAAAAAGCAACCGGCTCGATTGCGAGCCGGTTCAAACTTCAGCCATAGGAACAGTCAAGCGCGGTCAACGACCTTCTTCACGGCATCCTTGGCCTTGCCCTTCATCTCTTGGGCATCGCCCTTCAGTTCCTGAGCCTTGCCTTCGGCCTGCAGCTTCTTGGAGCCTGTTACCTTGCCCGCTGCCTGTTTGATGTTGCCAGCGGCTTTGTTGGCAAGTCCGGAAATCTTGTCACCTGTGCTACCCATCGGTACACTCCTTGAATGTTCACTCACCAGAGGTAAACGGGCGGTGGCGCTTCCGGTTCCCGCGAAATCAAAAATACTTAAAATATTGAATTTAAAGGATAATTTTTATATCAAAGCAAAAACCCGGTGCCCACGGGGGAACAGGCACCGGGTTCTGAACGTGCCGGTCAACGTGTAACCAGCTTCTGCGAAACGTCACAGAGTCATCTTGGTTCCCATCCGCGGGAAGGCTTTCCCGAATATCCCGGATATCACCCGGCAACCTGTTTGATTGCCGCTTCGATGTTCGAGGCAAAATAGCAATTTCGGCTTGATCCAACGATCTTGTCACCTTCAACAGTGCCTGCATCCTCGGCCCAGAAGCCGACAATGATTTTGATACGCCCATTCCGCCTGCGAATACGACGGACGAGATAACGGGCATGGGCCACCGAAGACATGTTGAGATAGCTGATATAGATCGCACTCGCATCGGCAAGGTCGAGCTTGCCGATATTCACGGCTTCAAGCTCGTCATGCGTGATGTCGCGAACCTCGAAGTCACCCCGCTCCAGGATATCGCCAATGATCACCGCTGCCGCGTCGTCGAGATCGCCTCGCCCACCCGCTGAAATGATCGTCCTTGGCTCTTCGCTCTTGCTGCGCCCGCTCTTGGCCGGTTCGACATGATCTTCATCATCCTCGCCTTGCACGTCCTGATGTTCCGAGAGATTTTCCACAAGGCGTATCATGCTTTGTGCCACGCGGCTGCGGCGCGCAGCATCCAGCACGCCCCGTCCCCGGTCATGCTCGGCGAGAAACAGCGCAGGGACAGCAACGGATGCGTAGTAATCCGCAATCGCCGATGACTGCAGATAGTCTTCCGCTTTTTCCGTCGCCTCGTCGGGATCGCCGGACAACAACCGCTGATAAAGCTGTTGCGGCGGCGACAATACGGGTTCGTTGCCAAGCAGCACATCCAGGAACTCGAAGCGCGGCACGTGACGCCCGAGCACCACGAGACAGACCGTCAGCGGCGTGGAAAGCAGGAGCCCGATCGGGCCCCATATCCAGGTCCAGACTATCGCCGCAAGCAGGATGGCAACCGGCGAGAGTCCGGTCCTCGAACCATAGAGCACCGGCTCCATGACATTGTTGCTGATCAACTCGAGAACGATGAACAAGGCGGCGGTCCACAACAGGAGCATCCAGCCGGGATCGACCGCCAACGCAAGCATGAGCGGGAAAGATGCGGCAATGAATGGTCCGATATAGGGCACGAAACGCAGGGCGATGGCGAGAAGGCCCCACAGCATCGGATTGGGGATACCAATCAGCCAGAGGCCGATGCCGATCGGGACACCAAAGCAGATATTGATCACAAGCTGCATCAGGAGATATTGCCCGACCCGCTTGCCCGCATCATGCAATGCCGTGGTCGTGCGGTGAATGTCGCTGGCTCCCACAAGCCGGATGAAGCGGTCACGCAAATCTTCCCGCCGCAGCAGCATGAAGATGACAAAGACCACGACAATGCCGACCGTTGCCAGCGGCTGAATCAAGGGCACGGCGACGGTTTGCAGCAATTGCAGGGGATCCGGGGCCGGATAACGGATTTCGACCGGAACGGGTTTATCCGGATCACCTTTTGCGAGGGGAGACTTGTTTTCTGCCTGATTGTTCGGCGTCACATTCTCAGGAGGTTGTTGTGCCTGTGTGCCTGCGCCGTTTTGCGCGGGAAACCGCTCCACTTCATCGGAGCGGCCAATTTCTTCATTGAGCCGTTTGAACATGCGCGCACCGCGGTCAAAAACACCGTTACCGGACTGCGCGTCCTTGATGGTCCTGATCTTTGCCTCAATGTTGTACTGGTAGCTTGGCAGATTTTGCGCCAGAACCGTGAGCTGCCCGACCACAATCGTGGCAAACAGGAATATGGCGATAAACGCGGTCAGCACCACGGCGATAACCGAAAGAATCTTCGGCACACCGAAGCGGTGAAGCTGAGTGACCAGCGGCGACAAGGCAAAGGTCAAGAGCAGCGCCAGCGCCAGCGGAACAAAAATATCCCGGGCAAAATACAGCGCAGCGACCACCGCAATGGCCACAATGATGGGCGGGAACTGCATTCGCCCGTCGGCATCGGGAGGAGCAGGCGCATAAATTGACCTTTGACTGACGCGCTCAACGGCGCGCGGGGACGCCTCCCTTACATTCTCAGACGGCATAGCCAGCCCGCTTCTCCGAATTCATGAAAATCCCTCTCCGTTCGATAACACTCTGAAACGAAGCCGGCTGAATTTGGTTGCATGGCCCCCGCCAAGACCTACGAAAACGACACCAACCCGTTCTTTCGCACTGCATGGAGCAGCATCGAAACGCTGCAGCGGCCGGAACAAAAATCGATATCGGAAGTTTTCAATGCATCGGGCCGCTCAAAGGAGAGAAGCAGAGAATGCCGGTGACAACGATCCTGATCATCATTCTGATACTGGCGCTGATCGGCGTGTTTCCAAGCTGGCCCCACGCGCGGGCATGGGGTTACGGCCCTTCCGGTTTGCTTGGGATTGTCCTGGTGATTCTGCTCATCCTGCTGCTTTTGGGCCGCATCTAACGGAACTGTTTGAACTCTGATTGCCCGGATCAGACCTGACGAAAGGATCGACACACTATGCTGCGTGGAGTTTTACTTTGGCTCATCGGCCTGCCAATACCGATCATCCTTATTCTCTGGTTCCTCGGCTATCTCTCGTAGGAACGTTGCGCGGCGCTGCCTTCATGCCGGCCATTGTCCCGGCGCTTCTTCACATCACGATATTATACAGGAATCATATTCGCATGACCAAACGTCTCTTGATGACCACTGCCTTGATCACAGTCCTGGCAACATCCGGTTTCGCCCAGGCCCAGGAACCGGGTTCAGCGGCAACGCACGGCATTTTCCACGACAAAAGCAAGCCTGCGCAAAATGCCGGGCGCTATGTCGAATCTGCAGCCGGGCAAATCCTGGCTTCCGGCTTGATCGGGCAGAAAGTCTATAACGGCGCCAAGGATGATTCCGTCTCGATCGGCGCGGTCAAAGATCTGGTGCTTGACGCCAATGGCACGGCTGAGGCGGCAATCATCGGCGTTGGCGGATTTATCGGCATCGGCGAGAAGGATGTGGCCGTTGGACTGGATGGTCTGGCCTGGGCTGACCGGGCGGACGGTACGCGTTGGCTCGTCATCGCCACCAGCAAGGAGGAGCTGGAAAAGGCGCCTGCCTTTGACAAGGCGGCTTTGCTCGACGGGCACCCCGCGGCCGATGTTCTGAAGCCGTCTCTTGCGCCTGCCAAGCCGGCCCCGCAAGCCACAATGGCGACGCGTGACGGGTTGAAAGCTGTACCGGCAACCGCCGTCAGCGCGGAAAAATTGATCGGCACGACCGTCTATGGCTCGGATGATGAGACGCTTGGTTCCGTGGGCGACGCGTTGATGACCCCCGACGGTCAGGTCGAAGCCTTCGTCGTGGACGTCGGCGGTTTCCTTGGCCTGGGCAAGAAACCCATCGCCATTTCCATCGAGAATCTCGACCTACTGTCGGACAAGGACGGCAAGATCGCCGTCTACACGCCCTTCACGAAGCAGCAGCTACAGGCCCATCCCGCCTATAGCGAGGAAGCCTACAAGGCCGACAGCGAGAAAATCCTGCTGCGCGGCAGCGCCGAATAACAGTGTTTGCAGCCCAATGCAGGGAGACCGCTGCATGAGCAGCGGTCTCCGCTTCCGCATGGAACCAAACCGCAAGCGGGGCGTTTCAATCCCCATGAAACTTATATTTCTCAAGGAGTTCCTTTAATGGCGTCAGTTTCTTCGAAAGTTCGCAAAGCCGTGGACGATGCAACGGAGTCCAACCCGGATCTGCAAGCTCAGGTTGCCGCGTTGAAAGAGGACATCGCGAACATTGCGGCAACACTCGCCAAAATTGGCAAGACCTCCGCAAAAGAGGCGAGCAGTAATGCATCCTCGACCTTCGAGAACGCCAGGGCACGCGGCGAAGACGCACTGGATGAAATACGGTCTCAGGCCAAGGCGCTCGAGGATCAATTGACAGAGACTGTGCGCGAGAACCCCCTGACAACCGTTGCCGTCGCTGCGGGCGTGGGATTTCTTCTGGCTCTGATCGCCCGCCGCTGACATGCTGAAACTGCTGGCCCCCCTTCTGTCCAGTGCGGTTTCTGGAGAGCTCGGTTCCGCTGTGAGCCGGGCAAAGCGCCGTGCGGTCTTCCTCGCGCTGATCGGCATTCTGCTGGCGATTGCCGGCGTCTTCCTGCTCGTCGCGGGCTATATCGCGCTTTCTCGGCATTTCGGCGATTTGTACGCCGCCCTAATCCTGGCCGGCGGCGCGATCGTCCTTGCGCTTCTGGCCTACATCATCATGAAAGTTGCTGAAACGGTTGCACGCAAGCGGCAGCGCGAGCGGTCAAAGGTCGATACCTCAACCCTGCTGACCGTCGCTGCACTTGCCGCCGCGCCAACCATCTTGAAATCGCGGGGACTGCTGATGCTCGCCGTACCGGTCATCGCCTTTGCCGGACTTTCGCTTCTCACCAAGAAGAAACCATCATCCAACGACAGCGGCTGATCCTTCCTTTATCGGCATCGAAATCAGAACTTCCATGCCGGTTTCGGGGTAACTCAACCGGACGCTGCTCGACAGAACTTTGTCCAGGCTGCGTTCAATCAGCCGCTCGCCAAGTCCTCGGGCGGCAGGAGGTATGACACGGGGCCCATCGGATTCGACCCAGTGAATCACAACCCTGGATTCATCGAGCCCGGTTTCCGTCTGCCATGACACACGCACCCTCCCCCGTGCGGAGGACAGAGCACCATGCTTGGCCGCATTGGTGGCAAGTTCGTGCAACGCGATGCCAAGTCCCAAGGCATGATCGGGCGGGAGAATCATGTCCTCGCCTTCCAGCACGACCTGGGCCGGATCATAAATCGCATAGGGTTCGACCTGCTTGGTGATGAGGTCAACGAGACTGATGCCGCTCCATTCACGATCCGACAAAAGCGTGTGTGCCTCGGAGATCGCCCGCAGCCGACCGGAGAAAGCCTCCATGAATTCCGCCGGATCCAAGGTCCGGTTCAATGTCTGCCGCGCCAGCGATTGCAGCATGGCCAGCGTATTCTTGACCCGGTGATTCAATTCCCGCAACAGCAGCCGGGTTTTCTCGGCGGCATTTCGCGTGCTGGTGATATCGATATTAACGCCAACGGCTACAAGCGGCCTGCCGGCGGCATCCCGTTCAAAGACACGGCCGCGTCCGAGCAGCCACTGGCCGGAGGATGCGGCGCGAAATTCGCCGATGTAATCCTGGTTATGTGCCATTGCGCGGGTGAACGCCGATTTCATCAATGGAAAATCATCCGGATGCATGGCGCGGAAAACATCTTCGCCGCTTATCGGCTTGTCGCCGCTAAGGCCGAGCATGGAATACGCCATCTTGTTGCCGGTGAATTTTCCGGTCTTCAGGTCCCAAACCCAGCTGCCGACATTTCCAACCTCCAGTGCCATATCATGGCGCAGTTCATCCCTGTTCAGGGTTTCGATGGACCGGACATTGCTTTGTGCATCGCACTTCATTTTGAGAAAGGAACCGGCAAGCCTGGCCACCTGTTTCAACTGGGATTGCAGCAGCGTGGTTGCCGTTTGTCCGGGCTGCGCCGAGGCGATGATAAGCGCAGCTACCCGCGCGCCACCAACCTCGACGGGCGTTGCTGCAACAAACCGCACATCATTGCCGGCTGAGCCCGCCACACCCCCGGAAAATCGCTTGTCTGCCGTCACATCGGGAACGACCAGCGATTCTCCCTCTGGCAGGACCAGCGCATTTGCGCCGAACACCCAGAAATCGGTGCGTCCCGCCGGCGCGTTTCCGGCCTGCGCCAGTATCCGGGTTTGCGTCTCACCGACCGCCACGATCAGCGCAACATCGGCATTCGAGAATGACAAGGCCAGAGAGGCTAGTCCGTGAAGCTCGCTTTCAGGCTGAAATTCAAGGCCGCTCAGCATGGAAACAGCGTCCAGACGAGCGGGCTCTGACAGAAATCCTGACATGTTTTCTGAAATTTGGTCTGACTTCATAGTCACATGACGCCCCTCATCGAGCCGTCCTTACTCTTAACATTGAAACAGCTTCGATTATCAACGCAACGCATACCCCTTTGTTCCCCGCCCGGAACATTTAATAGCGCCCGTCGTTTCTGTTGCGTGAGGAATGCAAAGGAGAAATCTATGCGCGAAGCGAAGGACATTCTATCGGACAATAGTCTGGACAGGATCGTGAAAATCGAAAAGCTGCGGGAACTGCTCAGCGAAGCCAGAGGATTGCAGCGGGCAGCGACGGAAGGTGGAATGGACAATGAGGACGGCGCTACCCGGACCTTGCGCGACATCGAACTTGCGCTGGAACAGCTGAAAGCCGACATGCCGGAAACCGGGGCGGCAACCCTCTGACTGCCACTCATTCGTCTTCCGCCTTCGCGTTTTCCGGCGCAGCTGCACTGCGAAGGGAGGGGAACGTGACCGTCACGATCGTGCCGCCACCATCTTTGGCGCCATAGGTCACCGCACCGCCAAATTGCTGGCAGAGCTGTGCGACGATCACGGAGCCCAAACCTGTCGCCCGCTTGTGGAGTTTTTTCTGGATGCCGATGCCATCATCAGCAATGGTGAGGGCTATAATGCCGTGGGCATCACGCTGCAGGCTGATTTCGATCAACCCCGCGCGATTATGCGGAAATGCGTGTTTGATCGCGTTCATCGTCAGCTCACCGATAATGATACCGAGGGTTGTGGCATCCCGGGAGCTCAGATCAATCGGTTCGAAATGGGCTTCGATCCGGATATCCCGGTCGTGAAAATGCGCTTCCCTGATGTCGGCCATAATCTCCGGCAAATACTCATCGGCCCGAACGGTTTCGTGATCCTTTCCCAGCCGGAGCCGGCGGTGTGCCGAAGAAATCGTCTGGATTCGATCACGCGCCGCGCCGAGGGCCACGCGGATTTCGTCTGACGAAACGCCGTGCATCTGGATGCCAAGAAGCGATGACACGGTCGCCAGCGAATTGCCGATGCGATGATCGGAATCCTGCAGGAGCGTTTCCACGCGCGCGCGCTCCCGCTTGGCAATCAGCATGGCCTTTTCGAGCTCGGCGGTGCGCAGTTGAACCATTTCTTCCAGTTGCGATTTTTCAGAAAGCAGCGTCGATTGACCTTCGGTCAGCTTGCGCACATAGCGCTTGGTGCGGCTGGCAAGGATATAGGCGAGTATCAGTGCACCTGCGAGGGCCAGGATCGAGGCAATGGTCAGCCAGAAGCGCAACTTGTCCATGGCTATGTTGCGGGCAATCAGCCGACGATCTTCTTCACCCAGGAAACTGTTGATGGTTTTCCTGACTTCATCCATCTGGCCGATGCCGAAATCGGAGCCGAGTGAAGCCAGAGCTTCGCTGTTGTTCCCCGCAAGAGACATCGATATGGCCGCTTCGACCTTTTGCTGCTTCTGCTTCGCCAGATCCTGAATTTGGCTGACAATGGCCTGTTGCCGGGGATTGCCTCTTGTCATCTCGTTCAGCGTATTCAGCGATTCGGCAAGGTGGGACGCGGCCGCACGATAGAGATCGAGGAAGGCGGGGTTTTGGGTCAGGAGATAACCGCGTTGACTGGTATGCGCTTCGTTCAAGAGGGCGAGTGCGCCATCCGCCTGCTCCCGGACCCGGTAGGTGGCAATGACGTCGTCCATCTGGTTGTTGAAGCCGCGGGTCAGGATGACGGTCGACGTCGCAGCGGTGATGATCAGGGCAAGCGAGATGATGATGGCCAACCCGCGCCGGGGTCTCTCCGAAAAGCCTGCCAAAACTCTGCGCCACTGCACCAACTGCACTGCTCCTGCCAAAACAGGCCTCGTATGCTCGGCCCGCCATATACACGAACTAGATAAAGGGTCTTGGCAGCTTCGGCAAACCTTGCCATCCCGATATATCCAGAAGGGTCGTTTCATTGAGGACTTCACAGCCCCGGTCAACCCAGCGCAATGCACCGCGCGCCGCTAGTTTCTTGAGCGTCTTGTTCGTATGCACGATGGACAATCCGAGCGTATCGGCAACGTGCTGTTGTTTCAGCGGCACAAACAACTTGTTGTTCTTGACCATGCCGACCGACTTGGCACGCTGAAAAATGAAGGCAAACAGATAGGCCGCGCGCTCCAATGCGGTGCGACGCCCGACACTGAGCAGGATTTCATCCAGCATCTGCTCTTCGCGGGACGCCAGCCAGGTAATATCGTAGGCAAGGCTTGGAAAGGTGCGAAAAAGGTTGGGGAGTTTGTCACGCTGGAAAACACACAAAATCACCGGCGACATGGCTTCGATGGAGTGCTGCATCTCCTTCATCAGGGATCCCTGCAGCCCGATGAGATCGCCGGGCAGCACGTAGTTGAGGATTTGCCGACGGCCGTCTTCCAGGGTTTTGTAGCGAAACGCCCAACCGGACAGAACCGTGAAAAGGTGCGCGCTGTTGGCACCTTCAACCAGAAATGTCGTCCCGGCGTCGGCAACAAGCTCGCCCGTCTTGAAGCCCGACAGGAACTCCAGTTCGTCCTTGTCGTGCGGTTGGAAATGCGGGAAATCCTGCAAGGGGCATTTTTCGCAGGGGAATTGCCGTACTGCTGAAGCTGTTGCTGTTTTCATTTGATTTCTCAATCGAGAGTTGTTGAGCACGCTAACATGCTGCCATTGAAATGACCGATAATTCTTCGCGTTCGACATGTCATAGTTAAATGACACCCTATTCCGTTCAGCGCATAAGCACTGCTTTTAGGAGCAGTTGATATGGAATTGACCGGCAAGCGACTTCTGGTTCTGGAGGACGAATATCTGATCGCACTCGAGTTGGAGCGCATTGCGGAGGAATGTGGCGCGAAATCCGTTCATGTCGTCTCGACCGTTGCAGAGCTTCTATTCTGGATTGAGAGCCAGCCGCCATGCGACATCGCCATTCTCGAAGTCAAGGCGCGGGGCACCTCCTCTCTGGACGCCGCAAGCCTCATGCTGCAACGGGGCGTTCCCGTTGTCTTTGCCACCGCCTATGATCAGCAAAGGAGCGGCATTGCCGGTTTTGCCGATGTTCCCGTGGTTTTGAAGCCCTATGGCAAGACCCAGATCCTGCAAGCCGTCACCACCGCTTTTGCCCGAATGGCTCTAAGAGCACTGCCGGCAAAAGAAGACGGCGCGTCAGGCGAACTTGTTTGATGTTACCTGCGTGGAAATGGAGTCTGGGCCGTAGTCAACCTCTCCCTGGACATCGAGAAGTTCCTGCAAGCGTGTTCTTGCACGGCTGACGCGGCTCTTGATTGTCCCAACGGCGCATGCACAGATATCCGCCGCCTCTTCATAGGAAAAGCCGGACGCTCCGACAAGAATGATTGCCTCGCGTTGATCGTCGGGCAGCTTTTCCAAAGCCTTGCGGAAATCCTGCAGATCAAGCGCGCCGTATTGGGAGGGATGCACCGAAAGCTGTTCGGTGAAAATGCCATCCGAGTCCTGCACTTCGCGCCCGCGCTTGCGCATCTGGCTATAAAATTCATTGCGCAGGATCGTAAACAGCCAGGCCTTTATGTTGGTGCCGGGCTCGAACGAATCCTGCTTGGCCCACGCTTTCATGATCGTGTCCTGGACGAGATCATCCGCGCGGTCGGGATTGCCGATCAGCGATACTGCGAATGCGCGCAGCTTCGGCAGGGACGCAATCAGATTTCTCTTGAAATCAGGGGATTCATGTACCATTCGACCGCCTGCTATTTTGACGACTGAGCATGGTTGCGTTCAGCTTCGTCGAGCTTTTCCAGAAGGTCGAGGAAACGTGCCGGTATTTCCTCCTCCTGTACGGAGGCATAAAGCGCACGCAGCTTCAAACCAATTTCTGATTCCGCGTTTCTGACGTCGCGGCGGCGGACACGACCCTTTTCGGAGCCGTCTGAGATACTTTTGTTGGCGTTCATTCTACTATCTTTGCTGGTCATTCGTCGCAAAAGCTTTTGGCAGGCACATTAATGTCGATAATCCCCTGGAGAAGGAAAAGTTCCATGCCAGGGAACTTTTTTTTCGCCAATGTGTTTTGGTTCGTACTAGTCTTCAATGCCCAAACGGGAACGGGAAATCACCATAATGTCATTGTCCACTCGGATCGCTCCACATCTGCCCTATCTTCGCCGCTTCGCCCGCGCCATTACCGGGTCGCAATCGTCAGGCGATGCTTATGTAGCGGCGACGCTCGAAATCCTTATCAGCGATGTCTCCCTTTTTCCTGAAGCTACCTCCGACCGGGTCAGCCTCTACAAGCTGCTGATCAAGCACTTCAATTCCGTCAATGTCCGCCCGCTCGAGTTGCAATCGGAATTCGGCTGGGAAAAGCACGCGGCAGCAAACCTGACGGCCATCGCCCCGCGCGCGCGTCAGGCTTTCCTTCTCATCAGCCTTGAAGGCTTCAGCCAGGCTGAAACCCTCGATATTCTCGATATAGACGAGCAGGAGCTTTATGCTCTCCTCGACGAGGCTTCCGTCGGCATCTCCAGGCAGATCGCCACCGATATCATGATCATCGAGGACGAACCGCTGATCGCCATGGACATCGAACATATGGTGGAAAGTCTGGGTCATCGGGTTGTCGGTATCGCACGAACCCGCGACGAGGCCGTGAAACTCTACGCGGAAACACATCCGAGCATGATTCTTGCCGACATTCAGCTCGCCGACGGCAGTTCAGGCATCGATGCGGTCAACAACATCCTGAGCCAGGACGCGGTTCCCGTGATCTTCATCACAGCGTTTCCTGAGCGGCTCCTGACCGGCGAAAGGCCGGAACCGACCTTCCTTGTCACCAAGCCCTTCAACCCTGACATGGTCAAAGCCCTGATTACACAGGCGTTGTTCTTCAAGGAAAGCAGCAAGGCAAAGGCATAGGAGCCGGCAAAGCATCCGCACCTGCTGCCGCATGGAACAAAGGCACCCCTTAGATCGTTGTGCATGCAACAGGATAGGGAGTTGATAATGTTATATTATGCGGTTGTGTTTCTTATTATTGCCCTCGTGGCCGGTGCACTTGGCTTTGGCGGAATAGCCGGGGCTTCGGTCGGGATAGCCAAGATTGTTTTCTTTGTGTTCCTGGCGTTGCTGCTCGTCTCGTTGATCGCAGGCCTGCTCCGCAGGGCGTAGTCACAACAATTTGAATGCGTGAAAGGCCGTCGGCATCAAGCCGGCGGCCTTATTCATTGGCACGGTTCTCCATTGGAAATTTGTAGCATTGCGGCAATGGAGACTTGGTTGTAGTGGGATACGACACATGTGAAATGACGTCAGGCTGCATCCAATCTTGAGTCTATGCAGCGTTGAAACTGGACGGCCCGATGATCAACTGGACCTACCTCGCCCGGCGAATCCCCCTTGCAATACTATGCTACACAGCGGCCCTGATCGCACTCAGGCTGGCACTGTCGTCATTCCTCGACATCGATGAAGCACAGTTCGTCGGTTCCGTGGATTTTTCCTGGATTTACGGCAATTCGCACCCGCCGCTTTACAATTGGCTTGTGCGGGTGGCGCTTGAGCTCACCGGTTGGAACTGGGTTGTTGCGACGGTTCTGGTCCGTCTTTGCCTGCTTGGCCTCTATCACTGGCTTTCATTCGATACCGCACGCCGATTGGGCGGCGACCGTGCCGGAGTATTGGCCCTGGCGGCATCCGCCCTCCTGCCGCAGATTGTCTGGATGTCGATCCAGACAACAGCGCATACACTTCTGGTGATCGTTGCGTCCATCGGCACGATCCATGCTCTGGCTCTGATCCGGTCGGGACGAGGATACAGCGCCTATGTCTGGCTTGGTCTATGGGCCGCCATTGGCGGGCTGGCAAAATACAACTTCTTCATGTTCCTGTTCAGCTTTCTGATCGCCTGCGCGCTCAACAGGACCATTCGCCGTCAGATTTTCTGCAGACCCGCATTGATATCCCTTGGCATTTTCCTGCTTGCCATGGGCCCTGTGGCCTTGGCCTCCTTGAATGCACCCCTGGCTGCGACGGCCGGTCGAATGGTCAAGCTCAACCACCTTATCCCGATGCTCCAGCCTTTTGATCTTCCTGGGTTTGGGGTGGACGGACTTCTCAGCCTCTTCATCTCGACCTTCCTCTGGTCAGGCCCGGCTCTTGTGATCTTTTTGATTGGCCGCTGGCAGGACGATCCAAAACCCGCTCCGGACGGAGACACTGATGTCAGGAAAGTCCTGTTCCGTACCGTCGTGCTCGGTTTGACGGCCTTTGCTTTGATCGTCTTTTTTGCCGACTACCATTCCGTCGCGGAGCGCTATATGGCACCCATTCTGGCACCCACAGCCATTTTGCTGGCGCTGTCCTTTCCGCAAAAGCATGGCGCGCGAAACCTGCTGATCATATCCGGTGGTTTCTACGCATTGGCGCCTATTGCCTTCGCCATTGTGCTGCTGTTCGGTGACGATCGCCTGTCGATACCATTCGATGCGGTTGCCAATGCCATTCACGTGCAAAATTCAACCCCGGCGCGGATAGCAGCCAAGCGGCAGGACGACGCCGCCAACATCGCCGTGCAGCTGCATTGGCCGCCGGCAAGCGGCAAGGCCGACGATATCGTCCTTGTCTGGGAGGGCGGCGATGCACCGGATAAAGAAACGCTCGAACTCCTGCCCGCCGATGCGGCCGCGGCCGGACCCATGACCCGCGTTGACAGCCCATTGAGAAACTTCAACGGCCAGATCAGGACGTTCAGCTTTCAGCGTTATTCATCTCGCTTACCCCTGCCGGATCAGAGTATCGGCGGATAAGCCAGAAGACACCCACAGTGTCGAGAAACGCAACCGCAGCGCGATCGAAAAACCCGTATTTGGAGACACCCGCCAGCCGGGGACGGTCTTCCACGTCGACTTCGACGACAGTCAGCCCGGCCCGGATCGAGAGGGCGGGAAGAAAACGGTGCATGTTGTCGAAGTAGGGCAGCCCTCTTGCCACGGACGCCGGCAGGACTTTGAATCCGCACCCTGCATCCCTGCAGTTGTCCCTGAGAAGGCGCTTGCGGATGAAATTGGCGGATTTCGATGTCAGCAACTTCACGACCCCGTCATTGCGGCGTTTTCTGACCCCGGCAAACAGCGCAGGCTGGGATTGCGCAATACGCGGCCAGAGGCGCGCCAGATCCAGCGGATTGTTCTGCCCGTCACCGTCCAGCGTCGCGATCCATTGCCCCCTTGCGGCCTGAAAACCGCTGACAAGAGCCCTGGATTTGCCCGTGCGGTTTTTATGGCGCAGCACGCGAACGTGGCGACCCGCATTCAACGCTTCTTCCGCCGAGCCGTCATTCGAGCCGTCATCGATGATCAATATCTCATAGCTGACCACACCTGAAAGAGCCTGATTGATCTCGGTGACAAGGGCGCCGATGTTTCCGGATTCATTATAGGCAGGAATTACGACTGACAGATCGGTCATTTGAAAAATCCAGAAACCAAGGTGAACCTTCCGCACTACGATCAAAATCCGGTCATGCCGGTCGGCTTCGAAAGATCATTGCATCGGCGCAATGCGTCAGGATGTTCGATACGTTCTTTGCCCGTTCCCATAGCACTCAAAAGGAGAAAGCAAAACAAATGTTCGCGACGAACGGAAACCGCGTCCCCTTATACCGGCTGATCCCGCCGCGGTTTCACGCAAGAGTGAAGCTGACGTCGTAATTCCGCCATCCCGATCAGCACTAAAATGCTAGCATCACGCTAATATCCCGCGTGGATGCTCTATGGTTAATAGTTCATTAATCGAAGTCTTCCTATTGTCGGGCTCTAATCTTAATTCATTTCGGTCCGCATATGCATTTTCGGGTTACAGATGCAATCATTGGTTCAAGGAAGAGTTCCCGCATGGGTGCTTGCCTCCTTGTCCTGCTGTTTGCCTGCGTTTCACCGGTGCACGCGCAGGAACAGGTCGACGCAAAGCGCGCTGAAACCGTCAAACAACTGGACGAACTCACCGGCCAGATCAGTTTGTCTGCTGATCGCGTGGCTTCCCTCGACAAGGAAATTGCCGATCTGAAGAAGGATCAGACCACCCTGACGGCCGCGTTGATCCAGTCGGCCAAGACCGAGAAAAAACTGACTGAAGATATAGCCGCTATCGGCGACAAGCTGACCGATCTGCATGAACGGGAAGACGGAATAAAGCTCTCTCTCAAGGGCCGGCGCGCGGCGCTCGCTGAGGTCCTTGCCGCCTTGCAGCGCATGGGGCTCAATCCGCCCCCCGCCATCCTCGTTCGCCCTGACGATGCCCTTGCGTCGGTCCGCAGCGCCGTCTTGCTGGGCGCTGTCGTTCCGGAAATGCGCGAACAGACGGAAGTGCTGATTGCCGATCTCAAGGAGCTCTCGCGGATCAGGACATCGATTTCCGATGAGCAGACCCGTCTGACCGCTTCCCTGTCAGGCCAGGCGGAGGAAAAGAAGCGTCTCGATCTGCTTTTGGCCGAAAAGCAGAAACTGCAGACAACATCCGAGGAAACGCGCAAGGCCGAACAGCAGCGGGCGGAAGAACTGGCCCGGCGGGCGACATCCCTGCGCGAATTGATCGCCTCGATGGAAAAGGACATGGAAGAGGCGCGCAAGGCAGCCAGCGCGGCGAACCAGCAGGAAGAACAGAAGCTCGCAGCCAGCAAGGAGCGGGCCGACAATTTCGCCTCCAACCAGGAACGCCTGTCAGCCAAGGTGAATTTTGCCTCGCTGAAGGGACACCTTCCCATGCCGGGTGCCGGAAAACTGGTTCGGCATTTCGGCGACGAGGATGGATTGGGCGGTGTCGTGCAGGGCGACACGCTGGAAACCCCGGCAGGCGCAACAATTACCGCACCCACAGACGCCGTGGTGCTGTATGCCGGCGCCTTTCGTTCCTATGGCCAACTCTTGATCCTGGATGCCGGCAATGGCTATCATGTCGTGTTGGCAGGAATGAAGAGAATCAATGTTTCGCAGAATCAGTTTGTTTTGGCGGGAGAGCCGGTTGGTGTGATGAACGAGCAACTTGTTGCGAGTACCGGCACCGTTCCGTTGGGAAATGGAGCGCCAATGCTTTACATTGAGTTCCGAAAAGATACAAAACCTGTTAATCCCGCTCCCTGGTGGGCGGATAGGCTCGCTGGAAGGACCACAAATGATACGTAGGTTAACGCTTCTCATGGCCGGAGCCCTGTTGGGTGCAACGGCAATGGTGGTTGTGCAGGGTGCACTGCCCACAACCGTTGCAGAAGCTGCGGGCACTGACACATACAAGCAGTTGTCGATTTTCGGCGATATTTTTGAGCGGGTGCGCAACCAGTATGTCACGCCGCCGGATGACAAGAAGCTGATCGAAAGCGCCATCAACGGCATGCTGACGTCGCTCGACCCCCATTCGTCCTATATGAACGCCGACCAGGCCCAGGATATGCGTGTGCAGACCAAGGGCGAGTTTGGCGGCCTTGGCATTGAAGTCACGATGGAAAATGAGCTTGTGAAAGTCATTGCCCCCATCGAAGACACGCCTGCCTCCAAGGCGGGTGTTCTTGCCGGCGATTATATCTCGCAGATCGACGGAACCGATGTCCGCGGCCTGTCGCTGAACGACGCGGTCGACAAGATGCGCGGCGATGTCAACACCCCCATCGAGCTGACGCTGATCCGCCAGGGCGCCGACAAGCCGATCAAGCTGACCATCGTGCGCGACGTGGTCAAGGTGAAGGCCGTCAAGTACCGCGTCGAGAACGATGTCGGTTATGTCAGGGTGATTTCCTTCACCGAACAGACCTTTGAAGATTTGCAGAAGGCGATCAAGGACATCCAGAGCAAGGTTCCCGCCGACAAGCTCAAGGGCTTCGTGCTCGATCTTCGCCTCAATCCGGGCGGCCTGCTGGACCAGGCGGTTGCCGTCTCCGATGCTTTCCTCGACAAGGGCGAGATCGTCTCGACCCGTGGCCGCGATCCGCAGGACATCACCCGCTTCGATGCCCGTCCGGGCGATCTGATCAACGGCAAGCCGATGATCGTCATGATCAATGGCGGTTCCGCCAGTGCGTCGGAGATTGTTGCCGGTGCGCTGCAGGATCATCGCCGGGCGACGGTGCTGGGCACGCGGTCCTTCGGCAAGGGCTCGGTGCAGACGATCATCCCGCTGGGCGAGAACGGCGCACTGCGGCTGACGACGGCGCTGTATTACACGCCGGCCGGCAAATCGATCCAGGGCAAGGGCATCGTGCCGGATATCGCGGTCGAACAGCCGCTGCCGGACGATCTGAAGGGCCGGGCCGAACCGATGAGCGAATCCAGCCTGAAGGGCCATATCAAGGGCGTTCAGGAGGATGCGGAAGGATCGGGCTCGATTGCCTATGTCCCGCCGGATCCGAAGGACGACCTGCAGCTGATCGAAGCCCTGAAGCTGCTGCGCGGCGAACAGGCCAATGCGGCATTCCCGGCAGACCCGTCCAAGGGCGTACCGAACTGATATGACAAAGGGGATCAGGCTGGCTCTTACACACCTGGTCCCCACTTCATTTCCCACCGATCATTCCTTCCGTTTCATCCTCCTCATCGGCCAAAGCGCGTGAATTCCGACATCAACAGGCCGCTGGGACAAAACAGCAAACGGCCCAAGGACAAATCGAAGGCTGGCGCTCGCTGGTTCTTGCCAGCCATTGTCGTGCTGGGGGTGGGAGGTGCCGCACTGCTGATCTCGTTCACCAGCAATCACGGATTTCGCAATCCGCCTCCGGAAGTGGAAAAGCCCGAACAGGCAGCGGTAACTCCGCCAGCGCCGGCCAAGACGATACCAGCATCCGACAAGGCCCCGGCAGGCGTCGTCACGCAAGGGAATGTCACCACCAGTCCCGGCGGCCCGAAAATCATCGTCGTGGGCGATCCCGCCAGAGCGAGCCAGAATCCGCTGACCGCCCATATCCCCGACCGTGATCTGCTGGAGACAACCGCGCTCGGCTCCCTGCCGGTCATCGGGCCGGACGGACGACGGCCGCTCGATGTCTATGCGCGGTCATGGTCGGGCGCCCGCGGCGCGCGGATCGCCCTCGTCATTGGCGGGCTCGGCATGTCCCAGACCGGTACACAGCAGGCAATCGCAATGCTCCCGGCGGAGGTGACGCTGGCTTTTGCCCCGGAAGGCAATAGCCTCATCCGGTGGATGCAGACGGCCCGCCAGAATGGCCATGAATTGCTGATGCAGGTGCCGCTTGAGCCTTTTGATTACCCGCGGGTCAATCCCGGCCGCAACACCTTGACGGTCGATGCGCCCGCCGCCGAGACACTGGACAATCTGCACAAGGCCATGGGCCGCATCACCAATTACACCGGCATCATAAACTACATGGGGGCCCGGTTTACCGCCGATGCCAAGGCCATGACGCCTATCATGCAGGATATCGCGAAACGCGGGCTGCTCTATCTCGATGACGGCAGCTCCGCGCGCAGCCAGGCCGACACCATCGCCAGTCAGCAGGGAACCCCCTTTGCTGCCGCCGATGTGCTGATTGATGGCACGCAGGACCGGGGCAGCATCCTCAAGAAACTCGATGAGCTGGAGCGTATCGCCCGGGCCAAAGGCACGGCGATCGGCACCGGTTCGGCCTTCAGCGTAACCGTGGATGCCGTGGCCGCCTGGACCAACGAAGCCAAGACCCGTGGCATCGAGATCGTACCGGTTTCGGCCCTTGTCCGTGATCCTGAAAAGGGCTAGGCACCCATCACTATCCCATCATCCAGCGGAGTATTCGCATGAGCAAGAAACATGTCGACCCCGAGACGCTCCCCTACCGGCCCTGCGTCGGCATTATGGTGCTCAATGCCGATAAACTCGTCTGGGCGGGGCACCGCATTGTCATACCCAATGATGAAATGGACGGGTCGACCCAGCTATGGCAGATGCCCCAGGGTGGCATCGACAAAGGCGAGGACGCGGAAATTGCGGCCCGCCGCGAACTCTACGAGGAAACGGGCATGAAAACCGTTTCGCTGCTTGCCGAGGCGCCGAACTGGATCAACTATGATCTGCCGCCCGCGCTTGTCGGAATCGCCCTGAAGGGAAAATATCGCGGCCAGACACAGAAATGGTTCGCCTACGAATTTACCGGTGATGAAAGCGAGATCGCGATCAACCCGCCTCCCGGCGGCCACACCGCTGAATTCGATGCGTGGGCATGGAAACCCATGACCGAGCTGCCGGACCTCATCGTGCCGTTCAAGCGCACCGTCTATGAGCAGGTTGTCGCTGCGTTCAAGCATCTGGCGGGCTGATCTGCGGCTCAAGCGCAATTGAAACAACAAAAAAGCGGACCAAAGGCCCGCTTTCTGAACTATCAATCCGGATAAGCCGGTCAGGCTGCCTTGATGGCTTCCTGCAGCGTCGTCAGCTGGCCGAGAAGATCTTCCGCCTTGGCCTTCTGTTCCCGCGTCGTCGCGTCTTCGAAGTCTTCGCGGGCGTCCTTGATACGGTTCTGAAGTTCATCAGCCTTTATATCGGTGACGTGTACCGCCGATTCCGCGAGGAGCGTGCAGCCATCCGGCGTCACATCGACGAAGCCGCCGAACACGACATAGCTGTCCGGCTTGCCATCCGGCGTCTTCACGGTGACAACGCCCGGCTTGACGGTCGCCATCAGTGGCGCGTGATGGGCCATCACGGTCATGTAACCTTCCGTGCCCGGAACCACAACTTCGGTGACCTGTTCCGAGAGCAGCAGACGTTCTGGCGATACGAGTTCGAAATGGAAGGCTTCTGCCATGATATTCACTCAATTCCTGCGGTCATTGACCTGATAGAAGGGATGGCCTTGACAAGAAAGGGCGGGCCGGAGCCCGCCATTATGTTCCAGATCAGGCAGCTTCCGCTGCCAGACGCTGTGCCTTTTCGATCGCCTCGTCAATCGAGCCGACCATGTAGAATGCTGCTTCCGGCAGGTGATCATAGTCACCGTTGCAAAGGCCCTTGAAGCCCTTGATGGTGTCAGCCAGATCAACCAGCTTGCCCGGCGAGCCGGTGAAGATTTCAGCAACGAAGAACGGCTGCGACAGGAAGCGTTCGATCTTGCGGGCGCGGGCGACCGTGATCTTGTCTTCTTCCGACAGTTCGTCCATGCCGAGAATGGCGATGATGTCCTGCAGGGACTTGTAACGCTGCAGGATCGACTGAACCTGACGCGCAATCTGGTAGTGTTCTTCACCGACGATCAGCGGATCGAGCATGCGTGATGTCGAGTCGAGCGGATCCACAGCCGGATAAATACCCTTTTCAGAGATCGCACGGTTGAGGTTCGTCGTCGCATCCAGATGCGCGAAGGATGTCGCTGGAGCCGGATCGGTCAAATCGTCGGCGGGCACGTAAATGGCCTGCACGGATGTGATCGAACCCTTGTGCGTCGTGGTGATGCGTTCCTGCATCTGGCCCATGTCGGTTGCCAGCGTTGGCTGATAGCCCACGGCGGACGGGATACGGCCGAGCAGAGCCGACAATTCCGAACCAGCCTGCGTGAAGCGGAAAATATTGTCCACGAAGAACAGAACGTCCTGGCCTTCATCGCGGAAATGTTCCGCAACCGTCAGACCGGAGAGCGCAACGCGGGCACGTGCCCCTGGCGGCTCGTTCATCTGACCGTAAACCAGTGCGGCCTTCGAGCCTTCACCGCCGCCAGCCTTGTTCACGCCCGACTCGATCATCTCGTGGTAAAGGTCGTTGCCTTCACGGGTACGTTCACCCACGCCGGCAAATACCGAATAGCCGCCGTGCGCCTTGGCCACGTTGTTGATCAGTTCCATGATCAGAACCGTCTTGCCAACACCGGCACCGCCGAAAAGGCCGATCTTGCCGCCACGCGCATAAGGCGCCAGCAGATCGATAACCTTGATGCCGGTCACCAGAATCTGGGCTTCCGTCGACTGCTCGACATATTCCGGAGCTGGCTGGTGGATAGCGCGGGTCAGCTTCGTCTTGATCGGGCCTGCTTCGTCAACCGGCTCGCCGATAACGTTCATGATACGGCCGAGCGTTGCTTCGCCGACCGGGACCATGATGGCCGAACCGGTGTCGTACACGGGCTGACCGCGAACCAGACCTTCGGTCGAGTCCATGGCGATCGTGCGAACAGTGTTTTCACCGAGATGCTGGGCAACTTCCAGAACAAGGCGATTGCCGAGGTTGTCGGTTTCAAGCGCGTTCAGGATCTTTGGCAGTTCGCCTTCGAAATGAACGTCCACAACGGCGCCGATGACCTGGCTGATGCGGCCGGCAGTGCCGGTTGCCTTCACGGTCGTCTTTGGCGTTGCCGATGCCTTGGCCGTCTTTGCTGCAGGAGCAGCCTTTGCCTCAGCCTTCGGAGCAGCGGTCTTTGCGGCCGCTGCCTTGGGTGCAGCTGCTTTGGCGGCTGCGGGTGTTTTCGGGGTCGCTGCTTTTGCCATCGATCCTTACCTTCGCGATTAGAGCGCTTCCGCGCCCGAAATGATTTCGATCAGTTCTTTGGTGATCTGAGCCTGACGCTGGCGGTTGTACGACATTGTCAGCTTGTTGATCATGTCACCGGCATTGCGGGTTGCGTTGTCCATGGCGGACATGCGCGCACCCTGTTCCGATGCCGCGTTTTCAAGGAGAGCGCGGAAAACCTGGACGGAAATATTGCGTGGGATCAGATCACCAAGAATGGATGCCGGATCCGGCTCATATTCATAAACCGCATCGCCTGCCGTTTCCGGTTCGGCATCGCCGACAGCGCTTGCGGGGATCAGCTGCTGGGCAGTCGGTATCTGCGAAATCACCGACTTGAACTCCGAATAGAACAGCGTGGCAATGTCAAACACGCCTTCATTGTAAAGCGCAATGATCTTGTGACCGATCGCATCGGCATTGACAAAGCCGAGCTGCTTCACATCGCGCAGATCAACGTGATCGATGATATGCTTGCCAAGATCGCGGCGCAGGATATCCGCACCCTTCTTGCCGACAGTGATGATCTTGACCGTCTTGCCATCCGCCAGAAGGCGGCGTGCATGTTCGCGGGCCAGACGGGCGATCTGCGAATTGAAACCGCCGCAGAGACCGCGCTCCGACGTGCAGACGATGAGCAGATGCACATCGTCCTTGCCGGTTCCGCTCATCAGCACGGGCGCATCATCGCCGTCCACATTGGCGGCGATATTGGCCAGCACTGCAGCCATGCGCTGTGAGTAGGGACGCGCGGCTTCCGCAGCTTCCTGCGCACGACGCAGCTTCGCCGCGGCGACCATCTGCATCGCCTTGGTGATTTTCTGCGTCGCCTTGACCGAGGCGATCCGGTTTCTCAGATCCTTTAACGAAGGCATCCGTTCATCCCGTCAGTGGTTACGCGAAAGACTTGGCGAAGGCGTCAACTGCAGCCTTAAGCTTGCCCTTGATGTCGTCGCTCAGCTGCTTTTCCTTGGCGATTGCATCGAGAACATCCTTGTTCTCGGTGCGCAGCCATGTGAGCAGGCCCTGCTCGAACTTGCTGACCTGATTGACAGCCAGCTTGTCGAGATAGCCGTTCACACCAGCGAAAATCACGGCAACCTGCTCTTCGGTCTTCAGCGGCGAGAACTGCGGCTGCTTCAGAAGTTCAGTAAGGCGTGCGCCGCGGTTGAGGAGACGCTGGGTCGACGCATCGAGATCGGAACCGAACTGCGCGAAGGCAGCCATTTCACGATACTGCGACAGCTCACCCTTGATCGAACCGGCAACCTGCTTCATCGCCTTGATCTGCGCGGCAGAACCGACGCGGGACACCGACAGACCGACGTTAACGGCAGGACGGATACCCTGATAGAACAGGTTGGTTTCGAGGAAGATCTGACCGTCGGTGATCGAGATCACGTTGGTCGGAATATAGGCGGAAACGTCGTTCGCCTGCGTTTCGATAACCGGCAAAGCAGTCAGCGAACCGGCACCGTTTTCATCGTTCAGCTTGGCCGAACGCTCGAGAAGGCGGGAATGCAGGTAGAAAACGTCGCCAGGATAGGCTTCGCGGCCTGGCGGGCGGCGCAGCAGCAGCGACATCTGGCGGTAAGCCACGGCCTGCTTCGACAGATCGTCATAGCCGATCAGCGCATGCATGCCGTTGTCGCGGAAGTATTCGCCCATCGCGCAGCCGGCAAACGGTGCGAGATACTGCATGGGCGCTGGATCGGAAGCGGTTGCAGCCACAACGATCGAGTATTCGAGCGCGCCGCGTTCTTCAAGGATCTTGACGAACTGGGCAACGGTGGAACGCTTCTGGCCGATAGCCACATAAACGCAATACAGACGTTCGCTCTCGTTACCGGCATCGTGCGCCGGCTTCTGGTTGAGGAACGTATCGAGAATGATCGCTGTCTTGCCGGTCTGACGATCGCCAATGACCAGCTCGCGCTGGCCGCGGCCGACTGGGATCAGGGCATCGATGGCCTTGAGGCCGGTCGACATCGGCTCATGCACCGACTTGCGCGGGATGATGCCGGGCGCCTTGACGTCAACGCGCGAACGCTGCTTCGCCTTGATCGGGCCTTTGCCGTCAATCGGATTGCCAAGAGCGTCAACGACGCGGCCAAGCAATTCCTTGCCGACGGGAACGTCAACGATAGCGCCTGTGCGCTTGACGATGTCACCTTCCTTGATGTCACGGTCCGAACCGAAAATAACAACACCAACGTTGTCGCTTTCAAGGTTCAGGGCCATGCCACGGGTACCGTCCGGGAACTCGACCATTTCACCAGCCTGAACATTGTCCAGACCGTATACACGAGCAATACCGTCACCGACGGACAGAACCTGACCGACTTCGGAGACTTCTGCCTCCTTGCCGAAATTCTTGATTTGCTCTTTCAGGATTGCGGAAATTTCCGCGGCGCGGATGTCCATCAGCCGACCTCTTTCAGTGCAAGCTTAAGCGAAGAAAGTTTTGTGCGAAGTGAAGTGTCGATCTGGCGGGACCCCAACTTGACGATGAGACCACCAAGGATCGACGGATCAACAGTGACATTGATTGTCACGTCCTTGCCGGCGACGCTTTTCAGCGTGGCCTTCAATTCAGTTTGCTGCGCTGCCGTCAGGGCATGCGCAGAAGTAACATCGGCCGAAACCTCGCCGCGATTCTCCGCAGCGATGTTGCGGAAAGCCTGGATCATGGAAGGCACCGCGAACAGGCGGCGGTTCGTCGCCACGACGCGCAGGAAGTTGGCAACGAGGCCGCCGATCTTGGCTTTGGCGAGGATCGCCGAGATGGCCTTGACCTGATCTTCCGCGGAGAAAACAGGGCTCTGAATGAGACGCCTCAAATCGGCGCTGCCATTGACGAGCGCCTCAAACTGGCCCAGATTCTTTTCCACATCAGCGACTGATTTTGCTTCCAGCGCGAGGTCGAACAGCGAACCCGCATAACGCTGGGCAACACCGGATATGAGCGACGAAGTTTCTGCCACGAACGACAAGCTCTCTGCGTTGAAGCCAAAAATCGGGAAACCAAAAGGAATTTTCGGTCAAATCTTTGGCATTATTGATTTTTTATCGCCTTGGAAACAACCCTGAAACTGCCCCCGACGAGATTTGAATGCCGTCTAGCATAGAGAAGCAGGAGTCGCAACACGCGAATCCGCGAAAACTGGCGTCAGAATTGCCGCAGCAGCAATTTTATGAATGACCTACTCAACTATATCTAGGCGATAAAGCCGAAGGCGAACAGCAATGGGCCGGCTGCCAGCGCCAGTTCGATCAGAACGGAAATCCAGTTGTAAAGCGTATTGCCGCGGTCCGACATCATCGAGATCAGCCGGCCGAAAACCGTGAAGCCCCAGGAGACGCCGAGCGCGATCCAGAGGAAAGGCTGTGCAAAGACAAGGGCGCAAAGTCCAAGCCCCAGATAGAAGCCGGCCATTGTCGCACGCGCCTCGGACAGCGCTTCGGGATGCGCCGGAACAGGTTGCAGGCGCAGAATCCTGAATGCAATGCGCGGCGCAAAAAACAGGATCAGGCCGAAGACAACCGTAACGGCGGCAGAACTCCAGGCGATCCATTCGCCCTGACTGGCTGGCCAATACAATTCCATCATTTCCGCGTCCCCGCTGCGTTAACCATTTCCGCTGTTTGCTTATAGAAAGCTTTGCGGGTCGATATCAATCTGCACGCGCACTGATCCACGCTCTTTTGGTCCGGCACTCAGAATGGCGCGAATGAAGTTCTGGATATCAGCCTTGCGCGTTCCGTGAATCAGCAGCCGGAAACGATGCCGCCCGCGGATAAGGGCAAGCGGCGCTTCGGCGGGCCCCAGAACATTGATCTCGGGCGAGTGCGGTGCCGCACGGCGTAGCGCGCGCGCATGGTTTTCCGCTTCCGCCCGCGTTCCCGCTGAAATGATAAGCGCGCCAAGCCTGCCATAGGGCGGCAGGCCGGACCGTTCCCGCTCCTCGATTTCGCGCGCATAGAAGGCCTCCGCATCGCCGGAAACAATGGCGCGCATGACCGGATGATCCGGCTGATAGGTTTGCAGCAGTCCCAGACTTTTCTTGCCGGTACGACCGGCACGGCCCGTCACCTGGCTCAGCAACTGGAATGTCCGCTCTGCCGCTCGGGGGTCGCCATTGGCAAGGCCCAGATCCGCATCGACAACGCCCACCAGCGTCATATTGGGGAAATTGTGCCCCTTGGCGACGAGCTGCGTACCGATAACAATATCCGCCTCGCCGCGTGCAATGGCATCCAGTTCGAGGCGCAACCGCTTCACACCCATCAGATCCGAGGACAGGACAATGATCCGCGCATCGGGAAAGGTTTTTTCCGCCTCCTCCGCAATCCGTTCGACACCCGGCCCGCAGGCAACGAGGTGATCCAATGTGCCGCAGGAGGGACAGGCTTCCGGCCGCGGCTCATGGTGGCCGCATTGATGGCAGACGAGCTGACCGCGGAACCGGTGCTCGACCAGCCAGCTTGAGCAGCAGGCACATTGAAAACGATGCCCGCACACCCGGCACAGCGTCAGGGGCGCATAGCCACGGCGGTTGAGAAACAGCAGTGACTGTTCCTTGCGCTGCAAGGTCTGGTTCATCGCCTCGACCAGCGCAGGGGACAGGAAACCACCGGGACGCGGCGGCGAGCGGCGCATGTCGATGGCTCTCAGGTCCGGCATTGCCGCTTCCGCGTAACGCCCGGTCAGACGGATGCGGGTATAGCGCCCCTGCAGTGCATTGACCTGGCTCTCGACGGATGGTGTGGCGGAAGCCAGGATGACGGGAAAGCTGCCGATATGGCCGCGAACCACCGCCATGTCGCGGGCATTGTAGAAAACGCGGTCCTCCTGCTTATAGGCAGGGTCATGTTCTTCATCGACAATGATAAGACCCAGATCCTGGAAGGGCAGGAACAGCGCCGAGCGTGCGCCCGCGACAACCCGCACCTGCCCTTCCATCACCTGCCGCCAGACGCGCTCGCGCGTCTTCGGGGCGAGATCGGAATGCCATTCCGCCGGCTTTGAACCGAATCGATCGTGGAAGCGCTCGAGAAACTGCTGTGTCAGGGCGATTTCGGGCAAGAGAATCAGCACCTGCTTTCCCTGCTCGATCGCTTTTGCCACCGCTTCGAAATAAACTTCCGTCTTGCCGGAACCGGTCACGCCATCCAGCAGGGACACGGAGAACCCGTGCGCCGTAACCGCATCCACCAGCTGCCTTGCGGCATCGGCCTGATCACCGGAGAGTTCGGCAGGCGCATAATCCGGATCGGGCGGCGCAACGACGGGACGCGCCGGAATCATGACGTCCTCGAACACCCCCTGCGCCGAAAGCCCGTCAATCACCGTTGCGGAAACCCCGGCCGCGTGGGCAAGGCCAGTGCGCGTCCAGGCAAGACCATCCCCGGCAAGTTCAAGCACGCGCGAGCGTGCACCGGTCATCCGTTCAGGTTGTTGGCCGGAAAAACGCAACCCCGGCACCGGCGGCTCGGGATCGAAGGCCGCAGGCACGCGCAGGATCATCCGGGCCACCATGCCCGGCGGCGAGATCGTATAATCGGCGGCCCAGCGCATGAAACGCATCATGCCGTCATCGACCGGAGGACAATCGAAAAGCTCCGAGATCGGCCGCAGCTTTTTCGCATCAACCGAATCGGTCGCGCCCTCGGTTACAATGCCTGCAACCTCGCGCGGACCAAGGGGCACACGAACAATTGAGCCGGCTTTCACGGCCATTCCATCAGGCACGGAATAGCTGTAAGGTTTCGCTGCCGGCAAAGGCACGAGCACCGGAACAATTTTTTGCGCGGAAGGCGAATCTTGCTTCATAACCTCGTGACCTTGGCGCGGCTTTCGTTTAAAGAAAAGCCACTTTTCCGGGACACCATCCCTTTAGCCCCATTTAAGGAGGACTGCTCCAATGAAATTTTTTGTCGATACTGCCGATGTGAAGGATATCCGCGAACTGAATGATCTCGGATTGCTCGACGGCGTGACCACCAATCCGTCGCTGATCCTCAAATCCGGTCGCAGTATCCTCGACGTCACCAAGGAAATCTGCAGCATTGTCGATGGCCCGGTTTCCGCAGAGGTTGCTGCTGTCGAATATGAGCAGATGATGAAGGAAGCGGCGGTTCTTTCCAAGATCGCCAACAATATCTGCATCAAGGTTCCGCTGACACTCGATGGTTTGAAGGCTTGCAAGGCACTCACCTCCGACGGCCATATGGTCAATGTCACGCTGTGCTTCTCCGCCACCCAGGCGCTGCTTGCCGCCAAGGCCGGTGCAACATTCATCTCGCCGTTCATCGGCCGCATCGATGATATCGGCATCAACGGCATGGACCTGATCGCCGAAATCCGCACGATCTATGACAACTACGACTACAAGACGGAAATCCTGGCGGCTTCGATCCGCACGATCAACCATGTCAAGGAAGCCGCACTGATCGGTGCCGACGTTGCCACTATCCCACCGGCAACACTGAAGGCGCTGGTCAAGCATCCGCTGACCGACAAAGGTCTCGAGACCTTCCTCGCCGACTGGGCCAAGACCGGTCAGAAGATCGCCTGATCAAGGCAGATAGCTTTCAAAACGGAACGCCCGCCGGTGATGAACCGGCGGGCGTTTTGATTTGGTGAAGGCTGGGAAATCCGGCCCTTCCCGCCCGCACTGCGGGACTACAGCAGATCGGCGTGATGGCGCTGCGCGACATCGGGATGCGAGCGCAGGCGCCCCTTGAGATAATTGCGCCCGACTTCCCGGAACAGCGGATTGTCCGGGTCCGTATCGGCACCGCCTGCCTCGTGCGCGAGATCGTCCGGCAGTGTCAGCAATGGCACATTGGCGTTGAGATCGGCGCCGAAGAAGAACGCCACCGACAGCCGGTCCTTGCCCGACGGCGGTGAGACGACGCGGTGCACGGTCGCCTTGAGATAGCCATTCGATGCCAGTTCGAGAATTTCACCGATATTGATGACGAACGTCCCCGGAACCGGTGTGGCATCGATCCAGCCGCCATCCTTTTCCACCTGTAGGCCGCCCTGCACATCCTGCAGCAGCAGGGTCAGAAACCCGCTATCCTTGTGCGCGCCAACACCTTGATCGCTGCCTGTGGCATCGCGGCCGGGATAGCGGATGATCTTCAGGTGCTGATTGGGTGCCTTTTCGTAGATGGGCGCGAAAACATCCTTGTCCTGCCCAAGTGCCGTTGCAAAGGCCTGCAGCAGCTCGATGGCAACCCGCGTCAGTTCGCTCTGCCATTCCAGCACGATAGATTTCAGGTCGGGCAGGCCATCCGGCCATTGATTGGGGCCCTGCAGCCGCGACCACGCAGGTGTTGTCGCATCCTGCCGGATAACGGCCCGCTCCGCGCCCACGTCAAACTGTTCGCGCCAGTCCGCCTGTCCTTTGGTACGCTCCCAGCCGGCACGCGTGTAACCACGAAAGTGCGGGGAATTGACCATTTCCACGGCAATCTTGTCCGCCTCCGGCAAGGCAAAGAAGCGCTTGGAAACAGCAACGATATCCCTTTGCAGCTGTTCGGAAACGCCGTGACCGCTCAGATAGAAAAAGCCATAGGTTCGTGCCGCATGGCGCAAATCCTCGAAGAAGGCTTCTCGGTCCGCAGGATCGCGATAACGGCCGAAATCGAGTGTTGGTAGAGTATCGGTTTTGGGTAGGGCGCTCATCGTTCAGGTCTCCGCATGCAATCCGATTGTCTATCCCGATGCATTCAACTTCAAGATGTTCTTTGCGTGTAAAGCTGGTCCAGAATCTGGCGCTCGAAAAAGGCGAGTTCCGGCGAGGCATGCCGCCGCGGCCGCTCCACCGGAATGGCCAGATCAAGGGCGATCCGGCCGCTATCGATAACGACAACACGATCCGCCAGCGCAACGGCTTCTGCCACATCGTGCGTCACCAGCACCGCCGTGAATTTCTTGGCGAGCCAGATGCGTTCCAGCAATTGCTGCATTTCAATGCGGGTCAGGGCATCCAGCGCACCAAGCGGCTCATCCAGAGCCAGAATGCGGGGGTGCCCGACCAACGCACGTGCCAAGGCCACGCGCTGCCGTTGACCGCCCGACAGCACCGAAGGCCACTCTTCGCTGCGATCGGCAAGTCCCACTTCCGCAAGAATATCGAGGCTTTTCTGCCGAACCTTGGACCCTCTGGCGATTCCGGTCAGTCCGACATCCACATTGGCACCAACCCGCGCCCACGGCAGCAGCCGCGGCTCCTGGAACATGATGCGCGTGCGCTTCTGATCCTTCGTTTCATCGGCATGAACCAGCTCGCCGGATGTCGGCTTGTCGAGCCCGGCCAGCAACCGCAGCAATGTGCTCTTACCGCAGCCGCTTTTGCCGATAATGGCAACGAACTGGCCGTCATGCACGTCAAGATCGATCCCCTGCAGCACGGTCTTGTCGCCAAAGCGTTTGGTAACGTTACGGAACGAGAAGGCGATCTTGCGTGCCGTTACGGTGGCGCGGGCCGTGGTTTCAGCAAAGGATTGGCGGGCGGTGATGGTTGCTGCGGTCATCGTCATTCCTTACACGTTTTGAAAGGCCGGGTGCCATTGCAGGGAAAGCCGCTCGAGGGAACGCGCCAGGACATCGGCGAGTTTTCCGAGGAGCGCATAGATCAGGATCGACAGAACAACCACATCGATCAGCAGAAATTCCCGCGCCTGCATGGCCATATAGCCGAGGCCGGAGGATGCGGAGATCGTCTCGGCCACGATCAGCGTCAGCCACATGATCCCCAGCGCATAGCGCAGCCCGACGAAAATCGACGGCAGGGCGCCCGGCAGGATAACCCGCATGAACAGCTGCGAACGGGACATGCCGTAAATGCGGCCCATTTCAACCAGTTGCGGATCGACGCCCTGAATGCCAAGGAGCGTGTTGATATAGATCGGAAAGAAAACCCCGAGCGCCACCAGAAACAGTTTTGCTTCCTCATCGATACCGAACCACAGGATCACCAGCGGGATGAGGGCCAGATGCGGAATATTGCGGATCATCTGGATGGTGGTATCGGTGAGCCCGCGGCTGAGCGCGGAAAGCCCGTTGGCAAGACCAAGGCCAAAACCGATGGCGCCGCCCACAACGAAGCCGCTCAAGGCGCGCAGCGTGGATATGCGGATATTTTCGAGCAGTTCACCTGACAGAAGCAGCTTCCAGAAGGCAGCGCCCACGGCCGAAGGCGCCGGCAGGACATTGGCCGAGATGACACCGGCACGCGATGCAATTTCCCACCCGGCCAGCAGCAGGGCGGGAAGCAGCCATCCTACGGCGCTGCGGCCAATGGACTGAAGCGCTCTGCTCATGAGGCCGCCTGCAGCCGTTTGGCACCGTGGAAACCAACGGCAAATTCGTTGGCGATCTCCTGCCGGGGTGTGTTTCTGCGCTCGCCCAATCCCAGTTTCGGGAACAGCAACTCGGCAACGCGGTAGGCTTCTTCAAGATGCGGATAACCGGAGCCGATCACCGTATCGATACCCACGTCCTGATATTCGCGGATGCGTGCGGCAATGCTTTCGGGACTGCCGACAAGGGCGGTGCCCGCCCCGCCGCGAACCAGTCCCACGCCCGCCCACAGATTGGGGCCGACAAGCAGCCTGTCCCGGCGTCCGCCATGCAGCTCAGCCATGCGGCGCTGGCCGACGGAATCCATTTCCTTGAGGAAGCGCTGCTGTGCAATCTCGATCTGCGCGTCGGTCACACGGCTGATCAGCCTGTCGGCCGCGGCCCAGGCCTCGTCTTCGGTTTCACGCACGATGAAATGCAGCCTTATGCCGAACCGCAGCGTGCGGCCCTTGAGCGCTGCCTTCCTGCGCGCCCGCTCGATCTTCTCGGCGACCTGCGCCACCGGCTCTCCCCAGGTGAGGTACATGTCCACCTGTTCGGCAGCGAGATCCTGGCCGGCATCGGACGAACCGCCGAAGTAAAGCGGAGGCGGCGTCTGCACCGGCAGCAGATCGAGCCGCCCGCCCTGAACCCGGTAATGCCTGCCTTCAAAATCAACGGTCTCGCCGGTCACCAGTCCCTGCCAGATTTTCAGGAACTCGGCTGCCTGTTCGTAACGCTGGTCATGCGGCAGGAAAACGCCATCACCGGCCAGCTCTGTCGGATTGCCGCCGACAACCACGTTGAGCAACAGCCGGCCATTGCTCAGCCGGTCGAGCGCAGCGGTCTGCCGGGCGGCAAATACCGGCGAGACAATGCCGGGGCGCAGGGCCACCAGGAACTTCAGCCGCTCCGTATGGGCGGCAAGACCCGTCGCGGTAATCCAGGAATCCTCACAACTTTGGCCGGTCGGCAACAGCACGCCGGGGAAACCCAGCCGGTCCACGGCCTGGGCAATCTCCTTGAAATAGGCAAACTCGGGCGGCCGCTGCTGCGTTTCCGAACCGAGATAGGTTCCGTCCCCATGGGTGGGAATGAACCAGAAGAAATCAAGCGGGGCTGGTGTGGTATTTGCTGGCTGCGTCATGGCGTGGTTCCAGTTCTCTTCATGGTAGGGGCGATTTCCGCATCCCCTGTTGTTCCGTTCAGTTGCCGGGGGCTGTCCAGACGGCGTCGGAAATCTTGATGGCTTTGGGGATCAGCTTCAGCTTGAAGAAGCGGTCGGCCGTTTCCTGCTGATGCGCGATGATCTCAGGCGTGATCGGGAAGATGCCGAACACCGACCGGTTGGCGGCGATGGTTTGGGCTTCGAGCGGAACGCCGGTGACCTCATGCAGCGCCGCTGCCACTTTGTCCTTGTTCGCCTCGGCCCATGCAGCAGCTTCCTTCAGGGCGGCAACGGTCGTGGTCACGACATCGGGATGTGCCGCTGCAAAATCGCGATTGGCCAGAAAATAGGTATTGACGTCGAGCACGTCGCTGGAGCGTGCGAGAATACGCGGCTGATAGCGGGTCTCGGCAATGGCAAAGAACGGATCCCAGACCGCCCAGGCATCGATCTTGTCGCTGGCAAAGGCCGCTGCGGCATCCGCAGGGCTCAAATAAACCGGGGTAATCTCGTCATAGCTGACGTGTGCTTTCTCAAGCGCAGCCACCAGCAGATTATGCGCGCTGGTTCCCTTGCCGACGCCGACCTTCTTGCCTTTCAGATCGGCCAGGGACTGGATCGGGGAAGCCGGCTTGACGAAGATCGCTTCGCCTTTGCCATTGGATGGCAGGGCAGCGACATAGACAATGGCCGAGCCCGCGGACTGCCCGAAGATCGGCGGGGCATCGCCGACCCATCCGACATTGATGCTGCCAACATTCAGCGCCTCGACCAGTGGCGGGCCAGCGGCAAACTCGACCCATTTGACCTTGATACCTTTGGGCTCCAGAACTTTTTCAATCACCTTCTGTTGCTGGGCAATGACCGGCAGGCTCGTCTTCTGGAAGCCGATCTTGTACTCCTGCAGCGGTTCGGCGGCATGGGATGCTGTTGCCGCGATGGCCGTTGCTGCAAGGACAAGGGCACCGAATAGTCTGCGCGTCAGGTTGGGCATGGCTCTCGCAATTCTTTGGTTTGGGAGAGCGTCTTCAGGATTATACCAAGGACCCTCCCGTGATCAGGAATGACCTCAATGCTATTAAACTCGACTATTTCTATAGAGAAAATATATTTCGTATAATGAGCTGCATGCGGATTGGTTTTCTCGGCGTCGTGCAAGCCAAAGCAAAGGCCAAGCGGTTTCCCGCAACACCTTTCCGCCGACGGGAGTTATCTATTCCCGACCGGCCCAGGGCACCACCATACGTTCCAGCCGCCTGATCCCGATTTCCAGAATGAACGCGACAATGGCAATAACGAAAATGCCCATGATGACCACGTTAGTGACCAGGAATTGTGCGGCAGACTGGATCATGAAGCCAAGACCGCGCGTCGCAGCCACCAGTTCCGCTGCAACCAGCGTTGACCATCCCGCCCCAAGCGCAATGCGCAATCCGGTCAGGATGGAGGGCAGTGCGCTTGGCAAGATCACATGGCGGACGACCTGCGACCGGGTAGCACCGAGGGCGCGCGCCGCATTGACCCGGTCAAGCGAAGCGCCTTTGACACCAGCGGCGGTGGAAATGGCAATCGGCGCCAGCATGGCAATGGCAATCACCAGGATTTTTGACGGCTCGCCTATACCGAACCAGATGATGACCAGCGGCAGATAGGCCAGTGGCGGAATGGGCCGGATGAATTCGATAATGGGATCGAAAATACCGCGCCCGATGGCGCTGACACCGATGGCGATGCCGGCGGGAACAGCGACTATCAGTGCAAGCAGCAGGGCCGCGAACACCCGCAGCAGGCTTGCAAGCAGGTGCTGCCACAGCGTGGCGTCGACAAAGCCATTGGTTGCGACGGAATAGAACTTCCACAGCACCGCCGAGGGCGCAGGCAGAAAAACCGGAGAAACCAGCTTGAAATGTGCCGCGACAATCCAGACAAGCAGCAGGCCGGCAATGGTTGCCGCGCTGGCAATGCGGGCCGTCCTTTTCGCCGAAGGCTTTGCCCCTTTGCCGTCAGGTTGCTCCGTGGCGCTTTCTACAGCAACATCCCGGCCGATTTCAACGGAGAGCGTCATACCGCCTCTCCTTCGAAAATGGAATCTTCGAGCTCGGCACGCGCTTGATTGAATGCCGGGTCTGCCTTGATCGACCGGACAGGTTCGCCGCCGGCATAGCGGCGGCCAAAACCAGCCTCGATCTCCCTGACAACCCGGCCGGGACCGGGGGCAAGCACCACGATCCGCGTCGCCAGCAGCAGCGCCTCGTCAATACCGTGGGTCACCATCAGAACGCCGACCGAGTTGGCGGCCCAGATATCTAGAAGCAGGGTCTGCATGCGTTCTCGCGTCAAGGCATCAAGCGCACCCAGCGGCTCGTCCATCAGCAGAAAATCCGGCTCTGCGGCCAATGCCCGGGCGAGGCCCACTCTCTGGCGCATACCACCCGACAACTCCCAGATCGCCTTGCCGCCGATGCCATCGAGCTTGACCCGTTCAAGCAGGCGCGTTGCAGCAGCATCCCGCTCCTGCGCGGGTACGCCACGCAGTTTCAGGGCGAAGCTGACATTGTCCCGCACGCTCAACCAGGGAAACAGCGCGTCATTCTGGAAGACAACGGCGCGATCGGCACCGGGCGACGTGATGGTCTTCCCATCCACGGTCACGGTTCCTCTGATCGGCGGCACCAGTCCGGCCGCAACATTGAGCAAGGTGGTCTTTCCGCATCCGGACCGTCCAACCAGGACGACGAAATCGCCTGATTGGACGGAAATGCTTGCCTGCGTGACAGCAGGCTGCACCTGACCGTCATAATGCACGGAGACATGATCGAGAAAGAGATGTGCCATAGGGTCTACCGGTTGAACGGCGGCGTTCACGGCCTTCCCGGTCTCCGGGGGAGAGGAAACCCCGAAGACCGGAAAGAACACATGAACACCCCCGCGTTACAAGGTTTTGAACTCAGTTCGATGCGAGTGCCGCCTCCACGAATTTTGCCGTTGCATATTTCGAGTAATCGGGAAGGACAGCGTCAATCTTCCCCTGCTCCTTCAGAAATTGCGATGTGGCGGCAATGGCCTTGACCGTATCGCCGCCAAGGAACCTGGAGGATGCCTGCTCCGTCAGGTTCGGGAAAACATAGCCCTTCAACAGAAGCGGCACGTCATCAACCTTTGCTCCCGTCAGACGGCTGATCTTTTCGGCCTGCGGCGATGTCGCAGACCATGCTTCCGGCTTCGCCAGATAGTCGGCATAGGCCGCCCCGGTCACTTTGACGAAATCACGCACGGCATCCGGGTGTTTTTCGGCAAATTCGGTACGGACGATCCAGGCATCGAATGTCGGCGCGCCCCATTCGGCAACTTTGGATGAATCCACGATGATTTTGCCGCTGGTCCTGATCTGGCCGAGCGCCGGATCCCATACATAGGCCGCATCGATATCACCGCGCTCCCAGGCCGCGGCGATTTCCGGCGGACGCAGGTTAAGGATGTTGACGGACTTTGAATCAACGCCTTCATGCTTCAATGCGGCAAGCAGACTGTAGTGCGTCGTTGAAACGAAGGGTACAGCCACTTTCTTGCCGGCCAGATCGGCAATCTTGCTGACATTGGAGCCGTTACGGGCGACCAGCGCTTCCGATTCCCCGATAAGACCGACAACGAGAATGGTCTGGATCGGCAACTCGCGGCTGGCGGCAGCCGCCAGCGGACTGGATCCGACATAACCGATGTCAACTGAGCCGGAAGCAACAGCGGCGATGACATCCGCGCCGGAATCAAACTTCCGCCAGTCGATTTTGGCGGATGCAGCTTTTTCATAGGCACCATCCGCCTGCGGGACCTTGGAAGGTTCGACCACGGTCTGATAGCCGATGGTGATCTTCAGATCCTCCGCCTGAGCGGACGCAAACGCTCCGAGACTGAAAAGAACAGTGGTCGCAGCAAGGAAATGACGGCGGGTGAACATCGGTGATCCTGACCTGTTGAAACAATCCTGTTCCAACTCTGGTCATCTCTACTTAAATTGTAGAGTTACGATCTGCCAAGTTTCCATCCCACCGAGAAAATAATTTCCCCGACGGCGCATTCGCGGAGAATCGGGGCGAACGATGCTCAATGGTCATCGTCGGCATAGCTACCCGACACGCGCACGCCCTTGATGGTCGTAGCACCATGGTCGCGCACCACCGTCAGGGCCCGCGCCCCGGTTCGCGCTTCAATTTCATCGGCAAGGATACGCGAATGGGTGACGACCCAAACCTGCGTCCGTTCCGCGGCATTGGCGATCATTTCCGCCAGGGCGGGAAGCATGGACGGGTGCAGGCTGGTCTCAGGCTCGTTCAGCGCGATAAGCCCGGGCAGGCGATAGGACAACAACGCGCCAGCCAAGGCGAGGAACCGGATCTGCCCGTCCGAAAGCTCTTCGGGCCGGAAAATCCGCTGCGGGAATTCCGGCATCTGCAAACCGAACGTCGCGGTTTCACCGGGCACAGGCACATCAAGCACCGCACCACCGAGAGCCGATGCAATGCAATGGTCGAGGTCAGCGGTATCCCCGCGGATGTGCACCAATGTGGCGAAAACGGCAGCCAGATTCCGGCCGTCCTCATCCAGCATCGGCGCAGTGATTGCCAGAGCAGGCTGCCTGACCGGCGAATCGCGGTCCGTCCGGAAGCCGTGGTAGAACCGCCATCCCAGAATGGTGGCGCGCAAATCACCGATTTCGGGATATCGTCCCGCATTGCCGAGCGCCGCCAATGCGGTTTCCGAATCAAGCAGGCGCACCGGATGCTCTATTCTCCGGCCGCCATCGTCGCGGGCAAACACCGCCGGACCCTTGCGGCCCATCATCTCGACCGGCCGGCGGCCGGAATCGATTGTCAGACTTTCTTCCTTGATCTGCGGTTCAAAGGCAAAGCCTGCCGCAACCGGAGGCCGCAACCCGATCTCGATGCTGTAAGTCGGGGCAAATCCCGTTCGCACCGCATGCCCGGTCCGAATCGCTTCCTCGTCATCGTCAAAAGAGGCGCTGAAGACCATGCGCACCGGACCGGGTTTGCGCTTGCCGGTCCACAATGCCGATTGCATACCGCCCTCACGGGCTATTTCATAGGAAAGCGTGCCCTCGGCCGCCGCCTTGATCATCTGCATGGCGCGGTAAAGGTTGGATTTGCCGACACCGTTCTCGCCAACGAACACGGCAAGCTGGCGGATATCCAACCGGATCGACTGCAGCGACCGGTAACCGGTCGCCGAGAGGGAAATCAGACGCATGGGGGCCGCCCCGTTATGCCCTTAAAGCTTGGACATGTCCTGCGCAACACTGAGGTTCAACGCCTCCGCGACTTCCCGTGCCGCCCGGTTGATCGCATCGCGCTGCGCCCGCAGAACGGCGTAGCGCTGTCTTGGTGCATCGTAGTCCGCCGTCACAAGACGGGTGCCCTTGCCAACCACCTTGCCGTCCGCAATGCGCGTCAGCGTGTAACTGCCTGTCATGCGCATCGAACCGGCGGTCGGCTGTCCGGATTTGTCGTTTGTTGCATTCTGGATGAGTGCAAGCGACAGATCCTGGTAGCTGACGCCGAGTTGCAGCGTATAGGCGGCATTCGCAGGCTGCCCGGCTCCATGATTGAACATGAAGATCAGATTGTTGCGCACCTGCTGTGCTTCACGGCTGCCCACTTCCGCAATGACGATGGTGGCAAGTTTCGACTGCACGCTGCCGCTCACGCCAGCGCCTGCCCCGGCCACGGGACCCGGATTGGAATAGAGCGGGCGAACCTGGCAACCACCGGCGATCAGAGCCAAGCCGAGAACGCATACGGACAGCAAGCGCTTGGAGCCGGACACCGGCTGGAAACGATCAGGCAACGACATTGATGATCCTCTGCGGTACGATAATGACTTTCTTCGGCGGATTACCGTTCAACACCACCTTGACAAAATCAAGTTCGAGAGCGGCCTTTTCGACCGTCAATTGATCCGCATCGCGGGCAATTGTCAAATCACCCCGCTTCTTGCCGTTTATCTGTACCGGCATCGTGACGGTGTTCTCGACGATCAGCGCTTCGTTGTGGTGCGGCCAGGCCTTGTCAGCAACGAAACCGCTGCCGTTGAGGGCTTTCCAGCATTCCTCGGCCAGATGCGGCATCATCGGCGCGATCATGGCAATCAGCATGTCCGTTGCTTCGCGGCAGGCAGCAATGGTTGTCGCATCGGCTTCCCCTGCGGCGATTTTCTGCAAGGGACCAGCCAGCACGTTGACGAGTTCATAGAGACGCGCAACGGCCTTGTTGAAAGCCAGTTTTTCGATGTCTTCGCCGACAGCCTTGACTGTCCGGTGGGCAGCCTTGGAAATCGCTGCCGCATCGCCGTCGAAGGCAGGTGCGGCCGCCGCTCCCTGCAGGACGGGCGCTGCTTCGGAAATCAGACGCCAGACACGCTGGACAAAACGATGCGCGCCCTCGGCTCCCGCTTCAGTCCAGATCACGTCGCGCTCGGGCGGCGAATCCGACAGCATGAACCAGCGTGCGGTATCGGCGCCATAGGAAGCGATGATGTCGTCCGGATCGACAACGTTCTTCTTCGACTTCGACATTTTCTCGATGGAGCCGATTTCGACCTCGTCGCCGGTGGCAATCAGAACCGCCCGGCGCTTGCCGTTGCTTTCCTCCAGCCGCACCTCGGCCGGTGTGACCCAACTGCCATTGGCGCCCGTGCCAAGCCGGTAGGTCTCGTGCACGACCATGCCTTGCGTGAACAGTCCCTTGAACGGCTCGCTGATATCGAGATGCCCGGCAACTTTCATCGCGCGGGTAAAGAAACGCGAATAGAGCAGATGCAGGATCGCATGCTCGATGCCGCCGATATACTGATCGACCGGCAGCCAGTGATTGGCCACTTTCGGGTCCGTCGGCTCGTTCTCCCACGGCGCGGTGAAGCGGGCAAAATACCAGGACGAATCGACAAATGTATCCATCGTGTCGGTTTCGCGCCGGGCAGCCTTGCCGCATTGCGGGCAATTGACATGCCGCCACGTCGGATGCCGGTCGAGCGGATTACCCGGACGATCGAATTCCACGTCATCCGGCAGCTTCACCGGCAGATCAGTCTTGGGAACCGGAACAACGCCGCAATCGTCGCAATGGATCATCGGGATCGGGCAGCCCCAGTAGCGCTGACGCGAGATGCCCCAGTCGCGCAGGCGGAAATTCACCTTGCGCTCGCCCTGCGGACGGCCGCCGATTGTTTGTTCTTCCAGAAGTTTGGCAACCGCGTCAAAGGCCACTGCGGGCGACAGCCCATCGAGGAAGCGCGAATTGATCATCACGCCGTCATCAACATAAGCGGTTTCGGTGATCTGGAATGTGGCCGCATCGCCGCCCTCCGGCATGACAACAGCCACGACGGGCAGGCCATACTTGTTGGCAAAGTCCAGATCGCGCTGATCGCCGGACGGGCAGCCGAAAATCGCGCCCGTGCCGTAATCCATCAACACGAAATTCGCGACAAAGACCGGCAGCGTCCAGTTCTCGTCAAGAGGATGCTTGACGCGCAGGCCCGTATCGAAACCCCGCTTTTCCGCCGTTTCCAGCGCAGCCAGAGATGTACCCGCACGGCGGCATTCATCGTTGAATTCAGCCAGGGCGGGATTATTCTCTGCCGCTTTTTTTGCCAGCGGATGATCCGCCGCAATGGCCAGGAACGATGCACCGAACAGCGTATCGGGCCGCGTCGTATAGACCTCGACCTCGGTCTCGCCACCGATCTGCGATTGGGTGTCCAGCGCCCAGCGGATCAGCATGCCTTCGGACTTGCCGATCCAGTTGCGCTGCATAAGCCGCACCTTGTCCGGCCACTGATCGAGACCATCCAGAGCGCTCAGCAACTCTTCATTGAAATCGGTGATCTTGAAGAACCACTGCGTCAGTTCGCGCTGCTCCACCAGCGCGCCGGAGCGCCATCCGCGGCCATCGATGACCTGCTCGTTGGCAAGCACCGTCATGTCCTCGGGATCCCAGTTGACCTTGGAAGACTTGCGCGTCACCAGCCCCTTTTCGACAAAGTCGAGGAACAGCATCTGCTGACGGTGGTAATATTCGACGTCGCAGGTGGCGAATTCGCGCGACCAGTCCAGCGAAAGACCCATGGACTTCAGCTGGCTGCGCATGGTCGCGATGTTCTGATAGGTCCATTCCTTGGGATGAACCTTGTTCTGCATCGCCGCGTTTTCTGCCGGCATGCCGAAGGCGTCCCATCCCATCGGGTGGAGAACATTGAATCCCTTGGCGCGCTTGTAGCGGGCAACGACGTCACCCATGGCATAGTTACGCACATGCCCCATGTGGATGCGTCCCGACGGATAGGGGAACATCTCAAGCACGTAGTAGGGGTCGCGCGGATCGTCATTGTCGGTTTCAAAGAGCTTGGCTTCGTCCCAAACCTTTTGCCAATGCTTCTCGGCTACGCGGGGATTGTATCGTTCGGTTGCCATGAACGGGATTCTCTTGCAAAGGATAGTGATGGGCGGACCTTCACCATGGATTGACCAGAGCGTCAACCATTGACAATGAGGGTTTGGCCGAAACTGCATCAAAAAGGACACGCTTGACCATGTCGACCGCCGTTGAAAACCTTCTTGCCGTTCGTAAAGCCATTGCGAAAGCCGAAGCGGAAGCCAACCGTAGGGAAGGCTCGGTGACACTCGTTGCCGTATCGAAAACCTTTGACGCAGCAGAGATTCGCCCTGTTCTGGATGCCGGACAGCGTGTTTTCGGGGAAAACCGTGTTCAGGAAGCGCAGTCGAAGTGGCCCGGTTTGCGCGAGGACTATTCGGGTATAGACCTTCATCTCATCGGGCCGCTGCAATCAAACAAGAGTGAAGACGCCGTTGCGCTGTTTGATGTCATCGAAACGGTTGACCGGGAAAAGATCGCCGCAGCCCTTGCCGGCGAAATGAAGAAGCAGAACCGGTTTCCCAAGCTCTACGTTCAGGTCAATACCGGCTCCGAACCGCAGAAAGCCGGGATCGAGCCGAAGGAAGCGGTCGCCTTTGTCGAGCGTTGCCGCACAATGCACGGGCTGGCCATCGAAGGCCTGATGTGCATCCCTCCGGCGGATGAGAACCCTGGCCCGCACTTTGCCCTTCTGGAAAAGATCGCGCACGAAGCCGGCGTGGAAAAGCTCTCCATGGGCATGTCGGGTGACTACGAGGCCGCCGTCGGCTTTGGCGCGACATCCGTGCGCGTCGGCTCGGCCATTTTCGGCAGCCGAACCTGAGACGCTGTCGTCACCAGCTGCGGCGCGGTCCCGTATCGATGTGATAGTAACCGGCGGGATAGCGTTTGAAGCCGCCGACTTCCTTGCTGCCCGACAGATGCTGCAACAGGCCGGAAGCGCTTCCATGCACACGGAAATCAACAGCCTGGCAGCTCAGATGGTAAGATTTTTCCCGCCCGCCTGCCTTGCGGTTGGCATTGCGTGACCGCACGGTCGAATTGACGGTGATCGGGCCATAGGCTGCCGAAACGCGGTTCAAGACATGCTTGAGCCGTTCCGGTACGCAATTGGCCGGAGCCTTGTACTGAATATAGGATTTGCCGCGCGGCATGGCCGCAAGCACGAGCGGATTGATCTTGTCGAACAGGGAATCGCCGAGCAGATGCGCATGCTCTTCGTCAAAGAGGTGTGCACCGAGCCGTTTCCAGGGATTGGCCGGTTCCGGCAGCGTGCCGGCAGTGGCGGGATTGGCAAAAGTGAGCCCGAACAGGGCAATCGCCAGAGAGGCGGATTTTGCGCGAAACACAACGCCGCGCAAGGGTAACATCGTCATCCATCAGTCCTTGATTGGGCGCACGCTTCTCAGTCCACACGGCGCGCCGGCATTATCCTCCCAAGTCAAGGCAGAGACGGTCTAAGGCAAAATGTGTCCAAAATGGATCACGCCCCATAACAAAATGTAACGTAATATTACGACACGTCGCGGTTTGTGTGCGACGGAACGCCGTTCCCTCCGGGGCATTTGTTGTATTTACGCATCGATTTGCATGGTGATAATGAACGCCATGCGCCTCTCTCCCCGGGAGGCATCCGGGTGGAGGCCCGTCAGCTCAGGTTTGGAGGAAATTGATGTCCGAGAAGGTCTACCCCGTGCTGCCAAGCGCGAAGAAGAACGCGTTTATCGACAACGAAACATATCTCGCCTGGTACAAGCAGAGCATCAAGGATCCGGAGAAGTTCTGGGCCAAGCACGGCAAGCGCATCGACTGGTTCAAGCCCTATACCAAGGTCAAGAACACCTCCTTCGAGGGCAAGGTGGCGATCAAATGGTTCGAAGATGGCCAGACCAATGTCTCTTACAATTGCATCGACCGGCACCTGAAGAAGCGCGGCGACCAGGTCGCCATCATCTGGGAGGGCGACAATCCCTATCTCGACAAGAAAGTCACCTACAACGAGTTGTATGAGCAGGTCTGCCGTCTTGCCAATGTGCTGAAGAAGCACGGCGTCAAGAAGGGCGACCGCGTGACGATCTATATGCCGATGATCGTCGAAGCCACCTACGCCATGCTGGCCTGCGCGCGTATCGGCGCTGTCCACTCCGTCGTTTTCGGCGGTTTCTCGCCCGATGCGCTTGCCGGCCGCATCATCGATTGCGAATCCACCTTCGTTATCACGGCCGACGAAGGCATGCGCGGCGGCAAGCAGATTCCGCTGAAGGACAATACGGACAAGGCCATCGACATCGCTGCCAAGAATTATGTGATGGTGAAGAACGTGCTGGTTGTCCGCCGCACGGGCGGCAAGACCAGTTGGGCGCCCAACCGCGACCTCTGGTATCACGAGGAAATTCTCAGCGTGAAGCCCGAGTGCAAGCCGGAAAAGATGAAGGCCGAGGATCCGCTGTTCATCCTTTACACATCGGGCTCCACCGGCAAGCCGAAGGGTGTGCTGCACACGACAGGCGGCTATCTCGTCTATGCCTCGATGACGCACCAATATGTCTTCGACTATCACGATGGTGATATCTACTGGTGCACGGCCGACGTGGGCTGGGTCACCGGCCACTCCTATATCGTCTACGGCCCGCTTGCCAATGGCGCCACAACCCTGATGTTCGAAGGTGTTCCCAACTACCCCACCAATTCGCGCTTCTGGGAAGTCATCGACAAGCACAAGGTCAACATCTTCTACACTGCACCCACCGCCATCCGCGCGCTGATGAGCGCGGGTGATGAGCCGGTCAAGAAGACCTCGCGCAAATCGCTGCGCATCCTTGGTTCGGTCGGCGAACCGATCAACCCGGAAGCCTGGGAATGGTACTATCAGGTGGTCGGCGACAAGCGCTCGCCCATCGTCGATACCTGGTGGCAGACGGAAACTGGCGGTATTCTCATCACGCCGCTGCCGGGTGCCACCGACTTGAAACCGGGGTCCGCCACGCGCCCGTTCTTCGGCGTGCAGCCACAGCTGGTCGACAATGAAGGCGATGTGCTGGAAGGTGCAGCCGACGGCAATCTCTGCATCAGCGACTCGTGGCCGGGACAGATGCGCACGCTCTATGGCGATCACAAGCGCTTCATCGAGGCTTACTTCTCCACCTACAAGGGCAAGTATTTCACCGGGGATGGCTGCCGCCGCGACAAGGATGGCTATTACTGGATCACCGGCCGTGTCGACGACGTCCTCAACGTCTCGGGTCACCGCATGGGCACCGCCGAAGTGGAATCCGCTCTGGTCTCCCATGACACGGTTTCGGAAGCGGCAGTGGTCGGTTATCCCCATGACCTGAAGGGACAGGGCATCTATTGCTATGTCACGCTGATGGCTGGCCTTGAAGGCACTGACGAGTTGCGCAAGGAACTTGTTGCCCATGTGCGCAAGGAAATCGGGCCGATTGCCTCCCCGGACAAGATCCAGTTTGCACCGGGCCTGCCCAAGACGCGCTCGGGCAAGATCATGCGCCGCATCCTGCGCAAGATCGCCGAGGACGATTTCGGCTCATTGGGCGATACGTCGACACTGGCCGATCCGGCTGTTGTCGACGATCTGATCGCCAACCGGCAGAACAAGAAGGGCTGAGCGGCAAGCCGCTACAAAAACCCTAACAAGAGCCGGTCTCTCTAGCCGTAGAGATCGGCTCTTGTCTGTGGCACTGCGGAAATCCCGCGCTTGCGCTTGGACGCCAGCGTCTGGTTGATCTGTACGGTCCCGCGCTCGAACGCCAGCGCGCAGCCGGTCAGGTAGAGCAGCCAGAGCCGGGCTTTTGGCGCACCGACTTCCGCAATCGCCTCGTCAAAGCGGGCATGCAGGCGATCGGCCCAGAGACGGCAGGTCCGGCCATAGTGCTCGCGCAGGTTTTCCACATCGTGAACCTCGAAACCATAGCCTTCGAGATTTTCAATGGTCATGCCGAGATGGTCGAGTTCACCGCCCGGGAAGATATATTTTACCAGCGCCAGATGCTCGGCACTCTTGCGGCCGAACGTCTTCTTGTTGCGCTTCATGCGACGGGTGATGGCGTGATGAAGGTAAAGGCCGCCCGGTCGCAGCAGACGATGCACGCTGGAAAAATACGTATCGTAATTGGCGATGCCGACATGTTCGAACATGCCGATCGATGAAATCTTGTCGAACTCCTCGTCGAGGTGTTCGTAGGATTTCACGTGAATCGTGATCTTGTCTTCCAGACCCTCTGCCTTGATCCGCTCGCGGGCAAGCGCAGTCTGTGCTTCCGAAAGCGACACGCCGGTTCCAGTGATGCCATAATGCTTGGCCGCATGGATCAGCATCGCACCCCAGCCGCAGCCGATATCCAGCAGTTTTTCGCCGGGCTTCAAGCGCAACTTGCGGCAGATCAGGTCCAGCTTGGCTTCCTGCGCCTGGTCCAAACTGTTGGCCCAATCGGTGAAGTAGGCACAGGTATAGACCATGCGCTCGTCGAGAAAGAGCTGGTAGAATTCATTCGACACATCATAGTGGTGGGTAATGGCCGCCTTGTCGGAGCCGCTGACGAAAGGCTTCTGTCCATCGACGCCCGAAGCATCCGTACCGCGGCCGCCGAGCAGCAAGGCCGGCACGTCCTTCAGCAATTGCCATTTGGGCAGGGTCTTGAGCTTCTGCTTGAACTTGCCTTTGGGCCCACGCTCGACCAGGTCGAACAGCGTGCCGTTCTTCACGTCGATCTGGCCCGAAATCCACAGCTCGACGATCGATCCGATGTTGGGTTTCAGCGCCAGACGGCGCACGGCCATCGGATCGTTGATCGCAAGCACCGGGCCGTCCATGTCGCCGATACGCTCGCCATTCCATAGCTCCACGGCAAATTGCGGCTCCAGCATATGTAGGACTGTGCGGATGATCCGCGCCGCGCTTTCTTGTGCCGCCATGCAACAACTCCAAATCATAGGCTCCGGCACACTGCTGCCAGAGGTCCGGCAGAACCTATGCGCTTCGTTTCCGGCTGGCAACGCACTTTCACGGGCAGCTGAAAACGGCGATTGAAAATTTTCCCTTGAAACCTGACGCGCCAGACCCCATTCTCAATTTGTGTTCAACGAATGAAAAGGAGGTGATCCGATGTCTCGTGATTTCGCAAACTGCCACAAGGCGTCTGATGCTTTCCATCGGGGATCGTCTCTCCGTTGAATAAGCAACCCTGGCTAGTCCAGGGGTAAGAAGGCCAAACGACAGCTTTGTGCCAGACGGAATTGCGGGGCCACTCTTCGGAGTGGCCCTTTCCGTTCAGGCGGCACGTTTTCCTGTAATCTGGAAACCGATCGCCTTCATGACGGCAATGGTCGTTTCAAGCGTCGGATTCCCGTCCTCGCTCAAAGACCTGTACAGTTGTTCACGCGCCAAGCCGGTTGCACGGGCAATGCTCGTCATCCCTTTGGCGCGCGCCACGACACCCAGCGCTTTTGCAATATGACCTGCGTCGCCCGTTTCAAACGCATCGGCCAGGAACACTTCGATTGCATCGTCCGATTTCAAAGCCTCTGCTGGATCATAATCATAAAGCTTTGTCACCATTGTCGTCTTTCCATTCTGCAGCCATCAGTTTTGCATTGCGTATGTCCTGCTGTTGCGTGCTCTTGTTCCCACCGCACAAGAGAATGACAATCTCGGAATTGTGCCGTTTGAAATAAACGCGATAGCCGGGTCCGTAGTGAATACGCAGTTCGCTGACGCCCTGTCCCACTGACAAAACATCACCGACCAGACCATTGGCCAAACGGAATAGCCGGGCAGCAATCGCAGCTCTTGCCCTGTCGTCTTTAAGCTTCCGCTCCCATCTCCGATAGGTATCCGTCTGTTTGATCTGCATTAAAAATGTATTTTTTAAATTACAATATGTCAATTCCTCCAAGTATTAATCGGATGACATTCCAAATGAAACCAACGCCAGATTGTATCCGTGATGCACTTTGCTCTTTCCAAAATTGATGATACCAAGATTTCTGCCTGAAAATGGTGCACTCTGCCTCTATACGAGGCAATTCCCTCGGAAAGACCCACGATGTCCGCCCTCTCGACCCCAAACGCAGCACCGAAGCGTGCATGGCGTGACGAAATCATTGCAATGCTGTCCTTGAGCTGGCCTATGATTCTCACCAACCTGGCTCAGACCGCCATGACGGCAACCGACGTCATGATGATGGGCTGGGTCAGTGCGCACACGCTGGCCGCCGGGGCGCTTGGTACCAATCTCTATTATGTTCCGATGATCTTTGGCCTTGGTCTCATGCTGGCGACATCGCCGATGATGGCACGCGAGCTGGGCCGCAACAAACACACCGTACGGGAAATCCGCCGCACCGTGCGGCAGGGCCTGTGGATTGCCGTGACGATCTCCATTCCCATCTGGCTTGTCCTTTGGAACACCCAGTCGATCCTGACGGCCATGGGGCAGGATCCGGCACTTGCAGCCGAAGCAGGCGCCTATGTCAGGGCCCTGCAATGGGCGGCCCTGCCGTTCTATTGCTACATCGTCGTCCGTTCATTCCTGGCAGCACTCGAGCGTCCAGGCTGGGCGCTGGTGATCGCTGTCCTCGCCGTGATGTTCAATGCCCTGGCAAACTGGTGCCTGATCTTCGGCCATTTCGGTTTCCCCAAACTCGGCATCGTCGGCTCGGGCATTGCCACGACGCTGTCCTCTGCGCTGATGTTCATCGGTCTTGTCATCGTCGTTTTGCGTGACCGGCAGTTTCGCCGCTACCGCCTGTTTGGCCGGTTCTGGCGCGCCGACTGGGCCCGCTATCGCGAACTCCTGCGCCTCGGCCTGCCCATTGCAGCGATCCTCAGCTTCGAAGTGACCATTTTCAACGCGGCCGCCTTTCTGATGGGCATTATCGGGCCCGATTCCCTGGCCGCCCATGCCATTGCCATCCAGATCGCGTCGATCAGCTTCATGGTGCCTATGGGCTTTGGCCAGGCCGCCACGGTGCGCATTGGCAGGGCCTACGGTGCACAGGACCGGGATGGTATCAAGCGGGCGGGTTGGGTGGCATTTGCAGCCGGCACAGGCTTCATGGTTCTGACAGCGCTGCTCATGCTCCTGGCGCCCCACCAGCTCATCCGCGCATTCATTGACGTCAGCGATCCGGCCAATGCGCCGGTTGTATCCCTCGCAGTGTCGTTTCTGGCCTTTGCCGCGCTTTTTCAGATTTTTGACGGCGGGCAGGCCGTTGCCAGCGGCATGCTGCGCGGCCTGCATGACACGACGATACCGATGATCTATGCGGCCATTGCCTATTGGGGCATCGGCCTGCCGCTCTCGGTCGCCTTCGGTTTCTGGCTGAAACTGGAAGGCGCAGGCATCTGGCTCGGCCTGCTGTCCGGCCTGGCTGCCGCCGCCATTCTGCTGATGAGCCGTTGGTTGCGGCGGGAAAAACTGGGCATCGAAATCATCCGGCACTAGGCCGACGGGATCAGAAATCGATGGTGCGGCCCTTGATTTCCCAATCGCCGAAGCGGGCGGGATCCTTGCCGCCGCGCCCACCGATCTCCCGCGGCTGGCCAGCCTGTTGTTCCTCGGCCTTGCGGCGCGCCTCAGCTTCCAGCAATGCGCGCTGTGCGGCAGGCGGCAGTTGATCGAAAGGCTTGCCTGACGGCTGCTCGCCGGTCTCGGCCTGCGGCGTCTCCGATGTCTGGTCGCTGGTCATTCTGGTCTGTCCATCATTGAAGCTTGCTGTGTGAAACACCATCATATACCGGAAGATGTCGAACAAAAGGAATGATCTTGATACGTGAAATGTTCACAATGCGGGGAATGACACCATGAATGTAATGCGCACTGGAATGCTGCTCGCCTTCATGACCGCCTTGTTCATGGGCGTCGGTTTTCTCATTGGCGGCACCGGCGGCATGCTGATTGCCCTCGTCGTTGCGACAGGCATGAATCTCTTCAGCTACTGGAACTCCGACAAGATGGTCCTGCGGATGTACAACGCCGTCGAAGTCGACCAGAACAACGCCCCGGAATATTACGGCATCGTGCGCGATCTCGCCGCGCGCGCTGGCTTGCCCATGCCACGCGTCTATCTCATTGAAAATGACCAGCCGAATGCTTTCGCCACGGGGCGCAATCCGCAGAACGCCGCGGTCGCCGCTTCCACCGGACTGCTGCATCGCCTGTCACCGAACGAGGTTGCGGCTGTCATGGCGCACGAGCTGGCGCATGTCGAGCACCGCGACACCCTGACCATGACCGTCACAGCCACCCTCGCCGGAGCAATCTCCATGCTTGGCAATTTTGCCATGTTCTTTGGCGGTGGCAATCGCAACAACAACAATCCCCTCGGTTTCATCGGCGTTCTCGTTGCCATGATCGTTGCGCCGTTCGCCGCCATGATCGTGCAGATGGCCATCAGCCGGACGCGCGAATACTCGGCGGACCGGCGCGGCGCGGAGATTTGCGGCAACCCGCTGTGGCTCGCCTCCGCACTCAACAAGATTGCCCGCGGCGCCAAGGAGATCGTCAACGAGGAAGCCGAGCGCAACCCGGCCTCCGCGTCGCTCTTCATCATCAATCCATTGAGCGGCCAAGGAGCTGACAATTTGTTCTCCACACATCCGAGCACCGAAAACCGTATCGCGGCCTTGCAGGCCATGGTGGAAGAGTTTCGCCAGCGTCCTGCCGCACCGCAGCCAATGGCGACGCCGGCTGCTTCCGCACAGGAGGAGCCTCAGGATGAGACACCGTCCCCCTGGGGCCGTGACGGTTCCTCGCGTAAAGGCCCATGGGCATGAGCGCGGGACAGGAGAGAAAGCGGCCGTCTGGCAGGAAGAACAGCGCCTCAAATTACCACGAGGCCGAAGACCGGCCGGGGCTGGCGGCGCGCCAATGCGCGACCCGGCTGCTGGGTGCCGTCATTGAAAAGCAGACCTCGCTGGATGGACTGACCGACAACAGCAACGGTCATCCGCAATACATGGCGCTTGACGACCGCGACCGGTCGCTGGTTCGCGCTATTCTCGGTGCTGCCCTGCGCAATCGCGGCGCCATTGAAGCAGCCATCGGCCAGCTGATCGACCGGCCATTGCCCGAAAACGCCGTTGCTCTGCGTCACTTGCTGCACGTGGCCGCTGCACAGATTCTCCATCTCGATATCCCCGATCGCGCCGCTGTCGATCTGGCGGTGACCGCCGCCAACAACGATCCGCGCAACCGCCGTTTCGCTTCGATGGTCAATGCCGTGCTGCGCCGCCTGTCGCGTGAGAGAGACACTCTCGTTTCGAATGCGAGCAACGTGCCGGCGTGGTTCGAAGACGGCCTGATCGCCGCCTATGGCAAGGAAAAAGCCAAGGCTATCCTGGATATACAGAGCAAAGAACCGCCCATTGACCTCACCGTCAAGGGCGATCCGCAGGAATGGGCGGACCGCCTTGGTGGCATTGCCCTCCCGACCGGGTCTGTGCGCATCGCCCAGGTCGATGGTGCGCTGACCAGCCTTGCAGGCTTTGCCGAAGGCGACTGGTGGGTGCAGGATACGGCAGCAAGCCTTCCTGCAAAACTCTTCGGCGACATCAAGGGAAAGCGTGTTGCCGACCTTTGTGCCGCTCCCGGAGGTAAGACCGCGCAATTGGCGCTGGCCGGCGCGCACGTCACGGCGCTTGACCTGTCGGCCAATCGCTTGAAACGCCTGCGATCAAACCTTGAGCGCCTGCAGCTGACGGCAGAAACCGTGGAAGCCAATCTCGCCGCCTATACTCCAGCTGAACCGTTCGACGCGGTTCTGCTTGATGCGCCCTGCTCCTCCACCGGCACCGTGCGGCGCCATCCCGACGTTCCGTGGACGAAGTCGCCAGCCGACATCCAGAAGCTTGCAACGCTTCAGGCCAAGCTGCTCGATCACGCGGTCACCCTGGTTCGTCCCGGCGGCGTCGTGGTCTTTTCCAATTGCTCGCTCGATCCGCTGGAAGGCGAAAAGGTTGCCAACGATCTTCTGGCCAAGAATCCGTCCATCGAATTGCTGCCGGTAAGCAAGGACGAGGTAGGCGGACTTGCCGAACTGATCACCCCGGAGGGCTATGTGCGTTCCACACCGGCTGACCTTGCCAACGATGATCCGGCCCTCTCAGGCATGGATGGTTTCTTCGCTGCACGTTTTCGCCGGAAAGATTAAAATCAAATACTAAAATTTTAACTGTTTTGGTTGCATAGTCCCGATTTGTCGTCGATGGGTTGAAACCAAAGCAATGATTTCAGGGAGCTGGGACAGGATTCCGCCGTGCGGGACATGTTTCGCGAACATGCGTAACAGCAGACTGAAGTGCGCCGGAATGCGGCGAAGCGAGGAAATGCCGCGAGATGGTCGCTTTTAGCGAAACACCGCAACTTTGGGGACTTGCAACTGCGCAATTGTGGCGCCGTTTTCGCAGGCGCTTGCGCATGGGGCCGCTGTTTCGCTGGCGTTTCACCGGGTTTACCCCCGAACGCGTGCTGATTGCACCGCAGGATTTACGCCCCGCCGACCCGCAGCTGGCGGAAGAGTTTTACCATGGCCGCTTTGCGCTTGCCGGCCGGGTGGTTGAGACCGGCGGGCGCTCGCCCTTCATCGTCGAGCCACCCAATGCCGCCTGGCAGGCGGCGCTGCACAATTTCGGTTGGCTGCGCCATATGCGTGCCTCCGGCACCGAGCTGGCCACAGCCAATGCCCGCGCCCTGCTCAGCGACTGGATAGCGACCCACGGCCGCTCGATCGGCGGCCCTGCCTGGGCTCCCGAGGTCACAGCCCAGCGCATTATCGCCTGGCTTCAGCATTCCAGCCTCATCCTGGCGGGTGCAGACCTGCGGGCCTACCGGCAATTCATGCGTTCGCTCGCCACCCAGGTGCGCTATCTCAGGACCATGGCTGCCGTGATGGACGATGGCGAAGAGAAACTGCGCGCCCGCATTGCGCTTGCCTTTGCCGCGCTGGCGCTGCCCGTTTCGTCCAATACGGCGCGCTCGGCCCGTCGCAATCTCGAGTTTGAGCTCATTCACCAGATCCTGCCGGACGGCGGGCATATCTCCCGCAATCCGCTGACGGTGCTTGAGCTTCTGGCCGATCTTCTTCCCTTGCGCCAGACCTATGCCAGCGGCACCGAGGCACCGCCGAAGGCGCTGATGGAAGCCATCGAGCGCATGCTGCCCGCGTTGCGTTTCTTCCGCCATCACGACGGCAACCTGGCTCTGTTCAACGGCGTCGGCGCGACGATGCCCGAACGCGTCATCGCTGTTCTGCGCCATGACGATATTGGCGGCCTGCCTCTGACCCATGCGCTGCATTCGGGTTATGAGCGGCTCTCGATGGATTCGACCACCATCATTGCCGATACGGGCCTTGCGCCGCCGGTCACCGCGTCGCGCGATGCCCATGCCGGGTGCCTGTCTTTCGAAATGTCATCCGGGCGCAATCGCTACATCGTCAATGCCGGTGTCGACCGCTACGGTCCGGAAGAATTCCGTCCACTGGCACGCTCCACCGCTGCGCATTCCACAGCGACGATCAATGACACCTCGTCATGCCGCTTCAGCGCGACATCCGGCCTTTCCACCATGATCGGCACCCCGATCATCGCCGGGCCAACAAAGGTCAATGTCGAGCGGATCGAACGGCCGGGGGCCGCTGGCTTCGTCGCCAACCACAATGGCTATGTCCGGCCATTCGGCATCTATCACGAACGCCAGATCGTCCTGTCGCACAATGGCAGTGTCATCGAGGGTATCGACAGTTTCTTTGCCGCCGGCCGCAATCCGCTGCGCGGAACCGGCCGCGAAAATGTGGTCATCCGCTTTCATCTCCATCCGGCGGTCAACGTCAGTGTCGATGATAACGGCCTGATCATCCTGCAGGTGGACAATGACGATATCTGGATGTTTTCCGCCACCGTTCAGCCCTTCATCGAAGACTCGCTGTTCTTCGCCGGATTCCGCGGGCCGGTTAAAACGCGCCAGATCACGCTTTCGCTGAGTGCGGCGCAACTACCGGAAGTGGAATGGCAATTCACCCGGACATCCCTCGGCGCCTATGGCTGACCCCTTGTGGTGGGGAAAACCGCCCCAATTCGTCTGAATATGCGATCGGAAGTAGGATTCCTTGGCTGCCTGTGCTAACCGGCTGTCCAAATCCCCCAAACTTTCCCGCTGAGGACGAATTCTCCCATGGCCGTCACTGCAAAATCCATTCCCGCCCCGAACCTTCATCCCGTCAAGCGTGCGCTCATTTCGGTTTCCGACAAGGCGGGCCTGACCGCCCTCGCCCATGCGCTGCACCGGCACGGTATCGAAATCCTGTCGACGGGCGGTACATCCAAGACCATCGCGGCGGAAGGCATTCCCGTCATTGACGTTTCCGAGATCACCAATTTTCCCGAGATCATGGATGGCCGCGTCAAGACCCTGCACCCCAAGGTGCATGGCGGCCTTTTGGCGGTGCGCGACGATCCGGAACATGCCGATGCCATGCAGGCGCACGGCATCGGCGCCATCGATCTGGCCGTCATCAATCTCTACCCCTTTGAAGAGGTTCGCCATTCCGGCGCCGACTACGCCAATATCGTCGAGAACATCGACATTGGCGGACCGGCCATGATCCGCGCTGCGGCAAAGAACCATGCCTATGTCGGCGTGGTCACCGATACGGGCGACTACGAGATGGTGATTGCCATGCTCGACAAGCACGAGGGATCGCTGCCCTATTCCTTCCGCCAGAGCCTCGCCGCCAAGGCCTATGCCCGTACGGCAACCTATGATGCGGCCATCTCCGGCTGGTTTGCCGAAGCGCTGATGACCGAGACACCATCGCGCCGGGCCATCGGCGGCCACCTGCATTCGGTCATGCGCTACGGTGAAAACCCGCATCAGTCCGCAGGCTTTTACCTCACCGGCGAAAAGCGTCCGGGTGTTGCCACGGCAACCCAGCTGCAGGGCAAGCAGCTTTCCTACAACAACATCAACGATACCGACGCGGCCTTTGAACTGGTTGCCGAGTTCGATCCTGCCCGCACCTCGGCCGTCGCCATCATCAAGCATGCCAACCCCTGCGGCGTGGCTGAGGGCGCGACACTGAAAGAAGCCTATCTCAAGGCGCTGGCCTGCGATCCCGTTTCGGCCTTCGGCGGTATTGTCGCGCTCAATAAGACGCTCGATGCGGATGCGGCGGAAGAAATCGTCAAGACCTTCACCGAAGTGATCATCGCACCGGATGCGACACCGGAAGCGCAGGCAATCGTTGCCGCCAAGAAAAACCTTCGCCTGCTTGTCACTGGCGGCCTGCCTGATCCGCGTGCATCCGGCATCACCGCAAAGACAGTTGCCGGCGGCATTCTCGTTCAGTCACGCGACAGCGGCGTGGTCGACGATCTCGATCTGAAGGTCGTGACCAAGCGTGCCCCGACCGAACAGGAAATGACCGACCTGAAGCTCGCCTTCCGCATCGCCAAGCATGTCAAATCCAATGCCATCGTCTATGTGAAGGATGGCGCGGCGGTCGGCATCGGCGCCGGTCAGATGAGCCGCGTTGATTCCGCACGCATTGCCGCCCGCAAGGCGGAAGATGCTGCTGAAGCCGCCGGATTAGCGACACCTCTGACCAAAGGCTCGGTCGTCGCCTCCGATGCGTTCTTCCCCTTCGCCGACGGCTTGCTGTCAGCGGTCGCCGCCGGAGCCACGGCCGTCATCCAGCCAGGCGGTTCCATGCGGGACGAGGATGTTATCGCTGCGGCCGATGAACACGGCATTGCCATGGTGTTCACCGGCATGCGCCATTTCAGGCACTAAGTCTCGCCGGAATTGCAGCGGGATAGGGTGTTCGCAACAGGACAGCCAGTCCGGCCAGCAGGAAGACGATGATCATCGCCATGCCGAGGCGTGGCGATCCGCTCAGCGCTGTCACAGTGGCAACCATGAATGGCGCGAGAAAACTGGTGGCCCGCCCCGACAGGGCATAGATGCCGAAATAGCGGCCCGCTTCGTCGATCGACACGCTGCGGGCCATGTAGGACCGCGACGATGCCTGCACCGGGCCGAAGGCAAGCCCGATGAGAAGCCCGAATACGATGAAGGCCTTCTCGGCGGGTGTCTTGAACAGCCCGACCGTATCGGCGCCGGTCAGCGGCAACAATCCAAACAGTGTGTAGCCGGGCCCAGTCGAGACGATGCCGATGGCCGCGACGGTCAATAGCAGCAGCGAGATCACCACAACCGCCTTCGAGCCGATCCGCGTATCGAGCCAGCTCGCGGCAAGGCAGCCGAAAATCGCAACGACATTCAGGATGATGCCGTAGATGCCGATCTCCACGGTTGCCCAACCGAACATGATCGCGGCAAATGCCCCGCCAAGGGCGATCAGGGCGTTGACGCCATCCTGGTAAATCATGCGTGCGATCAGAAAGCGGAAGATACCCGGGCGCCGACGCACCTCGCCAATGGTGGATTTCAACTCCGCAAGCCCTCCGCGCACCGCCTTGCCGATGGGCAGCCCCCTTGCGCTGTCGGGCGTGAACAGGAACATCGGCAGAACGAAAACCAGATACCAAAGCGCGGACAGAGGCCCGGTTGCGCGGTCGCCCTCACCTGCAGCGGGATCAAGCCCCAGGATCGGCTGCCACCCCAGCATGGTTTTTCCGGTTTCCGGCGAGCCTGCCATGAAGGCGACGACAAAGATCAGGGCAATCATGCCGCCGAGATAACCGAGTCCCCACGCCATGTTGGAAATGCGCCCGATATCCTTTTCCGGCACCAGCCGCGGCATCATCGAGTCGTTGAAAACGATGGAGAATTCCGCGGCAATCGACGCCAGGGAAAAGAAGAGCAGCGGAGCAATGAGACTTGAACCCGGCGCGGCGAACCACAGCATCGACAGGGCAATGATCTGGATGACGGCAAAAAAGCCGATCCACGGCTTGCGCGCGCCGGTCTGATCGGCAATCGACCCGAGGACGGGCGACAGTACGGCGATGACGAGGCCGGATATGGCAATGCCATAACCCCAGGCCGCCTGGCCGATGGCGGGATCACTCGCCATCCGCGCGACGAAATAGGGACCGAAGATGAAGGTTGTGACAACGGTGAAGAATGGCTGCGCCGCCCAGTCGAAGAGCATCCATCCCCAGATGCCCCGTTTAGACGCAGCCATGTCGTTTCCTTCCCCTGATCCGGTCCCCCAGCCTGTTCTAGGACAGGTCGGAAAGCAATCCGGCGGCAACGGCGAGACGCGAGACCGTGAGATCTCCGCCCTCGACGATATTCGCCATTCGCTGACGCACTTCATCGACCTGCGTACCGCGTCCGGCCAGCCACTCCTTGGCCGGATCGGACTTCTTGCCATGCTCGCTGAGTGCCGCCACGGCAATACCGCGCCGTGCCTGCGAGATCAGGTCGGATGCACGTGCCAGCGCGATGCCGTCATAGTAGTCCGCGACGGAAACACCCCGCGCCGCTTCAACGATACGGCCGATGCGGAACGCTTCGGAAATATCGAAATACGCCTTGGCCGCACTGGCAATGTCGGTACCGGCCTGTTGGGCGACGGCAGCGATATCTGGAATGATCGGCGCGATTTCCAGCCGGGCGAGCTGAGCCGCCAAGGCCGCGGGTGCACCTTGTCCGGCGTAATAGGCCGTATCGTCGCGCAGCTGGTTGCTCATGGACAGCGGCAGCAGCTTCTCCAGTTTGGGTTGCAGGGTGCTGCGAGCCGCCTTGATTTCCTTGATTGCCGCCTCCAGGCCGATGCCGCCGGTCCGGTTGCGCAGAACCCACGCCGTTGTCCAGTTGAGCATCTGCGCCACTTTGGCGTAAAAGCCGTTCTGCACGTCACCCGGCAAAGTATTGTCGAGCGCATCGATATCAGCGAACAGCCCATCGACCTCAAAACCGTCACGCACGATCACATAGGCCCGGACGATATCCGGCGCCGACTGCCCCGTCAGATCGGCAAGACGGCTGACAAAGGTCGGGCCGCCGCGGTTGATGGCATCATTGGCGAGCTGGGTTGCAATGATTTCCCGGCGCAGACGATGCGTGCGGATTTCCTCGCCGTAGCCTTCCTTCATCTGCTTCGGGAAGTAATCGAGCAATCCCCGCTCCAGATAGGGATCATCCGGCAGGTTGCTGGCCAGCAGTTGGTCGGACAGCACGATCTTGGCGTAGGCGAGCAGAACGCCGAGTTCCGCGCGGCTGAGCGCGATGCCATCAGCCTGCCTTTCGGCCAACGCCTTGTCATCGGGCAGGGTTTCCACCTTGCGGTTCAAAAGCTTCCGGGCTTCCAGCTCGCTCATGAACCGCGACTGATAGGCAAGATCGGTCAATCCGCGCCGCTGCGCCAGCGACAGTGCCAGCGTCTGCAGATAATTGTTGCGCAGGACGAGATGCCCTACTTCGTCCGTCATCGATTCAAGCAGCGTATCGCGCTTGTCGCGCTGCAGTTTTCCCGAACGCATGGCCTGCGCCAGGGCAATCTTGATGTTGACCTCGACGTCGGAGGTGTTCACGCCGGCCGAGTTATCGATGGCGTCGGAATTGCAGCGCCCACCGGCGAGACCGAACTCGATGCGGGCCTTTTGCGTCACGCCGAGATTGGCACCCTCGCCGATCACCTTGGCCCGCACATCAAGCCCGGTGATGCGGATGGCGTCATTGGCGCGGTCGCCGACTTCGGCATCCGTCTCGAAGCTTGAGCGGATATAGGTGCCGATGCCGCCGAACCACAGGAGATCGACCGGTGCTTTCAGGATGGCCGTCATGATTTCGAACGGCGTTGCCGTGGTCTTGGCAAGGCCAATCACCTTGGCGGCTTCCTTCGACAGGGTAATCGACTTCTGCGAACGGGAGAACACGCCGCCGCCAGCCGAAATCTTCGATTTGTCATAGTCCTGCCAGCTCGAACGTGGCAGGTTGAACAGGCGCTGCCGCTCTTTCAGGCTGGCTTTGACGTCAGGCTCCGGATCAATGAAGATATCGCGGTGGTCGAACGCGGCAACGAGTTTCGTCTGCGGTGACAGCAGCATGCCATTGCCGAAGACGTCGCCGGACATGTCGCCGACGCCAACCGCCACAAACGGCACTTTCTGGATATCCGTGCCGATTTCGCGGAAATGCCGTTTCACGGCTTCCCAGGCACCGCGAGCGGTGATGCCCATCTTCTTGTGGTCGTAGCCGGCCGAACCACCCGACGCAAAGGCATCGTCCAGCCAGAAATCATGCGCCTGGCTGATGGCATTGGCGGTGTCGGAGAACGTCGCCGTGCCTTTGTCGGCAGCCACGACGAAATAGGGATCGTCCCCGTCCAGCCGCAGGATATTCTCCGGCGGCACAACGGTTTCACCGTGCAGGTTGTCGGTCACCGACAACAGCGTCGCGATGAAGGTGATGTAGGCCGAACGCCCCGCTTCGAAGATCACGTTGCGGTCGCCGCCTGTCGGCAGGCGCTTCGGATAGAACCCGCCCTTGGCACCAACCGGCACGATGACGGCATTCTTGACCTGCTGTGCCTTGACCAGGCCCAGCACTTCCGTGCGGTAGTCCTGTGCCCGGTCCGACCAGCGCAGCCCGCCGCGCGCGACCGGACCAAAGCGCAGGTGGACACCCTCGACTTCGGGGCCATAGACAAAGATTTCGCGATAAGGCCGCGGCTCCGGCAGATCATCGAGAGCGCGCGGGTCGAGCTTGAAGGCCAGCGTCACACGTTCGCTGCCATCCTCTTCCGGCGCAAAGGCATTGGTGCGCAATGTCGATTCGATCAGATTGAGGAAACGGCGCAGGATGCGGTCATCGTCAAGGCTCGGCACACCCTGCAGTGCCTCTTCGATGGCAGCGCGAATCGTTGCCTGTTTGCGGTGCGATTGCGCCGCCGCACCCTTTTTCGGATTGAGCCGCTGCTCGAACAGATCGAACAATTGCTTGGCAATCGCCGGGTAGCGGTTGAGCGCAATGGCAATATAGTCCTGCGAATAGGGAATACCGGCCTGTTGCAGATAACGGCCATAGGCGCGCAGGATGATGATCTGGCGTGCTGTCAACTGCCCGGTCAATGCGAGCGCATTGTAGCCGTCATTGTCGGAAGCGCCGCCCCATATGTTGCGGAACACATCTTCGAACAGGTCGCCATTGTCCCTCAGATCGATGGAGGACCCGGATGTGCTGACCAATTCCATGTCATGCACGAAAAGCGGGCTGCCATCGGCAGCAGGCAAGGCAAATGTCTGCTCGCTGATCACGCGGAAGCCCATGTTCTCGAGCAGCGGCACCCGCTGGGACAGGGCGACGGCCGAGCCGTAGTGATAGATTTTCAGCGACGCCGCATTGGCGCCATCGGTCCGATGACGGTAGAAATCAACAAACAGCGGATTGGTCCGCGACAGTCCGGCGATCCGGCTGGCATCGATCAGCGCTTCATCCGGCGAAAAGTTTTCGCGGTAGGAATCGGGGAATACCGCGGCGAGCGACGAGAACTCCGCCAGGCCGCTACGATCGCCAACTTCGGCGACTGCGTCTTCCCAGGTGCGGACAATCGACCGAACGGTTTCTTCCAAAGCCTCGCGCTTGACCTTGGGGAAGTCATTCTCCGCATGGCCGATGATGAAGTGGACACGCGCCAGATTGCCTTCCGGAAATGCCGGATAATAGGCGGAAACATGTCCCTCATAGGTTGCCGCGAGATAAGAACCAACCTTTTCGCGCACAATGGAATCGTAACGTTCGCGCGGCACATAGACGATGATGGAGGCAAACCGGCCAAAAGGATCGATGCGCGGCAGGACACGCACACGCGGGCGCTCGCCCAGGGCCAGAATGATCTCGGCATTGCGGGTCAGTGTCTTGACGTCGATCTGGAAAAGATCGTCGCGCGGATAGCTCTCAAGTACCTTGATGAGCTGCTTGCCCGAGTGATCTTCGCGGTTGAATCCGAGGCGGCTGATGACACTTTCCGTTTTCGACCGCAGATAGGGGATCTTCAGCACGGAACGCGTATAGGCCCCGGAGGTGAAAAGGCCGACGAAGCGCAATTCGCCACTCACCTTGCCATCGGCGTCATAGGTCTTGACGCCGATATAGTCCATGTAGCCCCGGCGATGCACCAGCGACTTGGTGTTCGCCTTGGTGACGATCAGCGGCTCGGGACCAGTGAGGAACGCGATGATCTGCGGCGTGGTCGTCACGCCTTGGTTGCCGCGCTTGAGCACGCGCACATCGGGATCACGTAGAATACCAAGTCCGGGTTTGCCCGAACGCTCCAGTTCGCCCTGGCTGCCGTCGCCCTGATAATCATATTCGCGCACACCGAGGAAGGTGAAATTGTTGTCGCGCAGCCATTCGAGGAATTCGACCGCCTCTTCGGCGGCGGCTTTCTTCATCGGCGTCTTGCCGGTCTTGTAGGCCTCGATCGCATCGCCGAGACGCGCAACCATGGCGGCGCGGTCATTCACCGCTTCGCGCACCTGCTTGAGCACGAGATTGAGCGCTTCAACTATAATTTCACGCACGGGTGCATCCAGTGCCGGCACGTGAATCTGCATCACGGAGACGCGGGCTTCATCCTTGCCCGGTTTGTCGGGTCCTGCAGCACCGATAACCGCGCCGCTTTTCCGGTCCACGTCCATCACTGGATGCAGCACCAGATAGACAGAACTCACCCGTTCGCTGAACTCGCCCAGAACCGAGTCGAGCAGGAAGGGCATGTTATCGTTGATCAGGGTGACGACCGTAACCGGCCTGCCATCGCGGGAGACGGTACTGCCATCGGAAAGGTCGATCAGGGGCTTTCCCGATTTGAACCGGCTCAGTGCATCCTCGGCAAGCCTGGCAGACGTTCTCAGCGCCCCTGCATCGTAGTCAGCAAGGTCTTCTGCCGGCGCCCGCGCAAACAGCAGTTCTTCAAACAAACCGGGTGCTTGCTTCTTTTCTTTCGTGGCTTTTGCTGTTTTTGATTTCAGCGCGGCTTTCGCGCCCGATTTTGTTGTTGAAGCCATCAGATTCTCTCCCTGAACAGGCATTTTGGCTCATCATAGCCACTGAAATTGCATTTTCGACTGCAAACTGCACGTCGGAGGTAAAATTCGCATGACATTTGGACCGGCTACAGTTCCACCAGATGGTCATCGAGCTCGTTGACGTTGTCGGGACCTGCCGGAAAGTGTGTTTCAAGCAATTGCCCCGCATGCCGAATGGCCTTGAGGAAGCCGGAGGCATGATCATCCAGCGCCGCATGGTTTGTCAGGATTGCGACAATGCCGTTCCATTCCTCCTGCGGCACGCGCGCATTGATGCCCGCGTCTGCCACGACCTCCGCATAATGCTCGGCGAGCGACACGAAGAGCAGAATGCCGGTGCGCTTTTCCGTCAGGTGAACATTGCGCGCCAGGAATTGCTGAACCGCATTGAGGTGCGCGCGCCGATAGAGAATGCGCTTGGGCACGAACAGCATGCCAAGGCCGGGGACCAGCCGGATCAGCAGGATAGCGGTGAGAAACGCCGCGAGAATGGCCAGTCCAAACAGCGGCAGTGAAATCGTGAACCAGTACCAGTGTGCCGCAAGTGCGACCACGACGGCTGCAATGAGGATGGCAACGGTGACCACAAAACCGGCGACGAAGAAATAGCTGTCGCTGCGGCGAGCGAGCACCGCGTAGATTTCGCCGCTGGTCCGGCTTTCCGCATCACGGATCGCCTCGGCAATGCGGGCGTGATCCTCGTCGCTCATCATTGACATGCTCTCTCCTACCAACTTCCCGAAGCGCCGCCGCCGCCGGACGAACCGCCACCGCCGGAAAAGCCGCCGCCCCCGCCGCCACCGGAAGACCAACCGCCACCACCCGATGACCATCCTCCGCCGGAACCGCCGCCCGAGGAGGATCGTGTATCGATGGTCATGCCAAGCCATTTGTAACGGCCGGGCCCGATCTTCTGGCCGAAAACCGATGCCATGATCGCCATGCCGAAACCACCGAAGAAGATCAGCACCCAGATCGAGATGAAAATCACCCCGAACCAGTCGATGTTGGAGGATTCCTTCTGGATATTCCGCTTTGCCCGTGCCTGGAGTTCGGCTGAATCGCCGGAGAGCACGGTCAGTATATCGTCGACCCCCCGTGCTATGCCGCCGGAATAGTCGCCCGAACGGAAGCCCGGAATAATGGCATTCTCGATGATCAGCCTAGACAACAGATCTGTCAGCGTTCCTTCCAGCCCATAGCCGACCTCAATACGCACCTTGCGGTCACTGGGAGCGACGACCAGAAGGACGCCGTTGTTTTCCTGCTTCTGGCCAAGCGCCCAGGCGCGGTAAAGCCGGTTGGAATAGGGCTCGATCGCCTCTCCATCAAGGCTTGGAATCGTCACGACGACGACCTGGTCGGATGACTTCGCCTCGAATGCCGCCAGCTTCTGGGTGATGGCATCCTGCGTTGCCGCATCGATGACATTTGCGCCGTCGACCACGCGCCCCGTCAGGGCCGGCAGCGCAGCCGCAAAGGCGCCGCCCAGCAGCAGCCCAAGCAGAACCGGAATCAACAGCAGACCATGCGAAATCCGCATCAAGATGGGACGTCGCATCGTATTGACCGCGCTTTGGCGCATGGTGCGCATTCTGAAAGCCTAGAATTTGACTTGAGGCGTCTGCTTGGCGGAATCGTCGATGGTGAAGGTTTGATAGGGCTGGCTGCCGGTGTACCAGATCCACGTCCAGATGATCGTCGGCATGGTTCTCAGCGAGGTGTTATAAACGCGCACCGCCTCGATATAATCACGGCGGGCAACGGCTATGCGGTTTTCCGTACCTTCCAGCTGCGATTGCAATGCCAGGAAGTTCTGGTTGGATTTGAGGTCGGGATAGTTTTCGACAACCGCCAGAAGCCGCGACAGGGCGCCGGTGAGATTGGCCTGATTGTCCTGGAAGGCCTTGAATGCATTGGGGTCCTTCAGCGTATCGGGCGTCACCTGCACCGACGTCGCCTTGGCGCGTGCCTCGACCACGGATGTCAGCACATCCTTTTCCTGAGCCGCATAACCTTTGACGGTTTCGACCAGATTCGGGATCAGGTCTGCGCGGCGCTGATACTGGTTGAGCACCTCGCTCCATGCGGCCTTGGCCTGCTCTTCATTGGTCGGAATTGTATTGAAGCCGCATGCGGAAAGCAGCGGCACGAGGATGGCAAGCGCAAGAACCGAAAAAACATTGCGTGGCAAAAAGCCGGACGACGACGCCATTTTCTGCATAAAACCCTCTCCTCAACACTCATTTTCCCGACCGGCTGGCCGTTTTGGAACGAAGCAGGTTGAGCGTAGCCATTTTTTGCTGCAAAAGGAACTGGCAAAGCGCTATGCTGCCTTGCAACAGGGATCAAGCGGAATCGCCATGGCTGCCAATGACAAAGAACGTCAGACTGTAACAGAATCGGCGCGGATTCTGGAACGCGTCAACCACGAGTCCAATGCCGGCAGCGGAACCGTGATCGACCGCACCGTTGCCAGAACCAAGGGGCATTTCACCGCGCAAGATGCCGATGCCAGCGATCCGATAGAAATCTGGGGGACACGCATCGGCCGGTTTCTGGGATTGCTTGTATTGCTCGCCATGTTTATCTGGTTGATCAGTTCTGTTACCGGCAAAAGCTGAGTCTGCACACTCATCCCGCTTTTCCGAACTCCTTTACGAGTATTCCCATGACCGGTTCTGTTGCTCCCTCGTCCAATGCTGTCATCGTCATTTCAAGCCACGTGGTGCGCGGTTCCGTTGGCAACCGTGCGGCGGTGTTTGCGCTTGAGACTCTCGGACATCCGGTCTGGGCCGTACCCACGGTCGTCTTGCCATGGCATCCCGGGCACGGGCCAGCCAAGCGCATTGTGCCGGAACCCCAGCAGTTCGACGATCTGATCGCCGATCTGGAGCGCGCGCCATGGCTGGGCGAAGTGCGCGCCATCATGACAGGGTATCTCGGCAATGCCGCGCAGGCAGCATCCGTCGCCCGCCTCGTCAAGAAGGTCAAAAGCCAGAACAAGGATGTGCTTTACCTCTGCGATCCCGTGATCGGCGACACGAAAGGCCTTTATGTTCCTGAAGCCACGGCCATCGGCATTCGCGATGAACTGATGCCTCTCGCCGATATCTCCACGCCCAACCGTTTCGAATTGGCCTGGCTCGCCGGAGCCGACCTTCCCGACAACAAGTCGATCATGCAGGCGGCGCTGCATGCCGGCCCCGGCACGATGCTGGTAACCTCGGCCCATCCGATGCTGGCTGGTGGCACGGGAAATCTTCTGGTCACCCATTCCTTCGCCATGCTGGCAGAGCACCGCCTTGTCACCGGTCCGACGAACGGGCTCGGCGACCTGACGTCGGCACTCTTCCTGGCGCGCATGCTGGCTGGCCTCGACCACGAGCAGATTTTGCAGCGGACGACCGCGTCGGTCTTTGAGATCATGGCGCGTTCGGCCAAGCGCGGCGCCGATGAATTGATGTTGGAAGCGGATGCTTCCAGCCTGTCCAGCCCGATGGCAATGATCCAGATGCGCCGCCTTACGCACCCGAGCAAAGGCATCCGGGCCTGACCTGCGCCGTTTCGACACGGGGCGTGGTTCCGCAATTCCGGTGACATGCCGTGAAATGGCCCTATTCTGGGGTCTCGCATTTCAGCATTGCGTCTACCGACACAAGACCAATTGATCTTCCTTTCAATCGGGATTAATGCACCATCATGACCATGCTTCCTGAGAGACTGCTCACCGGTTATCGCACCTTCATGGCGCAGCGTTATGCCAATGAAACCCTGCGCTACCGCCAGTTGGCCGAACAAGGCCAAACCCCTGAAACGCTGGTAATCGCCTGCTGCGACTCCCGCGCCGCCCCCGAAATCATTTTCGACACCAGCCCCGGCGAGATTTTCGTCATCCGCAATGTCGCCAATCTGGTGCCGCCCTATGAGCCTGACGGCGAGTACCACGCGACATCGGCCGCGCTCGAATTTGCCGTGCAAAGCCTCAAGGTGAAAAATATCGTCGTTCTGGGGCATGGCCGTTGCGGCGGCATCAAGGCGGCGCTCGATACGGAAAGCAAGCCGCTCTCACCCGGTGATTTCATCGGCAAATGGATGAGCCTTGTGGCACCGGCCGCGGAATCCATCGCTGCGAATGAACTGATGACCCCGTTCGAGCGCCAGACGGCGCTGGAGCGCATTTCCATCCGTTACTCCCTAAGGAACCTGCGCAGCTTTCCCTGTGTCGATATCCTGGAAAAGAAGGGACGCCTCACCCTGCATGGTGCCTGGTTCGATATCTCGACCGGCGAGCTTTGGGTGATGAACCCTGAAACCGGGGATTTCCTGCGCCCGGACCCTGAACTGGTCGACCTGCAGCCGGGACAGTAGCCCATGCGGAAACTGGTGATCGCCGTCGCGCTGCTTTTCAGCTTCGTGGTGCCTTCGCTTGCCGAGGATGCACCAGAGATTCTTGTCGAGCGCTGGTACAAGGCGCTTGCAACGGTTGACCGGGCCGAATTCGCCGATCTTCTGACGGATGATGCAACAATTGTGCTGGAAGACCAGGAAGTCGAACTGAACAAAAGCGAATTCCTCGCTTCACTCACCGAATGGGAGAGTGCGGCAAAAGACACCAAGGTGAAGCATCGGCTTGAGGGGATGGAGAACGGCAGGATGACCATGCTCGTCTGCTACGAATTCCCCGAAAACACCACCTATACGCGTGAGATGTTCAGCTTCCGCGATGGCAAGATCAGCGCCAGTGCCCAAGGCGCCATCGGCGAGACCTGTGAAGGCTTCTAAACAAAAGGCCGGTGCGAACACACCGGCCTCTTGAACGTGATGGAGCGGAAGAAAGGCCTTATTTGCCGTCGATCTGCGCACCCATGATCGCGATCGCCTGCTGGTAAACCGTAGCGGCATTCCAACCCTGAATCGCTGCGAAATTGGGCTCGCCCTGCTGATAGCCGGCGCCCCGCTGCCAGCCATGACCAACCAGGAAATTTGCAGTGGATGCCAGGGCGTCGGCCTTGGAGCGCACCATGTCGATGTGACCGCTGCTATCACCATCGACACCGTACTTCAGCACGTTGGCGGGCATGAACTGGGTCTGGCCGATTTCGCCGTGCAAAGCACCGCGCGCATCGGGTGCCAGATCACCATGATCGATCAGCTTCAAAGCCGCATAAAGCTGCTGGCGGAAGTAGTCGCTGCGGCGGCAGTCATAGGCAAGCGTCGATACGGCAGACAGGGTGTGCTGGTCACCCATATAGGCGCCAAAGCCCGTTTCCATGCCCCAGATGGCGATGATCGGGCCGGCTGGCACGCCATAACGCTTTTCGATGCTGGCAAAGAGCGCCGCATTCTGCGCCTTCTGCTTCTTGCCGCGCGAGACGATGGTCTGGCCGCCGCGAACCTGCAGGAACTTTTCGAGCGAGTACTTGAAGCTCTTCTGATTGCGATCCAGCGCGATCGTCTTCGTGGAATAGGTCACGTTGTTGAGCGCGTTGAGGCCTTTGCTGCCGATCCCTTGCGATTGGGCTTCCTGCTTGAACTGCTGAACCCATGCCGGAAATCCGGCGGAGTTGTTGCCGCACTGGGCGGCGGCCTGCGCCGCACCTGCGGTCAGAAAAACCGCTGCGGCGACTCCTGCAAAAAACCTGGCTTTGGCAACAAATGCCATGGAAATCTCCTTAAAAGTTGAATCTTCTTTGAACCTATCTGCCATTTTTCTGATCCGCTGTCATCTGGCAGAATCCGGCGACATTTGGCGAAACCGCGTCAATTCCGTTTATTTTGACCCGGTTTTGGGCTTTTGACGCTATTCGAAGGCATTTTGAAGACCGTGAGCGAGCCCATAAGCACTGGGCTCGTCACAACCTAGAATTGCTGCATACAACCTGATTCGGCGACCGCGTTAGACGTATTGATAAGCAGCACCGTTCCACTTTCATTGTAAAATGGCCGCAATTTTCCAGCCCAGCTACCTGTATTTTCGTATATACATTAATTATTTAGAGGAACATCCATTCGCGTTATTTCATTACTCAGAGCGTCTCGGAAGGAGGCAAATGATTATGCCCAATAAGAAACTGGATACCTCAGGTACGCACATTGCTTTCGATCCGAAAACCGGATTGGTAACCATGACCGTTTCACAGCGGGTTTATAAGCCGAAGACCCGTGAAGAAGCCATCGCAGCGGCAAAAGCCTGTGCTGAGTCGCTTACTCCCGAAGAAGATGCAGCACTGACCAAGGCTGCGCTGGAGGATCCGGACACGGTGCTCATTACCGAATTGAGCAAGCGCAGGCCGGGCAGGCCGGTCGCGGATATCACCAAGACGCCAGTTTCCATCCGTCTCAGCCCCGACGTGCTCGATTATTTCCGTTCCGGCGGTCCCGGCTGGCAGAGCCGCATCGACGAGGCCTTGCGCGAAGCGGCAGGATTGAAAAAGCGCGCTTGATGCCCTTGTCTTGACTTTGAGCCGCATTTCCTGTTTAAGGCGCCCATCAATCCGCGACGAGTTCCAAACTCCGAGCAGCCGACCGGGACCCCGCAAGGGTTCGACGATCCCGGAGGTCAACACCCGACAGCGCGATGCGCCCTCGGGTGCAATTTTGCTTTGAGCCGCATTTTAACTATGGGCTTTGGCGCGGAGGATGCTTACCTCTCGGGGAAACGGTTCCCGGAAGGATAAAGGAAAACGGATGTTTGAGAGCTTACAGGAACGACTAGGTTCGATTTTGAATGGCCTGACCGGCCGTGGCGCGTTGTCGGATGCCGACGTCGCGGCGGCTTTGCGCGAAGTGCGCCGGGCCCTCATCGAAGCTGACGTTGCCCTCGATGTTGTCCGCTCATTCACGGACAAGGTTCGCGCCAAGGCGGTTGGTGCCGAAGTTCTGAAAAGCATCAAGCCTGGCCAGATGGTCGTCAAGATCGTCCATGACGAACTCGTTGACATGCTCGGCGCGGAAGGCGTCACCATTGACCTGAATGCCCCGGCGCCCGTCGTCATCATGATGGTTGGTCTGCAAGGCTCCGGTAAAACCACCACGACGGGCAAGATCGGCAAGCGCCTGACCGAACGGTCGAAGAAGAAAGTGCTGATGGCGTCGCTCGACACGCGCCGTCCAGCCGCCCAGGAACAGTTGCGCCAGCTCGGCGTGCAGACCGGCGTCGACACGCTGCCGATCATCGCCGGCCAGACACCGGTCGAGATCGCCGCACGCGCCGTGCAGGCTGCCAAGCTTGGCGGCCATGACGTCGTCATTCTCGATACTGCGGGCCGCACGCATATTGACGAGCCTCTGATGGTCGAAATGGCCGACATCAGGAAAAAGGCCAATCCGCACGAAATCCTGCTCGTCGCCGATGCGCTGACCGGTCAGGACGCCGTCAACCTCGCCCGCTCCTTTGACGAGCGCGTCGGCATCACCGGTCTCGTCCTGACACGCATGGACGGCGACGGCCGCGGCGGTGCCGCGCTTTCGATGCGCGCCGTCACCGGCAAGCCGATCAAGCTGATTGCCACCGGCGAAAAGATGGATGCGCTGGAGGAGTTCTACCCCCGCCGTATCGCCGACCGCATTCTCGGCATGGGCGACATCGTTTCGCTGGTCGAGAAGGCAGCTGAAAACATCGACGCGGAAAAAGCCGCGGCGATGGCCAAGAAGATGCAGTCCGGCAAGTTCGATCTTAACGATCTGGCAGACCAGATCGGCCAGATGCAGAAGCTTGGCGGCATGGGCGGCATCATGGGCATGATGCCCGGCATGGGCAAGATGAAGGATCAGATGGCCGCAGCCGGCCTCGATGATTCCATCTTCAAGCGCCAGCTCGCGATCATTTCCTCCATGACTGCGGCCGAGCGCACCAATCCGGATTTGCTCAAACATTCGCGCAAGCAGCGCATCGCCAAGGGCTCCGGCACCAATGCCGCCGATATCAACAAGCTTCTCAAAATGCACCGCCAGATGGCGGATATGATGAAGGCGATGGGCGGCAAGGGCAAAGGCGGCATCATGAAACAGATGATGGGCGGCCTTGGTGCCAAGATGGGTCTCGGCGGCATGGGTGGTATGGGCGGCATGCCTGACCTCTCGAAGATGGACCCGAAACAGCTTGAGGCCTTGCAGAAGCAGGCGGAAGCCGCAGGCTTCGGTAAGGGTGGTGGTCTTCCCGGTCTTCCGGGTGGCCTCGGTGGTGGTTTGGGCGGCGGCCTCCCGCGCTTGCCCGGCCTTGGTGGCGGGCTTCCCGGCCTGCCGAAGAAGAAGGGATAATCATGACGTCTTCCTCTCTGCCAAAAGAATTGCTCGAACTGCGTGCCTCCATCGACAATATCGATGCGGCGCTGATCCACATGCTGGCGGAACGTTTCCGCTGCACCAAAGCCGTGGGTGTGCTGAAGGCCAAAAACGGCCTCGCAGCCGCTGATCCCGCGCGCGAAAAACAACAGGTCGAACGTCTGCGCGCCCTCGCCCAGTCGGCCGACCTCGACCCGGATTTTGCCGAGAAGTTTCTCAACTTCATCGTCAAGGAAGTGATCAGACATCACGAAACAACTGCGGCCAAAGAAAACGCCGCGAACTAACCAACAGGAGAATACCCCATGTCACTGAAAATCCGCCTGGCACGTGCCGGCTCCAAGAAGCGCCCTTACTACCACATCGTCATTGCTGACGTTCGTGCCCCACGCGATGGCCGTTTCATCGAAACGGTTGGCGCATGGAACCCGATGCTTCCCAAGGACGGCGATCGCGTCAAGCTCGACGCTGACCGCATCCAGCATTGGATCGGCCACGGCGCGCAGCCAACCGACCGCGTTCTGCGCTTCCTCGATCAGGCTGGCATTGCCAAGCGCGACACGCGCAGCAACCCTGAAAAGGGTCTTCCGGGCAAGAAGGCTCAGGAACGCGTTGCCATGGCCAAGCAGGCCGAAGAAGACGCGAAGGCAAAGATTGCCGCTGAAGCTGAAGCTGCAAAGGCCGCTGAAGAAGCCGCCAAGGCCGCTGCCGAAGCACCTGCTGAAGAAGCTGCTGCCAGCGAGTAAGCTTTACCGCATCGCAAGACTGCAAAACGGGTGGCTCACAGCCGCCCGTTTTTGTTTTTGCGCTTGCAAAGAAAGAACACGACTTTAAAAAACAGCGAACGCCCGATACATCATTTACCCACCTCTTTGCCGTTTGACGGCAATCATCTCTCACGCATCACAACCAGCCACCACAGGGTGCTTGGATCAAGTATTACGCGGGTACATTCATGACCGTATATTCGATTTGGCCGACATTCGTGTGCCTCGCCCTACTGATGCTTTTGACATATCTTCCGGGCTTTGATCGGGCCGGCTTCAAATCGACGGCGGTTCGTGTGAATGCCATTGACGGTGTCCGCGGGTTTCTCGCGCTGGGAGTGGCGATCCACCATTCCGTAATTTACTATCAGTTCATCCGGTCGGGTGTATGGCAGGCTCCACCCTCACGGTTCTACACGCTTATCGGGCAGGTCAGTGTTGCATGTTTTTTCATGATAACCGGCTATTTATTCTGGGCGAAAATTGTCCGCTCAAAGGGACGTCTGGACTTTGCTGAACTGATGAAGGGCAGATTTTTCAGGCTTGCGCCCGTTTATTGCCTGGCAGTTTCTCTCGCTGTCGCAATTATCTTTTGGAAGTCCGGCGGTGTCCTGAAGATACCGCTGTCGCAATACCTTCTTCAGATCATCCAAAACATGGCCATCGGAATCTTTCCGTTCACCGGGATGAACGATGAACCGAGTTCAGCAACAATTTTGGCAGGCGTTACGTGGACGCTGCAATATGAATGGCAGTTCTATTTTGCTTTGCCTGCTCTAGCCATCTTCGCCAGACAGGCGCGCACCCATCTGCCTTTTGCGATCGTGACATTGTTGACGGCACTGGCTCTCGCTCTCATGAGCGGCAGTTCGACCCTGGTCCTTTACGTTTTCTTTGCCTGTGGGATGGTCAGCGCTTCGCTCGAGGCCTCCGGCTATCTGCTCAAGCTGCCAAAGTTTGTTTTATCCGTCCTGTGCGCCGGATGCCTGATTGCCATTATATTGCTTTACGGCAGCGCTTACCGGCCGGAGGTAGCGTTGCTTCTCGGCCTCGCATTTTATTTTCTGATCAGCGGCGCAGATTTATTCGGATTCCTCATTGCAAAGCCTTGCATCAGGCTCGGCGAAATCAGCTATGCGGTTTACATGATGCAGGGGCTGGTTCTGTATGCGCTGTTTGCCGCCCAGCCCTTCCGCGATTTTGCGATGGCGTCCGACGTCAATTTTTGGATTGCCATCCTCGGCGTTCTTGTCAGTCTGGTGCTTTGGGCCCTGGCCGTTCATTTGTTTGTCGAACGCCCCGGCGTAGAATTGGGACGAGGAGAACACGAAGGGCATCACAATCCCGCATCCGCGACCGTCTAAATCCTGACGAAGGCCGGTCTTCGATCATTCTATCCCGGGGTTGCCGTCAGCCCCTCCCAGGCTGCCATGGCCGCATGTGCGGTTTTCACCAGCTGATCCAGCGTTGCCCCGTCGCGGGCGGTGATCGACATCCCATGCTGTACGGTGGCGTAGAACTCTGCGATCTGCTGCAGATCGGCCTTTGCGGAAAGCTCGCCTTCGCGCACCCCGCGTTCCAACCGCTCGCGCAAAAGCGTTACATTCTCGAGGCGGCGCTCGCGCAAAAGGGAACACGGTGTGTCCGTACCCGCCTCACCATGCAGCGCCCCCAACACGACCATGCATCCATGCGGCTGGCCGGGATGCGTGTGCGAAATTGCGGTCTGCTTGAGAAAATCGGCAATACCTTCCTTTGCCGTCGCCGCTGTCGGCAAAGCGTTCTTGATGCGCTGCCCGACCTGACCGGTGTAGAGCTCCACCGCCGCTCTGAACAGGCCGGCCTTGCTGCCGAAGGCCGCATAAAGGCTTGGCGCGTTGATCTGCATGGCCTCGGTCAGATCGCTCATGGAAGCGCTGTCATAGCCTTTCTGCCAGAAAACGCGCATCGCGCGTTCCAGCGCAGCATCACGGTCAAAGGCACGGGGCCGGCCCTTCGGCAACATGGCAATCTCCTTTTGTAACAATCAATACATAAATCGCTTGACGCTTCGGCGCAAGAGTGGCAGTTATTTATGTATCAATCATTACATAAAGGAAAATCGATGTCTCGCCTCTCTCCTAAAGTCGCCTTCATCACCGGCGGAAGCCGTGGTATCGGTGCAGCCATTGCCCTCAAACTGGCCGAAGACGGTGCCGATATCGCCATCACCTACACCAGCGCCCCGGACAAGGCGGATGCGACGGTCAAGGCCATCGAGACGCTTGGACGCCGGGCAATCGCCATCAAGGCGGACAATCTCGATGCGAAGGCTGTTGAGCGTGCGGTCAATGAAGCCCACGCCAGACTTGGGCGGCTGGACATTCTTGTGAACAGCGCCGGGGTCTATACGATGGACACTGTCGATAAACTGGAACTGGAAGAATTCGACCGGGTGATGGCGATTCACGTCCGGGCGAGTTTTGTGGCGGCAAAGGCAGCCGCTGCATTCATGCCCGCTGGCGGGCGCATCATCAGCATCGGCAGCAACCTGGCGGAAATCGTGCCATTCCCGGGCCTGATCGCCTATTCGACCAGCAAGGCTGCTCTGATCGGGCTGACCAAGGCTCTGGCGCGCGATCTCGGACCGCGGGAGATTACCGCCAACATCGTTCATCCCGGCTCGACGGATACCGATATGAATCCTGCGGATGGCGATCATGCCGAAGGCCAGCGCGCCCGTATGGCCATTCCGCGTTTCGGCGAAGCCAGGGACATTGCCGGTCTCGTGGCATTTCTCGCCGGTGAGGAAGGCCGTTTCATCAACGGCACGTCGCTGACGATCGACGGCGGCGCCAACACCTGATCGACGGGAACGGCCCCGGCCTATTTGCCTGGGCTGTTCTTACTGTTCGCCCTTGCGCACCAGGCGGCCTTCTTCCGCCTTGTGGAAGAATTGCGAACATACCAGCCAGCCCTTCAGCGGCCGCAGCAGGATAAGACTGCCGAACAGGGTCAGGGGCAGTGTGGTGAACAGATGTACCCAGATTGAGACTTCGTAGGTCGTCTGCAGCCACAGCGCGAACAGCATGGCTGGAACAGCCACGATGGTCATGGCAAAAAACGCCGGACCGTCTGCCGGATCGGCAAAGGCATAGTCGAGCCCGCAAACCTCGCAGGAGGGCGCAAGCTTCAGAAATCCGTGGAACAGCCGTCCCTGTTGACATTGCGGACAACGACCGAGAATGCCGGTCTTCATCGGATTGTCGGTAGGGTGGTAGTGGCCTGTCTGTGACATGGCTGATGCCTTTCGAGTGAAGCCCATTGTATGCTATTTTTTGTAAAAACACATACAATCAGCATACTATCTGAAAGAAATATACGGATTGTATGTGGATAAACAAGCATGACGCTTTGTCACACGGACCGTTTGTCCTTGTCCTAATGGCAGATCATGGGTAATTGTATGGCTTAAGCCCATACAAAGAGTCCATCATGGCCACCTGGAAACCCCGTATCGCCGCCAGTTCCCGCTACAAGCATCAGGGGATTGTCGATGCGCTGGTCGCAGACATTGGTTCCGGCATTCTCAAACCCGGCGATGCGCTGCCGCCGCAGCGCGCGATTGCAAAAGAGCTTGGCATCGATCTGACCACAGTCACGCGCGCGATGACCGAAGCGCGCCGCCTCGACCTCATTGAAGCGAAAGTCGGTTCAGGCACGATCATAAAGGGTGCCCTGACATCGCCGGTCCAGGGCATGGCGTCGCTTCTGACGGATCTCGACCTCACCATGATCATTCCGCCGCAGCCCCCGGAAGCGGATATCCACACCCACTTGATCCACGGTGTCAGCCATGTGCTCAACGGCGCTTCAAGCCATTTCCTCAGCTACCAGGAAAGCGCCGGGACGGAAGCGGCGCGGGCCGCCGGGACAAAATGGCTGGCACCGCGTTTTGGCGCAGCCCCGTCGGCCGACCGGCTGCTGGTCGCAGGCGGTGCCCAAAGTGCGCTCTTTGCCATTTGCGGCCTTCTGGCAGGGCGCGGCTCCATCTGCACCGGAACCCTGACCTATCCCGGCCTGAAATCCGTGTGCTCGGCGCTCGACATTCCTCTGCACCCGCTCGCCATGGACAGGAACGGTATCATTCCCGATGTGTTCGAGAGTTGCTGCAGAACCCTGAAACCGAAGGCGATCTACCTCTGCCCGTCCATCGACAATCCGACGACAGTGACAATGCCGCTTTCGCGCCGCCAGATCATCGTCAGCATTGCCCAGCGCAATGACGTGATGATCATCGAGGATGACCCCTATGCGGAACTTCTCGATGCGTCGCTGCCGGCCATCGCCTCGATAGCGCCCGACATCACCTGGCACATCGCCACGCTGTCGAAATGTGTCACGCCGGCGTTGCGTGTCGCCTATGTAGTCTGTCCTTCCGCGCTGGATGTGCTGAAACTCGCATCCAGCCTGCGCGCCAGCAACCCCACCGCATCGCCGCTGCTGATGGCCATCGCCACCGCCTGGATCAATGATGGCAGTCTTTACGGGATCGCCGCGGCCATTCGTGAGGAAAGCAGCGCCCGGCAGGCAATTGCACGGAAAGTGCTGAAGGACTGGCATTTTGCCGCCCATCCCGCGGGGCATCACCTGTGGCTCGATGTGCCGGTTCAGTGGAGTGCTGCGGAATTCTCCGCATTGGCCCGCCGGTCCGGCATCGGCATCGTCCCCGCTTCGGCCTTCAGCATAGCACCCACGCACCTCGAAGCGGTGCGGTTGTCATTGGGTGCGGCGCCGAACAGGCCCAGACTGGAACAGGCACTGGTCCTGCTCGACCGACTGCTGCACGAACCGCGTTTCGCAACCGGAATCCTTGTTTAAAGAAAGCTTCCCTGCGCCGTGATCGGGTGAAACACCGGTTGTCCGGATATCTGCGCCGCAATCCGATGTTCGAGATCGAGAAGGAAGCGCTTGCGCGGCTGGCCGCCGCCATAGCCGGTCAGCGATCCGTCTGCGCCAATGATCCGGTGACAGGGAACGACAACAGCGATGCGGTTCTGCCCGTTCGCTCCGCCCACAGCCCGGCTCGAATTCGGCCTGCCAAGCGCCTGCGCCATGCCGCCATAGGTCCGCGTTTCGCCGTAGGGAATGGCGAGAAGCATCGACCATATCGTGCGCTGAAACGGTGTGGCAGGCAAAAACAGCGGCGTCTCGAACCGCGTGAGCACGCCGTTGAAATAGGCGGTCATTTCCCCGTCGATCTGATCGAGATAGCGATGCTCGCCCGGTATGATCGTGTAGCGATAGCGCTGCTCCAGCTCGTTGAGCTCCGCGGGCAGCGCCGGCCGGTCGGCGAATTCCAGCAGAGACAGCCCCTCATCATTCGCCATGGCGATCATGGGACCGATGGGTGTCTGTATATGCCTGTAATGCAGGGTCTTTGTCACGATCCTCTCCCGACTCACCCGGGTGATTTTATCCGCCCGCGACTTGACCGCCACCCGTTTCTTGCCGAGCGCCTTCACCGACGATGTTGACCTTGGCTCCGGCCCGGCCAAGCGCCTGCAGAATATCGGCGGGAGGGGATGAATCCGTCACCAACTCGTCGAAACCGGTGAAATCGCAGACCTGAACGAGACCATGCCGGCCGAACTTGGAAGCGTCGGTTACCACAACCGAACGTCCGCCGCGTGACAGGACCATGCGCGCGAACTCGGCCTCCTCCAGATTATAGTCCATCAACCCGTGCGTCGCGTCGATAGCGCCGATTGAGATGATCGCATGGGCAACGTTGAACCGGCTGACAAAGTCGATGGCAAAAGCCCCGAATGCCGCGCCATTGTCGCTGCGCAATTCGCCTCCCGCCATGAACACCTTGTTGCCGTTGACGGTCGCCAGCGTCCGGGCAATATCGGATGAATTGGTCACGACCGTCAGGTTACGGTGGTGCAGGAGTTCGCGCGCCAGAAAGCTGGTGGTCGTCCCTGTATCGAGCATGATCGAGTCTCCGCTGCGGATCGTGCCCGCCACATACCGGGCAATTGCCCGTTTGGCGCTGGCGTTCTCCCGCATGCGCCGCTCGAACGGTGCCTCCCCCAGATGCTGCGGCAATCCCACGGCGCCGTGGGTGCGCACGATCACCCCTTCATCCGTCAGGGGCTTGACGTCGCGCCGGATCGTTTCAAGCGAGACACCCAGTCTTTGCGCGAGATCTGCAATCGAGATTGTGCCCTCGTCCTGCAGCACTCTGGCAATCTCGCCACGCCGTTTGGAACTCATCAAACACCTCTTCAATCCCGCAAGTTCACGCACTTTCCGATATTAATACCACATAAACTTTGCAAAGCAGTCATAAAAACCACAAAATCTCACAAATCTGGATTGACAACGCCAGACATGCGGATGAGATTTGCTGCAGTGAGCGCCCAATCCGGGCCCTTGTTTTCTGGATTGCCCCATGCCGCAGACCCAGACCAGTGAAGCTCGAATTGCTGCCTTGCCGCTTTGGCATGGCAACATCCGGATATCGATGCTCAAAGGCGGAATCAGCAATGAGAGCTATGTCGTCGAAGATGACACCCGCAAATATGTGGTGCGCTTCGGCAAGGATTATCCCTTTCACCATGTCTTCCGTGACCGCGAAGCGATGACGGCAAAGGCCGCCCATCGGGCCGGTTTCGCGCCGGAACTGTTTCATGCGGATGACGGCATCATGGTATCGGCGTTTCTCGGGGCGAAAACCTACGATTCCCAGGACGTGCGCGCCAACATTGTGGGTGTTGCAGAGCTGATCCGGCGATTTCACACGGCAATGCCGGAGCACGTCACCGGCCCCGGTTTCATGTTCTGGGTGTTCCACGTGATCCGCGATTATGCCCGCACCCTGAAGGACGGCAGGAGCCGCATGGCCGGCCACCTGGACGACTACCTCGCCTTGGCCGCGGAGATGGAGGCGGCACAGATACCCTTGCCGATCATCTTCAGCCACAATGACCTTTTGCCTGCCAATATCCTCGATGACGGCAATCGCCTCTGGCTGATCGACTTCGAATACGCCGGATTTTCCACGGCCATGTTCGATCTCGCCGGCATCGCCTCCAATGCGGGCCTGAGCGATGACGAATCGGACGTGCTTCTCACTGCCTATTTCGGGGCTGCGCCGAATTACGCGCTGAAACGTGCTCATGCCGCCATGCAATGTGCTTCGCTGCTGCGCGAGGCAATGTGGGCGATGGTATCGGAATTGTATCTCAACGCACCCGGCGTCGACTACGTCGCCTATACCCACGAAAATCTGGAGCGGCTGGATCAGGCGCTCGACCGGTTTCGAACCACCTATGGAAACAAATCATGACCCTGCCCAGTCACGCCCAGATCGTCGTCATCGGCGGCGGCATCATCGGCTGCTCCACCGCCTATCATCTCGCCAAAGATCACAAGGCCGATGTCGTTCTGCTCGAACAGGGGCAACTCACATCAGGCTCCACCTGGCACGCGGCGGGCCTGGTCGGTCAGTTGCGCTCCTCCGCATCGATCACACGCGTCCTGAAATACTCCGTTGATCTCTATAAGCGCCTCGACGAAGAAACCGGTTTGGCAACGGGCTGGAAAATGACCGGCTGCCTGCGCCTTGCCACCAATCCAGACCGGTGGACCGAGTTCCGCCGGCTCGCGACGACCGCCGGCAGCTTCGGCATGGAGATGCACCTGCTTTCGCCTGGGGAGGTCAAGGCCATGTGGCCGCTGATGCGGGTCGACGATCTGGTGGGCGCAAGCTGGTTGCCGACAGACGGGCAGGCAAGCCCGTCCGACATCACCCAGTCGCTGGCGCGCGGCGCCCGCATGAACGGCGCGAAACTCATCGAAAACATCCGCGTAACCGGCTTCGAGATGGACGGCGAGCGCATCATCAAGGTCAAGACGGATCAGGGGGACATCGCCTGCGAAAAGGTCGTCAACTGCGCTGGCCAATGGGCGAGGCAGGTGGGGGCGATGGCGGGGATCAACGTGCCGCTGCAACCCGTCAAGCACCAGTATATCATCACGGAAAAGATCGACGGCCTGTCCTCCAATGCGCCGACAATCCGCGATCCTGACCGTCGTACCTATTTCAAGGAGGAGGTTGGTGGGCTGGTCATGGGCGGTTATGAGCCCAATCCGCAGGGCTGGGTGACTGGCGATGTGCCGGACGACTGGCAGTTCCGCCTGTTCGACGACGATTTCGATCATTTCGAGCAGCATATGCTGCAGGCCATCGAACGTATTCCCGCGCTCGAAACCGTCGGCGTCAAACAGATGATCAATGGCCCCGAGAGTTTCACGCCGGACGGTAATTTCATCCTTGGCCGGGCTCCGGAATGCTCCAACATTTTTGTCGGCGCAGGCTTCAACGCCTTCGGTATCGCCTCGGGCGGCGGTGCCGGCTGGGTCCTCGCGCAGTGGGTCATCGATGGCGAAGCGCCGCTCGATCTGTGGACCGTCGACATCAGGCGCTTTTCCAATCTGCATCGCGACCGTGAATGGGTCCGAGACCGCACGCTGGAGGCCTATGGCAAGCATTACACGATCGGCTTCCCGCACGAGGAATATACGTCCGGGCGGCCAGCCATCGTCTCGCCGCTCTACAAGCGACTGCAGGAGCATGGCGCGGTCTTCGGTTCAAAGCTTGGATGGGAGCGGCCCAACTGGTTCGCGCCGGCGGGAACAGAGCCCGTTGATGTCTATTCCATGGGCCGGCAGAACTGGTTTGACCAGGTCGGCAAGGAACATGCGCTGGTGCGTGAAAACGTCGGCATTTTCGACCAGTCGTCATTTGCCAAGTATGAACTGACGGGCAAGGACGCGTTAAAGGCACTGGACTACATCTGCGCCAATGATGTCGCCAAGCCTGTCGGGCGCCTGACCTATACACAGCTTCTCAACACGCGCGGCGGCATTGAGTGCGATCTCACGGTCGCGCGGCTTGCCGAAGACAAGTTCTATATCGTCACTGGCACCGGTTTCCGCACCCATGACTTTGCCTGGATCAGGGAACATATCGGCGAAGGGCTGGACGCGCGTCTCACCGATATCACCGAGCATTTCGGCACGCTTTCCCTGATGGGGCCAAAGGCGCGGGATGTTCTCGCCCGTGTCACGGATACCGATGTCGGCAACAGCGCCTTCCCCTTCGGTCACGTCAGGGAAATCACCATTGCCGGAGCAATGGTCCGCGCCCTGCGTGTCACCTATGTCGGCGAACTCGGCTGGGAACTGCACATCCCGATTGCCGCGACCGGCGCCGTCTTCGATGCCCTGATGCAGGCCGGTGCCGATTTCGGTATCAAGCCGGTCGGATACCGGGCATTGGAATCCCTGCGGCTGGAAAAGGGTTACCGTGCGTGGGGTGCCGACATCACGCCCAATGACTCGCCTTTCGAGGCTGGACTGGGCTGGGCCGTCAAATTGCGCAAGGATACGGAATTTCTCGGCCGGAAGGCCAGCGAGGCCATTCAGGCAGCACCACTCAAAAAGCGCTTCGTCGGCTTTACCGTTACGAGCGAGGACGTGGTTCTCCTCGGGCGCGAAACAATCCTGCGCAATGGCGAGGCGGTCGGGTATCTGACCAGCGGCGGCTTTGGCTATACGCTCGGCAAACCCATCGGCTTCGGCTATGTGCGCCATGCCGAGGGTGTCACGGATGGCTTTCTGACCGGGGGAACCTATGAACTTGTCGTCGCCAATGAGCGCTTTCCCGCCGCGATCCATCTCGAACCGCTCTATGATCCGCACAACGCAAAAGTGAAGGCGTGAAGCGTCTGGCACCCCGCCAGGCAAGCCGGCTGAAACAGCAGCAAATCAGCGCCCTGCGGCATAATTTCCGGGGGGTTGACTTTCCCCGCAGAGGGGACCAAATGGCAGCACGCAGCTGATATATTTTCAACCGCGTATCACCAAACCGGAGTCTATCTCTTATGCCCAGCGACGACAGTTACAGTCGATTGTTTGCGCCGTCATCGGCGATCGTGGCCTGATTTCAAGAGATCAGCTCGCCCCGATCAGCCATGACGGCGGATCGACGGAAAGGCGAGCTAAAATGAACGACCTTCGCTTGAACCAGGATGCAGCCAATGCTGATTTGGCAACGGCATCCAATGTGGCTGAACAGCTTGCGTCCATGCAGGCTGCTGATGCTGTCGAATTGCTCAATGAGCTCGATGTCGAGGATGCAGTCGGCATTCTGGCAGAAATGCCGCGGGATCACGCGGTTCTGATTCTGGATCAGCCGGAACTCCATTCGTCCGCCGAGATTATCACCGCACTTCCCCCCGTCATTGCGCGGGAATTGCTCGATGCCATGTCGGCAGACCGCGTGACGGATATTTTCCAGCAGTTCGACGACGAAACCCGCATTCGTCTTGCCGCCAGCCTCGGCCAGGAAACCAAGGCAGCGCTGCGCAAACTCCTGCATTACCCGCCCCATACGGCCGGCAGCCTGATGACGACGGAATTCGTCAGCGTTCCCGCCAACTGGAGCGTCGCTGCAACGCTTCAGCACATTCGTGAGGTGGAACGCTCGCGCGAAACGATCTATGCGATCTATGTGACCGATCCGAAGACCAAGGGTTTGCGGCGCGCCGTCGCCCTGCGCCGCCTGATCACCAGCGAACCGAACGACTCCATCATGAGCGTTGGCCGCGACGTGGCACCGGTCACGGTTGGTCCGCTCACTGATCAGGAAGACGTGGCCCGGCTGTTCCGCAAGCACGATCTGCTCGCCGTTCCCGTGGTGAATGACGACAATCACATCATCGGCATCGTGACCGTCGATGATGTGATCGACGCCATGACCCAGGAAATGACCGAGGATACCCTGAAATTCGGTGGTATGGAGGCGCTTAACAAGCCCTACATGCAGATCGGGTTCGTCCAGATGCTGCGCAAGCGCGCCGGCTGGCTCGGCGTGCTGTTTCTCAGCGAAATGCTGACCGCCAGCGCCATGCAGTATTTCGAGGGCGAACTGGAAAAGGCCGTGGTTCTCACCCTGTTCATTCCTTTGATCATGAGTTCAGGCGGCAATTCCGGCTCCCAGGCCACATCCCTGCTGATCCGTGCCTTGGCATTGCAGGAACTGCGCCTGAAGGATTGGTGGCGCGTTGCGCTGCGGGAACTGCCAACCGGCCTGGCGCTTGGGTCTTTCCTCGGCCTGATCGGCGTTATCCGCATCACCACATGGCAGATGGCCGGCCTTTACAATTACGGCCCGCACTGGATGCTGATTGCAGCGACAGTCGGCGCCGCCCTGATCGGCATCGTGACCTTCGGTTCGCTCGTCGGCTCCATGCTGCCCTTCATCCTGCAGAAGATCGGGTTCGACCCTGCCAGTGCCTCCGCACCCTTCGTGGCCACACTCGTCGATGTGACCGGGCTGGTGATCTATTTCTCGATTGCGCTGGTCTTTCTTTCCGGCACGCTTCTTTGACCAAGCGCGCGGCAAATTCCCGGATTTGCCGCGCGCGGGACCGCCCGAGAACCGTTACATCCGCATAGCTGTAATGCAGACAGCGGCCATCCAAACGCGCATCCCCCCTTTCGCATTTGCGAAAAAACATGTAAGGAGCGCGCAAATGCAAAGCGGCGCCAGCATGTGTGCGTCCTCAATCCTCCAAAAGAGAAACTCATGAAACTGCGCAACATCGCGATCATCGCACACGTTGACCATGGCAAAACCACGCTTGTCGACGAACTTCTGAAACAGTCCGGCAATTTCCGTGACAACCAGCGCGTTGCCGAACGCATGATGGATTCGAACGACATCGAAAAGGAACGCGGGATCACCATTCTCGCCAAGGCCACTTCGGTTGTCTGGAAGGACGCACGCATCAACATCGTCGATACGCCCGGCCACGCCGACTTCGGCGGCGAAGTCGAACGTATCCTCAGCATGGTGGACGGCGCGATCGTTCTCGTTGACGCTGCCGAAGGCCCGATGCCCCAGACCAAGTTCGTGGTCGGCAAGGCTCTCAAGGTTGGCCTGCGCCCGATCGTTGCGATCAACAAGATTGACCGCCCGGACGCGCGTTACGAGGAAGTGGTCAACGAGGTCTTCGATCTCTTTGCCGCTCTGGATGCCACCGACGAACAGCTTGACTTCCCGATCCTCTACGGTTCAGGCCGCAATGGCTGGATGGCACGCAACCCGGAAGGTCCGCAGGACCAGGGACTGTCCGCCCTCTTCGACATGGTTCTCGAACATGTGCCAGCGCCAACCGTCGGCGAAGGCCCGTTCAAGATGATCGGCACGATTCTCGAAGCCGATCCTTTCCTTGGCCGCATCATCACCGGCCGCATCCATTCCGGCACGGTCAAGTCGAACCAGCAGGTCAAGGTTCTGCACGGCGACGGCACCCAGCTTGAAACCGGCCGCATCTCCAAGATCCTCGCATTCCGCGGTCTTGAGCGCCAGCCGATCGACGAAGCCCATGCGGGCGACATCGTGGCCATTGCCGGCCTGCAGAAGGGCACGGTTGCCGATACATTCTGCGCGACGGAAGTCACCGAGCCGCTGCATGCCCAGCCGATCGATCCGCCGACAGTGACGATGTCATTCATCGTCAACGATTCTCCGCTGGCCGGCACCGAAGGCGACAAGGTCACCAGCCGCGTCATCCGCGACCGCCTCCTCAAGGAAGCTGAAGGCAATGTTGCGCTGAAGGTCGAGGAATCCGGCGACAAGGATTCGTTCTTCGTATCGGGCCGCGGCGAATTGCAGCTCGCCGTTCTCATCGAGAACATGCGCCGCGAAGGTTTCGAGCTTGGCGTATCGCGTCCGCGCGTCGTCATGCAGAAAGACGAAAACGGCAACATGCTCGAGCCCATCGAGGAAGTGCTGATCGACGTCGACGAGGAATATTCCGGCACGGTCGTGCAGAAGATGTCCGAGCGCAAGGCCGAAATGGTCGAGTTGCGTCCATCCGGCGGCAATCGCGTCCGCATGGTTTTCTACGCACCGACCCGCGGCCTCATCGGCTATCAGTCGGAACTTCTGACCGATACACGCGGTACGGCGATCATGAACCGCCTGTTCCGCGCCTATGAGCCCTTCAAGGGTGAAATCTCCGGCCGCAACAACGGCGTTCTGATCTCCAACGACCAGGGTGAATCCGTTGCCTTCGCCATGTGGAACCTTGAAGATCGCGGCCCGATGGTTATCGAAGCCGGCGTCAAGGTCTATGCCGGCATGATCATCGGCATCCACTCGCGCGACAACGATCTGGAAGTGAACGTGCTCAAGGGCAAGAAGCTCACCAACATCCGCGCTGCCGGCAAGGATGAAGCCGTCAAGCTGACACCGCCGATCCGCATGACGCTGGAACGCGCCCTGTCGTGGATTCAGGATGACGAATTGGTGGAAGTCACGCCGAAGTCCATCCGCCTGCGCAAGCTCTACCTCGATCCAAACGAACGCAAGCGTTTTGAAAAGAGCAACAAGACAGCCGGCGCCGCATAAGGCGAAGATGCGACGGCTTAACAATTGGAGAAAGCGGCGATTTTCGCCGCTTTTTCTTTTTGGTGCACGACACGAAAAATCGTTTTGAAAGCCAGTTGCGAAGTCCCGGTGCCCGGGTCTATGGTTAAGAAACCATGAACACCCATGTGACCGAGATCAGACGTGCAGAACTGGCCGATGCGGGCGCAATTTCCGCCGTGCATCTGGCTGCCTGGCAAGGTGCCTATACGGGTATCATTCCGCATCGTTCGCTCAATACCATGCTACATCGCCGCGGCGCGGACTGGTGGGCAAGAGCCATTCGCCGCTCCACGCAAATTCTCGTCGCCGACATTGGCGGCGTTGTCGCCGGCTATGCCACGCTGGGGCCCAACCGGGCGCGGCAGCTGCCGCAGAAAGGCGAAGTCTACGAACTCTACATCCGTCCCGAGTATCAGGGACTGGGTCTGGGGACACGGCTCCTGGGCGCCTCGCGCCGCAGCCTCATCGATCAGGGGCTGAAGGGCATGGTTGTCTGGGCGCTCGAGGACAATGATCTTGCGGTCAGCTTCTATGCCAGCGCAGGCGGCAAGGATGTGGCTGAAGGCGTCGAATGTTTCGAAGGCAAGACACTGAAGAAAATCGCCTTCGTCTGGAATTGATCACCGGAAATGCTTTCCCCCACCCGCGAGGCGGCGGGTTGTCCCGTCATTTTGAAGCGCACTATTTGTTGTGTTGCCTGCCATTGCGTGGCCTTGCCGGCGCTTATTTCGGTCAATTTGGCCTGCTCCCGCGTTTTCGGGACGTAGATATGCGATGCAATTCTTGCGCCAGGCCGTAAAAATCTTTACAGCACTCCCAAACCAACAAGGACTCTGAAAATATGCGCATTGATGCCATTTCGGTCGGCAATAATCCTCCTGAAGATGTCAACGTAATCATCGAGGTTCCAGTCGGCGGCCAGCCGATCAAATACGAACTCGACAAGGATTCCGGCGCCCTGTTTGTCGACCGGTTCCTGCACACCCCGATGACCTATCCCGGCAATTACGGTTTCGTGCCGCACACCCTGTCGGATGATGGCGATCCGATTGACGTTCTGATCTGCAACACCCGCGCCCTGATGCCCACGAGCGTGATCAACGTGCGCCCCATTGGTGTTCTGGTCATGGAAGACAACAAGGGACAGGATGAAAAGATCATCGCCGTGCCGTCGCCGCACCTGACACTGCGTTACGAGAAGGTCCATAACTACACGGACCTGCCCGACATCACCCTGAAGCAGATCCAGCATTTCTTCGAACACTACAAGGATCTGGAACCCGGCAAGTGGGTGAAGATCGGTGACTGGGGCGATGAAGATGCGGCCCGCAAGCTGATCACCGAAGCCATCGAGCGTCACAACGCCAAGAAGGCCTGATTTATTCCTCGGGCGATCCAAGTTCCGCCAGCTTCATTGCCAGCGCCTCGGGATCGCCCGAAATCTTTACCTGCTTCAGCCGCGATGTGGTGCCTGCGCCAATGGAAACATCCCGCGCTGCAATGCCAAGCCATTGTGCCAGCAGCTTTTCCAGCGCCGCATTGGCCTTTCCATCTTCCGGTACTGCCCGCACGCGCGCTTTCAGATGCGCTCTGCCGTCATCCGTTGCTTCAATACTTTCCACCGCGTCCTTGGCTGACTTTGGCGTCAACCGGACAAAGAGCGTGACGCCATCGCGCTCTTTGCGAAAGAAGTCCGCGCGCAAAGCCAAGGCGCTGACTTAAAGCAGCGCTGGCGCAATCGTCGTTGCAAGAAACCGCTGAAGGAAGAAAATGATCAGCAGGAGGATGATGGGCGAGATATCGATGCCGCCCAGATCAGGAATGAACCTGCGTATGGGGCGCAGCGCCGGTTCCGTCACGCGATACAGAAACTCACCAATCGAAGCGACAAAGTGATTGCTTGAATTGATCACGTTGAACGCATGGAGCCATGAGAAAATTGCGCTGGCGATGATGACGTAGGAATAGAGCGTTAGCGCCAGGTTGATGGTTTCGAGAAGGGCGAGCATGGGTTTCTCCTGATAATCACGACATGTAGCGATTGGCGTGCTTTCGAGCAAGAGGCAGCTGCTCTCTTGGAGTTGGGTTTGGTCTTGTGGTCCCAACCGTGGCTGATGCCGGCAGCGCTGTTACCAGGCAATCACCCGGAAGGGTCTTCCCGGCAAGGACTGAATTCTCAATCCCCCCAAGCGCGATTTCAGGTCAGTTGATCCGGCGCATTTTTTCACCCTGCTGAAACGATATAATAATTCATATTTATTGATCCCCCTTCGTCCGGATTTGTTCTAGAAGAGGTTTCCAGATTCCGGAGCCTTTCATCGCAATGTCCCTCCCAGAAATGAACGCGGCGCATGATCGCTATGCCGCCTTTCGCCATTCATCCTTCACGCGATACTGGCTGGCCCGCTTCTTCGGCTCCTTTGCCATCCAGATCATCAGCGTGTCCGTCGGCTGGCAGATCTACGATCTGACGCGCGATCCCTTTGATCTCGGCCTCGTCGGGCTCGTCCAGTTCGCCCCCTCACTGCTGCTGGTTCTCGTCACCGGTGCCGCCGCAGACCGGTTTGGCCGCCGCTTCATCATGGGGCTTGCACTCGGTGCGGAAGTGATCTGCGCGGCGCTGCTGTTGCTGCTGACCCTCACCCACACGTTCACCCCGCTCACCGTCTTTGCCATTCTCGCCGGCTTCGGCGTGGGGCGCGCTTTTCTTGGACCGGCTTCCGCCTCGCTGGTCGTCAATCTGGTGCCAACCGAAGTATTTTCGAACGCCGTATCGTGGAACTCCTCCGCCTGGCAGATCGCCACGATTGTGGGCCCTGTGGCGGGCGGCCTGCTTTACGGCCTGTCGCCCGCCATCGCCTACGGAATCGCGACGGTCCTGCTGGCTGCCGCCACGATCTGCATTTTCTCCATCCCAAAACCCGCTCAGCATACGCTTACCGAGAAAAAATCGCTTCAGACGCTGCTGGCAGGCTTTCACTACATCTGGAAAGAGAAAGTCGTTCTCGGCGCGATTTCACTCGATCTGTTTGCCGTCCTGCTCGGCGGCGCCGTGGCGCTTCTGCCGGTCTATGCCCGGGATATCCTGCAGCTTGGCCCCTGGGGGCTTGGAATGCTGCGGGCAGCGCCGGGTATCGGCGCCATTCTGACTGCGCTCTGGCTGGCCGGTCATCCCATCCGCGACCATGCCGGCATGATCATGTTCCTGTTTGTCGCGCTGTTCGGCTTGCTCACCGTCATGTTCGGCGTATCCAACCTCGCATGGCTCTCCATCGCCCTGCTGGCCCTGATGGGCGCGGCTGACATGATCAGCGTCTATATCCGGGAAACCCTCTTGCAGCTCTGGACACCAGACCACGTCCGCGGCCGCGTCAATGCGGTCAATATGGTCTTTGTCGGCGCGTCGAATGAGTTGGGTGAGTTCCGCGCCGGTATCATGGCATCACTGATCGGCACGATCCCTGCCGTCGTCTTCGGCGGTGTCGGCACGATTGCCGTCGCGGGCCTGTGGGCTTACCGGTTCCCGCAATTGCGCAAGGCACGCAACCTGCAGGGTCGGACATAGACAGCTAAGCCGGAACAGGCGCGCCGAAGATCGTGCCAAGAAAACGCTGGAGCCAGGCTTTCAGCACCGCGTCATAGACCAGTCGGCCTTCCAGATGCTGGCGGCCGTGCTGGGCATTGTTCATGGTGAAGCGTTCCGAGCCACGCACCACCCAGCGCTGCATCATGGCGCGGGTCAGTTCCGCGTGAAACTGCACCCCCCAGGCATTTTCGCCGTAGCGGAAAGCCTGGTTGTGGTAAGCCTTGGCCGTTGCCAGAAGCGTGGCGCTGCGCGGCAGGTCAAAACCCTCGCGGTGAAAATGATACACCATGGGCGGCCAGTCCATCAGAGCCTTGCCGGCCTCGGTGGCTTCGAGTTCATACCAGCCGATTTCCACCAGTCCTTCCGGATGCGGACCGACCGTGCCGCCAAGATGCTTGGCGAGCATCTGCGCGCCAAGGCAAATGCCAAGAAAGGGCTTGTTTTCCGCAAGCGGCACGGACAGCCAGTCGGTTTCCCGGTCAACGAATTCATCGGGGTCGTTGGCGCTCATGGGGCCGCCAAAGATGACGGCGCCCGCATGATCCTCCAGCGTCTCAGGCAGATCATCGCCAAGCGGCGGACGGCGGATATCGAGATCAAAGCCGGATTGCAGCAGCAACTGGCCGACGCGGCCGGGGCTTGAACGTTCCTGATGCAGTACCGTGAGGATTTTCGGGCGCTTCACTTGCCTGTTCTCCATCCAGTCTGTCTGGAACATGCTTCTGATCCTATTCCTCTTGCACCGCCTGCTTGGCGCGAAGGGCCGCCTTCTGCTTCATCGTGACCCGGTCACGGGACGAGACTCCGATCAGTTCCGCAACCCGCCAGACAACATTTTCTTCCAGCTCATGCGCGGATCCGTCGGCGAAAACCACGTCCCACATCAGTTCAATGAAGTGAATTCGCGCCGCTTCGTCAAGATTGCGCTTGAGCACGCTGGTAAAGCTATAGAGATCGACGGCTTCCTGATCCGCCTGCTCACTGTCCTCGAGCAGACGCTTCAAGGCTTCGCCTTTGAGCCCGTAGGCTTCGGAAATCAGCTGTGACAGGCGCTTGCGCTCCACCTTGCGCCGCTCGCCATCCGCATCCATGACATGAAACATCAGCGCGGCCGCCGCAAGGCGCGGATCATTCCTGGAAAAATGGCCTTTCCCGCTTTCGCCTGAAGGCAAAGCTTTGAAGAAGGTGACAAGGCGGTCCAGCATCAATACGAATCTCTCAGCGTTGTTATCAATGAGCCGAATCAACTGATAGCTTGGCTGACACGGCCCTGCCATTGTGCATCTTGCCGCAAAGACCGCTATTGAAATTAATGTGTTAGGATCGACACACAGGAGCATTTCCGGCCACACCGACCGGAAAAAGCTCTAGAACAGACGGAACTTCTTGTTGGGCCGGTCTTCCTCGTCGTCAGCCAGCACACCCGGATCATCCGGCACTGGAATGACCAGTTTTTCTTCCTCGTGCTGCACCGCCGCAGGCGCCGTTTCCGCCAGAGACGGCAGGACGGACGCAATGCGTTCGTGCGCATGCGGCTCCTCCGGTTTTGCCGCCACGGGCTTCACCACAGGCTCCGCCGGTACAATTTCCGCATCCACAATATCGGCATCCGCTTCAACAACACGTGCCGCCGGTTTTTCGGCAGATACCACCACGGACTTCGCCGGGATCAAAGGCTCGGCGGGCTCGCGCACCGGCGCTGACTGGACGGGTTTGGCTGCCAAAGCACTGTCAAAGTCATCGCGCGCATCGATTACCGTTCCCAATTGCTCGACGGGCACCTTCCACTCGAACGCATTCAGCTTGCCGGTGACCGGCGAAGCGGGAGCCCAGCGCTCCGAAACATAGCCGTCAGCGGTCCAGGCGGGATCGCGGGGCGCTTTGACGGCCCGTGACAGCCACTGGCGCACGCGGCCCTGATCGCCCGTCTGCGCCTCCTCGATATCGGCCAGCAGCAGATAGGCACTTTCACGCGGCGCCGTGCGCAACACGGTCTCGGCAGCCTCGCGCGCTTCCTTCAACTCGCCTGCGGCCAGCGCCGCATGGGCTATGGCCAGGTTCGATTCCGCATGATGCGGATAGAGCGAAGCCAGATGGCGGGCGCGCTTCAGACGATCGAACACGGAATCTCCCAGGCGCGCATGCACGTAGGTTTCCGCCACTTCCGGGTGTGGCTGCTTCTTCCACACATGCTCCAGAATTTTCGAGCCCTTGCGCAGATCGGCCTGCTGGAATAGCACTTTTGCTGCGATAATGGCGGCCGGGATCAGATCGGGCGCAAGCTTGTTCGCTTCGATGGCAATGGGTTTCGACCCGACCGGATCACTTTCGAACGTGTCGAGCGCCTTGGCTGTCAGGAGAACCGCACGTTCCCGCTTTGCCGTGTCCTTGTCGATCTGCTTGGTGGCTTTCTGGGTCTCCAGCAATTCCAGCGCGCCATCCCAATCGCCATGGGCGGTTTTTTGGCCAAGGGCCGCTGTAGAGGCCCATTCGACGTTGGGTGCCAGAAGCGCTGCCTGTTCGGCATATTGCAGCGACGCATCCCGCGCACCAAGGCGTTGCGCTTCGAGATAAAGCCCGCGCAGGCCGAGCAGTTTGGTCTCCGGGTCATCCAGCATCGCCTGGAATTTCGCCCTGGCATCGTCCGAACGGCCTTCCAGCATGGCGGCTTGCGCGTCCAGAAGTTTGATCAGCGGCTCCTGATCGACGTTGAGGAGTTTTTCCGCCTGTTTGATCATGCGCCGGGCCGTTTGCCCGTCCCCCGCACCCGCGGCAATCAGACCGGTGGACAGGGATTGATAGCCGCGATCACGCTTGCGGGCCCGGAAATGGCGGCGCAGGGCATAAGGCGAGCCAATAACGCTCTTGATGATCCACCAGACCAGCATGACAGCGGCCACAAGCGCAACGATGGCGGACGCGGCCACCATGAGGCTGACCTTGTGTTGCATCCCGGCAAAGGTGACGACGAGATCACCCGGCCGGTCGGCGAGCCATGCAAAACCAAACCCCAGCACCAGAACGACGACAAGGAAGGACAGAACTTTGATCATGGTCATCTTCCCTTACTGCGCCGCAGCCGGCGTCTTCATGCCGGTCAATGCATTGGAGAGCGCCTTGGAAACGATCTCGCCTGCCTTCTGACGGGTGCGCATGGCATTGGCGAAATCGGTCGAGACGGCTTTGGCCGATTCGGGCAGCTTGTCCCATTCGGCAATGGCCGCAGGCAGATCACCGCCATTGAGATGCGCCTCTATGCGCGCGGTGATGGCAGCAATGCCTTCACCCTCGACAAGGCCCACAGGGCGCGATTCCACCAGCGCGCTGGCGCTTGCCCATAGCCGGTCGACAATACCCGCATTGGGATCAACCGTTCGCGTCGTCGCAATGATTTTTGTCGCCACGTCGCCGAACTGGCTCGCCAGCATGCCGACAGTCGGAACACCGGCCGTAGCGGCAGTACGCAACCCCTCGGCGTCAGCCGAGGCCGGCGCGACAGCAAGATATGTGTCGAGCTCCGCCGCAAAAGGCCCGCCCCGGTCAATCGCCGACTTCAGGCCGGTGGCGGCGATGGCCAGTGCCATGGTGTTCTGGCCGGCATTGTCCTGCACCTTTGTTTCCAGCGCATCGAGCCGCGTCTGCAAGGCTGCTGACGTCTGTGCCTCCCCCGCAAGTGCGCCGGCGGCTTGCTCTGCCTTCTGCTGACTGGCGGTCAGTTGCGTTTCGAGCGATGCGATACGCGCATCGATGGCACTGGTGTCAACAGAACCTCCTGTGCCGGCAGCCTTGGTCTGGGCATCCGCCAGAGTTTGCTTCAGGGCTTTCACATCAGCGGCAATGCCGGACACTTGACCCAGGGCCTGCTTGGCATTTTCCACCGCGCCGTTCAATGCAACCTGTGCGCCCTCGTCGAGACTGGCCTTCGCCGGAGCGGCCGCGCGCAATTCGGCAATCTGTTGCTCCACGGCCGAAAGGTCGGCTTTGGGCGATGGCAATACGCCAGCCCATTGCAGCGCGGCCGCACCAAGCAATGCCACCACACCGCCGATGAGACCGGCCGTCAAACGTCCAAGCGGATCGCCCGTCTTGGGCGCAGCAGCAACGGATGCAGGAGCCGCAGGTGTTGACGCTTCGCCAGATGGCGACCGGCCAAACGACGTGCCCTGTTGCAATGTCTCATCTGCCTTCGCTGTTTCGGCGCTGGCCGCAAAGGCCGCTTTTGCCGGCTCGTCTTTCGGCGGCTGTGGCTTGGCATCCATCGTCGGGCTGAAGCCGACCGGCTCCGGCTGCGGCACGTTCGTACCGGCCGGGGCACTTTTCACAATATCCGATGGCTCCAGTTCTATCGTCACAGGCTTCCGGGCTGACTTGGAATGACGGGGAACGGATGATTTGGCCATGGACACTCTCTTCAGAACAATTGGGTTGACTGAAACCCCAAGCTAGCAGGGAAGTTCCGCTTCGGAAACGTCATGCAGCGACGAATGCCGTTCACCTATCGTCCTGCATCCCTTCCAGGAGGTCAAACAGTGCGTCTTCATCCGGCCTGCGGGCGATCCTGACCGATGGTTTATTGAAGCCCTTGAGATCGTCGGCGATACGCTGAGACAGGCATAAAAAGAGCGTCTTATCAAAGAGATGCGTCAATCCTGCGGCCTCGGCCAGAGTTGACAGGACGCCTGAGCTCATGCGCGAATACAGAAGGCAGCAATCAATATTTCTTGACCCGAGCGTTTTGGTCAGAAACTCAGTTGTATAACTGACTGAAATTGTGTCGTAGACCGATATGGAAGAGCAACGGAACCCTGCTTTCGCCACAGCGCGCTCAAAGCCCGGCGACCTGACGTGGCCGGTCAGATAAAGCAGGGAGTCACTTGAACACAGCTCTTCAATAATCGTTTCCGCCAGCGATTCTCCATCGCCATCGCCCGTTGTCACCGTCTCAAAGCCGCGGGCACGTGCCGCATCCGCGGTTGCCTCACCTACGGTGAAACAGGGCAACTGGAGATAAGGCGCAAGCAACGCTTCGCTGGCGTGGACCAGCGCATTGGCGCTTGTGGCGACAAACGCATTGAAGGTGCCTTCAGGCACGGTCGGGTTCAGGGGAACAATCTCCGTGAGCGGCAACAACAGGGGTACATAGCCCTGCACGCGCAGCCGGTCGGCGGTTCTGGTCGCAGCTGGCAGGGGCCGTGTAACCAGAACGGTTTTTTCCATCAGAGCCAATCCGTAAAGAAATGCGCTCCAGCCTTTGCCCTGACGCGGGCGGCCGCATCCCGCCCGATGGCGGCTGCATCCGCCACATCGCCCTCGCCGGTCACTTCATGGGCTTCCGAACCATCCGGCAGCAGGACCATGCCGTGGAAGCTCAGGATGTTGCCGGAAATCGTCGCAAGACCGGCGATGGGTGTGCGGCAGGAACCATCGAGCGTGCCAAGGAACGCGCGTTCACAGGCCAGCGCCGTCGAGGTTGCAAAATGATTGAGCGGCGCGACCAGCGCATCAATTCGCGCATCGCCGATTCGGGTTTCCAGCGTGATCGCCCCCTGTCCGGGTGCTGGTGGAAAGCTTGCCACATCCATCAGGGCGGTCGCCACATCGCCAAGACCGAGGCGGCGCAAACCCGCATAGGCCAGGAAAGTGGCATCCACATCACCATCGGCCAGCTTGCGCAGGCGCGTTTCCACATTGCCGCGAAAGTTCACAACCTTCAGATCAGGCCGCGATTTGAGAATCAAGGCCTGGCGCCGCAGCGAGGCGGAGCCGACAACCGCGCCCAAAGGCAATTCCGCCAGCGTTTTCACAGTGCGACCGATGAAGGCATCGCGCGGATCTTCGCGCTCCAGAAAAACCGAGAGATGCAGGCCTTCGGGCAGGAAAGTCGGCATATCCTTGGAGGAGTGCACGGCCAGATCAATGCGGCCATCCGCCAATTGCTCTTCGATCTCAAGGGTAAACAGCCCCTTGCCGCCAACCTCCGACAGCGGGCGATCCTGAATCCGGTCGCCGCTGGTTGAAATCACCACGATCTCGATATCGTCTTCGCGCAGGCCATGGGCTTTAACCAGCCGATCACACGTCTCACGGGCTTGTGCGAGTGCAAGCGCACTCCCACGTGTACCGATCTTGAGCGTTTTTGTTTGCATTAGTCGCAGTCCGTGTTACGCGAGTTTGAATTATCCGGCCCTAACTAACGGGCTTTTGTGCAACGGGCAATGCGGCGAAGGATGTCAGGGTCATCGATGCGGGTTTTGGGCATAGAAACAAGCTGTGACGAAACGGCTGCTGCGGTCGTTGAGCGCGACCACAACGGTCACGGACGGATTCTCTCCAACGTGGTTCTGAGCCAGATTGACGACCATGCGCCCTATGGCGGCGTCGTGCCGGAGATTGCCGCGCGTGCCCATGTGGAAGTGCTCGACCGGTTGATCGGACAGGCGCTGCATGAGGCCCACATGACCCTTGACGAGGTGGATGCGGTGGCAGCAACCGCTGGTCCCGGCCTGATCGGCGGGCTGATCGTCGGCCTCATGACCGGCAAGGCCATTGCCATGGCCGCGCAAAAGCCGTTCTACGCCATCAATCATCTCGAAGGCCATGCCCTGACCCCCCGTCTGACCGACCAGATCGATTTTCCCTATCTGCTTCTCCTTGTTTCCGGCGGCCATACCCAGATGGTGCTGGTCAAGGGCCTCGGCGATTATGAACGGCTTGGCACGACCATCGATGATGCTCTCGGCGAAGCCTTTGACAAAACAGCAAAACTGCTTGGTTTGCCCTATCCCGGCGGTCCCGAAGTGGAAAAGGCGGCGCAATCCGGTGATTCCAGCCGCTTTTCCCTGCCAAGGCCGCTCAAGGGCGAGGAGCGGCTCGACTTCTCCTTCTCCGGCCTGAAGACAGCCGTGCGCCAGCTGGCAACCACGCTGGAGCCGCTGTCGCAGACGGATGTGAACGATATCTGCGCCGCGTTTCAGGCTGCCGTTGCCGATACGCTGAATGACCGCGTATCGCGCTCGCTTGCCCGTTTCCGCGCCAGATTTCCTGATGTGAAGGAACCCGCCCTGGTCGTCGCCGGTGGTGTTGCCGCCAACAAGGTCCTGCGGACCTGCCTGCAGGACCTGTGCTCCGGCAACGGCTTCCGCTTCATTGCGCCGCCCATGGCGCTGTGCACCGATAATGCGGCGATGATCGCCTGGGCCGGGGTGGAACGGGCCGGGCATATGGCCGGCGATTCGCTCGATATCGCGCCGCGTTCGCGCTGGCCGCTGGACATGCAATCCGCCCCCCTGATCGGCGCCGGGCGCCGGGGAGCCAAGGCATGAATCCCAGACATCAGATTGCAGTTCTTGGTGGCGGCGCCTGGGGCACGGCCCTTGGCGCCATGGCGGCGCACAATGGACATGATGCGCGCCTTTACGCCCGTGATCCTGCCAGTGTGCATTCCATCAACACACTTCACCGCAATGAAACCTACCTGCCGGGCATTGACCTGCCAGCACCTTTGACCGCCAGTACGGACGCAGCGAGCGTTCTTGCGGGCAGCGATTTCATTCTTTGCGTCATTCCGGCGCAGGCCATGGCGGGCGCTCTCGAGGAGTTGAAGCCCCTGATCCCGATGGCAGTACCGCTGATCATCTGCGCCAAGGGCATTGATCGCAAACGCGGTCTGCTGATGTCCAGTCTGGTCAGGGAAATCATCCCGGATCAGCTGATCGCCGCTTTGTCCGGACCCAGCTTTGCCAGCGACGTGGCAAGAGGCCTGCCAACCGCCGTGACCGTTGCCGCGGAAAGCCAAGCCGTGGCAGACCGTATTGCACTGGCCCTTTCAGGCCCAACGTTTCGCTGTTACTCGACGGACGATCTCGTCGGCGTCGAGATCGGTGGCTCCCTGAAAAACGTGCTTGCCATTGCTGCTGGTGCGGCCATTGGACGGGGTTTTGGCGCCAGCGCACAGGCGGCGCTTGTCACGCGTGGATTTGTCGAATTGCGGCGGGTGGGTCATGCGCTGGGTGCCCGGCCCGAGACAATCATGGGCCTTTCAGGCCTGGGCGATCTGCTGCTCTCCTGCTCGACCTCCCAGTCGCGCAACTATTCCTACGGCCTTGCCCTCGGCCGGGGCGATGACCTGACCGGCAGGCCGCTGGCGGAAGGCGTGGCGACGGCGGCTATTGCCGCGGAGCTGGTCGCCCGGCACTCTATCGAAGCTCCCATCATCGAAGCGGTTGCGCGCATTCTGGACCGCAGTATTACCATTGACGAGGCGGTCGAAGCACTGCTTGCAAGACCGTTGAAAAACGAAGATTAGAAATCTGATTGTCCGTACCGGAGAAACCGAATGCTCTATGCCCTACTTTGCAACGACAAGCCCGGCCATCTGCAGGTGCGTCTCGATACCCGCGCCGCACATCTTGACTATCTCAACGGTCTTGGCGACCGCCTGAAATTCGCAGGGCCTTTCCTCGGGGACGATTCCAAGCCCAACGGCAGTCTGGTTGTGATCGAAGCTTCTGATGTCGCCGGTGCCAGGGAAATCGCCGCAAACGACCCCTATGCCAAGGCTGGTCTGTTTGCATCGGTCGATATCCGCCCATGGAATTGGGCAATCAAGAATCCAGACAGCAAATAGGTTCAAACATGGCATTCTGGCTTTTCAAATCCGAACCCGATGCATGGTCCTGGGAGAAACAGAAGGAAGCGGGCGCCAAGGGCACCGAATGGACCGGCGTGCGCAACTATCTCGCGCGCAACAATATGCGCGCCATGCAATTGGGAGATAAGGGTTTCTTCTACCATTCCAATGAAGGTCTCGAAGTCGTCGGCATCGTCGAGGTCTGCGCGCTGGTGCATCACGATTCGACCACGGACGACCCCCGCTGGGAGTGCGTTGACATCCGTGCGGTCATGGACGTGCCCAAACCGGTGACGCTCAAGGACGTCAAGGCCAACCCCAAGCTGGAAAAAATGGCGCTCGTCACCTCGATGCGCCTTTCCGTGCAGCCGGTCACTCCGGACGAATGGGAGGAAGTCTGCCGTATGGCCGGGCTTGTTCCCGCGCCCCAATGATCGCCCGTCATGGATGAGCAGGCGCTTGATCCCAACAGCGAACGCTACCGGCGCTTTGTTCGGGCGAACACCACGCTGCAGGCGCCGCCGCATGTGCCGGAGATAAACCTGTATCTGGCCGATGAAGCCCATGATCTCTGGCACAAGACGGAGGAGGAACTGGCGACCATTGGCCTGCCGCCACCGTTCTGGGCGTTTGCCTGGGCTGGCGGCCAGGGCGTTGCACGTTACGTTCTCGATCATCCTGATATGGTGAAGGACAGGACCGTTCTCGATTTCGCTTCCGGTTCCGGTCTTGTCGGCATCGCCGCTGCAATGGCCGGTGCGGCACGTGTCACCTCCTGCGACATCGACCCCTTTACCCGCCCGGCGATCCATCTCAACGCCGCTGCCAACGGCGTCGCGGTCGAAACCCTCATTCACGACCTGATCGATACGGACCATGATTGGGACGTCGTCCTGGCCGGCGACGTCTTCTATGAAAAGCCGCTGGCGGACCGGCTCGTCCCATGGTTCACGGCGCTCGCCGCGCGCGGGGCAACCGTGATTGTCGGCGATCCCGGCCGCTCATATTTCCCGAAAAACCTGCTGGAAGAACTGGCGGTCTATGCGGTGCCGGTCACGCGCATTCTCGAAGATTCGGAAGTGAAACGCACCACTGTCTGGCGATTCCGCCGCTAGCAGGGCTTTAGCGCAAGACCCGGATAACCGTTTCCGGTGACAGAAATGGCAGCAACCGGTCCATATCCCGCCGGTTCAGGGCGATGCAGCCTTCCGTATGGGTATAGCCGGGCCGCGCCAGATGAAAGAAGATGGCACTGCCGCCGGAACGCCGCCTTGGCCTGATGTTCCAGTCCATGACGATGCAGACGTCATAGAGATCATCCTTGCGCCACATGGTTTCATGGCTGGCGTTGTAGGGAATGCGCACCTTGCGATTGTAATTGCGATCTTCGCCCACCTCGCACCAGCCGTCGGTGCGGCGCAACGCGTGCAAATTGAGGCCAGTCGGCGCGATCACCCGTTTGTCCGGGCGTTTGAAGCCATAGAGCAGCCGCATGCGCGCCAATGGCGTTCCCCCGTCGCCCTCGCGTTTGAAGGCGGTGATCCCGCCCTTTCCCAGGGCGCAGTGCAAAACCATCTGGCCAGCGATCAATTGCCCGCGGCTGCGGTGGCCGGGTTTGCGGCGAACATCGATCATTTTCAACGCAGTGCGACTCATACTTGCCTCATAAAAAGCATTTTTATGTCAGACTGATGCGCCGCATAAGCAATATCAAGCCAGTCCTCTTTCTTTCCGGAACAATTCGACTTAAATTCCAACCACTTCTTTGCACGGGCGGGAAACCATATGACAGCACGCACCATTCTTATCGTCGATGATGATACTGATCTTCGCGCCATCCTGGTCGAGCAGCTGAGCCTCTATGAAGAGTTCCAGATCATCGAGGAAGACAATGCGACCAAGGGTATCCAGTCCGCGCGCAATGGCGTCGTCGATCTCCTGATCATGGATGTGGGCCTTCCCGATATGGACGGGCGGGAAGCGGTCAAGCTTCTGCGCAAAGGCGGGTTCAAGGCACCCGTGATCATGCTCACGGGCCACGACACTGATTCGGATACGATTCTCGGCCTCGAATCAGGCGCCAACGACTATGTCACCAAGCCATTCCGCTTTGCCGTGCTGCTGGCACGCATCCGCGCGCAATTGCGCCAGCACGAACAGAGTGAGGACGCGACCTTCGTTGTCGGCCCGTACACTTTCAAACCCGGCCAGAAAATGCTGATTGACGCCAAGGGCGGCAAGATCAGGCTGACGGAAAAAGAAGTCGCGATTATCAAGTATCTTTACCGTGCCGGCGGCAAGGTCATCACCCGTGATGTGCTGCTGGAAGAGGTCTGGGGCTACAATTCCGGTGTGACGACCCACACGCTGGAGACCCACGTCTACCGGTTGCGACAAAAAATCGAGCACGATCCGTCGAATTCAAGCATACTTGTTACCGAAAGCGGGGGATACAAACTCATTCCTTGATGCCGATCAGGTCAATCTAGGTATATGTCTGTTCTTACATGGCAATTGAAGATGATATTCGCATTCTGGAAACAGTGGGGCTGTTCGGGACATTCACCCGCGACCAGTTGCGTCTGCTTGCCTTTGGGACAGAGCGCCTCGTCCTGAGGGAAGGCCGTGAGCTTTACCGTGAGGGCCAGTCCGCCGATTGCGCCTATGTGATCGATCGAGGAACCATTTCGCTGTTCCGCGAAGGCCAGTCCGGGCGTGTCGTGCTCAAGAGTGTGGGCCCCGGCGCGGTTCTCGGCGAAATGGCGATCATTGCCCAGACCAAGCGCCTCACCAGCGCCATGGCGGACACGGAAACCGAAGTCATCCGTCTCAATCGCTCGCTGTTTCGGCGTATTCTTGAGGAGTACCCGGAAATTGCCGCCGCGCTCCATACACAGATTTCCGAAGACCTGAGCGAGATGATCGCGGCAATCAGCAGATATGAGCATCTGTTCGGCAGCCAGTAACGGCCCAAGCCATCTTTAATCCAGATTGAACCGGGCAATGACCGGCACGTGATCGGACGGACGGTCCCAGCCGCGCGCTTCGCGCAACACGGTGATGCTGGCAAGATCATTTTCCAGATCCGGTGACCCCCAGATATGATCGAGACGGCGACCGCGATCAGCCGCGGCCCAATCAGCGGCGCGGTAGCTCCACCACGTATAGATCTTTTCGTGCGGCGGAATGTAATGGCGCATCAGATCGCTCCAACCGCCGTTCTTGCGCAGGGCCTCGAAGGTCTCCGTCTCGATCGGCGTATGGCTCACAACTTTCAGCAGTTGCTTGTGCGACCAAACGTCGGTTTCGAGCGGCGCAATGTTCAGATCACCCACGAGCAGCGAGGCATGGCCATCGCCATAAACGGCATTCATCGCCTTCATTTCTTCGAGAAAGCCGAGCTTGTGCGCGAATTTCGGATTGATGACCGGATCCGGCTCGTCCCCGCCCGCAGGCACGTAGAAATTATGGATGCGTAGCCGCTTCGATCCGGCCGTGACAATCGTGCTCAGATGACGGCAATCGGCAATGTTGCAGAAACCCACCCGCGCCGGCTCCGACAACGGCCGCCGCGAGAGCGTGGCAACGCCGTGATATCCCTTCTGGCCGCTGATCTCGATATGTTCATAGCCGGCCATATGGAAGGCCTCACGCGGGAAGAGATCGTCGGGACATTTCGTCTCCTGCAGGCACAGGACATCCGGCTGGTGATCGCGCAGGAATTGCAGGACCAGATCAAGACGCAGGCGCACGGAATTGATGTTCCAGGTGGCAACGGAGAAAGGCATGGGAGAGGAATCTCGCGACAGAATGGATTGATGCGAGACTAGACCATCTCTGCTGCGATTGAAAATCGAAAGGCCGCTCGTCCACACGCGATTGGTGCAACGATGCGGCCCTGGAAACGATGAATGCGGTCAGCGCTTCATGGCGATGCGCGTGTAGTCGATTGTGAACATGTCCTTGGCGAACTTCACGTCCTTGCGGACATTGGTTATCATGACCGTCGTATCAAGGCCCTGCGCATCGGTGATCGTCCACTGGCGCAGTTCATAGGTCTTCGGATCGAACATCATCTTGATGGTCGAGTTGCCGAAGACAGATTTGTCGCCGAGGACGATCGTGGTCATGTCGGGCTCTTCCTTCACGGACTTCACCCGATCGCCGGTCAGGTCGATCTGATCAGCGAGGAGCAGCTTCAACGGTGTCTTCGACAAGGGATAGAGATCCCACGTGTCGAGCTTGCGGTTGTTGATCACGACGGATTCACCGTCGGAAATGACACGGATCGGCGATGGCTTGTTGTAGGTGAAGCGAATCTTGCCTGGACGCTCGATATAGAACGTGCCTTCGGTTTGCTCACCGCGCGGACCGAACTGAACAAAGTCACCGGTCATCGTCTTCACGCTGGAAAACTGGTTGGCGATCTGCTGTGCGCCATTGATGGCGGCAGGTGCCGCCTGAGCGTTTGCCAGTCCGGAAATGCCAGTCGCACCAAGAAGCAGCCCCATGCCAACCACGGAAGCCGCAGCACATGTCCGGGCAAAGGTGCCAATCGTGCGAAACGAAGCTTTGGTCGTTGTCATGGTGTTATGTCTCCTGTCTTATTCTCTTGCTGTATACCCGGTCAGTTTGACCTGACTATGGCCGAGAAACGGCGGGAAACCGCAACTTGTTCCTCAAATTCGTGACACATCGGCGTACACACCGGTTACGTAACGCTGGTTCATGCCGTTATGTAGTCATTCATTGCGCCCGTTACAGGACGCGCAGGCGAAAATGCTACGTAACGGCGCTTAAAAATCATCGTCCTGTGTCGGCACGAGAATGTCGCGTTTGCCCGCATGGTTGGCAGGGCCGACGATGCCCTCCTGCTCCATGCGCTCGATGATCGAGGCTGCCCTGTTATAACCGATGCCGAGGCGGCGCTGGATGTAACTGGTGGACGCCTTCTTGTCGCGCAGCACCACGGCAACAGCCTGATCGTAAGGATCATCCGAATCTTCCAGATTGGATGTCCCGGCCGGACCACCGCCCATATCGTCTTCGTCGTCCTCTTCCGTGATCGCATCGAGATATTCGGGGACGCCCTGCAGTTTCAGATGATTGACGATCTTTTCCACTTCGTCGTCACCGACAAACGGCCCGTGCACGCGCTGGATGCGACCGCCACCGGCCATGTAGAGCATGTCACCCATGCCGAGCAGCTGTTCGCCGCCCTGCTCACCCAGAATGGTGCGCGAATCGATCTTGGATGTGACCTGGAAGGAAATGCGGGTTGGAAAGTTCGCTTTGATCGTGCCGGTAATGACGTCGACAGACGGGCGCTGTGTCGCCATGATCACGTGGATACCGGCAGCACGCGCCATCTGCGCCAGACGCTGGACAGCGCCTTCGATGTCCTTGCCGGCCACCATCATCAGATCGGCCATTTCGTCGATGATCACAACGATATAGGGCATGGGCTGCAGATCCAGCTCTTCCGTCTCGTAGACCGCCTCGCCCGTTGCCCGGTCGAAGCCGGTCTGCACGGTCCGGGCAATCCGCTCGCCCTTCTTCTGCGCCTGTTCCACCCGCTGGTTGAAACCGTCGATATTGCGCACGCCGACCTTGGACATCTTGCGGTAGCGGTCTTCCATCTCCTTGACGGTCCATTTCAGCGCTACGACGGCCTTCTTCGGATCGGTCACGACGGGTGTGAGCAGATGCGGAATGCCGTCATAGATCGACAGTTCCAGCATCTTCGGATCGATCATGATCAGCCGGCACTGTTCCGGGGTCATGCGGTAAAGCAGCGACAGGATCATGGTGTTGATGGCAACGGATTTACCCGAACCGGTGGTACCGGCAACGAGCAGATGCGGCATCTTCGCCAGATCGGCGATGACGGCCTCGCCATTGATAGTCTTGCCCAGCGCCAGCGCCAGCTTGGTCTTGGTCTGCTCAAAATCCCGGCTGGCCAGCAATTCCCGCAGAAAAACCATTTCGCGGGTCTGGTTTGGCAGTTCGATACCGATGGCATTGCGGCCCGGCACAACAGCAACACGCGCTGCAATGGCACTCATCGAGCGGGCAATGTCATCGGCCAGCGTGATGACACGCGACGACTTGATGCCCGGAGCCGGTTCCAGCTCGTATAGCGTTACGACAGGACCCGGGCGTACATGGATAATTTCACCCCTGACGCCAAAATCTTCAAGCACGCCTTCCAGCAGCCGCGCATTCTGCTCAAGCGCTTCCTTCGAAAGGCTTGGGTTGCGGACCACGTTCTTCGGTTCGCTGAGGAAATGCAGCGGCGGCATTTCAAATTCGTCGGATTTGATCAGGGATGTCTGGGCTTCGCGCTGCACGCGCGCGCCGGTCCGCGGTGCCGGGGCTGGCGTGGCGATCCGCGCCTTGCCGCCGGGTATTGCTGTCGGGCGCGCGGGCGCTGCCTGCGGCGCCCAATCATCCACCTCATCGTCTTCGCTGAAGGCGATCGGATCGTAGTCATCAGGTTCGTGCCCGAAACCGTCATTGCCGATGTCGATTGACGGCGCCTCAATGCGCGGCGCTTCGTCATAAAAACCTGGCTCGCGGCGTGCCCCGTTCTGCCGTGCCATTGGGGCATCGGCGAAGAGATCATCGTCATTGTGCCGTGCCGCCGCACTGCGCGCACTGCTGTAAAGCCCGGCGCTACGCCCGAACAGACGGCGGAAGAGGGCCTTGATGCTGAGGAACCAGTGGGTCAATGCGCCGAGCGCCAGCCAGCGGCCGCCTTCGCTTTCCTCGTCATCCTCGTCCTCGTCGTCAAAGTCCTCTTCCTGCGCCACATGACGGCCGGATTTCTTGGCTACGACCGGCTCGCTGTCGCGATAGGTCAGCCCGCTGGCAAAGCCGAACACCCACAGCGTCGGCAAAGCGAGAACGGCGACCAGGATCATGGCCAGACCGCCGCGCGGGAATGTTCCGGTGAAGATCGCCGGGATTTTGAGAACCATGTCGCCAAAAACACCACCAAGGCCGATCGGCATCGGCCAGCTTGCGGGAATGGTGAAGCAGCCGGCAATGGCCGCCGCCATCAGCGATGCGCCGAACCAGGCAATCGCCCGCCGCGGCAAACGGTCGACGCCGCGGCCGGTCAGCATCAGACCACCCCAGAACAGCGCCGGCATGAGCGCGACAACCGTCGAAAGGCCGAAAAACTGCATGCCAAGGTCGGCAAAAACCGCGCCAGCATAGCCAAGGGCATTACGAACCGGATTGGAAGTGGCGTGGCTGAAGCTCGGATCGATCACGTTCCAGGTCGCAAGGCTGCCAATGGCAAAGGCAACGAAACAAAACAGCGCCAATCCCCAGACAATCTGGATCTGTCTGCGGAAAAGGGTCGTCAACCCGTGCCGGTTTTCTTCGATCGCATAGGAGGCTGAATATCCTTGACGCATGAAATCTCGCCCTAAGTAAACGCATGCACGGCGGTCGTGAGTAACCGCAGATTCGATTCCCACGTTACGGTGCGGATGGTTAAGGGGGCATTAACCATGGCGAGCCCGAGCGAAATTACATTGGCGGAGTTGCCATCCCGGGTTCGACAAGCTTGCCTGCCGCAACAAAAAAGGCCCGGAAAACCGGGCCCTTTTCAGTTCCTGTCAAAAGCCGTCCATTAATTGTGGTAGGCCGCTTCACCATGCGAGGTGAGGTCGAGACCGATGGATTCGGCTTCAGCGGTCGGACGCAGGCCAACGACGACATCGACGATCTTGTAGAGGATCAGCGAACCGATGCCGCTCCAGACCAGCGTGACGAGCACGGCCTTGATCTGCACGAACACCTGCGCGCCCATGGTGACGCCTTCCGCATAACCGACGCCGCCAAGCGCCGTGCTGGTGAAGAAGCCGGTGCCGATGGCGCCGATGATACCGCCGATACCATGCACACCGAAGACATCGAGGCTGTCGTCATAACCGAGCTTCGGCTTCACCACGGCCACCATGTAGTAGCAGATGATGCTGGCAATGGCGCCAAGGAAGATAGCGCCAACCGGACCGATGGTTCCGGCAGCAGGCGTTACTGCAACCAGACCGGCAACAACGCCGGATGCGGCACCCAGCATCGAAGCCGTCTTGCGGGCGAGCGCTTCGATCACAACCCATGCAATGATCGCACCGGCCGTTGCCGTGAAGGTGTTGATCATCGCCAGCGTCGCAATGCCGTTGGCCTCGAGAGCCGAACCGGCGTTGAAGCCGAACCAGCCGACCCACAGGATCGCAGCACCGATCATGGTGAGCGGCATGGAGTGCGGCGCCATCATGTCACGGCCAAGACCGGCACGCTTGCCGATGACGAGAGCACCAACGAGACCAGCAATACCGGCATTGATGTGAACGACCGTGCCGCCGGCAAAATCAAGCGCACCCCAGCCATAGATCAGGCCATTGGAATCCCAGACCATATGGGCGATCGGGAAGTAGACGAACGTAACCCAGAGAATGACGAACAGGATCGTTGCCGAGAATTTGATGCGTTCGGCAAAAGCACCGATGATCAGTGCCGGCGTAATGGCGGCAAAGGTCATCTGGAAGCAGATGAACACATACTCGGGAATACCAACGCCTTTGGTAAAGGTTGCGGCAACCGAAGCCGGCGTCACGCCGGAAAGGAAAACCTTGCCAAGACCGCCCCAGTAAGGGCTGGTGCCGCCGCCGAAGGCGAAGGAGTAACCGTAGAAAACCCAGATGATCATGACGACGGCAGCAATGCCGGTGCACTGCATCAGGACGGAAAGCACGTTCTTGGCACGGACGAGACCGCCATAGAACAGGGCAAGACCCGGAACGATCATGAACAGGACGAGGACGCTGGAGATCATCATCCAGGCGGTATCCCCTTTGTTGACAGTCGGCGCAGCGGCTGCGGCGGCATCCGCTACCGCAGGCGCCGCTTCCTGAGCGAGTGCGGCCAGCGAACCGAATGCGGTCAGCGCCAGCGAACCCAGAAGGGTACTGCGCACCGCGGATGTCAGACTGGTTGGAATTTTCATTATTTTCTCCTTAAACCCCAAATGACTCAAAGCGCATCGGTGTCAGTTTCGCCCGTACGGATACGGACGGCCTGATCAATGCTGAGAACGAAAATCTTCCCGTCACCGATCTGGCCGGTTTTGGCGGCTGTGGTGATGGCTTCAATGGCGGTGTCGACGAGCTCTGACGCGACAGCCACTTCCACTTTCAGTTTGGGAAGGAAGCTGACGGCATATTCCGCGCCACGATAAATCTCGGTGTGTCCTTTCTGGCGGCCATAACCCTTCACCTCGGTGACGGTCAGGCCCTGGATGCCGACAGCGGTAAGTGCTTCGCGCACTTCGTCCAGCTTGAACGGCTTGATGATGGCCATCACAATTTTCATTGACTATACCCCTGCGCTAGCGCGGTAGCCCTCAGGTGGAATTACCTGAACGGCAGCAACCCGCGTTGAACCCATCCCCTAAGCCTTGATGGCCCTTGGCGACTGGTGAGGAGTATTCAAGTTCCGTGCCAGACTCGAAAAATAATACTAAGACATTGATTATATATGGATATTTTTATCAGTTCGGCAGTGCACAATACATTATCCGGCAACATGCCTAAAAATTAGGCATTTCAATCTGCGTGGTCGATTTTCACTCGGCCGGATGCACACGAATTAGGCCTTCCTGAGCCGTCGAGGCAATCAGAGTGCCATCGCGGCTGTACAAGGCGCCTCGATTGAAGCCACGGGCACCGGCAGCGCTTGGGCTGTCTGCCGTATAAAGCAGCCAATCGTCGAAATTGAAGGGGCGGTGGAACCACATGGCGTGGTCCAGGCTTGCGACCTGCAAATCTTTATCGAAAATCGAACGGCCATGGGCATAGAGTGAGGTATCCAGCAATGTCATGTCCGAGAGATAGGCCAGAACCGCCGCCTGCAGGGCGCGGTCATCTGGAACCGGCCCCGTTGTCCTGATCCAGACGTTCTGCTCCGGCGGCAGCTTTTCCCGCGTGAAGTAATGGGTCAGGGACAGCGGCTTCATCTCGATGGGACGGTCCTGCTCCCAATATTTGCGCACATTGGCTGGCGCATTCTGCAGATACTGCTCCTTGAGGTCCTTGTCGCTCATCAGCTTTTCTGGCGCGAGAACATCGAGGGGTATCGGCTTTTGGTGCTCAAGTCCTTTTTCTTCGATCTGGAATGAGGCCTCCAGCGAAAAAATAGCATGCCCGTGCTGGATCGCCACCACGCGCCGGGTGGTGAAACTCGCGCCGTCGCGGATGCGATCCACCTCGTAGATGATCGGCACTTTCGGATCGCCCGCACGCATGAAATAGCTGTGCAGGGAGTGGACGTGACGCTCAGGATCGACCGTGCGCTGCGCCGCCACCAAAGCCTGACCGATGACCTGCCCGCCAAACACCCGCTGCCAGCCGACCTGCGGACTGCGACCTCGAAACAGGTTGTGTTCAAGTGTCTCAAGGTCGAGTATGGACAAAAGCTCTTTCATGGCATCAGACATGACGGGCGCGACTCCTGTTCGTACGGTCGGCATAATAGTGCCTGAATCCGCTTGCAACAGGAACAGGTGAACAAGTCAAGCGCCACGTCGGCGCAAGAGCAAAGGGAAACCGGAGGCAATCATGGCTGAAAGAACCCGTACACACACATCAGAAGTCTCCGGCAGCACCGATATCGTGATTGCGGGCGCCGGCTATGTCGGCATGGCGACCGCCGTTGCACTGAAATCTTCGGCGCCGCACTTGGCTGTCACAGTGATCGACGCGGCACCGGCCGGTGTCTGGCGCAAAGACACCCGCGCCTCGGCCATCGCCGCCGCTGCGAGCCGCATGCTCGACCGGCTCGGCTGCTGGGAGGAAATCCTGCCGAAGGCGCAACCGATCAACGAGATGATCGTCACGGATTCGCGCACCTCCGATCCGGTCCGCCCGGTCTTCCTGACCTTCAATGGCGAAGTCGAGCCTGGTGAACCCTTCGCCCATATGGTGGAAAACCGCGACCTCAACGCCGCCTTGCGTTCGAAAGCCGAACAGATCGGCGTCGCCTTTATTGAGGGGACACCCGTCCATGGTTTTGACAATGGCGACGTGCACCTCACGGTGCGTTACGGCGATGACAAGACGCTGCGCACGCGCCTGCTGCTGGCGGCCGACGGCGTCAAATCGCGGCTGCGCGATATGGCGGGCATCAAAACCGTGAACTGGGAATACGGCCAGTCGGGTATCGTCTGCACGGTCGCCCATGCACGGCCGCATAACGGTCGCGCGGAAGAGCATTTTCTCCCCGCAGGCCCGTTTGCCATTCTGCCGCTGAGCGGCAACCGCTCCTCGCTTGTCTGGACCGAGCGCACTGCCGACGCGGAGCGGTTGATCAGGGAAGATGATTTCGTGTTCGAAGCCGAGCTCGAACAGCGTTTTGGCCTGAAACTGGGAGAATTGCAGGTCGAAGGACCGCGCAAGGCCTTTCCGCTTGGCCTGACGCTGGCACGCGATTTCGTCAAACCGCGCTTTGCGCTCATCGGCGATGCGGCCCACGGCATTCACCCCATTGCCGGTCAGGGCCTCAATCTTGGCTTCAAGGACGCAGCGGCGATTGCCGAGACCATTGTCGATGCCGACCGCCTCGGTCTCGACATCGGCTCCATCGCTGTGCTCGAGCGCTACCAGACCTGGCGCCGGTTCGACACGGTGCAGATGGGCGTGACCACCGACGTCCTCAACCGTTTGTTCTCCAACGACAATGTGCCGGTGCGGGCCCTGCGCGACTTCGGGCTGGGCCTTGTCGAGCGCATGCCGCGGCTCAAAGGATTTTTCATCCGTCAAGCCGCGGGATTGTCGACCACAGCGCCGAAGCTGCTTCAGGGTCAACCGATCTGAAGCAGCTTTCCCCGCTCAGAGCGGCCGGGGATAGGTGCGATGGATAGCCTGGATTTCACCAAGGATGTCCGGTGTCAGCGTCACATCCGCAGCGCCGATATCGGTTTTCAGCTGTTCAAGCGATGTGGCACCAATGATGACCGACGTGACGAACGGCCGGCTCAATGCAAAGGCAATCGCGAGTTGCGCAACATCAAGACCATGCTTGTGCGCAAGCGCAATGTAGGCCCTGACGGCCGGATCGGCATGCACGTTGTTCCGCCAAAGATCCTGCAGCGCACCGCGGGTTCCCGCCGGTACCTTTCCGTCCAGATACTTGCCGGTCACGACACCTGAGGCCAGGGATGAATAGGCAAGGAGCCCGACGTCTTCATGGTGGCTGACTTCCGCCAGATCCAGGTCGAATGCCCGCTGCAAGAGGCTGTATTCATTCTGAACCGAGACAACGCGTGGCAGGTCCTTGCGCTCGGCTAGCTTCAGCCATTGCGCAATCCCCCAAGCGGTTTCATTGGAAAGGCCGATATGGCGGATCTTGCCCGCCTTCACCATGTCACCAAGGCCATCGAGCGCTTCCTCGATCTGTTGAACCACCTCGGCCCGGTTCTGCTGATGTGGCGCATATTCCCAGCCGTTGCCGAAGTGATAATGCCCGCGAACCGGCCAATGCACCTGGTAAAGGTCGATATAGTCCGTCCGCAAACGTCTCAAACTGCCTTCGACCGCTTCCGCGATGGTGGTCTTGCTCATCAGGCTGCCGCCGCGGATCCAGCTGTTGCGTCCGCCGCCGGCAATCTTCGTCGCCAGCACGAAGCGGTCGCGCTTGCCGGTCTTCTCAAACCAATTGCCGATATAGGTTTCGGTCTTGCCATAGGTTTCGGCGGTTGGCGGAACCGCATAAATCTCGGCCGTATCCATGAAGTTGATTCCGGCTTCCAGCGCATGATCGATCTGCGCATGGGCATCCGCTTCAGTGTTCTGCACGCCCCAGGTCATGGTACCAAGGCAAATTTCCGTGACGTCAATATCCGTCCGGCCAAGCTTTTTCAGTTTCACGGGGATTTTCCTGTTTTGAATTCACGAATGTTCGATTTCGAAGCCGAGCTTCTGCTGCAGCTTTCGGACACACTGGCCGCAGCAAGGGAGGTTTGAGCGGCGCCAGTGGACCTCGCCACCATAGCAATCAAATCCCGCTTTTCCATATCGTTTCGCAGACAGCACGACAAAACGATCAATTCTGGCAAATTCCGCCGCCGGGCCTATGATGCGGAACTGCTGCAACCCTGCGGCGTTACGGACAGGATGCAAGCAGTCTTAACCTAATCAATCAACCGAGGGAGAGTGTTCAATGGACAGACAGGCAACTGCAATCTGGAAGGGCGCCTTGAAAGACGGTGCTGGTACCCTTGATACGCAAAGCGGCGCACTGAAGGGGCTTCCCTATAATTTCAAGGCCCGTTTCGAGGACGCAAGCGGGACGGCAGGCACCAATCCGGAGGAACTTCTCGCCGCCGCCCACGCCGGTTGCTTCGCCATGCAGCTTTCGCATTTCCTGGCTGAAAACGGCACACCGGCCGCGAAACTCGATGCCAAGGCAACCGTCAGCATCAACCCGGCCGCTGGTGGCGGTTTCGAAATCACCAAAAGCGCCATCACGCTCATTGGCGATGTGCCCGGTATCGACGCCGCGACCTTTTCAAAACTGGCCGAACAGGCAAAGGCGTCCTGCCCGCTGTCAAAGGCACTCGGCGCCATTCAGGTCACACTCGACGCAAAGCTGGCCTGAGCAGCGCGTCAAACGTATCAAACAAAACGGGCGCTCGAAGCGCCCGTTTTTATGCAATCATCTTGCGTGATCAATTGCCTAGACCCGGCGTTCGACCATCATCTTCTTGATCTCGGCGATTGCCTTGGCGGGGTTCAATCCCTTCGGGCAGGTCTGCGCGCAGTTCATGATCGTGTGGCAACGATAGAGCCGGAAGGGGTCTTCCAGATTGTCGAGACGTTCACCCGTTGCTTCGTCGCGGCTGTCGATCAGCCAGCGATACGCCTGCAGCAGAACCGCCGGTCCGAGATAGCGATCGCCATTCCACCAGTAACTCGGGCAGGATGTCGAGCAGCAGGCGCACAGGATGCACTCGTAGAGGCCGTCAAGCTTGGCGCGATCATCGTGGCTCTGCAGCCATTCCTTTGCCGGCTCCGGCGAAACCGTCTTGAGCCAAGGCTCAATCGAACGGTGCTGGGCATAGAAGTTTGACAGATCCGGCACCAGGTCCTTGACCACGGGAAGATGCGGCAAGGGATAGATTTTGACCGCGCCCTTGATCTCGTCCATGCCCTTGGTGCAGGCGAGCGTGTTGGTTCCGTCGATGTTCATCGCGCAGGAGCCGCAAATGCCTTCGCGGCAGGAGCGGCGCAGTGTCAGCGTCGGATCGATCTTGTTCTTGATCCACAACAGGCCATCGAGAACCATCGGGCCGCAATCGTCGAGATCGACATAATAGGTATCGATCCGCGGATTCTCGCCATCATCGGGCGACCAGCGATAGATGCGGTATTCCCGAAGATTGTTGGCACCCTGCGGGCGGTCCCAGATCTTGCCGGGACGCATCTTCGAGTTCTTGGGAAGTGCAAGTTCAACCATGATGCTCTGATCCCTTAGTACACACGCGCTTTCGGCGCGATCTTGGCGAGGCTGATGCCGCCGTCCTCTTCCTTGACCAGCGGGGCAAGGTGAACGGGACGATAGTCGAGCTTGACCTCACCCTCGGGCGAGAGCCAGGCAAGGCTGTGCTTGCGCCAGTTGATGTCGTCACGGTTGGGGAAATCCTCATGGGCGTGGGCACCACGGCTTTCCTTGCGCGCTTCGGCGGCAACCACCGTCGTCAGCGCATTGGCCATCAGGTTTTCCAGCTCCAGCGTTTCCACCAGGTCGGAATTCCAGATCATCGAGCGATCCGTGACCTTTATGTCAGGCAGTTCACTCCAGATTTTCTCCATACGCTCGACACCTGACTTCAGCGATTCCGACGTGCGGAACACCGCAGCGTCTTCCTGCATTGTCTTCTGCATCTTTTCACGCAGGACCGCTGTCGGCGTGCTGCCATTTGCATGGCGCAGGCGGTCGAAGCGCTCCATGATCTTCTCAACCGATGCCTCGTTGATCGTCGGGATCTTGGCATTGCGGTCGATCACTTGACCGGCACGGATGGCTGCGGCCCGGCCGAAGACCACCAGATCGATCAGCGAGTTCGAGCCAAGCCGGTTGGCGCCATGCACCGAAGCACAGCCCGCTTCGCCGACAGCCATCAGGCCCGGCTGAATGCGGTCCGGATTATCCTTGGTCGGATTGAGCGCTTCACCCCAATAGTTGGTTGGAATGCCGCCCATGTTGTAGTGAACCGTCGGCAGGACCGGGATCGGTTCCTTGGTCAGATCCACACCGGCAAAAATCTTGGCCGATTCGGAAATACCGGGCAGACGCTCGTGCAGCACAGCCGGATCGAGATGGTCGAGATGCAGGAAGATGTGATCCTTGTTCTTGCCAACACCGCGGCCTTCGCGGATTTCCAGGGTCATGCAGCGCGAAACCACGTCGCGTGACGCCAGATCCTTGGCCGATGGTGCATAGCGCTCCATGAAGCGCTCGCCCTCGGAGTTGACGAGATAGCCGCCTTCGCCGCGTGCGCCTTCGGTGATCAGGCAGCCGGCACCGTAAATGCCGGTCGGATGGAACTGAACGAATTCCATATCCTGCAGGGGCAGACCAGCGCGCGCCACCATGCCGCCGCCATCACCGGTGCAGGTATGGGCGGATGTTGCCGAGAAGTAGGACCGGCCGTAGCCGCCCGTTGCCAGCACCACCATCTTGGCGGCAAAACGATGGATCGTGCCGTCATCGAGGTTCCAGGCGACGACACCGGTAATTGTGCCGTCCGCATCCTGAATGAGATCGAGCGCAAAATATTCGATGAAGAACTGCGCATTGTGGCGCAGGCTCTGGCCATACAGCGTATGCAGGATCGCATGGCCTGTGCGGTCAGCAGCCGCGCAGGTGCGCTGCACGGGTGGACCATCGCCATAGTTCATCATGTGGCCGCCGAAGGGGCGCTGGTAAATCTTGCCCGCTTCGGTTCGCGAGAACGGCACGCCGTAATGCTCCAACTCATAGACCGCAGCCGGTGCTTCACGCGCGAGATATTCCATGGCGTCGGTATCGCCGAGCCAGTCCGACCCCTTGACGGTGTCGTACATGTGCCACTGCCACGAGTCTGGGCCCATATTGCTCAGGGAAGCAGCGATACCACCCTGTGCCGCAACGGTGTGCGAGCGGGTCGGGAAAACCTTGGTGATGCAGGCTGTCTTCAAGCCCTGCTCAGCCATACCCAGCGTCGCGCGCAGACCGGCGCCGCCGGCACCCACCACAACCACATCGAATTTGTGGTCAACGAATGTATAGGCCTTGCCGTCTTTGCCGGCGGTCCCGTTCTTGTCTGTAGTTGCCAAGATTAGCCTCCGAAGCTCAGCTTGATGATCGCAAAGACGCAGGCAACGCCCACCACAAGGGTGAAAAACGTATTGAGCATCAGACAGGCGATCTTCTTGCCTTCGCTGGTTACGTAGTCTTCGATGATGACCTGCATGCCGAGGCGCATGTGATAGAGACCCGAAATGATCACCATCAACAGCACCAGCCCGGTCAGTGGGTGGGAAAGAGCAGCCCGGGTTTCCGCATAGCTTGCGCGATGCAGGTAAATGATCAGGCCGATGAAAAACAGCATAAGCGGCACGTTGGCAACGGCTGTCAGCCGCTGGCGCCAGAAATGCTCGGTCCCTTCGTGTGCGGAACCCAGTCCGCGGACTTTCTTGAGCGGTGTGCGCATTTCACTCATTGTCCCGCCTCCTTTACAAAACCGTGAACGCCGCGATCCAGATCAGGATCGTCAACGCGATGGAGACAACGAGTGAGGCGATGGCCATCTTCGTGGTGGTGTTCTTGTCGAGCCCGCGGCCCGTATCCCAGATGAGATGGCGAATACCGCCGATCATGTGGTGAACAAGCGCCCAGGTGTAGCCGAGCAGGACGAGAAGACCGATCCATGAACCGAATACCCAGCTGACAATGTTGAACTGGCTCTCGTTGGTCGCAGTCGCGATCAGCCACCAGGCGACCAGCAGCGTGCCGAAATACAGCGCGCCGCCGGTGATGCGGTGAACGATGGACATGACCATGGTGGGAATTGGTTTGTAGATTTGCAAATGCGGCGACAGCGGCCGGTTTGCATGCAGGTTTGTCTTGCTCATAGCGTCCCCAATGATAAGCGCCGCGCCATTTGAACCTTGATTGACGGGCAGGGCCGAAAGGCTGGATAGAGGCAAATTTAGAAGGGTTTTAGTCCCGTTTTTGCACTGCGTCAAAGGCCCATTCACCCCCCTCATGCGGCGAATTGGCAACAAACGCAAGTCCATAAGGTTTCTTTAGAAAATTCAATCGTTTAAAGCACCACAGAGAGCCCGAAAGGCCCCTATTTCACGTCAAATCGGCAATCAATTTTATTTGAGTGAGTCTATCCGGTTTAACCGGTTTCAGTGCATCTCGACCCTCAATTGTGCAACGCGAACGGGACATTCCGAGTCGCTCCCAGGATGTCCCGCGCATCTTCAGGGCGCTGGGGCAGGTCCGTTCTACTGATTGCCAAAACGGATGATGAAACTGGTCCAGTCGGCAGGCGCCGCAATCTGTTCGTACAGTTTGCGGCCATCTTCCGGCAGACGCGGCGCGTTGAGCGACAGTTTTGTCCAGCCGCGTTCTTCCGCCTTGTCGGCGAGAACATCGATCAGCGCCTTGGCGATACCCTTGCCGCGGTGGTCGTGATGCACATAGATATGATCCACCTGCCCGGCACGCATACCGGAGACAGGCTCGGGCAGATCATAGAAAATCACAAAGCCCACCAGATGGCCGTCGAGTCGCGCTCCGGCGATCTCCGCCGCACGGTCCCGCAGCAGGTTTTCCGCGTAGTAATCGTCCGGGCGGCGGGGTGCTCCGCGCTTCAGCGCCTGGGCATAGCTGGCCAGAAGAGGTGCGAACTCGTGCGCATCATTGAGATGCAGCAGAGAAATGTCGACGGCGTGTTCATCCGTGCTCTTTGTCGTCATGGTCGCATCATCCCTTTCACTCCGGCAGCACTTCCGGCTGCCTCGCTGTGTTGAGGATTGGTTGATTGCGCACCGCACGTCAACCGGCGGACCGCAGCAAAAATCGATTCAAAGGCGTTTTGACGGATGACAAGCGTTAATAAAAGGTTAATGCTTGGACTGTTGCAGCCCATTCAACCAAGGAGCTTGTCCATGTTCGCCTTCCGCAAACACACGGCCGCGCTTTTGTTGTCGGGCCTGACCGTTGTCGCCGCCACGCACAGCGCGGCTGCCTACGACATCAACCTGCGTGATGCCTATGGCGACGAATATGGCAACATCATCGTGCAGGACCCCAATGGACCGAAGATGATCTTTGTCGGCGCGACAGCTGCCAAATCGGACAGACTCGACCGCGAACTCCGCAAGAAGGTTGCCGTCTACAAGCGGGCCAAGGGACCGGCGATCATTTCTCCGCCCGGCGATCCCTATGTTGTGGGAGTTATTCCGCCGCCCAATACACGCTGTGATGGCCCGATTGTCGTGCGCGGTCGCGGCTACATGTATGGTATCAACCGTGGCGAAACGCCCATTCTCGGGCTTCCAGGCTGCCAATAGCCCACATTTGATTTGCCTCGCTGGTCCGCGCCCTGTAAGGGGGCCGCTTCATTGAAGAGGTTCATTCATGGCTCGTAATGCTGATGGCGCACTCGTCCTTTTTTCCGGCGGGCAGGATTCTGCAACCTGTCTTGCCTGGGCGCTCTCCCGGTTTGACCGGGTGGAGACGGTCGGCTTCGACTATGGCCAGCGCCACAGGGTGGAACTGGACGTGCGCAATGATTTCCGCGCCGAAGTGATCCACCGGTTTCCCGATTGGGCGGAACGCCTTGGCGACGATCACCGGCTCGATGCCGGCGTCATCGGCCAGCTCGGCGCTACCGGGATGACCGAAGACATTGCCATCAAGATGGCAGAGAACGGCCTGCCCAACACATTCGTGCCCGGCCGCAACCTTTTGTTTTTCACGCTTGCCGCTGCCCTCGCCTACCGGCGCGGATTGCGCGTCATCGTCGGCGGCATGTGCGAGACGGACTATTCCGGCTATCCCGACTGCCGCGACGACACGCTCAAGGCACAACAGGTCGCCCTTTCGCTGGGACTGGATCGCCGCATCACCATTGAAACCCCGCTGATGTGGCTGGACAAGGCTGAAACCTTCGCACTGGCTCGCGATATTGGCGGCGAACAGCTGCTCGATATGATCATTGAAAACACCCACACCTGTTATCTCGGCGACCGTTCGGCCCGTCACGCCTGGGGCTATGGCTGCGGCACCTGCCCGGCCTGCGCCCTGCGTTCCGGCGGCTGGTCCAAATTCAAGGCTGAAGCCGCATGACTTACGCCGTCAAGGAAATTTATCTGACGCTGCAGGGCGAGGGCAACCATACCGGCCGCGCCGCGGTGTTCATGCGTTTTGCCGGATGCAATCTCTGGTCGGGGCTTGAGCGCGACCGGGCGGACGCCCAATGCCGGTTCTGCGATACGGATTTCGTTGGCGTGGATGGCCCCGGCGGCGGCAAGTTCAAAACTGCCGAGGCGCTTGCCGATGCCGTTGCCGGCGCCTGGCCAAAAAGCGCTCGCTCCAAGGGCAAGCCCTATGTCATCTGCACCGGCGGCGAACCGCTGCTGCAGCTGGACAAGCCGTTGATCGACGCCTTTCACGCGAGAAGCTTCGAAGTCGGCGTCGAGACCAACGGCACGATTGCAGCACCTGATGGCATTGACTGGATTTGCGTGTCGCCCAAGGCCGACACCACCCTTGTCCAGACCAGCGGTCACGAGCTCAAACTTGTCTATCCCCAGGCGGAAGCCCGGACCGATCCGGCCCGTTTCGAGCGCCTTTCCTTTCAGCATTTCTATTTGCAGCCTCTTGACGTCATCGGTGATCCGGCGCAAACCGCCCGGCATGTGGCATCTGCAGCGGCCTATTGCCTCGCCCATCCGCTTTGGCGGCTGAGCACGCAGACACATAAACTGATCGGCTTGCCCTGAGGGCAGGCTTTTTTGGCGGGCGCCTGTATTGCGCCAGAGCTGACGGGAAAAACCATGAGAATCTTTATCGACTTCAATTTTGAAGCGGCTCACCATCTGCCGCACTCTTTTCCGGACGGGCATGTCAACCAGCGCCTGCACGGACACAGTTTTCGCGTTCGCGTCAGCCTGCAGGGCCGGCCGGACCCCAAAACCGGGCTGATCGCCGATCTTGGTGCGGTCAAGACCACGGTCGACAGCGCAAAAGACGCATTGGATCATCGTTATCTCAACGAAATTGCCGGACTGGAGTTGCCGACGCTTGAAACCATCGCCATATGGCTGTGGCGGCGTATTGCTCCGGACCTTCCGGCGCTGGCCGAGATCGGCATTTACCGCGACAGCTGCGGTGAAGGCTGTGAATATCAGGGCGAATTTGAAACACTGGAGGAAGCGGCATGAATCATTACGCAGAACAGGCAACGATGCTGGGCAAGGATGTTCCCATCCCACATCATCCCGATGAAGCCCTGCTCGACGCTGTCCCCAACCCGCAGGCCGGGACACTGTTTCTGGCACGCTTCACCTGCCCGGAATTCACCTCGCTGTGCCCCGTGACCGGCCAGCCGGATTTCGGCCATCTGGTTATCGATTACGCGCCGGACCAGGCGCTGGTCGAATCCAAGTCGCTGAAGCTTTTTCTGACCAGCTTCCGCAATCACGGTGCCTTCCACGAGGATTGCACCGTGAATATCGGCAAACGTATCGTGGAGGCGGTCAAGCCGCTCTGGCTGCGCATCGGCGGTTACTGGTATCCGCGCGGCGGTATCCCCATCGATGTCTTCTGGCAGACAGGGCCGGTACCAGAGGGTCTGTGGCTGCCGGACCAGGGCGTACCCGCCTATCGCGGCCGCGGCTGACCAGGATATAAAGGGGGAGACGATCCAATGGCTGAACTCAGGGTAAGAACACGGGATGTCGGCGCCACGGCCGTTCTGGAGCGAGGCGGTCAACCCGTTGTCACATCCCATACAGGCGGCGTACTGAATGTCGCTCACGCGGTTTCGGAGCAGGGTTTTGCGCCGCTTGATCTGCTCTACGCATCGCTTTCCGCCTGCCTGGTGCTCAGCGCCAAAATGGCGGCGTCGCGGCTGGGCGTTGCCGACAAGCTCGAAGCGGTTCAAGCGCATGTTACGGGCGACAAGGCCAAGGACGGTCTTTCGCGCGTTGACCGTTTCCACATAGCCTTCACCATCACCGGCGATATTGATGACGCGACAAAGCACGCCATCGTCGAGGCCGCGGAAAACGAGATTTGCACCGTAAGCAACACGCTGCGCGGCGATCCAGCCTTCACGACAACACTGAGTTAATCCGCCTTCCGGCGAGAATGCGCGGTAAAAAAGGTTAAAAAAAACGGGGCCAGTGGCCCCGTTTTTTATGGAGTTACACAGGAGATGGCGCGAAGCCTATTTCCACTCGCGAATATCGACGAAATGACCTGCGATTGCGGCGGCGGCGGCCATTGCCGGCGAAACGAGATGCGTACGGCCCTTGAAACCCTGACGACCCTCGAAATTCCGGTTCGACGTGGACGCACAGCGCTCACCCGGCTTCAGCCGGTCGTCATTCATGGCAAGACACATCGAGCAGCCCGGCTCGCGCCAGTCAAAACCGGCAGCCCTGAAAATCTTGTCGAGGCCTTCCGCTTCCGCCTGCTCCTTGACCAGACCCGAACCTGGAACGATCATGGCATCGACCGTTTCCGCAACCTTGCGGCCTTCGACAACCTTGGCGACAGCGCGCAGATCCTCGATACGACCGTTGGTGCATGAGCCGATAAAGACCCGATCAAGCTTGATCTCGGTCATCGGTGTGCCCGGCTTCAGACCCATGTAGTCGAGTGCACGCCACTTCGACGTACGCTTGTTCTCGTCGGTGATTTCGTCAGGATTAGGCACGGCACCGGTAATCGAGATCACATCTTCCGGCGACGAGCCCCAGGAAACGATGGGCGGCAGGTCGGCGGCATTGAGCACGACCACCTTGTCGAAATGGGCACCCTCGTCAGACTTCAGTGTCTTCCAGTACTCGACCGCCTGATCGAATGCTTCACCCTTCGGGGCGCGCGGCTTGTCCTTCACATAGGCAAAGGTTGTTTCGTCGGGAGCAATCAGGCCTGCGCGGGCACCGCCTTCGATCGACATGTTGCAGATCGTCATGCGGCCTTCCATCGACAGCGCGCGGATGGCCTCGCCGGCATACTCAATGACATAGCCGGTGCCACCAGCGGTGCCGATCTCGCCGATAATGGCAAGGATGATGTCCTTGGCAGTGACGCCAGCCGGCAGAACGCCATCAACACGCACCAGCATGTTCTTGGCCTTTGACTGGATCAGCGTCTGGGTGGCCAGAACATGCTCGACTTCCGACGTGCCGATGCCATGGGCAAGCGCACCGAAGGCACCATGCGTCGATGTATGGCTGTCGCCGCAGACAATCGTCATGCCCGGAAGCGTGAAGCCCTGCTCCGGTCCGATGATGTGGACGATGCCCTGGCGGATATCCTTCTCGGAATAATATTCGACGCCGAAATCCGCAGCGTTCTTCGCCAATGCTTCGACCTGGATACGGCTTTCCTCGTTCTTGATGCCGTTGACGCGATCCGGCGAGGTCGGCACATTGTGGTCGACGACAGCCAGTGTCTTTTCCGGATGGCGGACCTTGCGGTTGGTAAGGCGCAAGCCTTCGAAAGCCTGCGGGCTGGTCACTTCATGCACAAGGTGACGATCAATATAGAGAAGGCAGGTGCCATCGTCCTGCTGATCAACCAGATGATCATCCCAGATCTTGTCATAGAGTGTACGTGGCGCAGTCATCGCGATATCCTCGGCAATGGTAGGTGCTGTAAGATTATGTCGTGGACATATGCACTCGGTGTCCACTTACGTCAAGAAACAAGCGATAAAAGTAATATTTCGGCGACAAAGCGCCGCGACCGGCGCCCGATTATCCATGATTTTGATGCGATTCTCCCGGCATCGTTATGAGCCACGTGCAGCTCAGGTCCGATCATTCAGCCGCGCTTCAAGCCAACGCAGGCCCAGGGACAGACTGATCGTCAGGATCAGGTAGACATAGGCAACGACGGAATAGGTTTCGAAAAAGCGGAACGAACCCGAGGCATAGACCTTGCCCATCTGCGTCACGTCGACGACGCCAAGCACCGATACAAGCGACGAGTCCTTCACCATCGAGATGAAGTCGTTGCCATAGGGCGGCAGAATGGTGCGCAAGGCCTGGGGCATCACGATAAGCCGGAAGCGCTGGAACCGTTTCAGCCCGAGTGACTTGGCCGCCTCGATCTGCCCCGCATCGACAGCCTGGATACCCGCGCGAAAAATTTCCGCCAGAAACGCCGCATAGGCAAGTGTCAGGGCAATGATCGCCCGCCACAGAAGTGAAAAATCCCGCACCTGCAAGGGTTCGAACAGGCCGGCGCTCTGCAGCGGATGGGTGAGGAAATTCCACAGGGCGACAACTGCCGGCGCCCCGACAAAGGCGATGTAGAACAGGAGAACCAGCAGAGGAATTCCGCGAACGATTTCGACGTAGAATCGGGCGGTCTGCCGCAGGACGATATGTTCCGAGAGGCTCATCAGCGCGAGCAGAAGGCCAAGCCCCGATGCGAGCAGAAATGCCAGGAGCGAGACCCAGACGGTGATCCAGATGCCTTGCGAGACGGTGGAAAACACCTGCCCGTAGATATCGCTGACCAGGATGGCTATGCCGAGCACAACAGCGATGGCCGCGGCAACGGCCAGCCACCAGGGGAAGTCCTTCCTGACGAAAGGACTTCTGTTCTGTGAGGGAACTGACAACCGGCCGCCTACTGGCCAAGCTTGTAGTCGAGGAACCACTTTTTGTTGAGGGCGTCGAACGTGCCGTCGGCCTTCAAGGCTTCGATGGCCGCATTTACCGGGCCAACGAGATCGGAGCCTTTGGCGAAGATGAAGCCGAAATCCTCAGCACCCAACGGGCCGCCAACGAGCTTCAGGGCACCGCCGGACGCATCCACATAGCCCTTGCCCGCCGTACTGTCAGTCAAGACCACGTCAACGTCGCCGGTCTTCAGAGCCTGGATCGTCGCGCCAAACGTTTCGAACAGCTTGATACGCGGATTTTGCTCGTTACCGTCAAGCAGATTGTAGACGGCCACATAGAAATTGGTTGTACCCGGCTGGGCGCCGACGAGGCCGTCTTTAATTTCGCCAAAGGTCTTTGCATCGGAAAAGCGCTTTTCATCAGCGCGAACCAGCATGAATTGCTCGGAACGCATGTAGGGTTCGGAAAAATCCACCTTCTGCTTGCGCTCGTCATTGATGGTGATGCCGGTCATGCCGATCTGGTACTGATTGTCGGCCACGGCCTGAATCATCGCATCCCAGCTGGTATTCAGATATTCCACTTTGAAATTCAACCGTTTGGCAATTTCATTCATGGCATCATATTCCCAGCCGATCGGCTTGCCGGTTTTGGGATCGACAAACTGCAGCGGCGGATAGGCATTTTCTGTCACAACAGCAACTTTCTTGCCGCCAAGGTCGGGAAGGGGAGCCGCCAGCGCGGAAAATGGAACCATGGCGAGTGCTAGCCCCGCCAGAAAAATGGATCGCAAGTTCATGTCAGACCTCTAATATTGCGTTTTGATCAAGCGAAGCACAAATTTCATTTTATGAAGGCCCCGTCAATCCCCGAACGGCATGCAACTGCTTTATTCGCTATCGCGCAAGCACGATTTTTTCAACCGGGCAAGGAAACGGAAACAGACCTTGCCAGAAACAAAAAAGGCGGTCCGAAGACCGCCTTTTCAAACTCAAAACAATCGCGCTTATTCAGCAGCGGGTGCCTTGGCAACGGTTTCTTCCGTTACCTTTTCGGCTGTACCGGTGACCGGAACAGCGGCTTTGCCCTTGCGGTTGTCCTTCTTTTCGACAATGCGGGCAGCCTTACCGGTCAGGCCGCGCAGGTAATAGAGCTTCGCACGGCGAACCTTGCCGCGACGGACGATCTCTACGCCTTCAACCAGCGGGGAAATGATCGGGAATACGCGTTCAACGCCTTCGCCGTAGGAAATCTTGCGAACTGTGAAGTTCTCGTTGATGCCAGCGCCGTTGCGGGCAATGCAGACGCCTTCATAAGCCTGAACGCGGGTACGTGTACCTTCCGTCACGCGAACATTAACGCGGACTGTGTCGCCTGGCTTGAAATCCGGAAGCACGCGCTTGGCTTCGATTTTTGCTCTCTGTTCGAGATCGAGCTGACGAATAATATCGACGGTCATCGTCTTCATCCTTTTCTTTTTCAAACAGCCAGAGCGCTCAACACTTGCAATGCAGCATCCTGGCCGCATGTCTATGCCTCTGAGGAGGCAGGAGCGAATTCACCATCCATTGATTATCGGACTTGGGATTTTCCCGAGTTCGCGGCCAGATACACCATAAAAGTCCGTTTGTCACCTCTGGCAGCGATTCTTTTTAGCGCTGATCGCCGCCCGAGTCGAGCCGAAGCGGTTTCCGCATGAAAACCCGTTGTGTCTCGTCAAGGCCCCTTTCGATGTGATCCCTGCGGATATGCACCAGCGCAGCACTGAGAGCACCGTCGGGAATATCGGTGAATCCAAGCCGCCGGTAATAGGGCGCATTCCACGGAACATCCCGGAATGTGGACAACAGCAGTCCCATCCTGGCCTCTTTTCGGGCACGATCCTCCACCAGCCCGATCAGTGCCGATCCGATACGTTTGCCGGCATGGACCGGATCCACATCGATCTGTTCGATGTAGAGATGATCATCAACCACATCAAAAATCACGAAGGCGACCGGCCGTTTGTCAACCGCAACAAGAAGGCGATTCTGACTTATCCGTTCAAGCAGAAGGGACGCGGATGTAGGATCGTCATTGGCGATGTCTTCCATGCCGACCGTGCGGAATCGCACCGCGGAGGCCCGTTCAATGGCCTGGACAGCAGGCACATCCCCTGCATCACCGCTGCGAAACTGCATTGTCCTGATCCTGTTATTTACGCGGCTTCCTGGCCTGCGGATAACGATCCCACAGGTCCGGACGCCGCTCCTGCGTCAGTTTTTCCGCTTCAGCCCTGCGCCATTTCTCAATGGCCCCGTGGTTTCCGGAGAGAAGCACGTCGGGAATGCGGCGCCCTTCCCACTCCTGCGGCTTGGTGTATTGCGGATGCTCCAGCAACCCGGTCTCAAAACTCTCCGTTTCACCCGACTGGGCATTGCCCATCACACCGGGCAAAAGGCGAACGATCGCGTCGAGAACAACGATAGCTGCCGTCTCGCCGCCGGAAAGGATGTAATCGCCGATAGAAACTTCTTCAAAGCCGCGCGCTTCGATCAAACGTTCATCGACGCCTTCGAACCGGCCGCACAGAATGATTGCACCGGGGCCCGCAGCAAGCTCGCGCACGCGTTCCTGGCTCAGCGGCTTACCGCGGGGGCTCATGAAGAGCCGTGGCCGCTCATCCGCCGCCGCATCGACGGCACGCGCCAGGACATCTGCCTTCATCACCATGCCAGCCCCGCCGCCGGCTGGTGTGTCGTCCACCATACGGTGCCGATCCGTGGCGAAATCGCGTATCTGTACGGTTTCAAGCGACCATGCAGTATCCGCCAATGCCTTTCCGGCAAGAGAGACGCCGAGCGGCCCGGGGAACATTTCCGGATAGAGCGTCAGCACCGTCGCCCGGAAACCGGCAGCCTTGCCGCTCATGGCCGCTCTTTCCCGCCATCACCACCCAGCTGCCTGCGCCGGTCTTCTTCTTCGTTCTCGTCAGGAATAAGCCCGGCGGCTGCGGGGTCGATAACGACCTGTCCAGCCTTGATGTCGATATGCGGCACGGCGGCCTGGGTGAACGGAATCAGCATCGGCCGGCGCCCCGGTATTGTCAGCTCGATGAGATCACCGCCACCGAAATTGAACATGGCCGAAACCTTGCCATAGGGATTGCCTGCTGTGTCGATGGCATCGAGCCCGATGAGGTCGGCATAATAGAATTCGTCTTCCTCAAGCTCTTCCGGCAGTTGCGAACGGTCGATAAACAGCGTCGTGCCGTTCAGCGCTTCGGCCATGTTACGGTCATTGACCCCGCGGAACCGCACAACGACAACCGTATTGGCCGGGCGGATGGCCAGAATCTCGAAGCTTCTGCCCGTCACATCATAAAGCAAGCCATAATCGGCCAGCGCCAGCGGATCACCGGTAAACGTCTTGACCCGCACTTCGCCGCGCGTTCCGTGTGCTGCACCGATAACGGCGAGTTGCACTGGATCATTCAATTTTGCCATCGGGCTGTTCCATTCCTATCTTCTCTTCCCGACGAATTACTCTGTCTTTGGCCAAACGCCAAGTGCGAAGGATCAGCCCCCAAGGGAAAGCGAAACGACTCCGTAAGGACTGTCGTGGCATGGTCTACCCCGATACACGGTAGGGAGTATGGCAATGGTGGCACAGCCCCAGAATGCCGAGTTTCTTGTTTCGGCCCGGCCAGACCTCATCGCGGCGCGGGAAGAATGGCTCAGATCACTGAAAAACACCCGGCGTCTGGCGACCAACACGCTGGAAGCCTATGAGCGCGACACCCGTCAGTTCTTCCAGTTTCTCACCGGCCATCTCGCTGAACCGCCATCCCTGAAGGACGTGGCAACCCTGCGGATTGCCGATCTGCGATCCTATCTGGCGCGGCGGCGGAATGACGGTGCCGGTGCGCGCACGCTCGGGCGCGGTCTTGCGGGCATTCGTTCGTTTCTGCGCCATCTGGAAAAACAGGGCATGGCCAATGCAGCAGCTTCCATTGCCATGCGCGCGCCGAAGCAGCCGAAATCCCTGCCCAAGCCACTGACGGCCATCGATGCGCGCCGCGTGGTGGAAAAAGGCGAACAGCTCAATGAGGAACCCTGGATTGCCGCGCGCAATGCGGCGGTGCTGACCCTGCTCTACGGTTGCGGCCTGCGCATTTCCGAAGCACTCAACCTGGACGGCGCCGCCTTGCGTGATGCCTCGGCGCGTTCCATCCCCATCACCGGCAAGGGCGGCAAGACACGCATGGTGCCGCTGCTGCCCATAGTCCACCGGGCGGTGGAGGAATACCGCACGCTCTGTCCCTACGAACTGGAAGCGGGCAAGCCGCTGTTTCGCGGGGCGCGGGGCGGGGAACTGCATCCGGCCATCATCCAGCGCGACATGCAGAAAATGCGCGGCGCGCTCGGCCTGCCGGAGACCGCGACGCCGCATGCCCTGCGCCATTCCTTCGCGACCCATTTGCTCGGTCGCGGCGGCGATTTGCGCACGATCCAGGAACTGCTCGGCCATGCAAGCCTGTCAACGACGCAGGTCTATACCGGCGTTGATACCGACAGACTGATGGAAATCTACGACAAGGCACATCCCCGCGCCTGAACGGCCCCATATTGATTGTTACAAATAATCTGCAGACTAGTGGTCCGATTCTGACATTCGCTTGGTGCGCGTGATGTCAAATGAGATGCGAATGTCAAATTCGTTCCACTAGCTTTAACGCCTTTTTGTCAAACCCCATATATGCATTGATGATGACCCATTCTGGCCCCACCACTTCTCTTGATCGCATTGCTGAGAGCGCACTGAGGCTCCTGGCTTTTCTGAGCTGGATTCTGCTCGCCTCTTTTCTTGTCGTGGCGTTTGGCGCAACCCGTGCCCGTGCGGAGGATGCCTCCTGTGGCGGACGCGATCTCGTCGCTGAAATGGCCAAGTCGGACCCTGCAAAGCTGGCCGCCTTGCGCAAGGAAGCAGCCGCAACGGTGAACGGCAAAGGCATCCTTTGGAAGATCGGAAAGCCGGGAACCAAGCCTTCCTGGCTCTTTGGCACCATGCATTTGACGGATCCGCGCGTGCTCAAGCTTTCAGACGCGGCTCAAACAGCCTATCAGGGGGCGGCAACAGTCGTCATTGAAACCGACGAGGTGCTTGATCCGAAAGCGCCCTTGAAAGTCATGGCGCAGGATCCGGGATTGATGATGTTCACCGACGAGAACACGCTGGAGAAGCTCATTCCAGCTGACAAGCTCGAGGGTGTAAAAGCGGGCCTCGCTGCACGCGGCCTGTCGTTGACGGCTCTCAACAAGATGCAGCCATGGATCGTGACAAGCATGCTGGCCATGCCTCCCTGCGAGCTGACGCGCAGCAAAAGCGGCACAGCCTTCCTCGACGTCAAGCTCGCCCAGGACGCCAAGGCACAGGGCAAGGCTGTCACGGGGCTTGAAACCATCAAGGATCAGCTCAGCGCCATGGCATCCCTGCCGCTGAAATTCCATGTCGAGGGACTTGTCGAGACACTGACACTTGCGCCGAAACTACCCGACATGTTTGAAACCATGACCCTGCTTTACACCCGGGGCGACATAGCCATGATTTTCCCGGTGATACGGTCCATCTCTCCCGATGGCACGGCGAGCGGCGAAAACTATGCCGCGTTCGAGGAAAAGATGGTCAATGCTCGCAACCGGGTCATGGCGGAACATGCGGTCCCAATCATCGACAAGGGCAATGCCTTTATAGCGGTGGGAGCGTTGCATCTCCCCGGAGAAAAGGGGCTGGTGGCCCTGCTGCGCAGCAAGGGCTTTACGGTCGAGGCGCAATAACCTTAAATTTTGTCACATCTGGCAGAGTGATTCCAAGCCCTTATATAAGGCTGGTCAACCAGATGATGGGCGATTTCGGAACCTCGTCTGTTCTGAGCCGTTTATTATTCTGAATGCAAAGAGTGTGACGGAGGACAGGATGACCTATGATCCCAATTTGCAGCGTCCGGTGGATACGCAGTCCGATCGTGAGCCCGACGCAGCTCCATCGGGTGGCAGCGGCTTTCTGATCGCAGGTATTCTGATCGCAGCGCTGATTATCGGCGGTTATTATTATCTGAACAACAGTTCGACCATGGATGGCCCGGAACCGGCAGCGCCGACAACGCAGGCGCCCGCACCGGCAACACCCGCTCCCGCCAATTCGGCCCCAAGCAACAACTAGATCCAAACTACTTTGGAAACCAAAAAGGCCCGAAACTACGGGCCTTTTCTCATTTTCATACCTGGTGATTACATATGAATTGGCTTGGCGAAGGTTGCCAGGGCGGCTTCGCGGACGGCTTCCGACATTGTCGGATGGGCATGGGTTGTCCGTGCCAGATCCTCTGACGAACCGCCAAATTCCATCAGGACCGTTGCTTCGTGGATCATCTCGCCGGCACCAAAGCCGACAATGTGAACGCCAAGCACACGATCGCTCGCCTTATCAGCGAGGATTTTGACAAAGCCATCGGTCTGCAGCATGGCGCGGGCACGGCCATTGGCTGTGAACGGAAATTTTCCGGCCTTGTACTCGATGCCGGCTGCCTTCAATTCTTCTTCGGTTTTTCCGACCGAAGCCACTTCCGGCTGCGTATAGACGACACTCGGAATGGCATCGAAATTCACATGTCCGGCCTGTCCAGCCAGAATCTCGGCAACGGCAATGCCTTCGTCTTCGGCCTTGTGTGCCAGCATCGGGCCCTGGACAACGTCGCCGATCGCGTAGATGCCCGCGACGTTGGTCTGCCAATGGTCATTGATTGCCACCCGTCCGCGATCATCAACGGCAACACCGGCTTCCTTGAGCCCGAGACCATCCGTGTAGGGGCGGCGGCCGGTGGATACGAGAACGGCATCGGCCGCAATGGTCTGGGCTTCACCGCCCTTGACCGGCTCGAACGTCACCTTGGCTCCCTTGCCGGACTTTTCGACGCCCGTTACCTTGGCGCCAAGCTTGAATGCGATTCCCTGCTTCTCCAGCATGCGCTGGAACTGGCGCGATACTTCACCATCCATCGGTCCAAGAATCTTGTCGAGATATTCAACAACGGTAACCTTGGCGCCGAGGCGCGCCCAGACCGAGCCCAACTCAAGCCCGATGACACCGCCGCCAACAACAACCAGATTTTCCGGAACCTTGTCGAAATCCAGTGCGCCGGTCGAAGATACAATGATTTTTTCATCGAACTTGACATCGACACCCGGAATGCCGGCAACATCGGAACCGGTGGCGATGACAATGTTCTTCGCCTCGATTTCCTGCACCTTGCCATCGTCGCCAGTGACGGACACCTTACCGGCTGCCACAACCTTGCCGGTTCCCTTGAAGGTATCGATCTTGTTCTTCTTGAACAGGAAGGCCACGCCGCTGACATTGGACTCAACCGTTGCGTCCTTATGGGCAAGCATCGCCTTCAGGTTGAGCTTTGGCGTGCCAACCTCGACGCCCAGTTTTGCATGGGTGTGGCCAGCCTCATGGAAGACTTCCGAAGCATGCAACAGTGCCTTGGAGGGAATGCAACCGATATTGAGGCAGGTGCCGCCAAATGTATCGCGCTTTTCGATCACCGCAGTCTTCAGGCCGAGCTGTGCAGCCTTGATCGCACAGACATAGCCGCCAGGGCCTGTTCCGATGATGACGACGTCATATGACATGATTCAATCCTTCTGTTCTGACGCAACGCGAAACTATTGTTCGGGCACGCATTCTTTGAAACGGAAGACTTCCCACGGGAAAGCCTCCAAGGGTTTTTCAAGTTTGAAATTGAAGCTGCTCATGGCGCCGGAAAAATCCGGCAAGAGCAATGCCTGGGCCGAAGGCTCCTTGGCCTTTGGCAGGAGCTCGGCATCGGCACCTTCCTTCAAGGCATAAACCACGCCTTTCCAGACCGTGCATTGTTGCAGCTCTGCACCTGTCGCATCGCCCGCCGGGCATTTGTATCTGATGGTTGCATTGGGCCTGCCGCCATCCTTGTCCCACATGACAACACCATCCATCTTCAGATCGCTGTCATTCATCTTGATCGTGAATTCATCGGATGTGACCGCCGCGCCATCGTCGGGAACGCTTTTGAAGGTCAGCGTGTAATCATCGTCCCGATCCGTATAGACCGCATGGTCCTGCAGGCACGCCGCGAAAGCTGGCGACGACAGGATCATGCCGAGGGCTGCAAGCAGGGCGACACTTTTTGCGGGACGGGGGCGAAGCAATGCGGTCATCGGTATTCCTAACTCGCCTGCTGGGTAGCAAGCTTGATACCAAGGCCGATGAAAACCAGACCGGTCACGCGGTTGAACCAGCGTCCCCACGCAACAAAGCGATCCCGTACGGATTGCATGGTGAAGAACGTCGATACGGCAACAAACCAGGCAATCAGCGCGGTTGCCATGAACAGGCCATAGGTTGCCTGCACCAGCGCCGGGGTCTCATGGCTGACCAGAGCTGAAAAAAGCGACAGGAAGAACAGAACCGGCTTGGGATTGAGCGCATTGGTGACAAATCCCATGAGAAAGCAACGCCAGTCGGAAATATTCTTTTCCACGGTGTCATCGACGGTATCTCCAGGTGCTTCCCCAGATGCTTCCATGCCGGGAGCGCGCAGGGCCTTGATGCCCAGATAGAAGAGATAGGCAGCGCCGGCCCATTTCAGCATGCCGAAGAGAAACAGTGATTTGGACACCAGAAGGCCAAGGCCAAGAATGGTATAGCTGATATGGAAGAGCAAAGAGGCACCGATGCCGAAGCTGGTCATGATGGCGCTGCGGCGGCCATGCACGATGCTCTGCCGCACAACAATGGCAAAATCAGCGCCCGGCGAGACGATCATGATCGAGAAGACGGCCATCAGGCCGAGGAACTCATACATGTAGTGTGACATGCCTATTCTCCGGCAGGCGCTTCAAGCGCGGCGTTGAAGGCCCAGACATGACCGAAGGGATCACGAATACGGCCATAGCGGGCATTCCAGAACGTATCCTCGACAGGCATGATCAGTGCCGCACCAGCCGCCACCGCACGGTTCACCGCCGCATCAACATCGGCAGGCCTTGCGAGATTGATGTTCAGCGCAATGCTCGCCCCGCCGCGGGTGATGGGCGACATGACATCGTTCTCACCGTCCGGGTTTTTATACTCGGGGAATTCGTCGTGCAGCATGATCGAGCCGCCAAACAGCGACAGATTGGCATGCAGCACGCGTTTGCCATCCTCGGTCAGCTGCTTGAAGGTATTTTCGGCACCAAAGGCCTTTTCGTAGAAGGCGATCGCTTCGAGGCCGCCTTTCACGCAGATATGAGGTTCGACAGGTGGGAAATTCGGTGCAAAAGCCATTTTGAATCGCCTTTCATCACGTTATTTTGTGATTGGGCCGCAAGACTAAGTCAATCCGGTGCAATTCACCACACTGCAAAAACGGCCCCGCCTTGCCGGCAAGGCCGTTCTTCGCAATCTTACAGGTCGAGAACCAGACGTTCCGGATCTTCCAGGCTTTCCTTGACGCGCACGAGGAAGGTGACGGCTTCCTTGCCGTCAACGATGCGATGATCATAGCTGAGGGCAAGATACATCATCGGACGGATAACGATCTGGCCGCCGACGACAACCGGACGATCCTGGATCTTGTGCATGCCAAGAATACCGGACTGCGGCGCATTGAGGATCGGCGAAGACATCAGCGAACCGTAGACACCGCCATTGGAAATGGTGAACGTACCGCCCTGCATATCGGCCATGGACAGCGCGCCATCGCGGGCAGCTCTGCCGAGACGGCCGATGTCCTTCTCGATTTCCGCAATCGACATCTGGTCGGCATTGCGCACGACCGGCACGACGAGGCCCTTGTCCGTACCGACGGCCACGCCGACATGGGCAAAGTTCTTGTAGATGATGTCAGTGCCATCGATCTCGGCATTGACCGCCGGGATTTCCTTCAGTGCGTGGGTGACCGCCTTGGTGAAGAAACCCATGAAGCCGAGCTTCACGCCGTGCTTCTTCTCGAAGATTTCCTTGTAGCGGTTGCGCAGGTCCATCACCGCCGACATGTCCACTTCATTGTAAGTGGTCAGCATTGCAGCCGTGCTCTGGGCATCCTTGAGGCGGCGCGCGATAGTCTGGCGCAGGCGGGTCATTTTCACGCGTTCTTCGCGCGATGCGTCATCAGCCGAAGAGGCGGGACGCGCTGCCTGCGGGGCCGGAGCAGCGGCAGGCTGTGCGGCAATGCCCTTGGCGACAGCATCAAGGACATCGCCCTTGAGAACCTGGCCGCGCTTGCCCGAACCCTCGACCTGCGAGACCGAAACGCCCTTTTCCGCCAGCAGCTTTGATGCTGCAGGCGAAGCGGGCATCTCGCTCTCTTTGCGTTCCGTGATCGGCGTGTTGCCGGCAACCTGAGCAGCCTTGTCCTCGGCTTCTGCCGTTGACGACGCACCGGCGGCACCCGATGCCTGGGCGATGGCTTCGGGCTTGGCCTCTTCCTTTTTCGCAGAAGCGGCACCGGCGCCGCCAATCATGCCGAGCAAGGCACCAACCTCGACCGTATCGCCTTCCTTGGCGGTGATTTCCTCAAGGGAACCGGCAGCGGAGGCCGGAACTTCGATTGTTACCTTATCGGTCTCGAGTTCCACCAAAGGCTCGTCGACGGCAATCGCATCGCCGACTTTCTTGAACCATTTGCCAATGGTCGCTTCGGAAACGGATTCGCCCAGCGTTGGGACGCGGATTTCGGTTGCCATGATCTTGCTCTTCCGTTGATCTTCAGATGACTTCTGTTTGTTGTGGTTTAGGCGCCGAGGGCATCTTCAAGGAATGCTTCGAGCTGTGCAAGGTGTTTGGACATGAGGCCCGTTGCAGGCGATGCAGCGGCAGGACGTCCGGTATAGCGGACACGCTGATGCTTGGCATCGATATGCGCCAGAACCCATTCCAGATAGGGGTCGATGAAGGCCCAGGCACCCATGTTCTTGGGTTCTTCCTGACACCAGACCATCTCAGCATTGCGGAAGCGGGACAGTTCCGTGATCAGCGCCTTGGCCGGGAACGGATACAGCTGTTCCACGCGCAGCAGGTAGACATCATCGATGCCGCGCTTTTCGCGCTCTTCGTAGAGGTCGTAGTAGACCTTGCCGGAGCAGAGCACGACACGGCGGATCTTGGAGTCCTTCTGCAGCTTGATCGGCTGATCCTTCAGCAGCTGCGCATCGTCCCACAGCAGACGGTGGAACGAGGAATCGCCAGTGAAATCGCTGATGGAAGACACGGCACGCTTGTGGCGCAGCAGCGACTTCGGCGTCATCAGGATCAGCGGCTTGCGGAAGTCACGCTTCATCTGGCGGCGCAGGATATGGAAGTAATTGGCAGGCGTGGTGCAGTTCGCCACCTGCATATTGTCTTCCGCACAGAGCTGCAGATAGCGCTCAAGACGCGCAGAGGAGTGTTCCGGTCCCTGGCCTTCATAGCCATGCGGCAGCAGGCAGACGAGGCCGGACATGCGCAGCCACTTGCGCTCACCCGAGGAGATGAACTGATCGAACACCACCTGGGCGCCGTTGGCGAAATCGCCGAACTGGGCTTCCCACAGGGTCAGCGCGCGCGGATCGGATAGCGAATAGCCGTATTCGAAACCAAGCACGGCCTCTTCCGAAAGCATCGAATTGATGACTTCGTAGATGGCCTGGCCCTTCTGCAGGTTGTTGAGCGGGATATAGCGCTGCTCGGTTTCCTGATCGTAGAGAACCGAATGACGCTGGCTGAACGTACCGCGTTCCACATCCTGGCCGGAAAGACGGATCGGATGGCCTTCGATAACCAGCGAACCAAAGGCAAGGGCCTCGGCCATCGCCCAGTCGAACCCTTCGCCCGACTCGATCATCTTGGCACGGTTGTCCTGGAAACGCTGGATCGTCCGGTGCACATTGAAGCCGCCGGGAACCTCGGACAATTTCTTGCCGATTTCCTTGACTGTCTTCAACGGGAGTCCGGTCTTGCCGCGACGTTGCTCGTCGGCATTGTCGGCCGTACGCAGACCGCTCCAGGCGCCATCCAGCCAGTCGGCCTTGTTGGGCTTGTAGTGTTGTCCGGCTTCGAATTCCTGTTCGAGCTTTTCGCGCCAGGCGGAACGCATGGCATCGACTTCCGCCGGATTGACCAGACCTTCATCGATCAGCTTCTGCGAATAGAGCTGTACGGTGGTCTTCTGGCCGCGGATCGTCTTGTACATCAGCGGCTGCGTGAACGCAGGCTCGTCACCTTCATTGTGGCCGAAGCGGCGGTAGCAGAACATGTCGATGACCACGGGCTTGTGGAACGTCATGCGGTACTCCGTGGCAATCTTTGCCACGTAGACCACCGCTTCCGGGTCGTCGCCATTCACGTGGAAAATCGGCGCCTCGATCATCTTCGCGACATCGGACGGATAGGGCGAGGAACGCGACAGGCGCGGATTGGTGGTGAAGCCAATCTGGTTGTTGATGATGAAATGCACCGTGCCGGCAACGCGGTGCCCGCGCAGGCCGGAAAGGCCAAGACATTCCGCAACCACGCCCTGGCCGGCAAAGGCAGCATCGCCATGCAGCAGCAGCGGCATGATCTTGGCGCGCTCGGACAAAGGCACCATGTCATCACGTTCGCGGCCGGCAAGGAGATCCTGCTTGGCACGCGCCTTGCCCATGACAACCGGATTGACGATTTCGAGGTGCGAGGGATTTGCGGTCAGCGACAAATGCACCTTGTTGCCATCGAATTCGCGGTCCGACGACGCACCCAGATGGTACTTCACGTCGCCCGAACCTTCGACATCGTCAGGCGTATAGGAGCCACCCTTGAATTCATGGAAAATGGCGCGATGCGGCTTGGCCATGAACTGGCTGAGCACGTTCAGGCGGCCACGATGCGCCATGCCGAGGACGATTTCCTTGAGGCCCATCGATCCGCCACGCTTGACGATCTGTTCGAGGGCCGGAATCAGCGATTCGCCGCCATCAAGGCCGAAACGCTTCGTGCCCTTGTACTTGACGTCGATGAACTGTTCGAAACCTTCAGCTTCGACCAGCTTGGAAAGGATGGCCTTCTTGCCTTCAGGCGTGAATGCGACGCCCTTGTCCGGGCCTTCGATGCGTTCCTGGATCCATGACTTTTCCACGGGATCGGAAATGTGCATGAACTCGACGCCGATGGTCGAGCAATAGGTGCGCTGCAGGATGTCGAGCATCTGCGGGATCGTCGCATATTCGAGACCCAGCACATTGTCGATGAAGATCTTGCGGTCATAGTCGGCGGGCGAGAAACCGTAGCTCTCGGGCGACAGCTCGTTGTAATCTTCCTTGACCTCGGCCAGACCCAACGGATCAAGCTTGGCATGCAGGTGGCCGCGCATGCGGTAGGCGCGGATCATCATGATGGCGCGGACCGAGTCGCGGGCAGCGTGGATGATATCCGCATCGGAAGCAGCCTTGGCAACGGGCGCAGCCGCGCCGTTGGCCGACTTTGCCTTCAGCTTGTCGGTGATGTGCTTTTCGACCTCACCCCAGTTGCCGTCGAGCGCCGAAACCAGTTCGCCGTTGCCGGCAATCGGCCAGTTCGGCTTCTCCCAGGACGCGCCCTGCGCGTTCTTGATGACATCGGCCTTGCTGTCGTTGAGATTGGCGAAAAATTCCTGCCATTCGGGACCGACCGAATTCGGATCCTGCTCATACTGCGCATGCAGTTCCTCGATATAGTGAGCATTGCCACCATAGAGAAATGACGTGAGCGCAAAAATGTCGTTGGCCTGTTCTTGACGTGCCATGTGTGTGACCGGAGCACCCGCTCCGTCTCCCTTGATGAGAGCGTCCAGGACATCGTACCCCGGAACACTCTGGGTTGAGGTTTCCGGCCCTTGCCGGGAAATCCCCCTGAATTGATCAGGGCGAATAGCCGCCCCGATCCATCTTGGTCTTTGCTGCAGGTGGAAATCCACCCGCTTGGGTTTTAGCCCTTGAGGACTTCAACCAATGTCTTGCCGAGCTGCGCCGGTGATGGCGACACACGGATGCCAGCTGCTTCCATGGCAGCGATCTTGTCTTCCGCGCCGCCCTTGCCGCCGGAGATAACCGCGCCGGCATGGCCCATGGTGCGTCCGGGAGGAGCCGTACGTCCGGCGATGAAACCGGCCATCGGCTTCTTGCGGCCGCGCTTGGCTTCATCCGCGATGAACTGGGCTGCATCTTCCTCGGCCGAGCCGCCAATCTCGCCGATCATGATGATCGACTTGGTGGCTTCGTCAGCCAGGAACATTTCCAGGATATCGATGAACTCGGTGCCCTTTACAGGATCGCCGCCGATACCGACTGCGGTTGTCTGGCCAAGGCCTTCATTCGTTGTCTGGAACACTGCCTCATAGGTAAGTGTGCCGGAGCGGGATACAACACCCACCGAACCCTTCTGGAAGATATTGCCCGGCATGATGCCGATCTTGCATTCTTCCGGGGTAAGGACACCAGGGCAATTCGGGCCGATCAGGCGTGAGGCGGAACGCTCGAGGCGGGCCTTGACGCGCACCATGTCGATGACCGGAATGCCTTCGGTGATGCAGATGATCAGCGGGATTTCCGCATCGATCGCTTCGATGATGGCTTCGGCAGCACCTGCCGGCGGCACATAGATAACCGAGGCGTTGGCACCGGTGCGATCCTTGCCTTCGGCAACCGAGGCAAAGATCGGCAGCTGGGCACCGGCACCGGTCGGCAACTTGCCTTCCCAGGTCTCGCCGCCCTTTTTCGGGTGGATACCACCAACCATCTGGGTACCGTAATAGGCCAGAGCCTGTTCGGTGTGGAATGTTCCGGTCTTGCCGGTCAGGCCCTGCACGAGAACCTTGGTGTCTTTGTTGACGAGAATGGACATACGAGACCTTTTCTATTGGTGATCGACAGGCACGGTGCGGCGGTAAACACCGCTGACAACGTCCTGCCAGATGTCGCTTCCGGCCTGTGCAAATTCCACACGCAACCGGAACCGGTCTTGATCTTCGAATTGATAGCGGCTGCGGGCCCTGCCGCGCGGTGACGACTTTTCCAGAACCAGTTCGTTGCCGGACCACGTCCCCGTCGCCGGAGCGGGCGGGACAAAGCCGACGGTATCGAACTGATACAGCTTGTAGGTGCCGTCATTGACATCGAAGCCGAAAATGTTCCGGGCTTCAAATGTCGTCTGGCCATCGCGAACCTGACGATAGGTCTGGTTCAGAAACAATCCGCCGAGATCGGTCTCGGCGGAAAGATATCCCTTGGCCGCCCCGGCACGTGTCCAGGGCGTTGCCGAAACCTGCTCTTCGCCTTCAAACGAACCCCGAAGGGCCTGAAGGCGTTGATGCTCCGGTCGAAGGGGCGATGGGGTGGTCATCGGCGCTCTCTTTAGCCCTTGACTGCCTTGACGATCTTCTGAGCGGCGTCATCGAGATCATCGGCGGAAACGACGTTGAGGCCGCTTTCATTGATGATCTTCTTGCCGAGCTCGGCATTGGTGCCTTCGAGACGGACAACCAGCGGAACCTTCAGGCCCACTTCCTTGACCGCGGCAATCACACCCTCGGCGATCACATCGCATTTCATGATGCCGCCGAAAATGTTGATCAGGATGCCTTCAACTGCCGGATCGGCCGTGATGATCTTGAACGCAGCCGTTACCTTCTCCTTGCTGGCGCCACCGCCAACGTCGAGGAAGTTCGCAGGCTCTGCACCATAGAGCTTGATGATATCCATCGTTGCCATGGCAAGACCGGCACCATTGACCATGCAGCCAATGTTGCCGTCGAGAGCAACATAGGCCAGGTCATACTTGGAGGCCTCGATTTCCTTGGCATCCTCTTCCGTGGTGTCACGCAGCTCAACCACATCAGGATGACGGAACAGCGCGTTTCCGTCGAAGGAAACCTTGGCGTCGAGAACACGCAGACGACCATTGGTCATGACAATCAGCGGGTTGACCTCGAGCAGGCTCATGTCCTTCTCGGTGAAAGCCTTGTACAGGATCGGGAACAGCGATTCACCGTCCGTCCGGGCTTCGCCGGTCAGGCCGTAAGCATCGTTGATCTTCTTCACATCATCTGCCGTCACGCCCTTTTCGGGATCGATCGCCACGGTGATGATCTTTTCCGGTGTGTCGTGCGCGACAGCTTCGATGTCCATGCCGCCTTCCGTGGATACCACGAAAGCCGGACGGCCAACCGTCCGGTCAACGAGGATCGACAGATAGAGCTCGCGATCGATGTCCGCGCCGTCCTCGATATAGAGACGGTTGACCTGCTTGCCGGCCGGGCCGGTCTGCTTGGTCACGAGCGTGTTGCCGAGCATTTCCTTGGCATTGGCAACGACTTCTTCGACCGACCTGGAAAGGCGGACGCCGCCCTTCGCATCGGGGCCGAGTTCCTTGAACTTGCCCTTGCCGCGGCCGCCCGCATGAATCTGGCTTTTCACCACATAAAGCGGACCGGGCAGCGTCTTCGCCCACTCTTCCGCCTGCTCGACGGAATAGACGGCAACGCCATTGGCAATCGGCGCACCGAAGGAGTGGAGCAGGCGCTTGGCCTGATATTCGTGAATATTCATCAGTTAACTTCCTCTACGAAAAATCCGGTGCGTGCACGGGATCGTTTCAGAACGTTCAGGCCGAATTACTTGAGGTTCGGCGCGATGGCGATGCAGGCTTCGCAAAGACCGGCGACAGAGGCCACCGAGTTTTCGAACGCCTTTTCTTCGGTCTTGTTGAGATCGATTTCGATGATGCGCTCGACGCCGCCGGCACCGATGATGACAGGCACGCCGACATACATGTCCTTGACACCGTACTGGCCGGAGAGGTGCGCTGCGACAGGCAGGACACGCTTCTTGTCCTTGAGGAAGGCTTCAGCCATCTGGATCGCCGAAGACGCCGGGGCATAGAAGGCCGAACCGGTCTTCAGCAGGCCAACGATCTCCGCGCCACCATCACGGGTACGCTGAATGATCTGGTCGAGCTTTTCCTGGCTGGTCCAGCCCATCTTGACGAGGTCCGGCAGCGGAATGCCGGCAACGGTGGAGTAACGGGCAAGCGGCACCATCGAATCGCCATGGCCGCCGAGAACGAAGGCGGTGACATCTTCCACCGAAACCTTGAACTCGTCAGCGAGGAAATAGCGGAAGCGGGCGCTGTCGAGAACGCCGGCCATGCCGACGACCATGTTCTTCGGCAGGCCGGAGAATTTCTGCAACGCCCAGACCATCGCGTCGAGCGGGTTGGTGATGCAGATAACGAAGGCGTTGGGCGCATACTTCTTGATGCCCGCGCCAACCTGTTCCATGACCTTGAGGTTGATGCCGAGCAGATCGTCACGGCTCATGCCGGGCTTACGCGGTACGCCGGCGGTCACGATGACCACATCCGAGCCCTCAATCGCCGAATAATCATTGGCGCCGACGAGCTTGGCGTCAAAATCGTCAACCGGTGACGACTGGGCAATATCGAGCCCTTTGCCCTGAGGAATGCCTTCTGCGATGTCGAAGAGCACGATGTCACCGAGCTCCTTGAGCCCGATCAAATGTGCCAATGTGCCACCGATCATGCCTGAACCGATGAGGGCGATTTTGTTACGTGCCATGCTGGTTACTTCCCTGATCTGAAGTCTGGACGGACGCCAAAGGACATCGACGACATCGGGCAGAGCCCGCGATCATGCGCCTTTGCGTTGGGACGTTCGAATATTCCTCTTTCAAAAATAACTCAACCAAAAATTTTCCCCTCAATAAATTCAATCGTTTAGATTTGATGGGATTTACGTAAACGTCAATTGAATTTAGCTTGGGGAAGGTTTTTCTGGCATTGTCTAACATAGGCAACATATCAAAATGATGAAATAAGGGCGACCCGTATCACAGTCATTTGATAGCCATTCAGGCTTCCGAGGATATCGGCATTTCGTGCGCCTGCGCGGCTTCAGCCAGGTACTCCTCGCTCTGCATTTCAAAAAGCCGGGATGCGGTGCGGTCAAATTCGAAAGCTTCGGTACCCCGCTTGGCTTCATAAAGCTTGTCCGGTGATGCCGCCGCGGAAATCACCACATGCACATGGTGATCGTACAAAATATCGATCAGGATAATGAAACGCTTGGCCTCGTTGCGTCTGGCATAGTCGAGAATCGGCACATCATCGATGAAGATGGTCTGGTAGCGCGAAATGATGGCCGCATAGTCCAGCGCGCCCAAAGGCTTCGAGCAGAGATCGGCAAAGCCGAAACGCGCGGCATGCCGTGCCGCCCGCGGCACCACCACATTGTGACCTTTGACTTTGAAATGGTCTTCTGAAACGGCGGCGCCTTCGGTTGCCGTATGCCAGGCTTCATCCATTTTCTGCTTTGTATCGTCGGATAAAGGCGAGAGGTAAACCGGCATGCGGTTGAGCTTTTCCAGCCGGTAATCCGTGCGGGCATCCAGATTGACCACATCGACATGGGTCTTGAGCAGGTCGATGAACGGCAGGAACAGCTGGCGGTTGAGACCATCCCGATAGAGATTGTCCGGCTCCACGTTGGATGTGGCAATGAGAACGACACCGCGCTCGAACAGCGCCCTGAACAAGCGTGACAGGATCATCGCATCGGCGATATCTGTGACGGTGAACTCATCGAAACACAGAACCCACGCCTGTTCCGCCAGGGCATCGGCAACGGGCGGGATCGGATCGTCCTGCTTCGTCTCACCGTTCTTGTGCGCTTTGCGATGCGCATTGATGCGCTCGTGCACATCAGCCATGAAATCAAGAAAATGTGCCCGGCGCTTGCGCTTGGCCGGGACAAGCTGATGAAACATGTCCATCAGCATGGTCTTGCCGCGCCCGACCTCGCCAAATATATAGAGACCTTTGATCACCTCATGTCGCGGCGAGCGGCGGCTGAACAGCCAGCCCAGCGCGCTGGACTTGGTGGCAAGCCGCTTTGTGGCAAGCTCGCGTATCAGCCGGTCGAAACGATCCGCCAGATGCTCCTGTGCCGGATCGACAGCAATATCCCCCGCCTGCACCAGCGAATCGTAGCGCTCGCGCACGGAGGGAAACACTTTCAGATTATCGTGCGACATGCGGACTGCAGTCTCCGGACGTGTGCAGCAGCTGAATTCGCGCTGCACACTCCCAATTCAGGCTTAACGTGACAGGCTCAGATTCTGCCCGCCGGAGGTCTGGCCATCAAAGCGCGAAGACCCTGAGGAGTAAAGCCGGGCAACCGTGCCGCCTGCTGCATCGTAAAGGGTGAGCTGCTTGCCGCTCACGGCCCAGGACGAAAGATTTGCCAGTTCACCCGGGCAACGCAATGGACCGGCGCGATAGCCCTGACCGAATTTGGTCTGCGGCGTTGCGATCTTGCAGGACTGTCCGGCCAGTGAGGCGTTCCAGACACCGGCAACACTGCCAGCGGTGATGTCAGGAGCGTTTGCCGGCGGAAGCGACGCGACCTGCGTGCCCTGGGAAGCAGGCGCAGCACCGCTACCAGTGGTTGGTGCGGTCGGAAACTGATTGGCTCCGCCGGGTGGCGGCAATTGGCTCTGGGTCACGGATCCGGACGGCGCAGACTGCAAGGGCGCAGGCCGGGGCGTAACGCGGTCCATACCATCATTGTCAAAGCGCGTACTCTGGCAGCCTGCCAGAACCATGCCGACAGCGGCAACGGCCAGCAAATTGACGTTCAAAGTCCCCATAGTCTTACTCTCCATCTACGCATCCAACAGAAAAAATGCGATTCGACTTGGCATTGTTACCCACGATACAAAGGATATCGCGGCGAAATTTCAACCCGCCAGGCGGCAAAACAAGCCTGTTTCCGGCCTGCCGCCGCGGCAGAAGCATCGAAAACTGCCTGAACTGGCAATATCGCCACACTATCCAGAGCCGTTCCCGTTTGGCTGGAAGCCATAACCTTGCGCAAGTCAACCATTTTAAGGTGAATAAAGTCTTATGATGGCGATATGCGGTAATGACGGAAATGTGTGAGGCACCCCATTGAAACCCGTCAACGGCAAGGATATTTCTTGAGCATGACACTCATAAATAAAACACCTCAGCGAATTCGCCACGAAACCCGCCTGCGCCTCCTCGATGTGCAGGACGTCAAACATCTGACACCGCGCATGGTGCGCGTCACGCTTGCCGGCGACCAGCTGGAAGGTTTTGTCAGCGCCGGTTATGGCGATCACATCAAGATTTTCTTTCCGCCTGCCGGAAGCGGGCCGATTGTTCCCGTTCTCGGCCCCGATGGGATCAGTTTTCCGGAAGACACGCCGCGTCCGGAAATGCGGGACTACACACCGCGCAACTATCATGCAGTATCCAGAACCCTTGATGTCGATTTCGTGCTGCATGGCGATGGCCCTGCATCCACGTGGGCAGCACAGGCTAAGCCCGGTCAGCAGATTGTCATTGGCGGACCACGCGGCTCGATGATCATTCCCGATGCCTATGACTGGTATTTTCTGGCTGGCGATGAAACAGCCCTCCCCGCTATCGGGCGCCGCCTCGAAGAACTACCGGCCACGGCCCGCGTCGTCGCGGTGATCGAGGTTGAGGACAAAGCCGAAGAACAGGAAATCAAGACCAGCGCCAACGCCGGGATTGTCTGGGTTCACCGCAACGGTGCGGAAGCCGGCAACAATGACCTGTTGCTGCGAACGATTGAAAGCCTGACCTTGCCCGAGGGTGATTGCTACGCTTTCATCGCCTGCGAAAGCAGCATTTCCAAATCCATCCGCACTCATCTGGTCGAGCAGCGCGGCTTCAACGGCGAATGGGTGAAAGCGGCCGGTTACTGGTTGCGCGGCGTGGCGGACGCGCACGAGCCCCATTGACATCATCTTTGCGTTGCCGGGCTGACGGCGCTGGGGTAGGGTTTACGCCCTCCCCATAAGGATCAACAACATGTCTCAGCCGCAAAACACGCGCATCGTCCTCGCATCCAGGCCGCAAGGACCGGTAAAGCCGGACAATTTCCGCATCGAAGCCGTACCGGTTTCCGTACCTGGCGACGGAGAGATCCTGCTCAAAATTCTGTTTCTGTCGCTCGATCCTTATATGCGCGGCCGCATGGACGATGCTGAGTCCTATGCTGCCCCGGTTGCCGTTGACGCGGTCATGGAAGGCGGAACCGTTGCGGAGGTGATCGAGAGCAAACATCCCGGCTACAAGCCCGGTGATATCGTCCTCTCCCATTCCGGCTGGCAGAGCTATGCCCTCTCCGATGGTGCCGGTCTGCGCAAGCTCGATCCGAATGCCGCGCCGCTGTCAACGGCTGTCGGCATTCTCGGCATGCCGGGTTTTACCGCCTATGCGGGACTCCTGACCATCGGCCAGCCCAAGCCGGGCGAAACCGTCGTTGTTGCCGCCGCCAGTGGGCCGGTGGGATCGACGGTCGGCCAAATCGCCCGAATCAAGGGTGCACGGGCTGTCGGCATTGCCGGCGGCCCAGACAAATGTGCATTCGTCCGCGACGAGCTGGGGTTCGATGTCGCGATTGACCACCGCGCGCCCGATTTTGCCGAACAGCTGCAACAGGCCTGCCCGTCTGGTATCGACGTTTATTTTGAAAATGTCGGCGGTGCGGTCTGGGACGCGGTTTTCCCGCTGCTCAACACCTTCGCGCGCGTGCCGGTCTGCGGCCTGATCGCGCAATATGACGGCCTCGATCTTTCCGGCAAGGATCGCCTGCCGGCGCTCATGCGCGATATCCTGAAGAAGAGCCTGACCGTGCGCGGCTTCATCCAGCGTGAATTCGTCGATCAGCGTCCGGTCTTCCTTGAAACCATGAGCGGCTGGTTGCGCAGCGGCGAAATCAAGTACCGCGAGGACATTGTCGATGGGCTCGCCAACGCTCCGGAAGCTTTCATGGGGCTGTTGAAAGGGCATAATTTCGGCAAGCTGGTGATCCGGGTCGCCTGACACCGGACAGGATTGAATGCCGGTGACACAGCTTTGATACGGCTGGCACTGGCAATTCTTCACCTTTTCCGCCATATAAGCCCTCTATCGACATCGGAATGGCTATACAGGCTGACAGAAGCATGGCAGTGCGCGCGCAATTTGCAAAGATGAACGGGCTTGGCAACGAGATAATCGTTGCCGACATGCGTGGCCGTGCGGATCATGTTGCCCCGGGGGCGGCCATTGCGCTCAATGGCGATCCAGCCACCAAGTTCGATCAGATCATGGCAATCCATGCGCCGCGCACCCAGGGTACGGAAGCCTATATCGAGATTATCAATTCCGACGGCACTCAGGCACAGGCCTGCGGCAACGGCATGCGCTGTGTCGTGCAGGCTCTTGCCGCCGAAACCGGCAAACGGGAATTCACCTTCGAAACCATCGCCGGAATATTGACCGCCCATGAACATGCCGGCGGCATGATTACCGTCGATATGGGCAAGCCGCGTTTCGGCTGGCAGGAAATCCCGCTGGCTGAAGCCTTCCACGACACACGCCAGATCGAGTTGCAGATCGGACCGATTGATGCGCCTGTCCTGCACTCCCCCTCCGTCGCGAGCATGGGCAACCCGCACGCGATCTTCTGGGTCGATCAGGATGTCTGGACCTATGATCTCGAACGTTTTGGCCCGCTGCTCGAAAATCACCCGATTTTCCCCGAACGCGCCAATATCTCGATTGCCCATGTGACCAGCCGCAATGCCATGACCCTGCGCACCTGGGAGCGCGGCGCCGGGCTGACGCGGGCCTGCGGTTCGGCCGCCTGTGCTGCTGCCGTGTCCGGTGCCCGCACGGGCCGCACCGAGCGAGCCGTGACAGTCACAGTGCCCGGTGGTCCCCTGGTGATTGAATGGCTGGACAATGATCATGTCATGATGACCGGACCCGCCGAATGGGAATTTTCTGGCTCGTTTGATCCACAGACCGGTCAATGGCAACGGGACGAAACAGCGCCATCGCAGGGAGCCGCCTGATGGCTGTGGATGTCGTCACATTTGGCTGCCGCCTCAACACCTACGAATCCGAGGTGATGAAGCGCGAGGCCGATGCCGCCGGGCTTGGCGCGCTGGAAAATGGTGCGATCATCTTCAACACCTGTGCCGTGACCAGCGAAGCCGTACGGCAGGCGCGGCAGGCAATCCGCAAGGCACGCCGCGACAATCCGCAGGCGCGCATCATTGTCACCGGCTGCGCCGCCCAGACCGGAGCTGACGAATTTGCCGCCATGGACGAGGTTGATCTCGTTCTCGGCAACGAGGAAAAGTTGAAATCCAATTCGTACCGCATGCTGCCCGATTTCGGTGTCAACCAGTTCGAGAAGGTGCGCGTCAACGACATCATGGAGGTGCGTGAAACTGCATCCCACATGGTCGATGCCATCGAGGGCCGGGCACGGGCCTTTGTACAGGTACAGAACGGCTGCGATCATCGCTGCACGTTCTGCATCATCCCCTATGGCCGCGGCAATTCCCGCTCCGTACCGATGGGCGGCGTGATCGAACAGGTCAAACGGCTCGTCGGCAATGGCTATAACGAAGTGGTCCTCACCGGCGTCGACATGACCAGCTATGGACCCGATTTGCCGGGTTCCCTGCGCCTCGGCAAGCTCGTCAAAACTGTCCTCGGCCAAGTGCCTGATCTGAAACGTCTGCGCCTCTCCTCCATTGATTCCATCGAAGCGGATGGTGATCTGATGGAGGCACTGGCGACGGAAAGCCGTCTGATGCCGCACCTGCATCTGTCGCTGCAATCGGGCGACAACATGATCCTGAAGCGGATGAAACGCCGCCATCTGCGCGAGAACTCCATCGAGTTCTGCGAAAACGTCCGCAAGATCCGCCCCGATATCGTGTTCGGCGCCGATATCATTGCCGGTTTTCCCACCGAGACCGATGAGATGTTTGAAAACTCCATCGGGATAGTCGAGGAATGCGGGCTGACCCATCTGCATGTCTTCCCGTTCAGCCCGCGCGAAGGCACGCCGGCAGCGCGCATGCCGCAGGTGAACCGGCAGATCGTCAAAGCCCGCGCTGCCCGGCTGCGGGCGGCGGGTAACGCGGCTTACCGCTCCCATCTCGACGGTCTTGTCGGCACGAACCAGCGCATACTCATCGAACGCGAGGGCCTTGGCCGCACCGAAGGGTTTACCCTCGTCGGTCTGAACGGCGGGGCACCCGGCGAAATCATTGAACGGTCGATCAGCGGGCATGACGGCGACAGGCTGCTGGCCGCGGACAGCGACCGGCACGCAGCGTAATCACAACGAGCAAAGCAGCATTCATGGCTCTGGGTTTTATCAAAAAGATATTTTCATTCGGCAAGAAGGAAGTCGACGAGGTTCCGGCCGAAGCACCTGTTCCCGCGCTCGAGGCGCCCGTTCAACCAACTACCGAACAGGTTTATGAGGACACGACGGCACAGGAAGCCCTGCCCGTTCCCGCCGAGGCGGAACCTGTCGAGGCCGAGCTGGTTGAGCCGGTGCCCGCTGAAGAACCAGCGCCGGTTGCGATCGAGCCGGAGCCCGAACCGGTCTTGGCGCCAGTTGTATCGGAAACAGCGTTGGCCGAGCCCGAACCGGTTGTCCCACTATTCGAGGAAGAGCTGCCCATTCCGTTCAATGCAGCGGAAGAACCATTTGAGCAGACACTGTCGGAAGCGCTTACCCCGCCCGTGCATGTGCCGGAACCCATCATCGACATGCCTGCACCGGCGGAGCCGGTTGTGGCGCCCAAGCCGGCCTCGTCAAAGGTAACAGTCACCAGGACCGTCGAGGAAAAGAAGGCCGAAGAGCAGGTTACCGCCGAGCCGGAGAAACGCCTTACCTGGTTCGAGCGGCTGCGCAAGGGCCTGGCCCGCTCATCCCAGCAGCTGGGCGATTCCATCGGCGGCATCTTTACCCGCAGCAAGCTCGACGAAGACACGCTGCAGGATCTCGAAGATGTGCTGATTCAAGCCGATCTCGGCATGGAAACCGCCATCCGCATTACCGGTTCCCTGAGCGCCACACGTTACGGCAAGGATATCAGTTCGGAGGAAGTCCGCACCATCATGGCGACTGAGATCGAAAAGGTGCTCGGGCCGGTTGCCAAGCCGCTGGAGCTCGACCTTTCGCACAAGCCGCATGTCATTCTGGTTGTCGGCGTCAACGGCACCGGCAAGACCACGACCATCGGCAAACTCGCAGCAAAACTCACTGCAGGTGGTCTCAGCGTCATGCTGGCGGCCGGCGATACGTTCCGCGCTGCGGCGATCGAGCAATTGCATATCTGGGGCAAGCGCACCGGCGCACCGGTGGTTTCGTCGAAGCTCGGTGCCGATGCGGCCGGGCTTGCCTATGATGCCTGGAAACAGGCAAAGGAAGCCGGAAGCGACGTCCTGATCATCGATACGGCCGGACGCTTGCAGAACCGGACCGAACTGATGGACGAGCTTGCCAAGATTGTCCGCGTCCTCGGCAAGAACGATCCCGATGCACCGCATACCGTGCTGCAGACACTCGATGCGACCACCGGCCAGAATGCCCTCAATCAGGTCGAGATTTTCAAGAATGTCGCCGGCGTCAACGGTCTCGTCATGACCAAGCTCGACGGCACGGCACGCGGCGGCATCCTCGTTGCCATTTCAGCCAGGCACAAATTGCCGGTCTATTTCATCGGCGTGGGCGAGCAGATCGATGATCTCGAGCCCTTTGCCGCCAAAGATTTTGCCAAAGCCATCGCGGGAGTTGCATGATGGAACAATCCGTATTTGAACGGGATCCATCCGATCCCAAGCGCAAGGAAGTTACGCCGCTTCTGAAGCTGGTGCTGGAACTTGGACCGTTGATGGTCTTCTTCTTCGCCAATTCCCGCGGCGAATGGCTGATCGAGCGCTTTCCGGTGTTGGCCAACATCGGCGGGCCGATTTTCATCGCCACCGCGCTGTTCATGGTCGCAACCGTACTGGCACTGGCCGTGTCGTGGATATTGATCCGCAGCCTGCCGATCATGCCGCTGGTTTCAGGCATCGTGGTTCTGGTGTTTGGTTCGCTGACACTTTGGCTGCACGACGAAAATTTCATCAAGATAAAGCCGACCATCATCAATGCCCTGTTCGGCGTGATCCTGCTGGGCGGCCTCTACTTCGGCAAATCGCTTCTCGGCTATGTTTTCGACAGCGCTTTCAAGCTCAATGCCGAGGGCTGGCGCAAACTCACCCTGCGCTGGGGCATATTCTTCCTGTTCCTGGCCGTGTTGAACGAGGTGGTCTGGCGCAGCTTCTCGACGGATTTCTGGGTTGCTTTCAAGGTCTGGGGCACCATGCCCATCACCTTGCTTTTCACCTTTGCGCAAATGCCGCTGGTGATGAAACACTCGCTTGAACCCTTGGCCGGCAAAGGTACGCAAGGCAAGGAAAAATAGTCACTCTAAGGCTTCAGCGCCTTTTCGACAGCAGGCATCAGATCATCGCGGATCGATGCCTCGCTGAAAGGTCCGACGTGCTTGTAGAGAATGGTGCCGTCGCGACCGACAAGGAAAGTTTCCGGCACGCCATAGACGCCCCATTCGATCCCTGCCCGGCCGCTCGCATCAACACCGATCATGTCGAACGGATTGCCAAGTTCACCCAGGAATTTCAGCGCGTTTTCGTCCTTGTCCTTGTAGTTGAGACCGGCGATACGAAACCGCTTATCCTTGGCGAGTTGCATCAGCAGCGGATGCTCCGCACGGCACGGTACACACCACGAGCCGAAGACGTTGACCAGTGTCAGCTGGCCCTTGAAGGCGGAGGGTTCCATACCCGGAACCGGCTGGCCGCCTCGGGTCAATCCCGCCAGAGGCGGAAGGGTCAGGTTCGGGGCCGGTTTACCGATCAATGCCGAGGGGATGACGCTTTCGTCCCGCCCGAGCGCCAGTTGAAAGGCAAAGATACCGGCCAGAACCACAAAGAGCAGCAGGGGCAGAAACGCAAACAGCGAGAAGCGCCGGTGTGGGGCCTGTCCTTTGATATCCGGTCCGCTCACGATGCGTTATCCGTTCGCGCCTCGGAGCGGCGGCGTACGCCGCGGGTTTCCAGCTCCTGCAGCGCGAGGCGCTGCGTGCGCTGATCGATCAGTATCCACCCGACGAGCGCCACGAGGACCGCTATGGACACGCCGTAGGATGCGAGGACAAAAGCCGTATGGGTCATGATTGCACTCCCCTCCGTTCCGCACTGCGTGCCGCGATACGGCGCATGGCGACAACCCGCCTGCGCCAGATCTCATTGCGCATGGCCATGATGTGCAGGGTGAAGAACAGGAGCGTGAAGCCAACGGCCATCACCAGAAGCGGCCAGAGCAATGAAGGATGAATGGTCGGTCCTCCCATGCGGATAACCGATGCGGGCTGATGCAATGTGTTCCACCAGTCGACGGAGAACTTGATGATCGGAATGTTGATAAAGCCGACCAGCGTCAGGATAGCCGTCGCCTTGGAGGATTTTGCCGGATCGTCCATTGCCCGGGTCAGTGCAATGATGCCGAGATACATCAGGAACAGCACGAAAACCGAAGTCAGCCGTGCGTCCCACACCCACCAGGTGCCCCACATGGGTTTGCCCCACAACGAGCCGGTAATGAGCGCGAGAGCCGTGAAAGCAGCGCCAATGGGTGCGGCTGCCTTGGCGGAGACATCAGCCAGCGGGTGACGCCAGACCAACGTTCCGATGGCTGAAATGCTCATGACCGTGTAGCACATCATCGACAGCCATGCGAAAGGCACGTGGATGAACATGATCTTGACGGTCGAGCCCTGCTGGTAATCGTCGGGCGCCTGAAATGACATCCACAATCCGGCAGCCAGAACCAGCAATGTGATCCCGACAAGCCATGGCAGCACGATCCCGGCAAAGTTGATGAACCGGGTTGGGTTGGCCAGATCGATCCAGCGTCCGGCTTTTGAAACAGCTTCAGTCATGGCGATTTCTTAGCTTCCCGGGCTCAGTTTCGCAATTCACCATCACATGATCCTCCCAAGCCCGAAAGGATCGTGCGTCGCGCAGCGCATGTCAATCAGCCGACGATTTCAACGCTGCGGCGGCTGCCAGCGGTCCAATGACCGCAAAGAACAGTGTAATTGCAACGAGAATAAGAAAGGGCGCGACAAAAGGCGCGGGGTCTTGCACTGCCCCGTAGGCTGCCGACACACCGAAGATCAGCACGGGAATGGTCAAAGGCAGGATGATCACCGACACGAGCAGGCCGCCGCGCGGCAGTGCGACGGCAACCGCAGCGCCGACAGCGCCGATCAGCGTGATGGCCGGCGTGCCGACGAGCAGGGTCAGCGTTGTGGCGCCGATGGCTGCGGGCTCCATGTTCATAAACAGGCCAAGCAAAGGGGAAGCTATGACCAGCGGCAGCACACATGTGCTCCAATGCGCCAGACATTTCACCAGTACGGTCAATGCCAATATGTGCCGGTCCGAAGCCATGATCAGCAGATCGAGAGACCCGTCGTCGCGGTCAGCCTGAAACAGCCGGTCGAGACCGAGCAGCGTCGCCAGAAGGGCGCCGATCCACAGCATCGCGGGTCCGATTCGCGCAAGGAGCTTCAAATCCGGCCCGACACCGAACGGCACGACCGCGATAACGGCGAGGAAGAACAGTATCCCGATCAGCACGCCTCCACCGGCACGCAGACCCAATCGGGTGTCGCGGAGAAACAGCGAAAGCATCAGAAACCGCCCCTTCCCATCACAAGTTCCTGAGCCCCGTCCAATCCCAACGGCAGATGGGTTGCGGCGACGACAATGCCCCCACTGGAAAGATGTGCACGCATGACGCCGGCAAACTGATCCTCCGATCCTTTGTCAAGGCCCGCCGTCGGTTCATCCAGAAGCCAGACCGGGCGATGACTGATCAGGAGCCGCGCGATACTGGCACGCCGTTTTTGCCCAGTGGAGAGATAGCCGAATGGCAGATGGCCGATATCCCCGAGCTGCACGCGGTCCAGCGCTTCACCAATCGTATGGTTCCCGATGCCGTTGAACGACTGCCAGAAGCGCAGATTCTCTTCGACGCTCAGGACGGGTTTCATGGCATTGAGGTGACCGAGATAATGGCTGGCCGAAACAAGCCCGTCGAAACCGGCTGGCGCATCGTCAAGCCGAATACGGCCTTCGGCTTTGTCCAGAAGTCCGGCGATGATTCGCAGGAGCGTTGATTTCCCGGCCCCGTTCGGCCCCGTAATCATCAGCGCCTCTCCACCCGCGACGGCAAAGTTCAGCCTGGAAAACAAAATCTCCCCGCCCCGCTCCCCTGCCAGATTTTCGGCGACTAACCGCATGAAGTTCCCGCTCTTGTTAACCCCGACGTGCCGCCCGGAATGACCCATGTGCATTTCGACGCAGTCTCAAATTTTGACGAATGTCGGTCTGGCACAGATCGATGAAAATCTCTATATAGCAGTCAACCATGCCAGCGGTCGGCATGGAAACCATTTTTGGCCGATCTTCAATACGGGTGCCTTTTCGGACCTGTAGCGGGACGGACAGCGGAAATGACTGCACCCGCACCTTAGCGCGTCCTTGAAACGCGGCAAAGGCGTTCGTCCCGGGTGAGGCCAGTAGCATAAGGACGACGCAACATGTCTCAAATCGACAGTTTCAAATGCCGTAAAACCCTATCCGTAGGGGATAAGGAATATGTCTATTACAGCTTGACCGAAGCTGAGAAAAATGGCCTGGAAGGCATTTCCAAGCTCCCCTTCTCCATGAAAGTCCTCCTCGAAAACCTGCTTCGCTTTGAAGACAATCGCTCGGTTTTCAAGAAGGACATCGAAAACGTCGCCAAATGGCTTGTCGATCGCGGCAGTGCCGGCGCTGAAATTGCCTATCGCCCAGCCCGTGTTCTCATGCAGGACTTTACTGGCGTTCCTGCCGTCGTGGACCTTGCAGCAATGCGCGATGCCATGGTCAACCTTGGCGGCGACCCGGAAAAGATCAATCCGCTCGTCCCGGTTGATCTGGTTATCGATCACTCGGTGATCGTTGACGAGTTCGGCAATCCGCAGGCTTTCAAGCGCAATGTCGATCTCGAATATGAGCGCAATGGCGAACGTTACCGCTTCCTGAAGTGGGGCCAGCAGGCGTTCAAGAATTTCCGCGTCGTTCCTCCGGGCACGGGCATCTGCCATCAGGTCAACCTTGAATATCTGGCCCAGGCAGTCTGGACCAAGGAAGAAGACGGCGTCACCGTCGCCTATCCCGATACCTGCGTTGGCACTGATTCGCACACGACCATGGTCAACGGCCTTGGCGTTTTGGGCTGGGGCGTTGGCGGCATCGAAGCGGAAGCGTCCATGTTGGGCCAGCCGGTTTCCATGCTTTTGCCTGAGGTCATCGGCTTCCGCCTGACCGGCAAGGTCAAGGAAGGCGTAACGGCGACCGATCTCGTGCTTACGGTGGTTCAGATGCTGCGCAAGAAGGGCGTCGTCGGCAAGTTCGTCGAGTTCTTCGGCCCTGGCCTCGAGAGCATGACGCTGGCTGATCGAGCAACCATCGGCAATATGGGTCCGGAATATGGCGCCACCTGCGGCTTCTTCCCGATTGATCGCGAAACCATCAACTACATGCATATGTCCGGCCGCGACGAAGAGCGTCTGGCACTGGTCGAAGCCTATTCGAAGGCGCAGGGCATGTGGCGCGAACCCGGCTCGGCCGATCCTGTTTTCACCGACACGCTGGAACTCGATCTCGGCACCGTCGTTCCGTCCATGGCAGGCCCGAAGCGTCCGGAAGGCCGTATCGCCCTCGAGGGCATCGCCTCCGGTTTCCACGAATCGCTGCAGAAGGAATACAAGAAGACCACGCAGCTTGATGCCCGTTATCCGGTTGAAGGCGAAGACTATGATCTCGGGCATGGCGATGTTGCCATTGCGGCGATCACCTCCTGCACCAACACCTCGAACCCGAGCGTGCTGATTGCAGCCGGCCTTCTCGCCCGCAATGCAGCTGCCAAGGGTTTGAAGTCCAAGCCCTGGGTGAAGACATCGCTGGCGCCGGGCTCGCAGGTTGTTGCCGCCTATCTCGAGAATGCCGGTCTGCAGGTTGAACTCGACAAGCTCGGTTTCAATCTGGTCGGTTTCGGCTGTACCACCTGCATCGGCAATTCCGGCCCGCTGCCTGCACCGATCTCCAAGACCATCAATGACAAGGGTCTGATCGCTGCAGCCGTGCTTTCCGGCAACCGCAACTTCGAAGGCCGCGTTTCACCGGACGTCCAGGCGAACTACCTGGCTTCTCCGCCGCTGGTTGTTGCCTATGCCCTGGCCGGTTCGGTCACCAAGGACCTGACAACCGAGCCGCTTGGTGAAGATCAGGACGGCAACCCGGTGTTCCTCAAGGATATCTGGCCGTCTTCGCACGAGATTCAGGAGTTCATCACCAAGAACGTCACCCGCAAGCTGTTCGCGTCCAAATATGCGGATGTGTTCAAGGGCGACCAGAACTGGCAGGACGTCAAGGTACCGGCTGGCCAGACCTACGCATGGGACGACAACTCGACCTATGTGCAGAACCCGCCTTACTTTGTCGGCATGGGCAAGACACCCGGCACCGTGAACGATATCAAGGGTGCGCGTATCCTCGGTCTCTTCGGCGACAAGATCACCACCGACCATATTTCTCCGGCCGGCTCGATCAAGGCAGCCTCGCCTGCCGGCAAGTACCTGACCGATCATGGTGTGGCACCCCTGGACTTCAACCAGTACGGCACGCGTCGCGGCAATCATGAAGTGATGATGCGTGGCACCTTCGCCAACATCCGCATCCGCAACCACATGCTTGGCGAAAATGGCCGCGAAGGCGGTTACACGATCCATTACCCCTCGAAAGAGGAAATGCCGATCTATGATGCCGCCATGCAGTACCGCAGCGAGAATGTCCCGCTGGTCATCTTTGCCGGTATCGAATACGGCAATGGTTCATCACGTGACTGGGCGGCCAAGGGCACGAACCTTCTCGGCGTTCGCGCTGTGATTTCCCAGTCCTTCGAGCGCATCCATCGTTCGAATCTCGTCGGAATGGGCATCGTCCCCTTCGTGCTGGAAGAGGGTACGAGCTGGCAGTCGCTTGGCCTGAAGGGCGATGAGACAGTTTCCATCGAAGGTCTTGCCACGATCCAGCCGCGCCAGAAGACCCATGCCACGGTGACGTTCGCCGATGGCACGGTCAAGCAGGTACCGCTGATCTGCCGTATCGATACAATCGATGAGCTGGAGTACCTCAAGAACGGCGGCATCCTGCAGTACGTGCTGCGCGATCTCGCCGCTTAAAGCAGCGAAAAGCTCTGAAATCGGAGACCGCCGGTTGCCCGGCGGTCTTTTTTTCGCGATTTCGCCAATAATTATATGGTTTTGCCTGTAAACGTGATCGAATTCACCTCAAAGTGACTTCCTCTTGATAAAACGCATCCCTATCAATTGTCTGGCAATCGCTCTCATACAAGATCAAAGAAAAATTCGGGAAGAAAGCTCGTACCCTTGACCCTGCGCACCCTGCTCAAAGCCATTCTGATCGCCTGCCCGCTCCTTGCAGCGGCGGGGTTCACGTGGCCGGTTTATGCCGGGAGCATCGGCACGAAACCGGATGGCGTGGTTGAGCTTTATACCTCGCAGGGCTGCGGCTCATGCCCACCTGCCGACGCCGTCCTCAAGCAGCTGGTCGCGGAAGGGAAAGTCGTCGCACTCGCCTTCCATGTTGACTATTGGGATTATCGCGGGTGGGTGGACAATCTCGCCCTGCCGGAAAATACCGCCCGGCAGAATGCCTATCGCAAGGCACTTGGACTGACAGGTGTTTACACACCGCAGGCAATCCTCAATGGCCGCGAGCATGTAAATGGTCAGGACGGCGCTAAAATCCGGCGCCGAATCGATGAGATGCGCAATGGTGATTCTGGCCTGACAATTCCCGTATCGATCGAAAAAACCTCTCCGGATCGCCTGGTCATCAATATTGGTGAGGGGGCCGCCGCAAAAAATCCTGTGCGCGTTCTTCTTGCCTATTTCAACAAGGAAACCATTGTTTCCATACCCGATGGCGAGAACGGCGGGCGCAATGTCAGCTACGCCAACAGCGTTCGCGCAATGGAAACGGTTGGCATGTGGGATGGCAAATCGCAGAAGATCGAAATTCCGCTGACCGAGATTGCCAGCAAGAAGGCTTCCGGCTGCGCCGTCCTGTTGCAGGAAATGCTTGGTGAAGGCAAACCGGGGCCCATCATTGGCGCCTCGATCATGACAAAGCCCTGATTTTAAAGAGCATTTCTGCAGACAAGAAAAAAGGCTGGTAAAACCAGCCTGAAGTCTTGGGGCTTGTTGCCATTGAGAGACTGAATGGTTCGGCCAGAACAGCCCGTTTGGGCGGGGGGCTTTGGGGTATCGGGCCGCTCAAGACCGAACCGTCTCAGACAACGGGCTGAAGGTGGGTCTGAAATCCGGCGGCAATGCGAGTGCAACATGGCGAAACTGTGGCCAGACATCACCAATGGAAACAGGGCGTATTCCTTTGTGAAAGGCACAGCAGCAGCGACATTTTTGCGTTCAATTGCGCGTGCCCTGACACTTACAGGCTTGTAAATGCGGGCCGAACAGGTCACCCTTCTGTCATCCAGTTGTCATACGGCAAATCTAAGGGCGGATTGATTGATGGACAGCAATGCAGGTGGCGACGAATCGCAACAGCAGGCGAAACTCATTTCACTCTCCGGCGCACGTGATCTCCCCGTTACATTCAATCGGCGGGAACTTGATCAAATCCTCAGAATATACGGCTTCATGGTTTCAGCAGGCGAATGGCGCGATTATGCTATTGACCACCTGAACGACCGGGCTGTGTTTTCTGTGTTTCGCCGAACCAGTGAAGTGCCGATGTTCCGGATCGAGAAAAATCCGCGGCTGGCCCGCAAGCAAGGCGCCTATAGCGTAATTGCCGCGAGCGGTCTTATTCTCAAGCGCGGCACGGAACTCGACAGGGTACTCAGGATCTTCGACAAATCGCTGCAGGTTGTGCGGAGCTAAAGCTGCTCAGCCTCTTAAAGGTGCCGGCCCCGGGAGGGTCGTGGTCCCGCCATTCATGTCAAGCTGCATGAGAACCGTATCCAGCCAGCGGCCATGCTTGAAACCCGATCCTTCAATGGTGCCGCAATGCCTGAAACCGCAACTGGCATGCAGGCGCACCGACGCTGACGCAGCGTGACCATCGCCAATAACAGCGATGAACTGGCGAAATCCAAGCGCTGCGCAATCGATGATCAAGCGTCGAAGCAGGGCTTTGCCCATGCCTTTGCCCTTGGCTTGCGGCGCAATGTAGATCGAATCCTCGACACTCCACCAATAGGCCGGGCGGGTACGGAAATAACTGGCATAGGCGTAGCCGCTCACGATGCCGTCCATCTCTGCCACGCTGTAGGGGAAACCATCACTGGTGATCATATGGAACCGCTTGGTCATCTCCGCCAGCGCGGGCGGCTCGATCTCGTAGGTGGCCGTACCATGCAGAACCGCATCGCGATAGATTGCAGTGATAGCGGGCAGGTCAGCGGGCTGTGCCGGGCGGATATGAATGCTGGTCATGACCGCAATCGATCGCAAAAATACCGGATGAATGCAATGCCGCCAAGAAAAAGGGCAGCGTTTCCGCTGCCCTTTTTCACTCGTTCATAACGTCCAGGATCAGTTGCGGTTGCCGAGGAACTGCAACAGGAACATGAACATGTTGATGAAGTCGAGATAGAGGCGCAACGCACCCATGATCGCCTTGCGGCCATAGGTGTCCGAGCTGTCGCCTTCATAGTACATTTCCTTGATGCTCTGGGTGTCATAGGCCGTCAGACCTGCAAAGACCAGAACGCCGATCGCAGAGATTGCAAACTGCAAAGCACTGGACTGCAGGAAGATGTTGACCAAACCGGCAAGGAGAATGCCGATCAGACCCATGAACAGGAACGAACCCATTCCGGAGAGATCGCGCTTCGTCGCGTAGCCGTAGAGTGACAGCGCACCAAAGGATGCGGCGGTGATGAAGAATGTCTGCACGATGCTTCCCGACGTATAGACAAGGAAGATCGACGACAGAGAAACACCGACGAGCGCTGCATAAACCCAGAAGGTTGTCTGGGCCGCCGAAACGCTCATTTTCTCAATGCGGAAGCTCAAAAAGAACACTGCGGCGAGCGGTGCGAGCATAACAACCCAACGCAGGGGCGAGCCGTAAAGCGCCACGCCAAGGCTGGTCAGCATCTTGCCATTCGGCAATTGAGCGACCGCGAGCGATGCATCATTGGTGGTTGCGAGATAAACAATTGCAAGCGCGGCAAGACCGGTCACTGCGAGACCGATCCCCATCAGATTGTAGACCTTCAGCATGTAGCTGCGTAGACCTTGATCGATCCCCGCGTCCACACGCACTCCGGCCGATGTACGGGCCTGGATGTTGCGATAGTCAGCCATGGTTTTCCTCATTGCTTCGTCCCGTCGGGTGTCGGGGGTTATTCCCAGGCGCCGCTGGCGGGACCCCAGCATGCCTTGCGATGAATTATGGGGATTCAGCAGGGCGATAACAAGACCTGTTTTACTCAAGATCGCGTGTTTGGCGGGCAAATGCGGGCAAAACGCTCGCATATTACGCTTTTTTAACGATTTCAGAGGTTTCGCAGGATCGGAGCCGCCTTTTGACCAAGGATTCTCCAGGTTCCCGCAAGGCCAAATCCGACGGTGAGAACCAGCGCCAGGACCAGCGTGGAAACCGCCACTTCCGGCTGGAATGATGCGGGCAGTTTCATCACCCGCACAACCACATACCAGGCCGCCAATCCGCCCGCCAGGAGCGCGAAAGTCGCTGTCGCCAGCCCCAGGATGACATATTCGTAGCTGAACGCCTTGATCAGAGTGCGCCGCGTGGCGCCAAGAGTTTTCAGGACCACCGCGTCATGCACGCGGGCGCGGTTGCCGGCCGCAAGCGCGCCGCCGAGCACAAGGATGGAGGCGATCAGAGCCACCGACGCCGCGGCGCGGATCGCAACCGCCAGCTGTCCGACCAGTTCATTGGCAATGCTAATGGCATCCTTCACCCGCACGGACGTGACGGCAGGAAAAGCCCGGGTCACATCACGCATGACCGTGGCCTCTTCCTGTGTTGTCGCAGAGGGATCGGTGAGCGTGGCAAGCCAGGCATGCGGGGCACCGGCAAAAGCATTGGGCGAGAACACCATGACGAAATTGATCGCAAGCGATTCCCACTCCACTTGCCGGAAATTGGCAATGCGCGCCGTGATATTGCGGCCGAGCGCATTGACAGTGACCGTATCGCCAAGCTTGAGGCCAAGGTTACGCGCCTCCTCGGCCGAGAAGGACACAAGCGGCTCGCCGGTGTAACCCTCCGGCCACCAGGTACCCGCCGTCAGCACCGAGTTTTCCGGTATTTTCTTGGCGTAGGTAATACCGCGATCCCCACGCAACACCCATGCCCCTTCCGGCGGTATGGTCAGCTTGCCGACATCCGTGCCGTTGAACGCAACGATGCGGCCGCGCAGCATTGGCGCGCTGACAATCTTGCCCTGCGGCGCAGCCTTCTGCAGAAGGCTGGTGAACTGGTCGACCTGCGTGCTCTGGATATCGACAAAGAAAAAGTTCGGTGCCCGTTCCGGCAGGTTGCCGGCGAGCTGCTGGCGCAAGCTGCCATCGATCAGCGCCAGCGTCACCAGCAGTGTCAGCCCCAATCCGAGCGACAGGACGACCGACGGCGTCAACGCGCCGGGCCGATGAATATTGCCGATGGCAAGGCGAAGCGCCGTGGAGCGAACCCGCGGCGCACGGCGCGCCAGCCACTGCACGAGACTGGAGACAGCGCGTAGCACAAGGAACGAAAAAGCGACCGCACCGATGAATGTGACGGCAATACGCCGATCATAGGCGAACACCACCGCCAGGACGCAAAGCGTGGCGACAAGAACAGCCGCCACCGCGATATAGACAGGTTTTGGCCAGCCACGCTGATCGAAACCCTGTTCGCGGAACAAGGCCGTCGCCGGAATATCGCGTGCCCGGCCCAGGGGCAGGATGGCAAACGCCAATGTGGTCAACAGGCCGAACAGCGCGGCCCAGGCCAGTGCACCCGGATAAAAGCCGCCCTTGGCCGCAATGGGCAGCACGCTCTGCAGGGCATAGCCTGCGACATAGGGAATAATTGCAGCCAGGATCAAGCCGGCAGCGATACCGAGCAGGGCAATCAGCACGATCTGAATGAGATAAACGGCGATAACAAACCAGCCCGGCGCACCCAGCGACTTGAACGTGGCAATGACACCGCGTTTTGCGTCGAGATAAGCCCGGACCGCATTGGCCACGCCGACACCGCCAACGATCAGTGCCGTCAACCCGACCAATGTCAGAAACTGCGAGAACCGCTCGACATTGGCACTCAGCGACGGAGCGGCATTGGAGCGGCTGCGGATGGTCCAGCCGGCCTGTGGGAATTTTTCCTGCGCTTCATTGCGAATGCTTGCAATGTCTGCCTCGCTGGCACCTGCCGGCAGGGCAATCTTGTAGCTGTGTTCGACCAGACTGCCCGGTTGAACCAGGCCCGCGGCGCGCAACCCCTCAAGCGAGACAAGAAAACGCGGTGCAAACCCAAAACCGTCCGACAATACATCCGGCTCGTTGTCGATTACCGCCCGCAATTCGAATGTGGCTGAGCCAAGCAAGACCCGGTCACCGAGCTTCAGATTGAGCCGGTCGAGAAAAATCTGGGCAACGGCAGCGCCGAATGCACCATCCTTTTCGGCAAAGAGAGCACCTTTATCCAGCTTCGGCGCGGTATCCAGCGATCCGTAAAGCGGGTAGGCATTGTCGACGGCTTTCACCTCCACCAGAGACTGATCGGAACCATCGGCCAGACGGGCCATGGAACGCATGTTGGCAGCGACCGCGACACGGCCTTTACTTTCGACAAAGGCACGTTCTTCCGCATTGACCTCGCGCTGATTGAGCTGAAAGCGGATATCTCCGCCAAGTATGCCCTGCCCCTGCGTGGAAATGCCCGACGTGACCGAATTGGCCACCGAATTGACGCCGCCAATCGCAGCTACGCCCAGCGCAATGCAGGCAAGAAAAATATAGAATCCCGATAGACCATTGCGCATTTCGCGCAATGCGAAACGCAGGGCCAGCTCGAGCGACGGCGATGCAGCGGAACCGTTGACACTCATGCGGTTTTCTTCAGTTGCGGGGCGTCTTCATCCGCCTCGATCAGTCCTGAACGGACTTTGATCTCGCGATCGCAGCGGGCCGAAAGCGCCGGATCATGGGTCACCAGCACCAGGGTGAGACCGAGATCCTTCTGCTTCTGGAAGAGTAGATCGGCGATCTGCCGGCCGGTCGTCGTATCAAGATTACCGGTTGGCTCATCGGCGATCAGGATTTTCGGTGAAGGCGCAAGGGCACGGGCGATGGCCACGCGCTGCTGTTCACCGCCGGACAGTTCGCCGGGATAGTGGGTGACCCGGTCCGCCAGGCCGACTGCGGCCAGCTCACGCCGAGCGATCTCAAAAGCGTCGGGATGCCCCGCCAACTCCAGCGGAACAGCAACATTTTCCAGCGCAGTCATGTTGGGAATGAGGTGGAAGGACTGAAAAACGATCCCGATGTTCTTGCCGCGAAAGGCTGCCGTTGCATCCTCGCTCATCGTCTCCAGCTTTTGCCCGGCAATCTCGACGGAGCCGGAATCGATCCGCTCAAGTCCGGCCAGCACCATCAGCAAGGTCGACTTTCCTGAGCCCGAAGGCCCGACGATGCCCACCGATTGCCCGCCGACGATGGCAAGGGATATGCCCTTGAGCACATGCACCGAGGAAGCACCCGTCCCAAGAGTCAACTCAATGTGATCGAGTGTGATGACAGATTTAGTCACGAATGCAGATCCTTTACGCTATGGTCGACACTGACTTAAGTCGCATCCGGTCAGATATGGGTACCCGAACATGATATTCAAACCATTGATAAAGATCGTTGTGTCGCTCGGCCTTGTTGCCCTGCCCTCTCTGACCTTGGCCAATCAAAATCCCGTGTCCGGCCACGCTCTCTCCGTTGTCGGATTCGGCGACAGCCTGATGTCCGGCTTCGAACTTCCCGTGCAGGATTCCTTCACCGCGCAGCTGGAAAAGTCCTTGAAAGACAAGGGCGTCGAGATTTCGATCGCCAATGCCGGTGTCGCCGGAGATACCACGACCGGTGGCCTTGCACGCCTTGATTGGTCCGTCCCGGATGGCACCGATCTCGTCATCCTAGAGCTGGGTGCCAATGACGCCTTGCGCGGCATCTCGCCGGAGATCAGCGAAAAAAACCTGGCCGAGATGATCGAGAAGCTGCAGAAGCGCAAAATTCAGGTGATACTCGCCGGGATGCTTGCTCCGCCGAACATGGGCGGCGACTACGAAGAGAAATTCAACGCGATCTTCCCTGATCTCGCCAAGAAATACGATGTTCCGCTTTATCCGTTCTTCATGGAGGGTATTGCGACACAGGCCTCGCTGCTGCAGGCGGATGGAATGCACCCGACCACCCAAGGCGTTGCGGTCATGGTGAAGGGGTTCCTTCCCATCATGCAGAAGACCATCAAACAGCCAACGGTTACCTCGGATACATCCGACACCGAGCAGTGAGGCTTTCTCTGTAGAGCCCTTGGGCAAGACAGGCCCAGGGCCTATTTGATCATCCCGATGCCCTTAACCTCAAGGGCAAGCTATCCACATTGTTGTCATCTTCACACCACATCTTGCGTGTCTTATTTGTCGCGGCGCAAAAGAATGTGAAATTGTGCCTTGCTCTTGGACTCATTCAATGATTCCCTGAGGTTACAACTCGATTCGGGGAGGATGCCTTATGCCGCGTCTCTTTACTGCCCTCGAGATCCCGAGGGACGCCGCTCTCTCACTGTCGCTCCTGCGCGGTGGTTTACCAGGCGCCCGATGGATCGATGTTGAAAACTATCACATCACGCTGCGCTTCATCGGTGATGTCGAAGGCCACGTGGCCGACGAGGTCGCCAACGCGCTTGATCGGATAAGGCGGCCGGAATTCACCCTGCAGCTTTCGGGCGTCAACGCATTCGGGTCCAAGAAACCCCACAGCGTATTTGCCGCCGTTTCGCCCTCCCCCGATATTCAGGCGTTGCATGCGGAAATCGAGCGCATTTGCCAGCGGTTGATGCTGCCGGCCGATCCGCGGAAATTCACGCCGCATGTCACGCTGGCGCGCTTGCGCAATGCCCGCAACGAAGAAGTGGCGCACTATCTCGCCTCGCGCGGCAACTTTTCCACCATGCCCTTCACCATCGGGCGCTTTGTCCTGATGTCATCACGCGATTCCGTCGGCGGCGGCCCCTATATCGTCGAGGAAGCATGGCCGCTGGAATCGGCACGCACCTATCAGAAACGCTTCGAGAGGCCTCTGGAGGCCTTGAGAACCATCCGATAAACCCGTTCGAAATCAGCCTGGGTGCCGTAGTAGGGATCGGGTATCTGACTGGCTTCGCCAAGTGCGATTTCACTGAAGAGCCCGGTCTCGGCGGTCGCATTGGCGGGTCGCCGGGCTTGGATGGCTGCGACGTTGGCGCGGTCCATGCCAAGGATCAGATCAAAACTCACGAAATCCTCAGCCTTTAGCTGCCGGCAACGCTGGTCTGAGATATCGATCCCGTGTTGCCTGGCCGCCAGGATGGAACGCTCATCGGGCGCCTCGCCCGTGTGATAGCCATTGGTTCCGGCGGAATCGATATGGATGCCCCGGTCTTTTCCTTCTTCTACAAGTACGGACCGAAACACACCTTCCGCCAGCGGCGACCGGCAGATATTGCCCAGACAAACAAAAAGGACAGAGCGAAGTGGATGGGTTTTCATGGGCCGTTGCACTATAGTTGGAAGCAAAGCAATGACCGTATATGAGGAAACACAGCATGGCGCGCAACCGGTTAAATCTCAGCGAACTCGACAAGGCATTGCAGGAACTGACCGGCTGGTCCAGGACCGGTGACCGCGAGGCAATCAGCAAATCATTCAAATTCAAGGATTTCAACGCGGCATTCGGCTTTATGGCCCGTGTGGCTCTTATCGCCGAAAAGATGGACCATCATCCCGAATGGTTCAACGTCTACAATCGCGTTGACGTCACTCTTGCCACCCACGACGCCGATGGCATCACCGAACTTGATATTACAATGGCCCGGGCGATGGACCGTTTCGCCGCCCTTTGACGATAATATCGGCGAAACTCTTGCAGCAACAGGCGTGTCTTCCCATGTTGTCTCCTGAACAGACCTGAAGGAAGAGGAATGGATAACGTCAAGATTGGTGAAATTCTGCAGCCGGGCAGCACGTATGAACAGCGTGCCCGCGAGGAAACCGTGCGCGCCCGGTTCTGGAAAACTGCACGCAAGGCCGCCAAGTCCATCCCCTTTCTCGACGAGGTGATTGCCGGGTATTACTGTGCCTTGGATCCCGCAACTCCGACATGGGTTCGCGGTACGCTTCTTGCTGCGCTTGCCTACTTTGTCATGCCGTTCGACATTATTCCCGATTTTATTGTTGGCCTTGGCTTTACCGACGACGCAGCGGTGCTGATGGCTGCACTGAATGCCATTCGCAACCATGTGACACCAGCGCATCGTGAGGCGGCAAAGAAAGCAATCGAGGATCTGGACAAGGACAACTAGGATATCGGGCGGTAAGTCTGGAGAATCCGGAACCGTTACCAGCCGTTTTTGCATCACATCCGCGTGATGGGATGAATTGTCAAAGTGTCGCCGCTTTTATTCCGCTGGAGTGCAACCGTGGGATTTTGCACGGACAACGTGATCTTCTCGCTGACAAAATCGCTTTTTTGACCCCGTCTTCACCGTTTGGTAACCCAGATTAAGTCAAATTAAGAGAAAGCGAACTGGACAGTGGGGCCTGGCGGCTCTTGCCGGTTCGTCAGTTATGAAATGAACGATAAAAACTGGTAGGTAACATGTTTGGAAAATCAATCGCAGCGACCTCTGTGCTCATGCTTGGGCTGACAGGGACGGCTCTTGCCCAGACCCCAAGTCAGATCAGCCAGTTCAACGCATGGGGCGCCTATAGCTACCAGCAGGGCAAGGGCAAGGTTTGCTATGTCCTGTCCGTACCGGTCGACAAGCAGCCTGCAAAGATTGATCACGGCGACAATTTCTTCATGGTCAGCCAGAAGCCCGGCCAGAACGTCAGCTTCGAACCGCAATTCAAGGCCGGATACGACCTTCAGGTCAATTCTAAGGTGACGGTAACCATCGATTCACGCAGCTTCTCCATGTTCACCAATGGCAGCCATGGCTGGATGGAAAACGCAGCGGAAGAACCCCAGCTTGTGGCGGCGCTGCGTACCGGCCATACCATGTCCATCGCCGCGGTTTCCAAGCGCGGGACAAAGACCAGCTACACCTATTCGCTCAAGGGCGTATCGGCGGCGCTCAAAGCCATCGCCACCTGCAAGTAAACCGCCTCAATCTTCTCCTTTTGCAGAGGCCGGACAGCATGTGTCCGGCCTTTTTGCTTGTGGAGGTGACGGAACGGCCAGAACATGATATGAGCCGCGCTTCACTAGAGAACGTTAGAAAACCCAATGTCCGTTTTGCCTGAGACACAATCCTTCGCCCGGGAGAAATCCCGTGATGCCATGCTTGCCGCCATGAATGGCAAGCCGACACTGATCGGCCTGTCCCGTGCCGAGATGGGCGAGGCTTTGGCCGAAATCGGCGTGGCCGAGCGTCAGGTCAAGATGCGCGTCGCCCAGCTCTGGCACTGGCTCTATGTCCGCGGTGTGTCGGATTTTGCCGATATGCTCAACATTTCCCGCGATATGCGCGAGCTCCTCGATCGGCATTTCACCATTGCCCGGCCGGAAATCGTCGAGGAACAAATCTCCACTGACGGCACGCGCAAATGGCTTTTTCGCTTTCCGCCGCGCGGAGCGGGCCGGCCGGTCGAGATCGAAACCGTTTACATTCCCGAGGAAGGCCGCGGCACGCTGTGCATTTCCAGCCAGGTCGGCTGCACGCTCACATGCTCCTTCTGCCATACGGGCACACAGAAACTGGTACGCAACCTGACGGCGGAAGAAATTCTCTCGCAGTTGCTGATTGCCCGTGACCGGCTCGGCGATTTTCCGGACCGGAACACACCGGACGGTGCCATTGTTCCCGCCGAAGGCCGCAAGGTCTCCAATATCGTCATGATGGGCATGGGCGAACCGCTCTACAATTTCGAGAACGTCAAGAAGGCACTGCTGATTGCCTCCGACGGTGACGGCCTGTCTCTGTCGAAGCGGCGCATCACGCTGTCGACATCGGGCGTCGTGCCGGAGATTTACCGCACCGGTGAGGAAATCGGCGTCATGCTTGCCATTTCCCTGCATGCGGTGAACGATGACCTGCGCGATATGCTGGTGCCGATCAACAAGAAGTATCCGCTCAAGGAACTGTTGGATGCCTGCCGGGCCTATCCAAGCCTGTCCAACTCCAAGCGCATTACTTTCGAATATGTGATGCTTAGGGGTGTGAACGACTCGCTGGCTGATGCCAAGGAACTGGTGCGCATGCTGAAAGGCATTCCCGCCAAGATCAATCTCATTCCCTTCAACCCCTGGCCTGGCGTCAATTACCAGTGCTCGGAATGGGAGCAGATCGAGAAATTCGCTGATTACGTCAACAATGCCGGTTATGCTTCACCCATCCGCACCCCACGAGGCCGCGATATTCTGGCGGCATGCGGTCAGCTGAAGTCGGAATCGGAACGAATGAAGAAGACAGAGCGTTTGGCATTTGAGGCTGCCATGATCGCCGGGCACGGTGAAGATTGAGCCAGATCGCCTTCTATATCTTCCGCTTTGCCCTGATCGTTTTCGGTTTCGTTTGCGCGACCTTCGCCGCATCGTTGTTTCTCAACCTTCTCTGGCTCGGCAGCACGGAAGCCATCGGAAGCGAAGGCCCATTCCTGTATTCCACGGTTCCGATCTTTGCCACGATGATTGGCTACAGCGTCTTCATTCCCGCCTGCATCCTCATCTTGTTTGCTGAACTGACCGCGTGGCGGGACCTGTTGTTCTACGCCCTTGGCGGCGCAGCGACCGCCGTTGTCATCATCGTCTGGAAGTGGCGGCCACAGACCGAAGACATCGACACATTCGCGGCCATCCTCGCCACCGGCGTTGTCGGGGGCTTTGTCTACTGGCTTGTTTCCGGGCGAAGCGCCGGGCTGGTGATGCCCCCGCGCTCCGGTGGCCCCACCGCATAGAGGCGCCTACTTCGCCTGAGCCATCAGGATTTTTGTCGCAAAGGCCGAAAATACCCCGGCAAACAGCCAATCGGTCACCCGCGTAACCGTCGGGTTCTTCTTGAGAAGACCCGCAAACCGGTCAGCCGCAAGAATCATCGGCGTTACCACCGGCAAAGACAGCGGGATGAACAGCAGGCCGAGGAAGAAAAGCTTGCCCGGCGCATGCGGATCGCTTGCCGACACGAACTGCGGCAGAAAAGTCATGAAGAACAGGATGATCTTAGGATTGAGCAAGTTGATGCCTATCCCGGTCAGCCAGTTCTGGAACAATGTGTGCGACTGGCCGCTCTTCTTTTCCGGAGAAAAGGCTGATCCCTTGCGGATAGCCTGAAAGGCGAGCCACACGAGATAACCCGCACCCACGACTTTGAGCGCAAGGAATGCGGATGGCGATGCGATAATCAACGCGGAAAGGCCGAGTGCGACCATTGTTGTATGCACTACAATCCCGCAATTGGCGCCTGACAGACAGGCAAACCCGGCCGCCTTTCCCTCGGAAAGAGCCCGCCCCACGAAAAGCGTCATATCGGGACCCGGGGTGATCGAAAGAACAAAGGTAGCAATCGCGAACTGCAGGATAATCGGCCATTCGGGAATGAAGGTCATGGGAGGCTCCGTCGAAAAACTGGGGGAAGCTAACGCGGAACCGTCCTTTTGGCCACCCGATTCTCAGCGGTCTAGCGATTTCCCCGATCCGCCGCGGCATCAGCCAGATTCGCTGCGCGCATTTCCGCTGTCATGCGCTGCACGAGACCGCGAAATTGCGCGAGCGCCGGCGCCGGATGCGTCTGCCGCATAGCGAGGAGTAACGGAGCTATCAGTTTGGAACTGCCTGCAACCGCCCGGTAGGCGATATCGTCGCCGCCAAGGCGCCGCATCGATGCGGGCACGAGGGAAATACCGAAGCCTGCGGCTACCAGGCTCAGCGTTGCGGTCAAGCGCGGTGCCTCCTGCGCCACAACCGGACTGAACCCAGCCTCCCGGCATGCGGTCAGAATGGTGTCATAAAGGCCTGGCCCCGCGGTGCGGCGATAGAGAATGAAGGGTTCTGTGGCCAATTCTGTCAGCAGCAACCGCGAGGCAGTATCCCGCGCCAGCTTATGCCCCACCGGCAGCGCGACGAGCATCGGTTCCTCCAGCACGGCATCGATCCGCAGGCCCGGCGTCCGTCCGACCGGAGAGCGAATGAAGGCTGCGTCGAGCCGTTCATGCATGAGCGCATCCACCAGTTCTGCGGTACCGGCTTCTTCCAGCACGACGGAAAGTTTCGGCAGGCTCTCATGAAAAGCCCGCAACGCTTTCGGCACGAAAGGATGCAGGGCAGCAGAGCTTGTGAAGCCGATGGCCAGACGGCCCTGTTCGCCGCGTGCCGCCCGGTGAACCATATCGGCAACGCCATTGGCACGCTCCAGAATGATCTTGGCTTCATCGAGCAGCACTTTTCCGGCCTCGGTGGGACGAACGCCGCGCGGCATGCGGTGCATCAGGAGTACACCCAGTTCCGCCTCCAGCCCCTGCAGGAGCCGCGTCAAGGGCGGCTGCTGGATGCCCAACCGCTCGGCAGCCCGCGTCACATGGCCTTCCTCTGCCAAGACAACAAAAGCGCGAAGACGCCGCAGATCAATCATTACCATACCTTAAAAGTATTGAAATTGTAAAAAGCATGCATTGGAAATCATAAGGCAGAAAGCCTATTCTGCCAATGCACCGCTTTGGGGCCAAGCGATGCGCCATGACTTGCCCCTATCGTCCCCGCCTATCCGGCGGGCAACAAAAAGGAAACCCGTTGTGAGCTGGTCAGCCGAACAATATGTGAAATTTGAAGATGAGCGGACACGTCCAGTCCGCGATCTCCTGGCAGCGGTACCCGGCGTATACGCCAGATCCGTGATTGATATTGGTTGCGGCCCCGGCAATTCCACAGAAGTCCTCATTGCCCGTTTTCCCAGGGCAGTCGCAACCGGAATGGACAGCTCCGAGGATATGGTCAAAGCAGCCCGCAAACGGCTTCCTGAAATCCGCTTCGACGTTGCCGATATCGCACGATGGGATGCAGAGGGACCCTATGATGTCATTCTTGCCAATGCGGTGCTGCAATGGCTTCCGGACCACGCCGCCCTGTTGCCGGCCCTTGTCAGCAAACTGGCCGTAGACGGCAGCCTCGCGATCCAGATTCCGAATAATCTTGATGAACCCACACACCGTCTGATGCGGGAAATAGCCGCTGACGGCCCATGGGCTGCCAAATTGGCAGAATCGGCGGGGCAAAGGTCACCGCGGCAGAGCGCAGAGTGGTATTACCGAATCCTGCGGCCGATCGCGTCCAGGGTTGATATCTGGCAAACCACTTACCACCACCCGCTTGCCGGAGGAGCTGCAGCCGTGGTCGAATGGTTCAAAGGAACGGGCCTGCGGCCATATCTGGACCCGCTCAATGAAACCGAACGGGCGTCCTATCTCAAACGTTATACGGACGCGGTTGCGGAAGCTTATCCGGCGCTGTCTGACGGCACGGTTTTGCTGCCTTTCCCGCGGCTTTTCATAGTAGCTACCCGCTAAGGCGGCATTCACGCCCTATCTGAGGCACGGATTTTCCATACTCATGGCGGCCCAACGGCCGCTATTTGCATTTAGGACATCAAAATACTGACATTGCGCGGCCTTAATTAAATACTTTTCTGCAGTCACTGGAAAAATATGCTCTGTAATGACACTGCAATCATCGCAAGCCAGAACAGGCAAGTTTTTCAGCCTTTGAGAGCCGCATGGTCTATTACCGAACAACATCTGCTTCATGCGGTAAAGCGCTCTATGGCTTCGGCGTCTGGAGCCAGCCGGCTCTTGCGATCAGCCTTATCCTCGTGTGGGCGGCCCTGGCCATCCTGTTTAACCGCGCACCTGAGATCGACAAGGCCGTTTCGTCGTTTTTCTTCCTGAGTTCTGACTGCATCGCCACTGCGACCGCAAAAATTTGCGGGGATTTTCCTGCTGCATCGGTTCCGCTTTTCAAGACGCTGCGGCGTGTCTTCTATGCCCTGCCCATCGTGGCCGCTTCGGTGGTCGTCACCATCGCGCTGCGCGATGTTGCCTCCGGTCTCCGCTGGAATCACGAGCGCATTCGCATATCAATCGTATCGCTTCTTACGCTGGCCATTGGCCCCGGTCTGTTGGTCAACGCATTCATGAAGGAGTTCATCGGACGTCCACGGCCCGCCAACACATGGCTTTTCGGCGGGGAGCAGCCCTTCGTGGCGGCGGCTGAATGGTCGCACGTCTGCCAGCACAATTGCTCCTTTATTTCCGGGGAAGCTGCCGGGATAGCATGGCTTGTCTGCCTTTTGCCCTTGTGGCCCCATCAGACAAGGAAAAAGCTCGTGTGGCCCATCGCTGCTATCATCATAACCACCGATTTCCTTCGCGTTGCTTTTGGCCGGCACTATCTCTCCGACGTTGTCCTCGGGTCTCTTTCAACCGTGATTGTCTTCTGCGTGCTGACCACGATTTGCGAGTCATGGACGGCGCATTTGCGTGGCACACCCAAACAGAGAATCAAGTAACCGCTGAAACTGCATAGTACGTCCCTGTTGAAGACATAAATTTTTATTGGCGCTACTGTTCGTTCGGGTTATTAAAACTGAGGGGACAACAACAAGCGCGACAATCAGACGATGCTTCAGAAGAATCCAAGCCTGAGCATTTCGGACGATGCGGTGGATTCGGCTGCAAGCCGGCGCTTTGTGCTCATGTTGGCCTTGGCCCTGATCGTCAGCCTTCTCCCGCTTGCCAGCAACCTCATCACGCACTTTCCCGACGAACGCCATTACTCCAATGGTGCTGTCATCATGCTGCACACCGGCGATTACCTGACACCGCATACGGCCGAGGGTGATGTCCGGCTGAAAAAGCCGCCGCTCACATACTGGATGAGCGCAGCTGGCATGAAAGTCTTCGGGATCTCCGTGCTCGGATCGCGCTTCCTGTGGCTGATCGCCGGGGCGGCCACGCTGCTGATCACGTTCTGCCTGGCCCGCACTATCACGCGCAATGACCGGACGGCATTGCTTGCAGCTTCGCTTCTGGCAACGAATGCCGTCTTCCTGCGCGCCTGTGTCAACGCCATTCCTGACATGCCTTTGACCATGTTCATGCTCATCGGCATGCTCGGCTTTGTCGGCCTTCTCTTCCGTGATGACCATCACCACGTCTATGGCATTCTTGCCTATGCGGGTACGGGATTGGCTATTCTGGCCAAGGGCCTCCTTCCCGTGGCAATGCTCGGCTACATCCTCATCTATTGCATGGCCGTGCCGGCGCTGCGGCAACGCAGCCATCGCCTGTGGCAGCCCCTGACAATCGCCGCGTGCCTCGGCATCGTCGGCATCTGGTTCATCTATCAGTCTCTGCACACACCAAGCATGCTTTCGGCCGATTTCGTTGCCGACCAGATTTCAGACAAGATCAATGTCAATCCGGATATCATCGCCATGGGATTGATCCACAGCTTCGCCGGCCTCATCGGTCCGACATTTGTCTGGCTGGGGTTGCTTTCCTATGGCGCACGGAAAGCGGGACTGAGACTGGAGAGGGATTCACTCAACGGCATAGCCCCCTTTTTCCTCGGCTGGATCATTGCCGTCTCGATTATTTTTTCCCTCAATAGCCTTCCCTCTCACCGTTACGTCATTCCCGTTATACCGCTGCTTTGCGTGCTTCTCGCCTGCGGGTTCCAGGAAGTGACAGATCCCCGCTTCGAAAAATTGGTTCGGCAGGTCTTGCGCATCATCATCCTGTTTGCAGCCATCCCTATCGCCGGCGTGTTCTTGGTGGGGATACAATTGCTACCGCCGCTATATGTGGCAGGATTGGCAGCCGGGATCACAGGCGTCATGACGACGCTGTGGGTCGTTAACGCCCGCCTGAAAATGCATGGTCTGGCAGCCTCCGCCGCCGTGCTTGCCATGGCCAGCACATTAGCCGTTACCCCAGTTGCAAAGGCCCTTCTCGTGCCTGATATCGGCAAGCCGCTCGCGGCCAGGATCAACACATTGCATCTCCCGGAGAACCAAGTCCTCTTCGTCGGCCCCGTGCTGGACGCTGCGAAAATCCGGCTTCACGCCAATTTTGATGCACAATTCAGGCAAACGACCGTGTTTGCGCCTGCAGAGATTGATCCCGGCGTGAAAGTCGTTCTTTCGACCGACAAGCACATTGCGGATGCATTGGCACAACGAGGTTTTGCCGTGGAGGAGGTTACAGCCGGCTGGCGGCGCATTCACATGCAGGATTTCATTTCCGCGCTGAAAACCGGCACGTTGCAGGAGGCCCGTGAGCGATATGGCGAGCACGGTTACTTGGCTATCCGCAGCTGATTTCCCCGTGCAGGTCCGCTGCAGCCAAAGCCGATCTTGCCAACATCCCCTCACCTGATAAAAGAACCTCCATCTTCACCAACGACAGCGAGACTGCACAGCGGTCAGGGAAACAGAATGAACAAGTGGAAAGACGTCAAGAAAGTCGTGCTGGCCTATTCCGGCGGTCTCGATACATCGATTATCCTCAAATGGTTGCAAACGGAACTGGGTGCGGAAGTCGTTACCTTCACTGCCGATCTCGGCCAGGGCGAAGAGCTGGAACCAGCGCGCAAGAAAGCCGAAATGCTCGGCATCAAGGAAATCTATATCGAAGATGTGCGTGAAGAATTCGTCCGCGACTTCGTGTTCCCGATGTTCCGTGCCAATGCCGTCTATGAAGGCGTCTATTTGCTCGGCACGTCCATTGCACGGCCGCTGATTTCGAAGCATCTCGTTGAGATTGCCGCCCGCACCGGAGCCGACGCCATCGCCCATGGGGCGACCGGCAAGGGCAATGACCAGGTTCGTTTCGAGCTTTCCGCCTATGCGTTGAACCCCGACATCAAGGTTATCGCCCCGTGGCGCGACTGGACATTCAAGTCACGCACCGATCTTCTGGAATTTGCCCGCGAACACCAGATTCCGATCGCCAAGGACAAGCTCGGCGAAGCCCCCTTCTCCGTCGACGCAAACCTGCTGCACTCCTCATCCGAAGGCAAGGTTCTGGAAGATCCGTGGCAGGAAGCGCCGGAATACGTGCATCAGCGCACGATTTCGCCGATGGAAGCGCCCGACAAGGTCACGGAAATCGAAATTGCCTTCGAGAAGGGCGACGCCGTCGCTATCGATGGCAAACCGCTTTCGCCGGCAACATTGCTGAAAACGCTCAACGATCTCGGCCGCGACAACGGTATCGGTCGCCTTGATCTGGTCGAGAACCGTTTCGTTGGCATGAAATCGCGCGGCGTTTACGAAACCCCCGGCGGCACGATCCTTCTCGCTGCCCATCGCGCCATGGAGTCGATCACATTGGATCGCGGTGCGGCGCACCTCAAGGATGAGTTCATGCCACGCTATGCGGAGCTGATCTATAATGGCTTCTGGTATTCGCCGGAACGCGAAATGCTGCAGGCCATGATTGACAAGAGCCAGGAAGATGTGGAGGGCGTCGTGCGCCTGAAGCTGTACAAGGGCAATGTCATGATATCCGGCCGCAAGTCGAAGAAGTCACTTTATTCCGATGCGCTCGTGACTTTCGAGGATGATCGCGGCGCCTATGATCAGAAGGACGCGGCGGGCTTTATCCGCCTCAACGCCCTGCGCCTGCGCACGCTGGCTGCCCGCAAGCGCAACAGCTGATCCTGCAGATATCGACTGAGAACGGGGCGCAAGCCCCGTTTTTTGTTGGCTGACCATTGGATATACATTCGTGCCGCGCTTTCTGGGTCTGCCGACTTGTGATCACTCGGTTGCGCGCTTAGATGTTAAAGCCAGAGTTCATCAGCCATGACGGAGCCTTCCCATGTCCTCACAGAAACCAGCCATCAATCCCGCACTGACGGACTGGACCGGACCGCTCGGACTTCCCGACTTCACTGCCTTCACCGACGACGATTTTGCCCCGGCCTTCGAGGCGGCACTTGCGGCCGATCTTGCCGATGTTGACGCGATCATCAACCATCACGAGGCACCGACCATCGACAATACGCTGAAGGCCTTGCAGCTATCCGGCGAAGGTCTCAACCGCGCCTCTTCCATTTTCTGGATGCGGGCCGGGGCCAATACCAACGACACCATTCAGGCGTTGGAGCGCGTCATCGCGCCCAAGATGTCCCGCCACTATTCGTCCATCATGATGAACCCGCAGCTGTTTGCCCGCATCGACTCGCTCTATGAACAACGCGATTTCCTCGGCCTTGACGCAGAAACGGATCGGGTTCTTGAGAAGACATGGAAAGGCTTCGTACGCAGCGGCGCGCGGCTGGATGAGCAAGGCAAAGCACGTCTTGCAGACATCAATGAGAAACTTGCGGGATTTGGCGCACAGTTTGGTCAGAATGTCCTGAAGGATGAAGCCGACTGGGCGCTTTTCATCACCGATGAAGCGCAGATGAAAGGCCTGCCGGACTTCGTGCGTGCTGCCATGCGCGGTGCTGCCGAGGAACGCGATCGGCCGGACGCCTGGGCTGTCACCCTTTCGCGTTCGATCATTGAACCTTTCCTGTCCTTCTCTGAAGACCGCAGCCTGCGGGAAAAGGCGTTTCGCGCCTGGGCCGCGCGCGGCGAGAACGGCGGAGCAAGCGACAACCGCGCAATCGTTGCCGAGATGGTGGCGCTGCGTGCAGAAAAGGCCAAGCTGCTCGGTTATCACAGTTTTGCCGCCTACAAGCTGGACGACACCATGGCCAAGACACCGAAGGCCGTCATGGACCTGCTCGAACCGGTGTGGGACAAGGCGCGCAACCGCGCTGCCGAAGAAGAGATTGATCTGGAACGCCTGATCGCCGCCGAGGGGCGCAACCACAAGGTTGCTCCATGGGATTGGCGGTTCTACGCGGAGAAGCTGCGCAATGAGCGCTTTGCGTTCGACGAGGCGGAACTGAAACCATACCTGCAGCTGGAAAAGATCATCGAGGCTTGTTTCGACGTGGCAACGCGGCTCTTTGGCATCCGCTTTGAAGAGAAGACCGGCATTGCGACCTGGCATCCCGATGTGCGGGTGTGGGAGGTCCAGAATCCGGATGGTAGCCGCCGCGGTGTTTTTCTGGGCGATTATTTCAACCGTCAATCCAAACGTTCCGGTGCCTGGATGAGCGCATTGCAATCGCAGCACAAGCTCGACGGCGGCCAGACGCCGATCATCTACAACGTGATGAATTTCGCCAAACCGCCGAAGGGTGAGCCCGCACTCCTTTCATTGGACGGGGCACGCACTCTCTTCCACGAGTTCGGCCATGCTTTGCACGGCCTATTGTCCGACGTGACATGGCCGGCCGTGTCGGGCACATCGGTTTCGCGCGACTTTGTTGAACTGCCTTCGCAGCTCTACGAACATTGGCTGACTGTGCCCGCTGTTCTGGAAAAATATGCGATCCACTACCGCACTGGCGAGGCGATGCCCAAGGCGCTCCTCGACAAGGTACTGGCTGCAAACACCTTCAATGCCGGGTTCAACACGGTAGAATTCACCTCGTCAGCGCTGGTCGACATGGCTTTCCATGCGGACGGCACACCACCCACCGACCCGATCCAGTTCGAGGCTGACACGCTGAAAAGTTTGTCCATGCCCGACGCGATCATCATGCGTCATCGCACGCCGCACTTTACGCACGTCTTCTCCGGCGACGGCTATTCCGCCGGATATTATTCCTACATGTGGTCGGAAGTGCTGGATGCCGATGCGTTCAAGGCATTCGAGGAAACCGGCGACGTGTTCAATACCGACCTCGCCAAGAAGCTCAAGCAATATATCTATTCGGCTGGCGGCAGCCGCGACCCGGAAGAGCTCTACAAGGCTTTCCGCGGCAAGATGCCAACACCCGATGCGATGATCGAGAAGCGCGGTCTTGCCTGATCCAAGTAAAAACCCGCCGCGCTGAAAAGCACGGCGGGTTTTTCACATCAGCGGATCATGCCTTGACGAAAGCCAACAGGTCCTTGTTGAGCTGATCCTTGTGGGTCGTTGCCAGACCGTGCGGAGCGCCCGGATAAATCGTAAGCTTCGAACCCTTGACCAGTGTCGTGGCGATTTTGGCCGAGTCATCGATCGGCACAATCTGATCATCGTCGCCGTGGACGAACAGGGTCGGAACGTCGAACTTCTTCAGATCTTCGGTGAAATCAGTCTCCGAAAATGCCTTGATGCAATCGAGTTCGTTCTTCAAACCACCCTGCATACCCTGAGCCCAGAAGGCATCGCGTACACCCTGCGAGACCTTGGCGCCGGGACGATTGGCTCCGTAAAACGGCGCTGTCAGATCCTTGAAGAACTGCGAGCGGTCCGCAGTCACACCGGCGCGAATGCCATCGAACACTTCCATCGGCAGGCCCCCGGGATTGGCGGCGGTCTTCAGCATCAACGGCGGAACGGCCCCAACCAGTACGGCCTTGGCAACACGCTTGGTGCCGTGGCGGCCGATATAGCGGGCGACTTCACCACCGCCCGTGGAATGACCGACCATGATGGCGTCCTTCAGATCAAGCTTCTCGAAGAGTTCAGCCAGATCGTCCGCATAGGTGTCCATGTCGTTGCCATTCCAGGGCTGACTGGACCGACCATGACCGCGACGGTCATGGGCAATGGCGCGGTAGCCATTGGAGGCGAGGAAGACCATCTGGTCTTCCCATGCATCGGCATTGAGCGGCCAGCCATGACTGAATACGACAGGCTGTCCCTTGCCCCAGTCCTTGAAATAAATCTCGGTTCCATCCTCGGTGATAAACGTGCTCATGGTCTTGTGCCCTTTCGCGGCTTCCTTGGATTTGGTTTTGCTGATCTTGTCTGCTGCGTCTGCGTCGCCGACCTTGAGGCTGACAGCCGCGACGAGTGCCGCCGTCGCTGTCAGGAAGGAACGGCGCGATGTCAGTCCGGTCTTGCCCATGGTCTTCATTCCTCTGCCAACACCTGCAGCGTCTTAATTGATCGAGATACGGACCTTCAGATTGCTGCGGGTGGCTTCGGAATAGGGACAAACGATGTGGGCACCATCAACGATCTCACGGGCGGTGGCGGCCTCGATTCCCGGCAGCGATACGGCCAGAGCCACATCAAGGCCAAAACCCTTGCCATCGTCGCGCGGGCCGATACCCACGGTTGCCGTGACCGATGTGTCATCGGCTAGCTTGATCTTCTTCTGCGCGGCAACAAACTTCATTGCGCCGATAAAGCAGGCGGAATAGCCCGCAGCAAAGAGCTGCTCCGGATTGGTGCCTTCGGCGCCGTTGCCGCCCAGTTCCTTCGGCGTCGATAGCGTCACCTTCAGGCGGCCATCTTCACTCGATGCAGTGCCGTCACGTCCGCCTGTTGCTGTCGCTTTGGTTGTGTAAAGAATGCTCATCATAGGCTCCTTTGGTTGAGTTGGGTTGTTCGATGCATATTAAATTGCACACAATTAAATTGTACGCAATATGAAATCGCATATGATTACGAAAAATTAAATGATGCGCAATTTAATTGCTTTGTGTATCGTATGCAGGAATAAAAATGGAGTGATGACGATGGAGAAGACAACCGCAAACGATCAGGAATCCCTCCTTAGCTTGGAGAACTTCCTGTGTTTTGCCATCTATTCCACGGCCAATGCGGTGACGCGGGCCTATCAGCCCCGTCTCGCCGCGCTGGGCCTGACTTATCCGCAATATCTTGTCATGGTTGTCCTCTGGGAAGAGGAAAACCAGACCGTCAAGGCAATCGGCGAGAAGCTCAGCCTGGACTCGGGCACGCTCACGCCGTTGCTTAAGCGCCTGGAAACGGCTGGTCTGATCACACGCCGCCGTGACACGGTGGACGAAAGGCAGGTCTTGATTGGCTTGACCGCAGACGGGCGCGCAATGCGCGCACGCGCTGAGGCAGTACCGGTCGCCATGGGCAAGGCTTTCGGCTGTACCATGGACGAAGCAAAGTCGCTGCGATCGGAACTGATCGTCATGCGGGACAATCTGATTGAAAGCATTGAAGAGGTGAAGTAGCCATCCGGCTATTGTCTCAGGCCGACTTGTAGAGGGGCAATTGCAGGCGGATTCGGGCTCCGCGCCATGGCCCGGTCAGTATGTCAACGCGACCGCCGTGCAGCCGCGCAATCTGCCGCGTCAGGTTAAGACCAAGACCGGCGCCGCTGGAACGCGGCCGCAAGCGATAAAACGGTTCGAACACGTGTTCATGCTCTTCCTCGGGAATACCCGGTCCTTCATCGCGAACCTCAATGCCACCCGCTTGGTCCACGAGTACGGTGATTGTTCCCGTCCCGTCGCTATGTTCGATGGCATTGCGGATAAGGTTGGCCACGGCTTGTTCGATTTGCAGGGCATTGACCTGTGCGCGGACGCTTTTGGGTGCCGGTTCGAATGAAAGATCGTAACCGGCGGCAATCGCCAATGGCGCGAAGTCAGCCACGATCTGCCCCGTCAATTCGACCAGATCGACAACTTCACCCGGCCCCACCGGCTGGTCGAGCAATTGCCGGTCGAGCAATTGCTGCGCCAGATGAGAGAGACGCTCAATGTCCTGCAGCAAACGGGCGCTCTGCGGATCCTCTGTCAGCAGCTCGGCGCGTGTACGCAGAATCGCAATAGGAGTCCGCAACTCATGCGCTGCGTCCGTCAGGAAGCGATTGTGCTGATCATAACCCTGGCCAAGGCGTGCGAGCGCGTGGTTGAAGGCTTGGACCAGCGGCGTGATTTCCGACGGAACCTGTTCGATCGGCAGTTGCATGGCGCGGTTGTTGATGTCGATACGTCCGGCCTGGCTGGCGATGGCAACCAGACCGGCCAGCGAGCGGCGCACCACCGCCGGCGTTGTCACCAGCGTCGTTACGCCCATGACAATGATGATGGGCAGAAGCAGTGCGATGATGACGATGATGAGAACAGGAATAACCCTGATCCAGGCTGTGGTTCCATCCGGATTGCGCGCCATATCGACCTGCATGTCGATATTGACTTCCAGCCCCTCGTTCTCATCCCGCGATGCACGGGTTGAGGTAATGACCTGTATCGGTCCCGCCTTGGTATCAATCTTCGAAACCACCGCTTCGGGCCGAAGATCACCCTCTCGAAAACCGAGCGTCGCATGATCCACGGCTTTCAGGAGATCACTGGTATCATTGCCATAACCGACGGGAACGTCACCGCGTTGGACAGCCTGACCATTCGCGTCGCGTGCTATGTACCAAAGTTTGGGAAATTCCTGCAGAAAGGTCTTCAGCTCTTCCGTCTCATGGACGATCAGTTTGCCATCGGCATCCCTGTCGATTGCGCTCTTCAGAATAGCAACCGCCGCCTCATTGTCGATGAGCAGCCGCGGATTGGCCACCCACAACACCAATGTGAACAGGCCGATAAAGATGAGCAATGTCGCCGCCTGCAGCAAAATGAGCCTGCGTACCAGAACCCATTGCAATGAGCGCGGGCGGATTTTCTTCATACAATTGCCCGTAACAGATAGCCGAGATTGCGTATAGCCCGTATCTCGACACCTGCCGACACATCCTCCAGCTTGCGTCTCAGCCGCGATACATGTGCATCAAGCGCGTTAGACCCAATTTCATCGTCCATGGCATAGACGGATTCCTCAAGTGTCGCGCGCAGGACTGTCCGGCCGGGGCGGCGGATCAGCGTCTCAAGCACCAATCGTTCGCGCCGCGGCAGCTCCAGCGGCTGATCTTCTATCAGCGCCTCCCGGTGGCGAAAATCATAGGTAAGGCGCCCGACAACCGTTTGTTCCGCGCGTAGCGTGAACGGACGCCGATGCAACGCCCGCAACCGGGCCATCAGCTCTTCCGTTGCGAAGGGCTTCACCATGTAATCGTCGGCCCCAGCATCGAGCCCGGCAACACGATCGTTCAAGCTGCTCATGGCGGTCAGCACGATGACCGGGGCATCGACATGCAGCGCCCGCAGTCTTGGGATCAGACTGAGGCCTTCGCCATCAGGCAATCGCCGGTCCAGCACGACAGCATCATAAGGGCCAAATTTTGCCATGGCCTCGGCGTCGGCCAATGTCGATACATGATCGACGACCACATCGCGACGCTCCAGCGCGGCCTTCAGGACCGAAGCCATTTCCGGCTCGTCCTCAAGCAGCAAGATGCGCATTTGAATTCTCCGTTCGTAGAAAGTCGGCAGCAATGCCGATTGTGGCGGTCAAATCTCTACCATGCCTCGCAAGTAAAAGCAGTGTCGCTCACTCGGCACGGCCGCCGGCGAGGATGCTTACTCACACTCCAGTTTTGGCTTACGGAAGTTGGTGATGTACCAGCGGCCGCCCGACGACCGCGCATAGAACGTATAGAAGCACTCCTTCTGCTCGACATAGCTTGGCGTTTCCGTTTCGATATATCGCCTGCCATGCCTTGTATCGCGAACTTCACCAGTGGATGTGCCGGATACGGCATTGGTCGATATCTTGCGCCACTGGTACGCGCGCTCGCCTGGCCCCAGATCGAGGACTTCGGTCGGTGGCCCGTAGTCGATAACCACGGATTCCAGCGGCTGTCCGATATAATTCTTCATGATATCGGACGCACACCCGGTCAGAACCGCTGCAGCCAGTACGAAACCGGCTCCGATTGCCCGCTTGCAATTACGAGCATTGCGTGTCGACATGTGGAAGATTCCCATCAAAAATATTCATGAGCGGCAACTAGGCTGCGAAGATTGCACCGACATTACCGGAGGGTTGCGGGGGCTGACCGCTGCTTCACAATTCATTGCAGGGCGTATCAGCTATCGGAAAATTTCGCAGAAAGCTTTCCTTCTTTGCTGAACTTGCGCTAAGGAACCGCCATCCCTTTCAAACACTCCTAGAGGTTTCCCCGAAATGGCATCGAAAAAGCTCCTTCTTCTTCCTGGCGACGGCATCGGACCTGAGGCAATGGCCGAAGTTCGCAAGATCATCGCCTATATGAATGCTGAACTGAAAAGTGGCTTTGAACTTGAGGAAGGCCTTGTCGGCGGTTCTGCTTACGATGCCCATGGCAAAGCGATCTCGGATGCCGACATGGCCAAGGCCATGGCCGCGGACGCGGTTCTCTTCGGTGCCGTCGGCGGACCGAAGTGGGACAGCGTTCCCTATGATGTTCGCCCGGAGGCCGGCCTTCTGCGCCTGCGCAAGGACATGGAACTGTTTGCAAATCTGCGCCCTGCCATCTGCTATCCGGCGCTGGCCGATTCCTCGTCCCTCAAAAAAGATGTGGTTGAAGGTCTCGATATCCTGATCGTGCGGGAATTGACCGGCGGTGTCTATTTCGGTGAACCGAAGGAAATCATTGACCTCGGCAACGGCCAGAAGCGTGGCATCGATACCCAGGTCTACGATACCTACGAGATCGAGCGTATTTCGGGCGTCGCCTTTGAATTGGCCCGCACGCGCCGGAACAAGGTTACATCGATGGAAAAGCGCAACGTCATGAAATCGGGCGTGTTGTGGAACGAGGTCGTTACAGCGACCCATAAAGCCCGTTATTCCGATGTTCAGCTCGAGCACATGCTGGCCGATGCCGGCGGCATGCAGCTCGTGCGCTGGCCCAAGCAGTTCGACGTGATTGTCACGGACAATCTCTTCGGTGACATGCTTTCCGATATTGCCGCCATGCTGACCGGTTCTCTCGGCATGCTGCCCTCAGCCTCACTCGGCGCGCCAGATGGCAAGACCGGCAGCCGCAAGGCGCTCTACGAACCCGTGCATGGGTCGGCTCCCGATATCGCCGGAACCGGCGCCGCCAATCCGATTGCCATGATCGCCTCCTTTGCCATGTGCCTGCGCTACTCATTCAACATGGTGGAAGAAGCGGACCGGCTGGAAGCGGCGATTGCCGGTGTGCTTGGCGACGGCATCCGCACCGCCGACATCATGTCGGAAGGCAGCACCAAAGTTGGGACCACCCAGATGGGTGATGCGATCCTTGCCAAATTCAAGGCGCTCGCTGCCTGATCACACTCATCCGGAGAAAGAAAAGCCCGGCGCGATTCCTCGCGCCGGGCTTTTTATTGAGCCGTCGACTACTTGATGTCGTGCAGATCCTCGTTTTTGGTTTCACGAACGAAGATCAGGCCGATCACCAACGTCATGGCTGCAATGACGATCGGGTACCAAAGGCCATAATAGATATCGCCCTTGGCGGCGCTCATCGCAAAGACCGTTGCCGGAAGCAGGCCGCCGAACCAGCCATTGCCAATGTGATAAGGCAATGACATGCCGGTATACCGGATGCGGGTCGGGAACATCTCGACCAGAATCGCGGCAATCGGGCCATAGACCATCGTCACATAGAGCACCAGAACGAACAGGATGGCGATGGTCATCGGCCAGTTAACAGCCTTGGGGTCAGCAACCATGGTGAAGAGACCGCCATTGGGAATGGTATAAACCGCCATCTCCGTAGCACCGGCTGCCTGCTCCGTGGTGATCAGCTTTGCTTTGACGAGATCAGCGACCGGGGTGACCGCCTTTTCGCCGGCACGAACCGCGGCAGCATCAATGTTCAATTCCGGATTGGCCTTGATGAAGCCGTCAAGTTTGACATCGGCAACCTTGGCAGGCGCCCGCACAAGCGGGAAACCGGCCTTCTGCAACGCCAGGTTCAGGTCATGGGTAAGCACGGCGCTTTTGGCAGCAGCATCGGGACCAGCGGCCACGGCATCATAGGATGGAATGACCGTATCGCCGATTTTGACAGTGGCTGGCTGACCGGCGGGGCCAGCAACCACTTCATAGGGCACCGAACTGCGGGACAGGAACGCTGTCGCAATGTCACATGAATTGTTGAACTTGGCTGTACCAACCGGGTTGAACTGGAAGGTACAGTCGCCCGGTGCGGCGGTTACTGTGGCGCGGACCGTTGCCTCCGCCTGGGCCAGCGCCGGATTTGCAGCATGCGTGAGTGCTTTGAACAGCGGGAAGTAGGTCAGGATTGCCAGGGCAAGGCCTGCCATGATGATCGGCTTGCGGCCGATCTTGTCGGAGAGCCAGCCAAAGAACACAAAAAAGCCCGTGCCAAGCAAGAGCGCGATTGCAATCATGATATTGACGGACTGCCCATCCACTTTCAGCACGTTCTGCAGGAAGAACAGGGCATAGAACTGGCCGGAATACCAGACAACAGCCTGACCGGCGGTGAGGCCGAACAAGGCGAGCAGCGCAATCCGGGCATTTTTCCACTGGCCGAAAGCCTCCGACAGCGGTGCCTTGGAGCCCTTGCCTTCTTCTTTCATCTTCTTGAAAGCCGGTGATTCACTCAACGAGAGCCGAATCCACACCGATATACCCAGAAGAACAAATGAGAGAATGAAAGGTACGCGCCAGCCCCAGGCAGCGAATGCGTCCTTGCCAAGCCAATTCTGGACGATGAGGATAACCACCAGCGACAGGAACAGACCGAGCGTTGCGGTCGTCTGGATCCATGATGTGTAATAACCGCGACGATTGTTCGGCGCGTGTTCAGCCACATAGGTTGCGGCACCGCCATATTCGCCGCCGAGAGCCAAGCCCTGCAACATGCGCAGCGCAATCAGGATGATCGGTGCAGCGATGCCCCAGCTGCCTGATCCTGGAAGAATACCGACCAGAAACGTCGACAGGCCCATGATCAGAATAGTCACCAGGAAGGTATATTTGCGGCCGACGAGATCGCCGATCCGTCCGAAGACCAGGGCGCCGAAGGGGCGAACGAGAAAGCCCGCGGCAAACGCCAGAAGCGCAAATATGTTGCGCGTCGCTTCAGGGTATTCACTGAAAAACGCTGCGCCAATGAAGGCAGCCAATGAGCCGTACAAGTAGAAATCATACCATTCGAAAACAGTTCCGAGTGAGGAAGCGAAGATAACTTTCTTCTCCTCTCTCGTCATACCCCGGCTGGCAGTACCAGCCACAGAAGTGGTCGCCATTTGTATTCCTCCCAGAAAACAGCATTTACGCCGGGACCCGATCGGCTCAGCAGCCGCTCACGTCCCTCGGATTTGTCACTGCGTATGAACCAACGGCAAAGTCCTGCGGGACTTCGACTGACCTTACGCCGGTGAATGTCCTCCGGAACTCTCCCCCCAAAGGTCATGCACCCCATGCACTGCTCAAGTGTTGAACAAATATTCGCGAAAGCAAAGACCGCATTTTACGGCAAAAGTTCAAAATTGTGCGTAACGCGACATATTCTTCTCTTTTGAATGGACAATTGACTCTTTTTGGAAAGCGGATACAAGCATGTCAGGTTAAGGAGACGCCCCGTGAGCAGCGAATCAACTGCACACTTTTTGACGAGCGGTTCCGGCATTCGTGCCGGATGCGCAGGCGCGTCTGTTCTTTCCACCAAAATGCCGGCCAAAACGACCACCAAAACGGTCTGATTTCCCTTGGCCTGCTCGCCCCCTCCCGGGTCCGGCCCGGGGGAAAAGACCCGCAATGGCCAGCGGGTTTTTCGCAAAGAGCGGTGAGGGACAGGAGATAACACAGATGAGTTTCAAGGTTGCGGTTGTAGGCGCCACAGGCAATGTGGGCCGCGAAATGTTGACAATACTGGAAGAGCGCGGCTTTCCGGTCAGTGAAGTCGTGGCGCTCGCCTCACGCCGGTCCCAGGGCACCGAAGTCTCCTTTGGCGACCGCACGCTGAAGGTCAAAGCCCTCGATACCTATGATTTTTCCGATACCGATATCTGCCTGATGTCGGCTGGCGGCAATATATCCAAGGAGTGGTCGCCGAAGATCGGGGCGCAGGGCTGTGTCGTCATCGACAATTCCTCCGCCTGGCGCTACGATTCCAACGTTCCGCTGATCGTGCCGGAAGTAAATCCGGATGCGATTGTCGGTTTCTCCAAGAAGAACATCATTGCCAACCCGAACTGCTCCACGGCACAGCTTGTGGTGGCGTTGAAGCCGCTGCATGACAAGGCCAGGATCAAGCGTCTTGTGATCGCCACCTACCAGTCGGTTTCCGGCGCTGGGAAGGATGGCATGGATGAGCTGTTCCAGCAGTCACGGGCGGTGTTCGTTGCCGATCCGGTGGAAGCCAAGAAGTTCACCAAGCGCATTGCCTTCAACGTGATCCCGCACATCGACGTCTTCATGGAAGACGGCTACACTAAGGAAGAGTGGAAGATGGTCGCCGAGACCAAGAAGATGCTCGATCCCAAGATCAAGCTCACGGCGACGTGTGTCCGCGTGCCGGTCTTCATTGGCCATTCAGAAGCCGTGAACATCGAATTCGAAAGCCCGATGAGCGCTGAAGAAGCCCGCGAGATCCTATCGGATGCACCGGGCTGCCTGGTTATCGACCGGCATGAGGATGGCGGCTACATAACCCCCTATGAAGCAGCGGGCGAAGACGCCACCTATATTTCGCGTATCCGCGAGGACATCACTGTTGAGAATGGCCTATCGCTTTGGATTGTTTCGGACAATCTGCGCAAGGGTGCGGCCCTCAACACCATCCAGATCGCCGAGCTTCTCGTCGCGCGCGGGCTGATTCAGCCCAAGCAGCTCGCAGCCTGAAACCCGGCATGCCGTCAAAATAGAAAAGGGCGCAGTTACTGCGCCCTTTTTTGTTGCAGCAATTGCCGCGCCTGAACTCAGGCCCAAGGATGCCTTTGGGCGTTGGCAGCCTCGAAGCTGTCGATCTTGGCCGCCTTTTCCATGGTCAGGCCAATGTCATCAAGACCGTTCAGCATGCAGTAGCGGCGGAACTCATCAAGATCGAAACTGATCTGGCCGCCATCCGGCCCCTTGATCGTCTTCTCTTCCAGATCGATCGTCAGCGTTGCATTGGCGCCGCGCTGCGCATCGTCCATCAGCTTGTCCAGATCCTCATGGCTGACGCGGATCGGCAGGATGCCGTTCTTGAAACAGTTGTTGTAGAAAATATCGGCGAAGCTGGTCGAGATGACGCAGCGGATGCCGAAGTCGAGCAATGCCCACGGCGCATGCTCGCGGCTGGAGCCACAGCCGAAATTGTCGCCGGCCACCAGAATCTGGGCCTTGCGATAGGCCGGCTTGTTGAGGACGAAATCCGGATTTTCCGAACCGTCTTCATTGTAACGCATTTCGGCAAAGAGCCCTGTACCAAGACCGGTGCGCTTGATCGTCTTCAGGTAGTCCTTCGGAATGATCATATCCGTGTCGATATTGATGATCGGCAACGGTGCGGCAACGCCGGTGAGCTTGGTAAACTTGTCCATGATCTCTGCCTGTAGTGTTCGGTAACATGAGTATCTTCGCTTTACACCAGCTTGACGGCGAATCAAAGACTTTCCCCCTGTGGCAGATTGGGGCAGGCCACGCCGCATGATTGCGCTTGTCTTGGCCCGTCGATCAATGCAAAAAAGTGCCATGCGCAAAACATTTCGCCCTCGCCGCTCGGTTCTCTATGTTCCCGCCTCGAACGCCAAGGCTCTTGCCAAGATTGCGAGCCTTGATGCGGATGCGGTCATTTTTGATCTGGAGGATGCCGTCGCTCCGCAGGCCAAGGACGATGCCCGCGAAGCATTGCGCGATTATTTTCGCGCCAATCCGGCAAGCAAGGCCGAACGGATCATCCGCATCAATGCCCTTGCAAGCGAATGGGGCGCCGAGGATCTTCTCGCCGCGCGCGCCTGCAAGCCTGACGCCATCCTTCTCCCCAAGGTGGAAACACCGCAAGACGTGACTGGCGTGACTGAAATACTCGAGGAGACCGACGCGTCCGAAAACATTCGGCTGTGGGCGATGATCGAGACACCGCGTGGTATCCTCAATGCGGACGAGATCGCCGAGCTGGGTCTGCGATCCACCGGGCGTCTGGATTGCTTTGTCGTCGGGACAAACGATATCGCCAAGGAAACCGGTGTGAGCACGGAGGGCAATCGCGCCTATCTCGTCCCGTGGCTGATGCAGATCGTGCTTTGTGCCAAAGCCGGAAAGCTTGATGTGATCGATGGCGTCTATAATGACTTTGCCGATGCGGCGGGTTTCACGCTTGAATGCGACCAGGGTGCAAAGATGGGTTTTGACGGCAAAACGCTCATTCATCCCGCACAGATCGGTGCTGCAAATCACGCCTTTTCACCTGACGAGGCGGCCCTTGCCGCCGCACGATCGATCGTCGAGGCATTTTCCCTTCCGGAAAATGCTGACAAGGGCGCAATTGCCCTGAACGGAAGAATGATAGAACGCCTGCATCTTGCCAACGCGGAGAAGATGATGGCCAAAGCGCAAATGACAGGAGACAAAGCATGAAACTTTATCGCTTTTTGACCGGACCGGATGATGCCAGCTTCTGCCACAAGGTGACGGCAGCCATCAACAAGGGCTGGCATATCTATGGTTCCCCCACCTATGCGTTCAACACCGTTACCGGGGTGATGCAGTGTGGTCAGGCTGTTGTAAAGGATGTCGATGGCGTCGATTATGAGCCAGGTATCAAGCTCGGCGACTACTGACTAATAGCGGCATTCCACACAGGATGCCGTTTGAGCGCGTGATATCGTTGCTCTGATGTACGCGCCATGGCATCTTCGCGCGAGGCCGGCCTGTCCTCAAAAGGAATAGGCCGGTCAAACCGGCTGATGGCAGGGTATCATCGGTCGATTATTCCACGCTTGCCTCAATGCGCTCCATATCCTCGTCCGAGAGGCCAAAGTGGTGGCCGATTTCATGGATGAGGACATGGGTAACGATATCCCCCAAGGCCTCCTCGTACTCCGCCCAGTAATCCAGCACGGCGCGGCGATAGATCGTGATGATATTGGGTCTTTCCCCGGTTTGAAGCGAGAACCGTTCTCCGATACCCCGTCCTTCAAACAATCCAAGCAAATCGAACGGCGATTCCAGCCCCATGTCCTCGACAATCTGATCATCGGGGAATTCCGACACCTGAATGGTGATATCGCCGCACAAACTGCGGAAATCGTCGGGCAGATGCGCATAGGCCTCTATCGCGAGTGATTCGATCTCGCTCAGGGCTGGCGACAAGCGATTGCCCCAATCGGCGGTTTGATTACTTCTGGCCATTAAAACTCCTGGAGCACTTTCCGGCCTCATATAGTGCCTTTGCAGCAAGGATGCGAGTGGCCTGCAGACTAACCGCGCATTGGCACCAGAAGCCGCTCCATGCGCCGGAAGCTTTCAGCAAGCACTGTCGCGTCTTTGAGACCATGCGCGAGCATGATACCGCCCTGCCATTCGGCCAAGGCATTGCGGGCGGTTCCAAGTGCCGCAGACGGGCGCACGCCGGTTCGCCCCAGCTCTCTTCCAATGAATCCAATCAGGAGGCTGAAAACTTCGGCCGCCCGTTCCGCGGCTTCCGGCGATTCATGGCGAAAATCCCGTATTCCCAAGGCGATCGGGCAGCCATTCTCGACACGACTTTTGAGGGAATGCGACAGCTTTTCAATCAGCAGCAGCAGACGTTTGCGCGGATCCTGATCCGCTTCGACAATGGCCGTCAGCATATCCTCGGTTTCAGCAACGAAAATATCGGCAACACCGCGCGCCAAGTCGGCCTTTGTCTTGAAATAATAATAGATGTTTCCAAGCGGTATTCCCGATTCCGCAGCGATGTGGGCAAGGCTTGTCACGGCGAAGCCCCGTCGCCAGAACAAGCCGGCAGCTGTGGCAACAAGGATATCGCGTTTGTCGTTCCGCCTGGCCATCGCACCGCCTTCGATTATCAGTTGTTCAACTGACTCGTATTTTGGCAGGTTCGGCAATGATTGCAGTAAAAATAAACTAATCTTCGATGGTTCGCGCTTCCGATGGCAGCATGATCGGTATCCCGTCCCGGATCGGATAGGCGAGATGAGCCGACTTCGAGATCAGCTCGGATCTCTCCTGATCGTAGACAAGCGGCCCCTTGGTCAGCGGGCAAACCAGAAGTTCAAGCAGCTTGCGATCAATGGCGGGGTCGCGTTTTTGTTCGATCATGGCTCGCTTCCTCGGGGATTACTGCAGGTTCGACTCGTAACCATCCTGGTCTTTCGCCAGCATGATTTCGGTGATCGCGATCAAAGTCTCGGCCCGCGTTTTCAGATCGGCGGCCTCCAGCAGCGCCTGCTTTTCAGCGGCACCGAAAGGCGACATCATGGCGAGGGCATTGACCAGCGTTTCGTTGCCCGCGCGGGAAATACCGTCCCAATCCGCTTCGAGGTTGTTGGCATCGAGATAATCCCGGAAGACGCGCAGCAGCGCCGGCCGGTCGACTTCCGAGTCGTCTGCCTCGTCCAGATCCGCCAGAAGTGGCGCAATCTTGCACTGACGGAATGGTGTCCGGGTGGAGAGTTCCTTGACAATCCGAAAGCGGCAAATGCCTTGCAATGTGATGAGAAGGCGCCCGTCACCGGTCTCGGCGAACGACGTGATGCGGCCAAGGCATCCCACTTCACACAGTTCATCCGCGTCCGTATCGCCCTCGTCGAAGCGTGGCTGAATCATGCCGATGACGCGCTTTCCACTCAAAGCCGCGTCCACCATGGCCAGGTAACGCAGTTCGAATATATTCAACGGCAACTGACCACCCGGAAGCAACAGGGCTCCCGAAAGGGGAAAAATCGGCACGCTTTCCGGAATATTGTCCAGCGTCCGATAACGAACATTGCCTGCTTGCATCACCAGCTCCAGTGATTGATCCGCAGCATCAGGGATCAATCGCTATTGTGCCCTATTTTACTCAGGAAAACAGCAGGGAAGACAGTTTCCGGCGCGCGGTCAGGGAAGCCTGATCAGCTGGACCCCATGCGTCGAAAAACTGCAGCAGCTGTTTGCGGGCTCCGTCATCATTCCAGGTACGATCGGCCTTCATGATGGCGAGAAGATGATCGGCCGCCTCATCCCGCTGTCCGGTGGCATTCAGGAACATGGCAAGGTCGAACCGCGCCTGATGATCCCCGGGATTCGCCGCAAGTTTTGCTTCCAGCGCAACAGGGTCACCCAGCTTCGCCGCTTGATCAGCCAGGGCAACTTTTGCTTCCGCCGCACGCACACTGGCATCGTCTTTCTTGTTCGCGGGAACCTGCTCCAGAACGGCCTTGGCCTGGTCAAGATCACCCAGATCGATCAGGCAATTGGCAAGTCCGGCAAGCGCCGCCACATGATCGGGCACTTCCGCCAGAACGGCCGAATAGATCTGGGCCGCCTGCTCCATATCTCCCGCTGCTGCAGCCTGGGTAGCCGCATCCAGCGCCGATTGAATGGCTGCATCCCTGCCGCCATCCGGTGACGCAATGCGATCAATGAATTCCTTGACCTTTGATTCCGGCAATGCGCCCATGAAACCATCGACCGGCTTGCCATCAGCAAAGGCAATCACCGCCGGAATTGATTGAATACCGAGTTGCCCTGCGATGGCAGGGTGCTCGTCAATATTCATTTTAACCAGCTTTACCCGCCCGCCGGCGGCATTGACCACCTTTTCAATGATCGGTGTCAATTGCTTGCAGGGCCCGCACCAGGGGGCCCAGAAATCGACCAGAACCGGTTGGCTCTTCGATTCGGCGATCACATCCGTGGCAAATCCCGCCGTGGTGGTATCCTTGATCAAGGCACCAGCCGCGGTTGAGGCGGCCGCGGGAGCCGCGCCGCCGTAAGATACCGTCGTTGTCGCAGCTGCACTGCTGTAGCCGCCGCCGAACGGGTTATCAGTATTGCTCATCAAAATTCTCCCGTATCCGCTGGTTACATGTTTTCCAGATCCGCTTGGACCTGTTTACAGCCTGCACCCAGGTTGGGTTGGATTCATCAATTTTCAAGATCAGGGGTTCGTGATCGGTAGATGCGAGAAACCGCAAGAGATCGTCTCGCCGAATGGATGTGGTGGCATCGTTGCTCAGCGGGTGCGCATTGATGATCTCATTGTGCATGAGCCCCTCATCAAGCACGACCTTCACCTGATGCTCCTCGTCATTGATAATGCCAAGCACACTGACCGAACCCGGAACAAGCCCAAGATACTCCATCAGCTTTTCCGGTTTGCCGAATGAAACGCGGCTCGATGCACCAATCTTGGTATGGATTGTTTTAAGATCGACCTGCGCCTCTTCGTCCACAGTGACGAGAAAGAACTTGTCTTTCTTGTCCTTCAGGAACAGGTTTTTGGTGTGGGCACCTGGAACCTGCCCACGCAAATCCTGCGCTTCGGCAACCGTGAACACCGGAGCATGCCGAATCGTTGACACTTTGATTCCGAGATCATCGAATTTCTGCATCAGTTCTGCGTATGTCTTGGGCATTCTGGCTCTCGCGGCACCGGCAATTGGAAAATATGCTTTTGTTGTCCTAATCGCTTCACCGCACGCTCTCAAGCGAAAACCCAGCCACACCTTGGTTTAATCGGACATTTCATTGCCGGGACGATCCACCCGTTGAATTTTTTTTCGAATATCGTCACAAAGTCAAAAATTCGCTGTTGCAATTGGTCTGTCCTTGGGTCATATAGGCCCCGCTTCGCAAGACAAACTGGCACATGCGGGAGTAGCTCAGGGGTAGAGCACAACCTTGCCAAGGTTGGGGTCGAGGGTTCGAATCCCTTCTCCCGCTCCAGTTGTTCGAAGTTCAAAAGGCCCGGTTTTTACCGGGCCTTTTTGCTTTTCCGCCTGGCTTGCGCCATTGTCGTCAAAAACCTTTGATTGCCCGATATTGGCTGCGGCTGGCAACGATGCCCTCTCGTTGATGGCTGTTTGTCTCACCCGGTAAAGGGCCCGCAATTGCAATCCGCGTTCAATGCGCTAAACCCTTCGACATGGCACAGAAGAAAGCACACGAGGTTGATTCCTTCCTGAAGAGGCTCGACAGGGCTTATCCCATCGTACTGCTCTACGGCCCCGACAAGGGCCTGGTGAGCGAACGGGCCGGCGTCTTTATCAAGCTGACCGGACTGACCCAGGACGATCCCTTTGCCGTCATACGCCTCGATGCCGATGATGTTCAGGCGGAACCCGGACGGCTGTCCGACGAGGCCAACACCATTTCCATGTTTGGCGGCGAGCGCCTGATCTGGGTCCGTAACGCAGGTGGACAGAAGGGATTGGCCGATGCCCTAACGCATCTGACCAAAACACCTCCCGTTGACACATTCATCCTGATCGAGGCGGGCGACCTTAAGAAGGGTGCGGGTCTGCGCGGCATTGTCGAGCAGAGCGCAAGCGCCATGGCTTTGCCTTGCTACAGCGATGATGCGAAGGGCGTAGACGCAACCATTGATGACATGCTTGCCCGCAACAAGCTGCAGATCACGCTGGATGCCCGCAACCTGCTGAAAGAGAGCCTTGGGGGAGACCGGCTGGCCACGCGTGCCGAACTTGAGAAAATCTGTCTTTATGCGCACGGCCGCGAACGGGTAACCATTGAGGATGTCCGCGATATCATCGGCGATGTCAGCGCCACTTCCTACGAGACAATTGTCGATGCCATGATGACGGGCAACCTGGCGGATTTTACCCATGCATTCGATCGTGTTATCGGTTCTGGGTCTTCAAGCTTTCTGATCCTGAGTTCCGCCATACGCCAGTTCCAGACGTTGCAAAGCCTGCGTTACGGCATGGAAACGGAGGGCAAGAATGCCGGTTCGGCTGTGGCATCCGCGCGTCCGCCGGTGTTTTTCTCGCGGCGGCGGCTGGTGGAAATGGCATTGCAGCGCTGGACAACACAAAGCTGCGCCCGCGCCATCGAACGGTTGCAGAAAACCGTGCTGGAAAGCCGCCGCAACGCGACACTATCCATTCCAATCATTCGTCAGTCACTGATCGCTCTGGCTGCAGAAGCCGCGCGGGCAGGGCTGAATGGCCGTTAGGTAATGCTCGCAACGACCGCCGTTACGAGACATAAAATTCTCTAACAGATTGAATTCAAAGGATTTACTGCTTCCAACTCAGCTTTGCAGACGGCGGCAGATCTCATCCAGTTGTTCCAGCGTTGCGTAATGAATACGCACGTCTCCGCCCTTGGCCTGATGATTGACCGTTACACGCATGCCAGTTACGTCCGACAGCAGTTTTTCCAGTGCCCGCGTATCCGCGTCCTTGTTTTCATCATTGTCCGCTTTGACTTTCGGAGCCGCCGGTTTGCCGCCACCTTGAGCCAGTGCTTCCGCTTGACGAACAGACAGGCCGTCGCGAATGATCCGCTCGGCCAGGACATCCGGATGTTCCGCGGTGATCAGCGTACGTGCATGTCCAGCCGACAGAGCACCATTCGTGATGTGGTCGCGAACCGTTTCCGGCAGTTTCAGCAACCGCAATGTATTGGCTACGTGGCTTCGGCTCTTGCCGATAACCTGCGCCAGATCCGCCTGTGTATAGTCATGATCATCAATCAGCTGCTGATAGCCCATGCCTTCTTCAATCGGATTGAGGTCGGCGCGCTGAACGTTCTCGATGATCGCCAGTTCAAGCGCGACCCGGTCATCGACTTCGCGAATGATGACGGGAACAGTGGTCAGACCGGCACGTTGCGCCGCGCGCCAACGCCGCTCGCCGGCGATCAGCTCATAGCGATCCGCGGAATCCTTGACGGGTCGAACCACGACAGGCTGAACAATGCCATGTTCGCGGATCGACTGGGTCAAATCCTCCAGATCGGCTTCCGTGAACAAACGCCGCGGATTGCGCGGATTGCGCGTGACAAATTCAATGGGAACCTGACGATCCAAAGTGGCGATGCGCGGAGGAACATTTTCTTCCGGCAGACGGTCCATCTCTCCAATGAGCGCAGCAAGACCTCGACCGAGGCGCTTTTTTGACGGATCTTCATTCATTGTCATAGGCTCTCATAAATGTTTCGTATTCGAATCGATCAAGCAGCACGCAAATGCCGCTCCCTTTGAATAACTTCCGACGCCAGCTGCAGATAAGCCTGGCTGCCCGCACACTTCAGGTCGTACAGAATGGCGGGCGTACCGTAGGAGGGTGCTTCCGAGACACGCACATTGCGCGGAATGACTGTGCGGTAGACTTTGTCGCCCATAAACGAACGGACATCGTCAACAACCTGTGTCGCCAGATTGTTTCGACCGTCAAACATGGTCAGCACAATACCCTGAATATTCAGGGCCGGATTAAGCGCCGTCCGTACCTGGTTGACGGTTTCGAGCAATTGGCTCAACCCCTCCAATGCGAAGAACTCACATTGTAACGGCACAAGCACGGAATCGGCCGCCGCCATGGCGTTCATGGTCAGGAGATTGAGCGATGGTGGGCAATCGATCAGAATATAGGTAAAGGGCGAGGCCGCATTATCACCACGAAATGCCTTGCGCAAACGCGTGGCACGGTCGGCAGAACCGGCAATCTCCATCTCAACTCCTAGAAGGTCGAGCGTAGACGGAATGAGCGACAGGTTGGGAACGGCCGTGGCAATGGCTGCCTCGCCGACCGACGCAGTCTGCATCAGGACATCGTAGGACGACAACTCACGGTTCTTGCGATCAATGCCCAGCCCGGTACTGGCATTGCCCTGGGGATCGAGATCGACAATCAGGACGTTCTCGCCGATGGCTGCAAGCGCCGTAGCCAGGTTGATGGCAGTTGTGGTCTTCCCCACACCGCCCTTCTGATTGGCTATGGTAATGATACGAGTCTGACTGTTCATCACTGTTTCCCGAGCAAACCACTATTATCGGCGATAAAATCGAAAAATGGCCTATTTCGCCGCCTGGTTGCGCCGCACATTGCTGATTTGCAACACCACCGACTCAACATCGACCACACTGGCATGTTGTACCAGATCAAATGACCAGCCGTCACGGCTTTCCTCGATCTCGCGGCGATAATCCCGGCCTTTTTGAAAAAGTGCCGTTGCGCCATTCGTCAACCAGGGCTCTGTCAGCGCAAAAAGGTCTTTCAATGGCGCAAGCGCACGAGCCGTAATAACGTCAGGTGTGGCGACTTTCGACCAAACCGCATCAATCCGAACCGGATGCACCGTTCCAGGAGTGTGAAACTGGCCCAGAGCAGTCCGTAAAAAGGCAGCTTTCTTGCCATTGCTCTCGACAAGGTCAATCGCCGCACCCGCCGTTTCCTTCAGGAGAATAGCGAGAACAACACCCGGAAAACCGCCCCCCGAACCAAGATCAAGCCAGCGCTTGGCCGCAGGCATAAGCGGGCGGAGCTGTACGCTGTCGATAATATGCCGTTCCCACAACTCGTCCAGCGTGGCAGGGGAGGCGAGATTGATCGCCTTTGACCACTTTCGAAACAGATCTTCGAAGTCAATAAGGTCCTTGACTGTTTCACGTGAAACATTGGGGATAACCCCACGCAGCTTCTTCTCCCGCCAATCGCTCACGCCACGTCTCTTGCGACAGTGTTGCGACGGATTTGGGTGATAATGAGGGCAAGCGCAGCCGGCGTCATGCCATCGATGCGCTGGGCCTCCGCTATTGATCGCGGTTGGCGCTGCTTCAGCTTCTGCTTCAGCTCATTGGACAGGCCTGAAACCATCGAAAAATCAATACCCTGCGGTATGAGCAGTGCTTCTTCGCGTTCCATCGCGGCAACGTCCGCCTTCTGGCGTTCGAGATAAACCGCGTACTGCGCTTCGATCTCCAGGGCTTCCGCCACACGACCGTTAATGTCAGCCAGTTCCGGCCAGATCAGCCGCAAACGCGCCAGGTCTATCTCAGGAAAGGCAAGCAGTTCATAGGCGGAACGGCGAACACCGTCCTGATTGAGATGTAAATTCATGGCCGCTGCCGCATTTGGTGTAATAGTCAAGCGCTTTGCCAGATCACGCGCCGTGTCCAACTGTTTGGTACGCGCAGCAAAGCGATCCCGGCGATCCGAACCCAATATCCCCAATCGGTCCGCCATCGGTGTCAGACGTTCGTCGGCATTGTCTGCCCGCAGGGAAAGCCGAAATTCCGCACGCGACGTAAACATGCGATAGGGTTCGCTCACGCCGCGCGATGTCAAATCATCGATCATCACCCCGATATAGGCTTCGGTCCGATGAATGATCACCGGCACGCCGCCGCCAGATAGCCGCGCCGCATTCAGTCCCGCCAGCAAACCCTGCGCCGCCGCCTCCTCATATCCCGTTGTTCCATTAATCTGCCCGGCGAGAAACAGGCCGCCTATGCGCCGCGCCTGCAGGCTTCGATCCAACTCACGCGGATCAATATAGTCATACTCAATGGCGTAACCCGGTTGCAGCATGGTGGCGCGCTCGAGACCCGGTATGGTCTTGAGAATTTCCAACTGCACGTCCTCAGGCAGGGATGTTGATATCCCATTGGGATAGACCGTATGATCGTCCAAACCCTCGGGCTCCAAGAATATCTGATGGCCATCCCGGTCGCCAAATTTGACGATTTTATCTTCCACAGACGGACAGTAGCGCGGGCCAATGCCTTCAATAGACCCGGAATACATCGCCGAGCGATGCAGATTCGCGCGGATAATGGCGTGCGATTCCGGCGTCGTGCGCGTAATCCCGCAGTCGATCTGCGGGTTGGTGATGACATCCGTCATCAGCGAAAACGGCAGCGGGCCCTCGTCCGCAGATTGAACGTCAAGCCCCGACCGATCGATCGTGCGACCATCCAGCCGCGGCGGCGTGCCTGTCTTCAACCGACCCAAAGCGAATGCATGCTTCGTCAGGGTATCCGACAGGCCGAGGGCAGGGGCCTCGCCCATCCGCCCTGCTGGTATCTTCTTTTCACCGATATGGATCAAGCCGCGAAGAAATGTTCCCGTCGTCAGGACAACAGCACCGCAAGAGATAACGCGGCCATCCATCAATTGGACGCCTGCAACCTTTCCGTTGTGAATGACCAGATCGTTGGCGCCACCTTCAACAACAGTCAGATTCTGCTGTTCCGCAATCGCCACTTGCATCGCTAGCCTATAGAGCTTCCGGTCCGCCTGCGTGCGCGGGCCGCGAACAGCAGGGCCTTTGCGCCGGTTGAGAAGTCGGAACTGAATACCGGCGGCATCGGCAACGCGGCCCATCAGACCATCGAGCGCATCGATCTCCCGGACCAGATGCCCCTTGCCAAGACCACCGATGGCGGGATTGCAGGACATGACACCAATCGTGTCCGCTTTGTGCGTCACGAGCGCCGTGCGCGCGCCATAGCGGGCCGAGGCCGCTGCGGCTTCACAGCCGGCGTGCCCACCACCAATGACAATGACGTCAAAATTGTCTTCCACGAGCCAAACTTTCCGAGATTCGAATTCAGTGTCTTGATGAGCAAATCAAAGCCCTGAGTCAAGTGTGAGTCAAAGAACAATGTTTCACGTGAAACAATTCGTACCCGCAGATCGCCGTTATAGTTTCAATGTTTCACGTGAATCATTTGCCTATACAGAACTGTGAAAATACCACATCGAGAATATCCTCGACATCCACGTCTCCAGTAATCCGGCCCAATGCATGGGAAGCCCGACGTAGATACTCAGCCCGAACTTCCAGCGGCGCTGCTACGTCAGCCACAGCGTGATTGATTTCACGGCTCGTTTGGGTGAGCAACTCCATATGACGGCGGCGAGTGGGAAGCGGATCCGAAAGATTCCCAACTGCAGATTCGGCCTTGGATCGCAACGCCGCTAGCAGCTCATTCAAGCCCTCGCCCGACCGGATTGAAACGTTCAGATCATTGCTTTCGGATGTCGTTCTCTCGGCAACGTCCAGCTTCGTTCCAATTCGCAGCGTATCGATAGCATCCAGCTCGACAAATGGTGCTGGAAGCGGGCTCGCCATGTCCGTCAGCAACAGTACCAGATCCGCCGTGTGCGCGCGGTCAAGCGCCCGTTCGATGCCGATCTGTTCCACCTTACCCTCGGTTTCCCTGAGGCCCGCCGTATCGGTGATAAGGACGGGCAAGCCTCCCAGATCGAGTTTGATTTCAATCAGGTCGCGTGTCGTTCCCGGTTCATCGGAGACAATCGCCACATCGGTTCCCGCCAAGGCATTCAGCAGGCTCGATTTGCCGGCGTTCGGCGCACCAACAATCACCACACGGAAGCCATCGCGCACGATTGCGCCGCGTTTTCCATCCGCTACATGTTGTTCAATCTTCTCCGCGAGATCGCGCATCGATACCCAGACTTGATCCGATACGGAACCGGGAACGTCGGATTCGTCGGCAAAATCGAGTTCTGCTTCAATCAAGGCGCGCGCGCGGATCATCTCGGTTCGCCAGGATGAGTAGAGCTGAACTTGCGAACCCGATGCGATCTGCAGCGCCAGGCGACGCTGACCATCGGTCTCGGCGGCGATCAGATCCGCGAGTCCTTCAGCCACCGTCAGATCGAATTTTCCATTGGCAAAGGCGCGCCGCGTGAACTCACCGGGTTCGGCCAAGCGGCAATTGTCAAAGGTATAGAGAAGCGAAATCATTGCATCGACAACAGCACGGCCGCCGTGCAGGTGAAACTCGCCGCAATCTTCGCCGGTAAAGCTATGGGGATTGGAGAAAAACAACACGAGCCCCCGATCAACGGGACTACCGAATGCATCGCGGAATGTACGCAGCTCGGCCTGCCGTGGTTGAGGAAGGTTACCGCAAATTGTTTCGATAACGAATCGAGTCTTCGATCCGGACATGCGGATCACGGCGACACCAGATGGGAGCCGCCCACTGGACAGGGCAAAAATAGTCTCGCTGAAATTCTGGTTCTGTTTCATTTGCATTTATCCACGGCTACACTGGATGTCTTGATAACCCTCAAGCCGGCATTCGGGAAGAGCGGAGTAATCCAATGTATCAGCAAGCCAATCTGCTCGGGAACGAGTCCAGCCCGTATCTTCGTCAGCATGCCGGCAACCCGGTGCATTGGCGGCCATGGGGAAAGCTTGCGCTTGCGGAGGCACAGGAAACGGGCAAGCCCATTCTGCTGTCCGTTGGTTACGCTGCCTGTCACTGGTGTCATGTCATGGCGCACGAATGCTTTGAAGATGGCGACGTTGCTGACCTGATGAATGCCCACTACGTCAATATCAAGGTGGACAGGGAAGAACGGCCGGATATCGATCAGATATACATGGCAGCTCTTGGCGCGATGGGAGAGCAGGGGGGCTGGCCGCTGACGATGTTTCTCACACCGGAGGCAAAGCCGTTTTGGGGAGGAACCTATTTTCCCAAGAACTCACGCTATGGCCGGCCTGGTTTTGTCGACGTGTTGCAGTCGATCGACAGGGTATGGCGCGAAGACCGCGCGCGCGTCACCCAGAACGTCGATGCCTTGACCAGCCACGTCAGCGCCCGTCTTGACGCCCAGGCGGGTCCGGCAGCGCTGGACAAACATATCTTTGATCAGTTTTCTGCCAATATATCTGGCATGATCGACATGCAGAAAGGCGGCTTGACTGGCGCTCCCAAATTTCCCAATGCGCCTTTCATGGATACCCTCTGGCTTTCCTGGCTGCGCACCGGCAATCCTGAGCACAGGGATGCCTTTCTCAGGAGCCTGCAAATGATGCTGCAAGGCGGCATCTACGATCATCTCGGTGGCGGACTGTCCCGGTACTCCGTCGATGATCGCTGGCTCGTTCCGCACTTTGAAAAGATGCTTTACGACAATGCCCAGTTCATCCGTCACGCGACGTATGCCTATGCCGAAACCAAAGATGAATTGTTCCGCCTGCGAATCGAAGAAACTGTCGATTGGCTCGAGCGCGAAATGCTGGCGAACGACCAACGCTTTGCCTCGAGCTTGGATGCCGACAGCGAGGGTGAAGAGGGCCGCTTCTACGTTTGGTCTGCGGATGAAATTCCCACGACGCCGGATTTCGATATCTTTCGCACGGTTTACGATGTCCGCCCAGAGGGAAACTGGGAAGGCAAAACCATTCTCAATCGCCTGACCTCGCCTGGCTCATCGGATGCGGACACCGAGGCACATTTGGCAAAGGCCAGGCAGATACTTTTCAAGCGCCGCGAAGGCCGGGTCCACCCCCATCGCGACGACAAATCGCTCACTGACTGGAACGGGCTGATGATCCGTGCGCTCGCGGAAGCGGCGCGGTTATTCCAGCGCAAGGATTGGCTGGATCTGGCATTGGGCGCTTATCGTTCCATATCCGAATCGATGGTTGATGGGCGTCTGCCGCATTCCGTTCTGGAACAGTCGCGCCTCTTTCCCGGTCTGTCATCGGATTATGCATCGATGATCAATGCCGCCATTTCCCTCTATGAAGTGACGCAGGACAAAGCGTTTCTCGATGACGCGGCTCTTTGGCTCCAGTCTCTCGATCGCTGGCATCTCACGGAAGATGGCAATCATGCCCTCAGCGCGATCGACAGCGCCGATGTCATCATCCGCGTGCGCGGTGATCAGGATGAGGCCATACCGAGTGCCACCGGGCAGATCATCGAAGCCATTTCGCGTCTGGCGACAGCAACGCCGGACTACGCATTGCAGCGGCGGGTCGAGGAACTTGCTGAAAACGCGCTCGGTCGTGTGCTTGAACAGCGCTATGGCCAGGCTGGTGTTCTCAACAGCGCCAGCCTGCTGCTGGAACCGATGAAGCTCGTCCTGGTCACTGCGGACAAAGGCCATCCGCTCCTGCAGCTTGCAAACGATTATCCAGACCCGCGCCGTACCGATATCTGGATGGAGTTTAGAGAAAACACCACAATCGAGCTGGTGCCCGGCGGCGGAGCAATCACCATAAAAAAACCCGCGGCCTATCTCTGCCGCGGGTTCGTGTGTCTGGCGCCTGTGGAAACGGCCGAGGCGCTGGCAGCGCTGCTCAAACCGCAATCCTAGGACTGTTACGTATTCATCGAATCGAAGAATTCGCCATTGGTCTTGGTCTGCTTCAGCTTGTCGATGAGGAACTCGATCGCATCCGTCGTGCCCATCGGGGCCAGAATACGGCGCAGGACAAAGATCTTCTGCAGATCCTGACGTGGGACGAGCAGGTCTTCCTTGCGCGTGCCGGATTTCAGAATATCCATGGACGGGAAGATGCGCTTGTCGGCAACCTTGCGGTCGAGCACGATTTCCGAATTGCCGGTACCCTTGAATTCTTCAAAGATCACTTCGTCCATGCGGCTGCCCGTATCGATAAGCGCCGTCGCAATGATAGTCAGTGATCCGCCTTCCTCGATGTTGCGTGCCGCACCGAAGAAACGCTTGGGGCGCTGAAGCGCATTCGCATCCACGCCACCGGTCAGAACCTTGCCGGATGATGGCACCACGGTGTTGTAGGCGCGGCCAAGGCGCGTGATGGAATCGAGCAGGATAACCACATCGCGGCCATGTTCAACCAGGCGTTTCGCCTTCTCGATGACCATTTCAGCCACCTGAACGTGGCGGGACGCCGGTTCGTCGAATGTGGAGGAGACCACTTCGCCCTTCACGGAACGCTGCATATCCGTGACTTCTTCCGGACGTTCATCGATCAGAAGAACGATCAGATAGCATTCGGGATGATTGGCAGTGATGGAATGGGCAATGTTCTGGAGGAGAACGGTTTTACCGGTACGGGGCGGAGCGACGATGAGACCGCGCTGGCCTTTACCGAGAGGTGCCACCAGATCGATAACGCGGGCCGACAAATCCTTGGTGGTTGGATTTTCCAGCTCCATCTTGAAACGCTCATTCGGATAGAGCGGTGTCAGATTGTCGAAGTGGATCTTGTGGCGGATTTTTTCCGGGTCTTCGAAGTTGATAGTGTTGACCTTGAGAAGGGCGAAATAGCGCTCACCTTCCTTGGGCCCACGGATCGGACCTTCGACGGTATCACCGGTTTTCAGCGAAAACCGCCGGATCTGCGATGGGGAGATATAGATGTCGTCGGGGCCTGGGAGATAGTTTGCATTGGCAGAACGCATGAAGCCGAAGCCATCCTGCAATATCTCGACCACGCCTTCGCCGATAATTTCGACATCCTGGGAGGCCAGTTTCTTCAAGATCGCAAACATCAGTTCCTGTTTGCGCATGACACTGGCGTTTTCGACTTCCAGTGTTTCAGCAAACGCCAGAAGATCAACCGGCGTCTTGTTCTTGAGTTCTTGTAGTTTCATTTCCTGCATGTGTGCGGAACTCTTAATCTTATAGGTTTGAAATGGGGAAGGGAAATGACGATGCCGGAATGCAGTGCCATGTATGAATGGCTGAAGATCGCTATGGCGGTATTTCCAGATAAGAGCCCCTATCTAGCCAATCATGACTGCAAGGGCAAGGGGTTTCATGAGTGGTATTGATATCAGGCAGAAAATAAAATGATGAGTCAAAATGGCTTTATGATGACCATGATCACGATAATGATCATCAGAACCGTCGGCACTTCATTCATCATCCGCCAGAAACGGGCAGGCTTTGCGTTTCTATCCTCGGCGAACATGCGGACAGCCTTGGAAAAGTAACCGTGAATGCCGGAAAGGATCAGGACGGCCAGGAATTTCACGTGAAACCAGCCGTCCATATAGGCAACCGTTCGCCACGCGAGCCAAAGCCCGGCGGCCCATGTCACCATCATAGCCGGATTGATGATGGCCTTGAGCAATCGGCGCTCCATCACCTTGAATGTTTCCGATTGGACGGACCCTTTCTCGGCGGCGCAGTGATAGATGAACAGCCGCGGCAGATAGAGCATTCCGGCCATCCAGGAGATGACGGCAATCACATGCAATGCCTTCACCCAGAGATAGGCGTTGTCAGGATAGAGATAGACCAGCGTCACAACAACCAACGCAAAAACGACACCGATCGCCCTCGCCATCGATGCTGTCTTGTTTGAATTTTGGACCGGCATCTCGTTGCTGCTCATAATAAATCCCCGGTTTTCAGTGCATCAGTTCCTGGCTCTTGCCTGCCGGACGCGTGCAACCATCTGTTCCACATGGGAGACGGGGGCATCGGGGGTGATGCCATGGCCAAGATTGAAGATCAGCGGGCCATGACCCAGACCGTCAAGAATAGCATCCACGCCTTCATCCAGCGCCCGGCCGCCGGCTACAACACGCAAGGGATCAAGATTGCCCTGAATTGCCCCGCCTCCTTGAAGTGAAGACGCCAGCGACAGCGGCACCGTCCAGTCGAGGCCCAAGGCTGTCACCCCGGTGCGCTCGCGATAGTTCACATAAAGCGCACCAGCACCCTTGGGAAAACCGATGATCGGGACATCCGGGTGGGATGCACGCACCTTTTTAACGATCCTGGCCACGGGAGCGATACAGAACTGCTCGAAGCAGGCTTCGTCCAGAACACCAGACCAGGAATCAAAAATCTGTACCGCATCAGCACCGGCATCGATCTGGCGGATCAGATACTCCGCTGAGACATCGGCGAGTTCGTCCAGCAGTTTCTGGAAGGCATCCGGATAGCGGTAGGCGAAGAGGCGGGCCGGCGCCTGGTCCGGTGTTCCATGACCGGCTATCATATAGGTCGCCACAGTCCATGGAGCGCCACAGAAGCCAAGCAGGGTGGTTTCCTGTGGCAGTTGATGCCGAAGCAGCCGAACAGTCTCGTAGACGGGCTCCAGGCGTTCCACAGCCCCATTGGGTTCAAGCCAGAAAATGCCATCCGCATCAATCGGCGTCATCAAAGGGCCTCTGCCCTCTTCAAAGCGCAGATCACGGCCAAGCGCATGCGGCACGACAAGAATGTCCGAAAACAGGATTGCCGCATCAAATCCGAAACGGCGGATCGGCTGCAGCGTCACTTCGACGGCGAGATCGGGCGAATAGCAGAGATCCAGAAAACTTCCGGCGTTCTTCCTGACTTCCCGGTATTCAGGAAGATAGCGTCCAGCCTGGCGCATCATCCAGATGGGAGGCGGAAAAACTGTCTCGCCTCTAAGGACTTTCATCACTTTGCGGACCATTCCGTCTCTCTCCAGCTTTGTCTTACAAAAAAGAAAATTGGATATTTTCTGATTTTCTGATTCTTAGAGTCTGTTTGTATCGGGAATTACCAGATTGCCAACTTTTTCCCACAGGCAACTGGAGCAATGCGAAACAGGGAAAACCATAAAGCAAATTTCAGAAAAAACGGTAATAAAGTAAAATACCTTTCATTATCAGTGTGTTGAATAATATCAATCTGTGGATATCCATGTGGGAATGCGGGGAACAACGGACGAAGAGTCGCAACAATCCCCAGATCGCAGCTATGCCCGGAAGAGTCATCCACAAGTGGGTTCGCTGTGGATGACTTGCCAATGATTCACATGGCTGCCATTGCTTGTTCAAAACCGGGAGAATTCTCCCCAGTCATCAACAGGGAGTCGAGTTTTCTGTGACAAAGCCAGTCAACTACTTCCATCTTCACATGATTTCTGATGCGACCGGAGAGACTCTCCTGGCGGCGGGTCGCGCAGCGGCGGCGCAATATGTGCATGCGCGCGCCATTGAACACGTCTATCCGCTCATTCGCACGGAAAAGCAGATCAAAAAGGTGCTTGAAGGTATCGATGCAGAACCTGGCATTGTCCTTTACACCATCGTGGATAAACGGCTGGCGGCAATGATCGATGAAAGCTGCGCGACGATTGGCGTTCCCTGCGTGTCCGTTCTTGAACCGGTCCTCAGCATATTCCAGTCCTATCTCGGTGCTCCGGCGGGAAGGCGGGTTGGGGCGCAGCATGTGCTCAATGCGGAATATTTCCGCCGCATCGATGCGCTGAATTTTACCATGGAGCATGATGACGGCCAGCTGCCGCTCGACATCGAAGAAGCCGATGTCATTCTGATCGGCATTTCACGGACGTCGAAAACCCCGACAAGCATTTATCTCGCCAATCGCGGCATCAAGACCGCCAATGTGCCCATCGTTCCCGGTGTGCCCATTGCCGATGTGATTATCAATGCGGAACGGCCGCTGATTGTTGGCCTGATTGCCTCGGCAGAGCGGATCTCACAGGTGCGCCAGCATCGCATTCTCGGGGCAACCCCGGGCTTTGACACGGATCACTATCTTGACCGGGCCAATATTATTGAAGAGCTTTCCTATGCGCGGCAGATTTGCCATCGCTATAATTGGCCTATGATAGACGTCTCACGCCGCTCTATTGAAGAAACGGCGGCGGCGGTTCTCGCCCTGCGTTCCCAAGGGCGATAGCCGCATTATTAATCAGAGAAGAAGACAAATGCAGATTATTCTTGCTTCCAAAAGTCCGTTCCGCGCGACGCTCCTGAAAAACGCCGGCATCGCTTTTACCGCACAGTCGGCCAATATCGATGAGCGGGCGGTGGAAGCGCCTCTCTATAAGAGCGGAGCAACGCCGGAGGACGTCGCGCTTGTTCTGGCTGAAGCAAAGGCGCTCGATGTCAGTGAGCGTAACCCGGACGCATTGGTGATCGGTTCGGATCAAACCCTGTCCTTGGGCGACGAGGTTTTGCACAAGCCTGCCGATATGGAGGCCGCGCGCAGGCAACTGCTCAGGCTTTCCGGTAGGACTCATCACCTGAACAGCGCGATTGTTCTGGTCAAAAGCGGGCAGACACTGTGGCGGCACGTTTCGGTGGCGCGCATGACATTGCGCGATCTCGATCCGGCTTTCATTGGACGGCACCTGGCACGGGTTGGCACCGTCGCGCTGCAAAGTGTTGGCGCCTACCAGTATGAAGGCGAAGGCGTGCAGCTGTTCGAGAAGGTGGATGGGGATTATTTTACCATTGTCGGCCTCCCACTGTTGCCGTTGCTGAATGAACTGCGCCGGGAGGGTGCGATCGATGGCTGATCATCCCAGCGCTTTCGTAACGGGTTATCCAATCCGTCATTCACGCTCGCCGCTCATCCACGGTTACTGGCTCAGGCAATTCGGATTGGACGGCTCCTATCGGGCGGTCGAGGTTGCACCGGACGCATTTGCGGCCTTTATCCACACGTTGAATGACAATGGGTTTGTCGGCGGCAACGTCACCATCCCGCATAAGGAGGTGGCTTTTTCCCTGTGCGGGAAGCGCGATTCTGCGGCCGAAGAAATCGGAGCGGTGAACACGCTCTGGTTCGAAAATGGCATTCTGCATGGCGGCAATACGGATGCTTACGGGTTCCTCGCAAATCTCGACTCGCTGAGCCCCGGCTGGAGTGTGCGCAGGAGCGCTCTGGTGCTGGGTGCGGGCGGGGCAAGCCGGGCGGTGATCTTTGCGTTGAAGCAGCGCGGTTTCACCGACATCAGGATCGTCAATCGAACCATGGAGCGGGCCCAGGAACTGGCAGACCGGTTTGGAATTTCCGGGGGTGCCCATGGGTGGGACGCCGTGCCGGAATTGCTGAAGGGCGCGTCACTGGTTGTAAACACCACATCGCTCGGCATGTCGGGTAAAGACGAGATGGTGATAGACCTGACCGAGGCTGATTCGGATGCGCTGGTGACCGACATTGTCTATGTGCCGTTGGAAACGCCGCTTTTGCGCGCAGCGCGCTTGCGCGGTCTCGAAACCGCCGATGGACTGGGCATGTTGCTGCACCAGGCCGTACCGGGCTTTGAGCACTGGTTCGGCAAACGGCCGGATGTAACGGCAGAGCTGCGAAACCTCATTCTGGCCGATATGGCGGCAGGGAAAGCAAAATGATCGTGCTGGGTCTCACCGGATCGATCGGCATGGGTAAATCGACAGCCGCGCAAATGTTCATGGATGCGGGCGTTCCGGTCTATTCCGCCGATGAAACGGTTCACCGACTATATTCCGGCGCGGCAGCTCCTTTGATTGAAGCAGCTTTTCCCGGAACGACGGAAAACGGCGTGGTGGATCGCGCCAGGCTCTCGGCGGCGGTCATTGGCAATCCCAAGGCACTTCGGAAGCTTGAATCGATTATCCACCCCATGGTTCGTTCCGAAGAGAACGCTTTCCGCGATAGCGCTCAATCCCAAGGTGCGAAGCTTGCCGTGATCGATATTCCGCTGCTGTTCGAGACCGGTGGCGATAAGCGGGTGGATAAGATCCTTGTTGTCAGCGCACCGGCAGAGGTGCAGAAAAGGCGGGTATTGGCCAGGGCCGACATGACCCCCGAAAAACTCGAAGCAATTCTTGAGCGCCAGACTCCCGACGCCGAGAAACGCGCCCGTGCCGATTTTGTCGTCAACACGGATCAGACATTCGATGCGACGCGGGCCGAGATCAACGAGATAATTCGGATTCTCACGGATTCCTGACCGGCGGAAAGCGGGGAAACCGCTGCTCCGGCCTTGCGCTGGCCGGTCAATTCATGAAATTTGGGTCAAAGGAAGATTCCATGCGCGAGATCATATTCGATACGGAAACAACAGGGCTCGACCGGCTGGATGATCGCATCATCGAAATTGGCGGTGTGGAACTGGTCAATCGTTTCCCGACTGGCAACACATTTCATGTTTTCATCAATCCGGATGGCAAACAGGTCCACCCGGATGCGCTGGCCGTTCACGGCATCAGCAATGACCGCCTGAAGGATAAGCCGGTCTTTGCCGGCATCGTCGATGGTTTTCTCGAATTCATCGACGGGGCGAAGCTGATCGCCCACAACGCCACATTCGATATGGGCTTCATCAATGCCGAGCTGAACCGCCTGGGGCACCCCCCCATCAGCAATGACCGGGTTATCGATACGCTGGCACTCGCGCGCCGCAAACATCCAATGGGCCCAAATTCCCTGGATGCCCTGTGCCGTCGTTACGGCATCGACAACAGTCACCGCACGATGCACGGCGCGTTGCTCGATTCGCAGTTGCTGGCAGAAGTATATATCGAACTGATCGGCGGAAAACAGGCGGCCCTCGGCCTGACCGTTGCCGAACAGTCCGACAACAAGCAATCCGCCGATACGGAAACGGTTGTTGTCATTGCGCGCCGCGCGGTACCGCTGCCATCCCGCCTCACCGATTCGGAAAGGCAGGCGCACGACAAGCTGGTCGAGAAGATTGGCGAGAAAGCGATCTGGAACGAACGGATAGCAGCACGCTAAAAATCGCGGCAACAAAAAACCCGGGTCGAACCCGGGTTTTTGTTATCTTGTAGAACCGTTGGCTTAGCTGACCATCGACTTGGCTTGTTCTTCAGCCATGCGCTGCTGAAACATCTGCGCAAAGTCGATCGGGTCGATCATCAGCGGCGGGAAACCGCCATTGCGGGTTGCTTCCGCAATGATCTGACGTGCGAACGGGAAGAGCAGGCGCGGGCATTCGATGAAAAGCAGCGGCAGGAGATGTTCCTGCGGGAAGCCTTCCAGACGGAAAACGCCGCCATAGACGAGTTCCGCGTTGAACAGGACTTCCTTGCCTTCACCGGCACGGGCCGTGAGGGTCAGAACGACATCGAAATCGTTCTCGGCAATCGGATTGGCGTTGACATTCACATTGATGCTGATGCCGGGAGCCTTGTCCCGCGGGCGCAGCGACAGAGGCGCGCCTGGGCTTTCGAAGGACAAATCCTTCACGTACTGAGCAAGAATGTTCAGTGTCTGCTGCTGGACGCTCCCATTGCCATTGGTCGCTTCATTGCCGTTTTCGGCATTTTCATCAGGCTTTTGAGCCATTGTCTGGAAACCTTCTCTCGTTGCGTCCGCTTCGGCGGTTATCGAATGAATGATGGCTGGCTAGCATGAGAGCCCCAGCGAGGCAAGCCGGGACGAACCATCCTCATGCACGCACGCTATTCTTTCGGGCTCCATGGCGAGTTGGGGTCGGATTTCCTGGAATAATCTTCCGGGTCAAGTTCAATGACACGATCAGCGGAGCGAACGGGCCGGGAATGGCCCGTTGCTGCAGGATTGACCACGACCACGCGGCTCCGGACAAAACGCCAGCCAATATCGCGGACGGCGGGTATGAACAAAAGCAGGCCGATAATGTCCGTGATGAAGCCAGGAACGATCAACAGGAACGCGGCAAAGAACAGCATGACGCCGTGCACAAGTTCGCGGCTCGGCGTCCGGCCGGCGGCGGTTTCCGAACGGATTTTCTGCAGGATGCCAAATCCCTGCAGGCGCAACAGAAAAACACCGAGGAACATCGACAGGATGATCAGGCCGAGCGTTGCCAGAACACCGATCTTGCTGCCAACCACAATGAAGCCGGCAATTTCAAGAAATGGCAGTGCAAGCAGGAACAGGGGCACAAGAGAGGATCGCAACTAATTTACCTTTCGAAGGACATATCCGGTTATAATCCATACCCGGCGTCAATTTCATGCCTATATAGGTATGAACATGAGCATTTGTATGATTGCCTTCAGCAATCTATATGTTTTGGTAATTCGACAAAAGCGCAATGGCCGTACAATGAAACGGCTGACTGAATTTAGGGATGAATGGCAGGCGACATGGAATATCTGGACTTCGGAACGATTTTCTTCTTCGTGGCAGCAGTGGTGATCTTTTTGCAGCTGCGCAAGGTCCTCGGTCGCCGCACCGGCAACGAGCGTCCGCCATTCAATCCGTATGCATCATCGCGCACAGCCGAGGTCGAAGACAAGGCCAAGCCCGGCGATAATGTCGTGTCGCTGCCACGGCGCGGCGAGCCGAAGGAAAACCAGTTTGAAAAGGTGGATGCTCTGGCGAAACCCGGTACGCCGCTGAACGAAGGCCTTCGCACCATCCAGAACGCCGATCCGGCATTCGATCCGGCGAAGTTTCTTGAAGGCTCAAAGATGGCCTATGAGATGATCGTCATGTCCTTTGCCGATGGTGATCGCAAGACGCTCAAATCGCTCCTGTCCCGCGAAGTATTTGATGGTTTCGTTTCGGCCATCGCCGATCGTGAATCGCGCGGCGAAAAGGTGCAATCCTCGTTCGTCGGCATCAACAAGGCCGACATTACCGGCGCTGAAATGAAGGGCACGGAAGCGCACGTGACAGTGCGCGTCGTCAGCGAGCTGATTTCGGCAACCCTGGACAAGGACGGCAACGTGATCGACGGCGACAAGGAAGCGGTGGCTGAAGTCAAGGATGTCTGGACCTATGCGCGGGATACCCGCTCGAAGGATCCGAACTGGAAACTCGTCGCGACCGAAGCCGAAGATTGATTCTCCTGTCGCGAGCGCCAGACCATGCTTTCCCCTCTCTTCAAACCGGTGGCATTCACCGATTGCCCCGGTTGGGAGAACGACAACCAGCTTGAAGCGTTTCAAGCTTTTGTGCGTTCTGCCCGCAGGGTTCTGGAAAAGCCCTATAAAAGCGGATCTCTGGGTATCACTTTTGAGGCCCTCGCGCCTGTTTTCGCTGATTCACGTGAAACATTGGTCGAAAGTGACGAAGAGGCACGGCGGTTTTTTGAAAAATGGTTCCGGCCGGCACGCCTGGAAAATCCCGAGACGGGACATGGTTTTGTCACGGGTTTCTATGAACCCGAGGTGGTTGCTTCTCCGGTTCGAACGGAACGCTACACAGTTCCCTTTCTCAGCCGCCCGAATGATCTGGTGGATGTAGATGACAGCAATCGGCCTGCGGGTTTTGATCCCTATTTCGCTTTCGCCCGGCAAACCCCGATAGGGCTTGCCGAGTATTTTGACCGCGCTGCCATTGAGAGCGGTGCACTCGACGGGCAAAATCTGGAAATAGCCTTTGTGGAAAGTCCGGTCGATGCCTTCTTCATTCATGTTCAGGGCGCTGCCAGGTTGAAGATGACCGACGGTCGCCTGCGCCGCATCACCTATGCGGCGAAGACCGGTCACCGATTTACCGGCGTCGGAAAAATCCTCTTGGATCGCGGTGAAATCCCGCTGGATAAAATGTCGATGCAGGCTATTCGCGCATGGCTCGCCGACAATCCTGACCAGGTTCAAAGCCTGCTGTGGAACAACCAATCCTATATTTTCTTTCGCGAAGCGGCGGTCGACGATGCCGCGCTGGGGCCGATTGCGGCTGCCAAGGTGCCGCTGACGGGCGGACGTTCCCTTGCTGTCGACCGGCTGCTGCATACCTTCGGTACGCCCTTCTATATCTCGGCACCTGCCTTGCAGGCTTTCGGGGGAGAGGGGTTTGCGCGGCTGATGATTGCGCAGGATACCGGGTCCGCCATCGTAGGACCGGCGCGCGGTGACCTTTTTGCCGGGTCCGGCGACGCGGCAGGCGACATTGCGGGCGGCATTCGCCATGACGCCATTTTTTATGCGCTTGTACCCCGGTCATTGTTGGCGGATCGGGCATGAAGCGGTCCAGGGACGAGTTCACCAACATTGAAGACCGGATTCTCTGGGAGAAAGTCGCAAAATCCACCCGACCCCTGAAGGGGAAGGACAAGATGGAATTTCTGCTCAATGCGGTGCAGGATCAGCCAGCAGTTACGCCATCGGCACCCGAAAAGATCAAATCTAAGGCAATGCCAGCGCCGGCTCCGGCAAAACCGGCGATACCTGCGCATCGGCTGCATCCGATCGACCGTCCGACCCACAAGAGGATATCGCGCGGACGGGTGGTCATCGAAGGCCGGATCGATTTGCACGGATTGACGCAAAGCGAGGCCTATGGCCTGCTTCTCGGCTTCCTCCGCCGCGCACACCAGCGCGAGCTGCGCCACGTGCTTGTCATCACCGGCAAGGGATCGTCCATGGGAAGCGATGGGGTCCTGCGTCAGGCGGTTCCGCTCTGGTTCACCACGCCGCCGTTCCGCGTGCTGGTCAATGGCTATGAAGATGCGGCCCGCAATCATGGCGGGACGGGCGCCATCTATGTCCGCATGCGCCGGTTGCCGGAGGTGCCATGACGCCGTTCGGTGAAAAGCTGCGCCAGCTTAGGGATGAGCGCGGCATCTCCCAGAAAGAAATGGCGAAGGCCATCGGGGTTTCGGCTGCCTATCTCTCGGCGCTGGAGCACGGAAGGCGCGGACAGCCGACATGGGACAAGCTGCAGCGCATCATCCAGTATTTCAACATCATCTGGGATGAGGCCGAGGAATTGCAGCGGCTGGCCATGATCTCGCATCCGCGCATCACGATTGACACCGCCGGCCTGCCGCCAGCATCGACGGAATTGGCCAACCTGGTTGCGGCGCATATTCGCGATCTCAAGGCAGAGGTCGTTCAATCCCTGATTGGCGAGATAAAGCGATCCGCCGGCAAGCGGCGGCGTTGACCCTTAAAACAGGGCTTTCAACTGATCGAGCTTGTTGTTGACGAGCCAGCCATAGTAGTTTTCTTCGGGAAGTTGCGGCGGCTGTCCCGCCGCGGCACGGCCTGCATTGGTCTTGGCCAGAGCCCGCGCGCGCGCATCAGCGCCGCCCGTATTGTAGAGCGTCGCGGTGATTCCCGGATTTTTTGAAATATCGAAATCCGCCACCCGCCGGTAGACATCGATGGATTCCCTGATGGTCGCCGCCATGTAGGGAAGGGTGAAGTCCGGGTCCATGATTGTCTTGTAGACATCCGTGGCACGGTCCGCATCCAGCTTCGGCAAACCCGAATAGCGATTGACCATGTCCGTCATCTGCAGTGCCGTCAATGGGCTAAGCTGGCCAAGGCCAAAGGTCTGGCCGGCATAGAAGGGCTGGAAGAACACCGCAGCGAACCGGTTGTCGGGAAAGCGTTTGCCGCCCACCGTCTTGCCACGGAAGTCCGCTTCCCACACACCTTCGCGGCAGGTCCACAGACGCAGGCTGTCCTTGTACTGCGCGCAGGAGGAAAATTGCGGGCGCTTGATGAAGTCGCCAATGCTTTCACCCTGATAATCAAAGCTAAGCCCTTGCTTTACATAGGAAATAGCCTTGACGTAGTAGGTCTGGAGACGGTCGTAAGCATCGACATTATAGGTGTGTTCGCCGACAAGGGCGCCAACGATATGAACCGGATCGATGCCATAGGTCCTGGCAACGCTCGATATCTTCGAACGCAGCTTCGGGTCCGATTTCAGCAGGTTGTAGATTTTCTGATACTTCGCTTCATGCGTTGTATTCAGCTCGCCCGTCCGCTTGATCGAGGCGACGGGAATATTGGGCTGGGTCGCATTGCGATTGCCTTCAGGCACGACGGTTACCGCCGAGGCTGGGTGAAGGGCGGCGGACAGTGAAAGAAGGCAGGTGGTCGCGAAAAGGATCAGATGTCGTTTCATTGTCAGCCCAGAATTTCGATCAAGTCAGATGAACGGTGGCCCGCCCGGGGAGATGCTTAAGCACAACCTCCCTTAACAGGTTCCAGCCGGAGGTGCGCGAAAATAAAAAATGCCCCCTCGGAAGTCGAGGGGGCATCGGTAAATAAGCCCGGAGCGATGCTTATCTGTCACACGGTCAGAGGATGAACCGCGACAGGTCGCTGTTCTTGGCGAGATCGCCGACCGTTTCACGTACATACTTGGCGTCGATGGTATATTCGGCGCCAGCCTTATCAGGGGCGTTGAACGAGATGTCGTCGAGCACGCGCTCCATGACCGTCTGCAGGCGGCGTGCGCCGATGTTCTCGACCGTTGAATTGAGATCAACGGCGATATCGGCCAGTGCGTCGATCGCATCGTCGGTGATATCAAGCTTCACCTCTTCCGTTGCCAGAAGGGCGATGTACTGCTTGAGCAGACTGGCTTCCGGCTCGGTGAGGATCCGGCGCATGTCATCGCGTGTCAGGGCGCTCAGTTCCACGCGGATCGGCAGGCGGCCCTGCAATTCCGGCAGAAGGTCGGATGGCTTGGACACGTGGAAGGCGCCGGATGCGATGAACAAGATATGGTCGGTTTTGATCGGACCGTATTTTGTTGCAACGGTTGTGCCTTCGACGAGCGGCAGCAGATCGCGCTGCACGCCTTCGCGCGACACGCCGGCACCCATGCCGCCATCACGGGCGGCGATCTTGTCGATCTCGTCGAGGAAGACGATGCCGTCATTTTCCGCCGAACGCAGTGCTTCCTGCGTGATCTGATCCTGATCAAGCAGCTTGTCGGACTCGTCATTGATCAGAACGCCGTAGGATTCCTTGACCGTTGTCTTGATGGTCTTGGTGCGTCCGCCCATGGCCTTGCCCAGCATGTCGCTCAAATTGAGCACGCCGATATTGGCGCCTGGCATGCCCGGCAGTTCGAAATTGGGCATGCCCGAAGCGGTGTCAGCCACTTCGACTTCGATTTCCTTGTCATCGATCAGACCATCGCGCAGTTTCTTGCGGAACGAATCCCGGGTTGCCGGGCTGGCCGTCTTGCCGACGAGGGCATCGAGAACACGTTCTTCCGCATTGAGGTGGGCTTTCGCCTTGACATCTTCGCGCTTCTTTTCGCGAACGAGGCCAATGGCAACCTCAACCAGATCGCGGATGATCTGTTCAACGTCGCGGCCGACATAACCGACCTCGGTGAATTTGGTGGCTTCCACCTTAATGAACGGCGCCCCGGCCAGACGGGCGAGGCGACGGGAGATTTCCGTCTTGCCGACGCCGGTGGGTCCGATCATCAGAATGTTCTTGGGCATGACTTCTTCGCGCATCTGCCCTTCAAGCTGCTGGCGGCGCCAGCGGTTGCGCAGGGCAATGGCGACGGCACGTTTTGCGTCCTTCTGGCCGATAATGAACCGGTCGAGTTCAGAGACGATTTCGCGGGGAGAAAAGGTTGTCATCATGGTCTCATTTCATCTGGATTGTCCCGTGCCATCATCAGGGCAGGGCCGTAAATGGATGTGCGGGTATCGAAAGGGATAAAACCCGCCTTCGTATAGGCTTTGATCGCGCGCGCATTGGCCGGGTCCGGATCGAGGATCACGCGCGGCACACCTTCTTCGAAGAGCAGGGAAACAAACTCGTCGATCAGGCGCGACCCATGTCCTGCATTGAGCAGATCCGGTTCTCCGATGAACTGGTCAAGGCCCAGCGTGCCTGTTGGCTGATCCTGATAGGGATGATCATCTTCCAAATGCGGATCATAGGTTTGCAGGTAGCCGATGGGCCGTTCATCCAGCATGATGATGAACGGCTCGACGGATATGCTGTCCATATGCGCCGCAATGGCGTTGAACTCTTCCTTGGGATCATCGCCCCACCATTGCGCCACGTGCGGCTCAGCCAGCCAACCTGAAATCAGATCCAGATCGGCCGGCTCCAACGGCCTGAAGCGGTAGGATGGCTCACTCGGCATCGATCGTCTCGAGCGTTACACTCGTATTGGTGAAGATGCAGATATCCGCAGCTATCTCCATGGCCTTACGGGCAATCTCTTCCGCGGTCTTGTCGGTGTCGACAAGCGCACGCGCGGCTGCCAGGGCATAGTTGCCGCCCGAGCCGATGGCCATGATACCGTGTTCCGGCTCAAGCACGTCGCCATTGCCGGTCAGCGCAAGCGTGATGGATTTGTCGGCCACCAGCATCATCGCTTCGAGGCGGCGCAGATAACGATCGGTGCGCCAGTCCTTGGCAAGCTCGACGCAGGCGCGCATCAGCTGGTCGGGATACTGTTCCAGCTTGCTTTCAAGCCGTTCGAGCAGGGTGAAGGCATCGGCAGTGGCGCCGGCAAATCCGGCAATAACATTGCCTTTGCCGATACGGCGCACTTTGCGCGCATTGCCTTTCATGACCGTATTGCCAAGGCTGACCTGGCCGTCGCCTGCGATGACCACTTTGCCGCCCTTGCGGACCGTGACGATCGTGGTGCCATACATGGTGGAGGGGTTGTGTTCTTGCATTCGATTCTCCTTCAAGCAGGTCCGACTATGCCCCAAATGGCAGCAGATCGAACCCCTTCTGTGCAACTTATGTATGATGCCGCTCTGGAATTGCAAATCTGGAGTTGAACCTGCGCCATCAAAGCATTTGGAGATTCGTCAATCCTGATCTAGAAGGCCAGCATTAATGCCGTTTTTGCGAAACCCAGACGACGGGAAACAGGGATGACCAGTGCCAGCATGCGGACTGCGAAAGTAGAGCGGACCACCAAGGAAACCAGTATTGCCGTTTCGGTCGATCTGGATGGAACGGGCTCGTTTGACATTTCCACCGGAGTGGGTTTTTTCGACCATATGCTGGAACAGCTGTCCCGCCATTCGCTGATCGACATGGACATCAAGGCCAAGGGCGATCTGCATATCGATGATCACCACACGGTTGAAGATACCGGCATTGCCATCGGCCAGGCGATTGCCAGGGCGCTTGGCGACCGGCGCGGTATCAATCGCTATGCTTCGCTCGACCTTGCCATGGACGAAACACTGACGCGCGCGACATTGGACGTCTCCGGCCGCCCTTTCCTGGTCTGGCAGGTGCAGTTTTCCGCTCCGAAGATCGGCACATTCGATACGGAGCTGGTGCGCGAATTTTTCCAGGCGCTGGCGCAGAACGCGGGTATCACATTGCATGTGTCCAATCTCTATGGTGCCAACAACCACCATATCGCCGAAACCTGTTTCAAGGCGGTCGCGCGCACCCTGCGCACGGCTATTGAGGCGGACCCGCGCCAGAAGGGCGTCATCCCTTCAACCAAGGGTTCGTTGAACGGCTGAGAAGAAGGGCTGGGATATGACCAGTTACATTGCTTTGGTACCGCCGTTGCAGGACAACCAGCGGCAAGATGACAAGACCGTCTTCATCCGGGATGGTTTTTCGATAGTTGCTTTCTTTCTACCGGTCCCCTGGCTGTTGTTCAATCGCCTGTGGTTCGAAGCTGCGCTGGTGTTTGCGGCTGTTGCAGCCATCTCCATTGTCGGTTCCTATACGGGGCACGGCAGCCTGGCGGAAATCGTCGCAGCGCTGCTTGCCCTGCTGGTGGCATTCGAAGCCAACAATTGGCGGATAAGGGCCCTTGAACAGCGCGGTTTTGATCAGGCAGCGATCATCGATGCGCGCTCTGCTGCCGATGCCGAGGCGGCCTATTTCCATGGAGAGGCGTTCGCGGCAGACCCTGAGCCGGTTCTGCCGGCAATCGATCTAGCTGTGTCTTCACCCGCCCTCGCGCCGGGAAAGCCGGTTGTCGGTGGCATGCTTGGGCTTGTCGGCTACCGGGGAGATCGTTGATCATGCGTGTTGCCATCATAGATTACGGGTCGGGCAATCTCCGCTCTGCCACGAAAGCGTTTGAGCGGGCGGCGCGGGAAAGCGGCATCGCCGCCACCATCGATTTGACCGCCGACGCCGAACGGGTCCGTACCGCCGATCGCATTGTCTTACCGGGGGTTGGCGCCTATGCGGATTGCCGCCGCGGGCTGCATGCGGTGCCGGGCATGCCTGAAGCGATCCATGAGGTTGCGGTGGAGAAGGCACGACCGTTTCTCGGCATTTGCGTCGGCATGCAGCTCATGTCGTCGCGCGGCCTGGAAAAGACCGTCTCTACCGGTTTCGACTGGATCAAGGGCGATGTCCGCGAAATGGTCCCGTCCGATCCTACGCTGAAAATTCCGCAGATCGGCTGGAACACCCTTCGGCTCACCAGGCCGCACCCGCTGTTTGACGGAATCAAGACCGGCTCGGATGGGCTGCATGCCTATTTCGTGCATTCCTATTTTCTCGACGCTGAAATCGAGAATGATGTACTGGCAGTGACCGATTACGGCGGGCCTGTAACGGCCGCCGTTGCCAATGACAATATGGCTGGCACGCAGTTTCATCCGGAAAAGAGCCAGGCTCTTGGGCTTGCTCTCATCGCCAATTTTCTGAGGTGGCAGCCATGATTTTGTTTCCCGCGATTGATCTGAAAGATGGCCAGTGCGTGCGGCTGAAGCTCGGTGATATGGAGCAGGCGACCGTTTACAACGAAGATCCGGCCGCACAGGCAAAATCCTTTGAAGATCAAGGATTTGACTGGCTGCACGTGGTTGATCTGAATGGCGCTTTCGCCGGCCAGTCCGTCAATGGTGCGGCCGTTGAAGCCATTCTCAAGGCAACGAAAAATCCCGTTCAGCTCGGCGGCGGCATCCGCACCCTGGACCACATCGAAAACTGGCTGGCCAAGGGGCTTTCCCGTGTCATTCTCGGGACGGTCGCGGTGCGCGACCCGGCGCTCGTGATCGAAGCGTGCAAGAGGTTTCCCGGAAAGGTGGCCGTTGGTATCGATGCCAAGGGCGGCAAGGTGGCTGTTGAGGGCTGGGCCGAAGCCTCCGCCCTGGGTGTTGTCGAGTTGGCACGGAAATTCGAAGGGGCAGGGGTCGCGGCAATCATCTACACCGATATTGACCGCGATGGTGTCCTGGCTGGAATAAACTGGGAATCAACGCTGCAACTAGCCGAAGCGGTGTCGATACCGGTGATTGCGTCAGGCGGTCTTGCTTCCATCGCCGATATCGTTCGCATGACCATGCCGGATGCCCGCAAGCTGGAAGGGGCCATTTCCGGCCGGGCGCTTTATGATGGGCGCATCGATCCGCATAAGGCCCTGGCGGTGTTGCGGGAAGCCAGGGAGCGCGCCGCATGACCCTCAAAGCCCGTGTTATTCCCTGTCTCGACGTGAAGGACGGACGTGTCGTCAAAGGCGTGAACTTTGTCGATCTCATCGATGCCGGCGATCCCGTCGAAGCGGCCAGGGCCTATGACGCCGCCGGTGCCGATGAGCTTTGCTTCCTCGACATCACGGCCTCGTCCGACAACCGCGAAACCATCTTTGACGTTGTCGCGCGCACGGCCGAACAGTGCTTCATGCCGCTGACCGTCGGTGGCGGTGTGCGCACGGTTGCCGACATCCGCAAGCTGCTGCTTGCCGGCGCGGACAAGGTCTCGATCAATACCGCAGCGGTGAAGAACCCTGAATTCATCGCCGAGGCTGCGGACAAGTTCGGCAACCAGTGCATTGTCGTGGCAATTGATGCCAAAAAAGTATCGAAGCCGGGTGAGACCGATCGCTGGGAGATTTTCACCCATGGCGGCCGGCAGGCAACAGGCATCGACGCGATTGAGTTTGCCCGCAAGGTGGTCGATCTCGGTGCCGGCGAAATCCTTCTGACATCGATGGATCGCGATGGTTCCAAGATCGGCTACGACATTCCGGTGACCCGGGCTGTCGCCGATGCGGTGCGCGTGCCCGTAATCGCGTCGGGAGGTGTCGGCAATCTCGACCACATGGTCGAAGGCATTCTCGAAGGCCATGCCACCGCCGTGCTCGCCGCATCCATCTTCCATTTTGGTACCTACACGATTGGCGAGGCGAAAGCCCATATGGCCGCGGCCGGCATCCCGATGCGGCTTGACCCCATTCGCCCATTCACCGGAGTTGCGTGATGACAAGCTTCACTCTTGCGGATCTGGAACGGGTCGTTGCGCAACGCGCGGCGTCATCGGATACCAAGTCCTATACCGCCAGCCTCTATGCCAAGGGCATCGGGAAGGCGAGCCAGAAGCTGGGCGAAGAGGCGGTTGAAACCGTTATCGCCGCCGTATCCGGCGACACGCAAGGTGTTGTTTCGGAAAGCGCCGATTTGCTCTATCATCTTCTTGTTGTTCTTGGACTTTCCGGCGTCAGGCTTGATGACGTCCTGGCGGAGCTCGAACGGCGTACGGCACAGACCGGACTTGAAGAAAAAGCCGCCCGTGGACATGGTTGAGCGCATCCATGTTTAAATCACAGGCGTTTGAACGGCAAAGGGATGGGGACGTCATGGATCAGTTGGCACCCAGCGAATTTTCACCCTACCGGTTTTTCAGCGCGGAGCGCTGGGCGGAGTTTCGTGCCGACACACCGATGACGCTGACCTATGACGAGGTCAAGCGCCTGCGGTCGCTCGGCGACCCCATCGATCTTGACGAGGTGAACCGGATTTACCTCTCGCTGTCGCGGCTTTTGTCGGCCCACGTGGAGGCAAGCCAGCTGCTGTTCTATCAGCGGCGGCAGTTCCTCAACACCGGCGACGCTTTCAAGACGCCGTTCATCATCGGCATTGCCGGATCCGTTGCCGTGGGAAAATCGACGACGGCCCGCATTCTGAAGGAACTGCTTGCCCGCTGGCCCTCGAGCCCCAAGGTCGATCTGGTGACAACGGACGGGTTTCTCTACCCGAACGAGGTTTTGCGCTCAAAGGGCCTGATGGAGCGCAAGGGTTTTCCCGAGAGCTATGATGTCGGCATGCTTTTGCGCTTTCTGTCGCAGATCAAGGCCGGTCAGCGCAATGTCAATGCGCCGCTCTACTCACATCTGACCTATGATGTGCTGCAGGGTAAATACCAAACCGTTGATGCTCCCGACATCCTGATTTTCGAAGGTATCAATGTGCTGCAGGTCCGCGACCTGCCGGAAGACGGCAAGATGGTGCCGTTCGTTTCGGATTTCTTCGACTTCTCGATCTATATCGACGCGGACGAAAACCAGATCCACAAATGGTACATCAACCGTTTCATGCGGTTGCGCGAAACCGCGTTCAAGGATCCCAGCTCCTTCTTCCATCGCTATTCCACGATCTCGGATGATTCGGCTCTCGCCATTGCCGAAAACCTTTGGACCAGCATCAATCTGAAGAACCTGAAGGAAAACATCCTGCCAACCCGGCCGCGCGCTGACCTGATCTTGCGCAAGGGTGGCAATCACCTCATCGAGGAAGTGGCGCTCAGGAAGCTGTGACCCGCCGCAATGTCAGGTTGATCCGGCCCGGGGCTTTCAGCAGCGTCGACGTGCCGGGATAGATCCGGTCAACACCGTGGAAGGCCAGCCGGCCTTCATCTCCCAGCACGATGACATCGCCGCTTTTCAAGCGGATGGATTGGGTCTTCTCGCTGCGTTGCACGCCGCCGAAGCGGAAGAGGCAGCTGTCTCCAAGGGATATGGAGACAACGGGGGCGGAGAAATTCTGCTCATCTCGGTCCTGATGCAATCCCATCTTCGCCGTTTCGGCGTAAAAATTCACGAGACAGGCTTCCGGAGCCAGCGGGTAGTTTCCGACCCTCTCCCAGAGGGTCAACAGGCGTGATGGAATGGCGGGCCAAGGCTTTTGCGTGACAGGGTGAACGGCCTGATAGCGGTAACCCCGTTCCTTGTCCGTTACCCAACCGAGCGCGCCGCAATTGGTCATCCGCACGCTCATTTCCTTGCCGGTTTTCGGCATGGCGGGAATATAAAGCGGGGCCTCGGCAACGATGGACCTGATTTCGTCCACAAGGGCCGCCTGTTCGGTCAGGTCGAGATAGTCCGGGAAGTAGCGAATGCCGGGCGCAAGCTGGAGCATGACATTACCTGACGGGAGGGAGGCAAAGACCCGGACTTATGGACAAGCCGGGTCTTTGCATGAAACCGGCGCGATCAGTCGATGGACGGGATACGCAGAACCTGGCCGGGATAAATCTTGTCCGGGCTGGTCAGCATGGGTTTGTTGGCTTCGAAGATCGCAGTGTTCTTCACGCCCTTGCCTTTGCCATAGACCGCTTCCGCGATCTTCCACAAATTGTCGCCGCTCTTGACCGTGTAGAAGACGGGATCCTTGGCCACAGAACCGGTGGTTGTGTTGTCAACGGTCAACGCACCCGTGTCGACTTTGGAAATGCCCAGCGAATTGCCAACGGCAATGATGGCCTTCTCAAGAATTTCCTGGTTGGTAACGCTGCCCTTGAGGATAGCCTTGTCACCTTCGATGACGACGTCAACTTTGTCCGTTCCAAGATTGTGCGAATCGAGCTCTTTCTTCAAATCGCCCGCCTGTGGCTCGTCATTGCCGATGCCGACTTTCTTGCCGACTGATTTAACAAAATCGAATAGTCCCATGTCTGGCTCTCCTTGTTGATTGTTCAAACCGACGAATAGCGTTGTTACATTCCCCATCGATCTTGAAAAGCAAAGAATAACGACAGTCGCTCACGTTCTGTTCCTGACCCTAATCTCCTTTGACCCGACCGCGCATCTTTTTCACATCGGATCGTCCTGCTTTTACTTTGAGACGGCGCTCGACGGATCCTTTTGTCGGCCTGGTTTTCTTGCGTGGCGGCGGTGGCGGTTCTGCCGCTTTGGCGATCAATGCGACCATGCGCTCGCGCGCATCTTCCCGGTTGCGCTCCTGCGTGCGAAAGCGGCTGGCCTCGATAAGCACATCGCCGTCCTTGGTGGCTCTCTGCCCGGCCAGTTTCAAGAGCCGCGCCAGTACATCCTCGGGCAATCCAGCCCGTGCCGCAAAAAAACGCAGCTGCACGGCGGTTGAGACCTTGTTGACGTTCTGGCCGCCGGGACCCGCCGAACGAATAAAACTCTCCTCCAGATCATCCTCATGAATGAAGATCCGGTTGGTGATTTTGATTTGGTTGCGGTTCTCGTCCATAGGGGATTGGTACCCTAATCTTTTCCGGGCGGAAAGGTTCTTTCCAGGCATGGAAAGGCAAAAGGCCCCGCTGGTAAACAGCGAGGCCTCGATCGCGCAATCGGCGTTGGATTATTCGGCAGCAACCGGCGTGTGCGGCGCCGCAGCGCGGATATCGCTATCGACGTGGCTTTCAAATTTGCCGAAATTGACGACGAACATGTCAACCAGTTTCTTAGCCTGCAAGTCATAGGCCTGCTTGTCTGCCCAGGTCGAGCGCGGATCGAGAATGGCCTCGTCCACGCCTGGAACAGCCACAGGCACGGCAAAACCGAAGTTCGGATCGGTGCGGAACTCGGCGCCTTTGAGCGAACCGTCGAGCGCTGCGGTCAGAAGTGCGCGGGTTGCCTTGATGGGCATGCGCTTGCCTGTGCCATAGGCGCCGCCGGTCCATCCGGTGTTCACCAGCCAGCAGTCTACCCCATGTTCGGCGATGAGCTGACGCAGCAGATTGCCATATTCGGAGGGGTGGCGCGGCATGAACGGCGCACCGAAGCAGGTCGAGAAGGTGGCTTCCGGTTCCGTCACGCCGCGTTCCGTGCCGGCGACCTTTGCCGTGTAGCCGGACAGGAAGTGGTACATGGCCTGTGCCGGGGTCAGCTTGGCAATGGGCGGCATGACGCCGAAAGCATCCGCCGTCAGCATAATGATGTTCTTCGGATGGCTTGCCTTGCCGGTCTTGGATGCATTCGGAATGAAATCCAGAGGATAGGCGCAGCGGGTGTTTTCAGTCAGGGAGCCATCGTTGAAATCCGGAACCCGGTTTTCATCAAGCACGACATTTTCGAGCACCGTACCGAAACGCTGCGTCGTTGCGTAGATTTCCGGTTCGGCTTCGGCCGAAAGGCGGATTGTCTTGGCGTAGCAGCCTCCCTCGAAGTTGAAAACGCCGTGCTCGCCCCAGCCGTGTTCGTCATCGCCGATCAATGTCCGCGACGGATCAGCCGAAAGTGTTGTTTTGCCGGTGCCGGAAAGACCGAAAAAGACCGCTGTATCACCAGCCGGACCTTCATTGGCAGAGCAGTGCATGGGCATGACGCCCTTTGCAGGCAGGAGATAGTTCAACGCGGTGAAAACCGATTTCTTCATTTCGCCGGCATAGGCCGAACCGCCGATGAGAACGATCATCCGCGTCAGGTCGACGGCAATGACTGTCTCCGTGCGTGTTCCATGCCGCTTGGGGTCGGCGCGGAACGACGGCAGGTCGATAATCGTCATCTTGGGCACGAAACTTGCCAGCGCATCGCGATCCGGCCGGATCAGAAGATTGCGGATGAACAGCGAATGCCAGGCGAATTCAGTGATAACGCGGGTGTTCAGGCTGTAATCAGTGTCCGCACCGCCGATGAGGTCCTGGACGAACACTTCCTTGCCTTTGGCATGCTCGGCAAAATCCGCATAGAGCAGGGCGAAAGCTTCCGGGGTCATCGGGGCGTTGTTGTCCCACCAGACGTGATTTTCTGTCGATGCATCACGCACGACAAACTTGTCCTTCGGCGAGCGGCCGGTGTGCTGGCCTGTTCTTGCGACCAGCGCTCCCTGTGCTGTCAGCTGCGCTTCGCCGCGCCGCAATGTCTCCTCATAGAGCTCAGCGGCCCCGAAATTATAATAGACCGCCGAAAGCTCCTTCAAGCCTGAGGTGCCGAGCGCGATCGCCGCGTTATGGATACCGGTCTCTCTAGTCATGTGTCCGCCGTTGTTTAAGAAGGTTCAGGGGTCAAATTCAGATGTGCCGCCTCATGCATCTTCCAGCATGAATGCGGTTACATCTGGTCAAAAGCAGAAAAAATGAGCAGTATCAAATGTTTAATCGATTTAAAGAATTTAAATTTCTTTTAAATCGTTTTAAAGCGACAAAATCCACAGGGCAGCGCTGCCGCTGGTTTCGTCCGCGCACCGGTCGTGCGACCTATTCCTCGAAACGGCTCGCTGTGTCACGATCGCGGTCGTATCGTTTCGCAAGCGGAAATGGCGGCAACCAGGACTCGCGACGGACGGTCCAGAGTTCATAGGTAGGCTTCAGTTGGTCGGGGGCATCCAGTGAGCCGAGGTTCACTTCGATTTCGTCTGCGGTGCACGCAAATATGGACGAGCCGCAGCGAGGACAGAAAAACCGCCCGGCGTAGTCGCGCGTTTCACCGTCGATCGTCACCGCATCCCGGGGGAAAATCGCTGACGCATGAAAAAGGGCTCCATGATGTTTGCGGCAGTCGAGACAGTGACAAAGGCCAACCCGGTATGGGAGCCCCGACGCTACAAACCGAACGTTGCCGCACAGGCAACCACCGGTGAATCGGTCCATGCGCACCTCCTTTGAAGTCGAGCGGGTGGAATGTTTACGACGAACAGCACTGTCATGGCAATTGATCGCCAAGGGCCAGAAACCAAATGCATCCAAAGCGCACAATTGCCTGCGGCCGTCATGCGGAAATCACAAAGGGTGACACGAGTTTTGATCTGTGCCACATTTTGTACCCAATTTGTCCGGCACAAGCACGGTCGGATTTAACCTTTTAAACAAGGAAAAGCAGGGCATGAGGGAAGTACCCGCAATGCAGACCATTGCGCTCGTTGATGACGATCGCAACATTCTGACGTCCGTATCGATTGCGCTTGAATCGGAAGGTTACCGCGTCGAGACCTACACCGATGGCGCGTCTGCACTCGATGGGTTGATGGCACGTCCGCCCAATCTGGCCATTTTCGATATCAAGATGCCGCGGATGGACGGTATGGAACTCCTGCGTCGCCTGCGCCAGAAATCCGATTTGCCGGTGATCTTCCTGACATCCAAGGATGACGAGATTGACGAGCTGTTCGGCCTCAAGATGGGCGCCGATGATTTCATTACAAAGCCGTTCTCGCAGCGGCTTCTGGTCGAGCGCGTCAAGGCGGTGCTGCGCCGTGTCGCTGCGCGCGAAGGTGTGGCAAAGCCTGGCAGCCCTCAGGCCAAGTCGCTGGAGCGCGGTCAGCTTGTCATGGACCAGGAACGGCATACCTGCACCTGGATGGGCGAGCCGGTGACCCTGACGGTCACCGAGTTCCTTATCCTGCATTCCCTGGCGCAGCGTCCGGGCGTCGTTAAAAGCCGTGATGCGCTGATGGATGCAGCCTATGACGAACAGGTCTATGTGGATGACCGGACCATCGACAGCCACATCAAGCGCCTGCGCAAGAAGTTCAAGGTTGTCGACGACGACTTCGATATGATCGAAACACTCTATGGTGTCGGGTATCGCTTCCGCGAAACTTGATTCTGATTGTTCCTGTTGTTTGCGTGTAAATGGGCGGGCGATCACGCGTAGGAATGTCAACCATGCGTGATCCGCAGTACAATAAGATTGTCTCAGCGCATTTTGAGTGCGATGAGACAGCCCAATTTACGATACTCTGAGGCAGAAATGGTAGCCGGACTCCAAGGCAGCAATGTTACGCGCAAGAGCGCCGTCATGCGCCGGAAGCGTTCGCTCGCCTTGAGGCGGTTGCTGCAGCCGCTCAATCGGCTCTTCGGCAATTATCTGTTTTCCAGCCTGACCCGCCGCATTCTCTTTCTCAACCTTGCGGGTCTTGCCGTGCTTTTGTCCGGCATCATGTATCTCAATCAGTTCCGTGACGGGCTGATCGATGCCCGCGTTGAAAGCCTGATGACGCAGGGCGAGATCATCGCGGCGGCCATCGCGTCGGAAGCGACGGTCGATACGAATTCCATCACCGTCGACCCTGAAAAATTGCTGGAATTGCAGGCTGGACAGAGCATAACGCCGTCGCCCGATGTGCTGGATAATCTCGATTTTCCCATCAATCCCGAGCGCGTGGCCCCTGTCCTGCGCCAGCTGATCCAGCCAACCCGCACCCGTGCACGCATTTATGACCGCGATTCGAATCTTTTGCTGGATTCACGCCATCTCTACTCCCGCGGGCAGGTGTTACGATACGAATTGCCGCCGATCGATGGCGATGAGCCCAGTTTTCTCGAGCGGTTGACCAACCGGATGACCCGGCTGCTGCGCCGGAGCGATTTGCCGATCTATCAGGAACAACCCGGCGGCAATGGCGCTTCCTTTCCTGAAATTGTGAAAGCCTTGACCGGACAGCCCGCCACCTTCGTGCGCATGACGGAAAAGGGCGAGCAGATTGTTTCGGTTGCGGTCCCGATCCAGCGTTTCCGCGCTGTTCTTGGGGTGCTTCTGCTTTCCACGGAAGGCGGCGATATCGACAAGATCGTGCAGGGCGAACGTTATGCCATTATCCGGGTGTTTACCGTTGCCGCGCTGGTTATGGCCATTCTCTCATTGTTTCTGGCATCGACCATTGCCAATCCGCTGCGCCGTCTTGCGGCGGCGGCGGACCGCGTGCGTCACGGCGTGAAAAATCGTGAGGAAATTCCGGATTTTTCCGAGCGCCAGGACGAAATCGGCCATCTCTCCACCTCCATCCGCGACATGACCAATGCGCTCTATGCCCGCATCGAATCGATCGAGAGCTTTGCCGCCGATGTCAGCCACGAATTGAAAAACCCGCTGACATCATTGCGAAGCGCCGTGGAGACGCTGCCGCTGGCCAGGAATGATGATTCGCGCAAGCGCCTGATGGATGTGATCCAGCACGATGTGCGTCGGCTGGATCGCTTGATCACGGATATTTCCGATGCGTCACGTCTCGATGCGGAGCTGGCACGCGAAGATTCCGAACATGTCGATCTCAAGTTCCTGCTGGGCAATCTCGTGACCGCTGCGCGCGAAGTACGGCGCAACAAGAAGGATACACAGATCGAATTTGTCGTCGGCAAGCTGCCGTCCAACAAGAAGGGCTTCTTCGTGGTTGGCCATGATCTGCGTCTCGGCCAGGTCGTTTCCAATCTCATCGAGAATGCACGTTCGTTCGTGCCGGAAGAGCATGGCATTATCACGGTCTCGCTGCAGCATATGGGCGACCGGGTGCGCATTCTGGTTGAAGACAATGGTCCGGGCATTCGCGTCGAACAGATCGACCGAATTTTCGAGCGTTTCTACACGGATCGCCCGTCAGGCGAAGCTTTCGGCCAGAACTCCGGCCTTGGACTCTCCATCAGTCGCCAGATCATTGAGGCGCATGGTGGCACCTTGAACGCGGAGAACATTATCGATCCCAATGATCCCGACAACTATCTCGGTGCCCGCTTCACCGCGATTCTCCCGGCCGAGATCTGATGCGGGACGATGAAGGCGAATTGATCCACGGGAGTGCCGTGCTTGTGGGCGAGCATGGCGTCCTCATCCGTGGCGCCTCCGGTTCGGGAAAATCCTCCATCGTGCGGGCGCTGATGGACCGCGCTTCTTACAGAGGTATGTTTGCCGCCCTGGTCAGCGATGATCAATGCGCCGTGCGGGTTAAGTCGGGGCGTCTGCTCTGCACGGCTCCCGGCATTTTGCGGGGTGGATTGGAAGTGCGCGGCTCTGGATTGCATCGGGCGGATTTCGAGGAAAGTGCCATTCTCCATCTCCTGGTTGATCTGGTCGAACCGAACCAATCGGTTCGGTTTGGCGAAGATGCGGCAACGCATCTGCAAGGCGTCGCAATCGGGCATCTAATTCTGCCAAAATCGGAGATAGATGCGGCCTGCCGGGCCATCGAAGCCAGGCTGTTTCAGCAGGTATGGAAAAAATAATTGTTGTAACTCAATAAGTTGCACTGACGACCTGCGATAAAATGACTGACAGTCACGCACAAGTCATTTTTCCGCTTGCCTTCGCGATTCGTCCTGCCAAAATGCGACACCTGCCAAGTGGGGCATTCAATGCGCAGAAAAAAGCCTAAACCCAATGGGCTGGCGCAACAGGAGCAGTTTCAGAATGATCGGACTCGTGCTTGTGACGCACGGAAGACTGGCCGAGGAATTTCATCATGCTGTTGAGCATGTGGTCGGTCAGCAGGAATATTTGGAAACCGTCTCAATCGGTGCCGATGACGATATGGAGCAACGCAGGCGCGACATTGTCGATGCGGTGGCGCGGGCCGATAGCGGCAATGGCGTCATCATTTTGACAGATATGTTTGGCGGTACTCCTTCCAATCTGGCCATTTCGGTGATGGAATCAGGACGGATCGAGGTTATCGCTGGCGTCAATCTGCCCATGCTGATCAAGCTGTCGAGTGTACGCGTCACCAATGATATGGCGGCGTCGCTGCGCGAGGGGCAGGATGCCGGACGCAAATACATCAATGTGGCCAGTCAGGTGCTGACAGCCAAATAGAGGTTGAACACGCATGCGCCTGACAGGAGAAACGACCGGCACGTTTGATCCGGACAATGCGCTGGTTGCATCTTTCGAGATCATCAACCGACGCGGGCTGCATGCGCGCGCTTCCGCCAAGTTCGTCCAGCTTGTCGATGGTTACGACGCCCATGTGCGCGTCGAGAAAGACGGCATGATCGTGGGTGGAACTTCCATCATGGGGTTGATGATGCTCGCCGCCTCGCCGGGCTGCTGCATCAAGGTCAGCGCTTCAGGCCGGCAGGCCAGCGATGTGATGATGGCCCTCGGGGCACTCATTGCCGATAAGTTCGGCGAAGAAGCCTGATGTGACGCTCGTCAGCCCGATTTCTGTCTTTGATGCGGGGATCGGCAGCTATGCCATTGTCGATCTGCTCCGGCAGCGGCTTCCCAGGCAGGATATCCTCTATTTCGCCGATCGCGCCAGCTTTCCCTATGGGAGAAAACCGCGCAGCGAGTTGCTGTCCGTCATGGACCGGACGATGCGGTTCTTGATGGCGCATGAGCCCTCGGCCATCGTCGTCGCGTCGAACGTGCCGTCGATAACCGTGATGGATGACCTGAAATCCATGGTGAACGTGCCCCTCTTTGGGGTTGTGCCGCCGCTGGCGGAAGCCCTTGCGACGACGCAAACCGGCAAGGTCGGCATCATGGGCGTGCAGTCGATGACCGGAAGCCCGCAGTTGCGGCAGTTCGTCGGCAGGCATACCGGTGATCCCGATGGCGTCGCTCTGATCGATGCCTCGCCCATGGTCGACCTTGTGGAGAATGGCGACTTTCTGTTCAATCCCGCCGCGACCCGGCAAAAGGTCGATGATTTCCTCGGCGCGGTTTTTCGCAACCATCCGGATATCGACGTGCTCACCCTGTCGAGCACGCACCTGCCGTGGCTCCGTTCTTATTTTGAGGCCAGCCGTCCGTCCTGCCGGTTCCTGGATCCGGCCGAGGCGATCGTGCAGACCATAGGCGCGGGGACGCAGGGTAGCGGCACCACCATCGCCATTGCTACCGAAAGCGCCGAATATACGCTGGATGCATTCAGGGCGATGCTGGCAAAACTGGGGATCGCCCTGCCTGTCAGTCCTGTTTCGCTGCCACTGCAATAAAACAACTGCCCTTCGGATATGCACGCATAAGGATTTCTTTATATCCCATTGTGCGCTCCGCCCTAATCTGATAGTCAACAGCAACCTCCGGTCGCCTCGGAATGGCGGCTGGACCGAAAAACAAAGACGGAGCTGACAACAGATGGCCGATAAACAGGATTTTATAGTCAAGGACCTTGAGCTGGCCGCATGGGGCCGCAAGGAAATTGAAATCGCCGAAACCGAAATGCCGGGCCTGATGGCCAGCCGCGAAGAGTTTGGCACGTCCAAGCCGCTCAAGGGCGCGCGCATCACCGGTTCGCTTCATATGACGATCCAGACCGCGGTCCTGATCGAAACGCTGCAGGCCCTGGGCGCAACCGTGCGCTGGGCATCGTGCAATATCTTCTCGACCCAAGATCATGCGGCGGCGGCAATCGCAGCCACCGGAACGCCGGTTTTTGCCGTCAAAGGCGAAACGCTGGAAGAATACTGGACCTATACCGACAAGATTTTCCAGTGGCCGGATGGCCAGCCTTCCAACATGATCCTCGATGATGGCGGCGATGCCACCATGTACATCCTGATCGGCGCGCGCGCTGAAGCCGGTGAAGACGTTCTGTCCAATCCGGGCAGCGAAGAAGAAGAAATCCTCTTTGCCCAGATCAAGAAGCGCATGAAGGAAACGCCTGGTTTCTTCACCAAGCAGCGCGATGCGATCAAGGGTGTCACGGAAGAAACGACAACCGGTGTGAACCGTCTGTACCAGTTGCAGAAGAAGGGCCTCCTGCCTTTCCCGGCAATCAACGTCAACGACAGCGTCACCAAGTCGAAGTTCGACAACAAGTATGGCTGCAAGGAATCGCTGGTGGATGGCATCCGCCGTGCTACCGACGTCATGATGGCCGGCAAGGTTGCCGTGGTTTGCGGTTACGGTGACGTGGGCAAGGGGTCGGCCCAGTCGCTCCTCGGTGCCGGTGCACGCGTCAAGGTCACGGAAGTGGATCCGATCTGCGCGCTGCAGGCTGCGATGGATGGTTTCGAAGTGGTCACGCTTGAAGATGCCGCACCGACCGCCGACATCATCATCACCACGACCGGCAACAAGGATGTCATCAAGCTCGATGACATGCGCAAGATGAAGGACATGGTGATCGTCGGTAACATCGGTCACTTCGACAACGAGATCCAGGTCTCGGCACTGCGCAACCTCAAGTGGAACAACATCAAGCCGCAGGTCGACATGATCTCGTTCCCGGACGGCAAGCGCATGCTGCTTCTCTCCGAAGGCCGTCTGCTCAATCTGGGCAACGCAACGGGACATCCGAGCTTCGTCATGTCCGCATCGTTCACCAACCAGGTTCTGGCTCAGATCGAGCTTTACAGCCGTGGCGCACAGTACAAGAATGAGGTCTACGTCCTGCCGAAGCATCTCGACGAAAAGGTCGCGCGCCTGCATCTCGATAAGCTTGGTGCGAAATTGACGACCCTTTCGGACGAACAGGCTGCCTATATCGGTGTGACACCGAACGGTCCTTTCAAGTCGGACCACTACAGATATTAATCTGTTAACCAGTACACACAATATATGGAAGCCGAAGGATTGACAAATTCTTCGGCTTTCTTTTTTGCGCGGAGTTCTTCCCGTCGATTCGTCAAGGGTTTATTGTAGTGATTCGGGATAGCTTTCTTCCAGATGGGCCAAATGGTTGGATCAATCAGATGGGTTGGAACATGAGATATCTGTCAGGATGGGGCGACGACGGTTGATATGAAGATTGGTGATGGGGATGTTCGCGGGAAAGAGGCAACACGCGGAAAGCGGGTGCTGAAGAAACTGCGGACTGTGCTGGCGGGAGCTGGCTCGACTGCTTCTATCCTTGGCACCATGTCTTCCGCTGCTCATGCCGATGATCCGCTTGGCAAGATCAACACCCCATTCGGGGTTGCATTCGGCACGTTTGAAGTCATTCAGTTTGCCATGTTCCTCGGCGCGATGGGCGCGGCCCTGTTGTCGGCGGGCTGGCTGATCCGCGAGCGCAGCCGCATTGCCAGCGAGAATCGCCAGTTGCGCGACAAGGTCGCCGATCTCAATGTCGCGGTTCAGCGCGGCGAAGCGCTGCTCAATCTGAAGGATCAACGGGTGGTTGTGTGGGAAGGCAACTCTGCAACGCCCAATCTCGTCGGCAGCCTGCCGCAGGAAATCGGGGTTCCCGAAGACCGCTCGCTGTTTCTGGCTTTTGGCCGCTGGTTGCGCATTGATTCCGCAACGTTGCTGGATCGCTCCGTCGAGGCTTTGCGCGGCAAGGCGCGTGCCTTCGATATCGTTGTCGAGACGTCGAAGGGAACGCCACTGGAGGTCCAGGGCCGCACGTCCGGCGGCTATGCCATTGTTCGTTTCATCAGCCTCGGCGAGGCGCGCGCCACCCAGGCGCTGCTAAAGACGGAAAACTATCAGCTCAACGAAGCCCTGACCACATTGCGGGGGCTGTTGGAACAGCTGGAAATGCCGGCCTGGAGCCGCGACAGGAGCGGCAAGCTCAATTGGGTCAACATGGCCTATGCCAAGGCGGTTGATGTCAGTGACGTGCATGTTGCCGTGGCGGAGACACGCGAATTGTTCGGGGTACAGGCACGCGAGCGCATCGAGCGCGAGAAAGCGGCAAGCCGGTCTTTCCATGATGAGCTGTCGACAGTGGTCGGCGGCGATCGTCACGTGTTCCGGGTCACGGATGTCGCAAGCAGCGCCGGTTCCGCCGGTCTGGCCAATGATGTCAGCGACATTGAGCTGGTGCGCGAGGAATTCAAGCGCACCGTCCTCAATCACTCGGACACGCTGGACCAGTTGAATTCGGCAGTCGCCATGTTCGATGCGAACAGGAAGCTGCAATTCTTCAATCAGGCATTTGCCAAGCTGTGGGGGCTGGAAACCTCGCTGCTGGAAAGCCGGCCCGACAATGCCATGCTGCTCGACCGCTTCCGCAGCGACGGCACGCTGCCGGAACAGCCGGATTGGCGCCGCTGGAAGGATTCCATGCTTTCGGCCTATCATTCGGTCGAATCACAGGAGCACTTGTGGCATCTGACGGACGGCCGCACCTTGCGCGTCATCGTCAATCCGCAGCCCAAGGGCGGGGTCACCTGGGTTTTCGAGAACCTGACGGAAAAGCTGCAGCTGGAAAGCCGCTACAACACGCTGATCAAGGTACAGGGGCAGACGCTAGACCATCTGGCGGAAGGTGTGGCGGTGTTCGGTTCCGATGGCAAGATTCGCCTGTCCAATCCCGCCTTTGCATCGCTCTGGTCACTGAAAGCCGAACAGGTCGCCGAAGGCATGCATATCTCGGCCATCCGCCGCCTGTGCGAGCCGGTTTCCGATGCAACCCAATGGGAAAGCTTTGTGACGACCGTCACAGGCTTTGACGACAAACGGGAGTCCCTGTCAGGTCATGTCGAGCTGACGACCGGAAAAATCCTTTATTTTGCCTCTGCACCCCTGCCAAGCGGCCAGACCATGCTGACCTTCGTCGATGTAACGGATTCCGTGCGGGTCGAACGGGCGCTGAAGGAAAAGAATGAGGCGCTGGAGCGCACGGATGAACTGAAGAACGATTTCGTCCAGCATGTCTCCTACGAGCTGCGTTCGCCGCTGACCAACATCATGGGCTTTACCGAGCTGCTGCAGACGCCGATGACCGGCCCGCTCAACGAGCGTCAGCGCGATTATCTCGACCATATCGGCACATCGTCCTCGGTCCTGCTGACCATCGTCAATGATATTCTCGATCTTGCCACGGTCGATGCCGGTATCATGGAGCTGGATATCAGTGATGTCTCCGTTGCCGATGCCGTCGCCACTGCCTCCGAAAAAGTAGCTGAACGCCTCAAGGAGCATAACATTCTGCTCGACACCCGCATTGCATCCGGCGCGGGTTCTTTCCGTGCCGATGCCAGCCGTGTCAAGCAGGTGCTCGCCAATCTTCTCAGCAATGCTGCCAATTATGCACCCGAAGGCAGTACGATCACACTGACCTGCGGGCCGGAACACAATGAGATGGTTTTCAGCGTTCAGGACAACGGACCCGGCATGCCGGACTATGTGCTCGACAGTATTTTCAAGCGGTTCCAGCCCTATCCGAACGGTGGCCGCAAGCGCGGTGCGGGTCTTGGCCTTTCCATCGTCAAAGGCTTTGTGGAACTGCATGGCGGCAAGGTCGATATCAGCAGCGCCGCGGGCAGGGGCACGCTGGTGACCTGCCGGTTCCCGCTGGAAGCACGCACCTTCAGCATCGCTGCTGAATAAGGCGCCCATGACGTCCCTGACACTCCAGCTCGCAACGGCAGAAGACACGGAACGGCTTGGTCAGGACATCGGGCTGGCGCTGGTCAAGGGCGATCTTGTCACGCTGTCCGGCGATTTGGGCGCCGGCAAATCGACGCTGGTCCGCGGGCTGATCCGCACCATAGCCAACGACAGTGCCTATGAGGTTCCAAGCCCCACCTTCACGATCGTGCAATCCTATCCGGAACTGCGTTTGCCGATCAGTCACGTGGATTTGTACCGGCTGTCTTCCAGCGAAGAAATCGACGAGCTTGGGCTGGACGAAGCACTGGAGGACGGCGCAGTTCTGGTGGAGTGGCCGGAGCGGGCCGATGACGTGCTGGCCAAGCCGGCGATCCGCATCAATCTGCTCCATGATGGCAATGGCCGCACGGTCGAGATTGACGGGGAAGACGCCGCCCTTGCAAGGCTGCAGCGCTCTCTCGCCATACGCACATTCCTTGGCCGCGCGGGATATGCCGATGCAGACCGCCGCTATCTGCTTGGCGATGCCTCCGCACGCGGCTACGAGACGATCGATACCGGCTGTGAACGTCCGCTGATCCTGATGAACTCGCCCTATAATCCCGGCGGACCGATCCTGCGCGACGGCAAGACCTATATGCAGATCGCCCATCTTTCCCAGTCGGTGACGGCATTCGTAGCCGTCAACCATCTCCTGCGGTCCAATGGCTTCTATGTTCCGCAGATCATGTCCGACGATCTCGACAACGGCTTCCTGTTGCTCGAGAATCTTGGACATGAAGGCATACTCGATGCGGATGGCGCCCCCATCGTCGAACGGTACGAGGCGTCCGTGCGGCTGCTGGCGCGCATGCATGAGCGTTCCTGGGCGCGCGACGTCGAGATTGCCAAAGGCTATACCCATCATATCCATGATTTCGACCGCGACGCCATGATGATCGAAGTGGAACTTCTGTCGGATTGGTATGTTCCGCGGATGGCAGGTTTCCGGCTGGCACCGGAACAGAAGGCAACTTACGTTGCCGCTTGGGATCAGGTGTTTAGTCGGCTTCAGTCTTCGGAAAAGAGCCTGGTTCAGCGCGATTTCCATTCTCCCAACATTCTCTGGCGCAGCGAGGCCAGCGGCATCGACCGCGTCGGGCTTCTCGATTTTCAAGATGCGATGATTGGCCCATCCGCCTATGACGTGGCGTCTCTGGTGCTCGATGCGCGCGTAACGGTCGAGCCTGAACTTCAGCAATACCTGCTGGCCGCTTATATCGAGGAACGGCAGTCCCGCGACAGCTCTTTCAATGAAAGTACCTTCCTGGAGGCCTTTTCCATCATGGCGGCACAGCGCAATGCCAAGATTCTGGGAATTTTTGTGCGGCTGGATGAACGGGACGGCAAACCCTATTATCTCAAGCACCTTCCGCGCATTCAGGCTTATCTGGCCGGCGCTCTCGGCCATCCGTCGCTGACGCCTGTCCGTCAATGGTGCGAAAAGATGGACCTTCTTTCCCTGGAGTTGCAGTGAATGACGATACCCGATACGGCGATGCTTCTGGCTGCGGGCCTCGGAAAACGCTTGCGTCCCATTACCGATACGATACCAAAACCATTGGTAAAGGTAGCCGGCAAATCATTGATTGATTGGGGGCTTGATGCTCTCAATGCGGCAGGTATTGCTCGCGCGGTGGTCAATGTTCACTATCTCGCCGACCAGATGGAACAGCATCTCGGATCGCGGCGCTCGCCGGCGATCGCCATATCGGACGAGCGGGCTGAACTGCTCGATTCGGCTGGCGGCGTCGTCAAAGCCCTGCCCCTGATCGGTCAGGATGCCTTTTACATTCTCAACGCCGATACATTCTGGATCGACGGGCCTCGTCCCAATCTTGTCCGTCTCGCCGAAGCATGGGATGCTTCGAAGATGGACATTCTTGTGATGGTGGCACGCATGGATCAGGCGACCGGCTATGAAGGCCGCGGCGACTTTACCGTGGATGCCGAGGGAAGGCTGCAGCGCTTCCGCGAAGGTGACGCATCACCCTATATTTATGCCGGGGCCGCGATCACGCATCCGCGTCTCTTTGAAGGAAAGCCGGTGGCGCGTGCGTCGCTCAATCGCTATTTCGATGAAGCCATCAGTGCCGGGCGTCTCTTCGGGATGCCGATGCAGGGCCATTGGCTGACCGTCGGCACGCCCGAGGCGATCGGAGAGGCGGAAGCCGTGATTGCCGGCCTCGGGCAGGAGACCCATGGTTGAGCGCCACGGTCCACGCATTTTCTCGATAGCTCCCGGCGACCCGTTTCTTCCCGCTCTGGTCGACGCGGTTCTGTCCGGCAATCTCATTCCCGGTTTTCCGGTCAACCCTGCTGATCCGCTGGCGCTTGCCCGGGCGACGATTTATGTGCCGACCCGCCGCGCGGCGCGGACCCTGCGCTCGCTGCTTGTCGAAAAGAGTCCGGTGAAATCCGCGATCCTCCCCGTTATCCGCCCACTGGGTGACGTGGATGAAGATGCAGCGATGTTCGATATGGGGTCGGACGCGTTTTTCGATCTGCTGCCGCCGGTCAGTTCCACAGAACGGCTGCTTCTGCTTGCACGGCTGGTGCGGCCGTGGCGGGAGCGCCTGCCGGAGCATGTCCGTGCCCTGTTCGGCAATGAGGACATTGCCATTCCGGCAACCACGGCGGATGCCATCTGGCTGGCGCGTGATCTCGCCGGGCTCATGGATCAGGTGGAGACCGAGGCAAGCGGCTGGAGCACGCTGTCGAACATTGTTTCGGAGGAACTGCCGGAGTGGTGGCAGGTGACGTTGGATTTCCTCAATATCGTCACTAGTCTCTGGCCGGATATTCTCAATGAGCGGCACCGCTCCAATCCCGCCGCCCACCGCAATCAGCTGATTGAACTGGAAGCAGAGCGGCTTTTGCGCAACCCTCCCGATGGCCCTGTTATCGCCGCCGGTTCCACCGGCTCGATCCCGGCCACAGCACATCTTCTCAGCGCAATCGCCGCCCTGCCGCAAGGTGCGGTGGTCCTGCCAGGGCTTGATCGCGATATGGATGAACCGAGCTGGCAGGTGCTGGCCAACACACAGGATAATCCGTCCATCTTTGGACATCCGCAATTCGGCCTGAGAAAGCTTCTGGCCGAGCTTGGCGTCCTGCGCCAGGATGTTGTCCGTCTTGGCGCTGTCAGCCCGCAGAAGCGGGCACGTGAGCACTTGTTGGCGGAAGCCATGCGCCCTGCCGAAACAAGCGAGGCGTGGAGTGCGATCAACCGGGAAAGCAACGCGTTTTCCGCGGCGGTCGCGCCCGTCGCCCTGATCGAGGCGGCCAACGAACGCGAGGAAGCACTGGCAGTGGCGATCGCCTTGCGCGATGCCATTGAGACACCCGATAAGACGGCGGCGCTCATTACGGCGGATCGGGATCTCGCCCGGCGTGTGGCCAGTGAACTTGCGCGTTTCAACATTGCCGCCGATGATTCCGGCGGTCATGCCCTGCGCGAAACCCAGCCGGCAACGCTCCTGCGCCTCGCACTGGAAACGGTGTTCAATCCGGGTGACCCTGTCGTGCTGCTGGCTCTGCTCAAGCATCCGCTGACGCGGCTCGGCATGGACCGCAACGCCGTCCGGCAGGCGGCAGAAACCATTGAACTCATTGCCCTGCGCGGCGGCACCGGACGCGCGACCCTGGCAGGACTGGCTGAATTCTTCGAGCGGCGTCTTGCCGAAGGCAGTACGGCTCCATTCGAGCCTGCCTGGCTGCGCCAGATTTCCGCGCAGCGGATTGAGGCCGCGCGGATAGTCTGCGCGGCGCTCGGGCAATGTATGCTTGAGCTCAGTGCCTTCACGCAGGTCGGCGAATCCGTGGAAATATCGGATATCGTCCGGGCGACAATTGCCAGCCTCGAAAATCTGGTCCGCGATGACAGGGGTGATATATCGGGGCTTTATACCGGCGCTGCCGGAGAACAGTTCGCCGCCTTTCTGCGCAATCTCGTGTCCGCCGATTCCGGTCTCGATTTCACGCCGGTTGAATGGCCGGCAATGATTGAAGCCCTGATGGCGGGTGAAGTGGTGAAACCCAAGGCCGGCGCTCATCCGCGCCTGTTCATCTGGGGTGCGCTGGAAGCGCGCCTGCAGACCGTCGATACCGTCATCATCGGCGGGTTGAATGAGGGATCCTGGCCCGGCAAGACCCGCAACGACCCCTTCATGTCCCGGCCGATGAAAGCCGTCATCAACCTGGAACCGCCGGAACGGCGCACCGGCCTTGCGGCGCATGATTTCCAGATGGCGCTCGGCATGGAGCGGGTCATTCTCAGCAGGGCGCAACGCTCGGCCAATGCGCCAACCGTTGCGTCCCGCTGGTTGCAGCGGCTGGAAACGGTGCTTGGCAAGAAGGCCGGTGATGAATTGCGCGCACGAGGTGCGCAATATCTGCATTGGGCCCGGGATATCGACGATGCGCCCGATGAGGACTTTGTCAAACGGCCGGAGCCAAAGCCGCCGCTCGAGGCGCGGCCAAAGCATTTTTCCGTCACGGAAATCGAAACCCTGCGGCGCGATCCCTACGCGATCTTCGCCCGGCGCATCCTGCGCCTGCGTCCTATCGAGCCGCTGATCCGCGATCCCGATGCGGCGGAGCGCGGCTCGCTGTTTCACGACATTCTGGCGCAGTTCACCGAACAGGGCATCGATCCGGTTCGTGCCGATGCGGCAGCCCGGCTTTCGGAGATTGGCCGGCGCTATTTCGATGACATCGCCTTGCCAGAGGAAATCGACGCGGTGTGGTGGCCGCGTTTCCTGAACCTCGTACCCGAGTTCCTGCAATGGGAGCGCGAACGGGCGCCGTTGCTGGCCGAACGCCATCCGGAAATCGCCTCGAAGAAAATCCCGGTCGAAGCGTCAGGTGTCACGCTTTCCGGCCGCGCCGACCGTGTCGATCTGATGCGGGACGGAACCGTTGAAATCATCGACTACAAGACGGGTTCCACCCCCTCGCGTAAACAGGCCCACGTGCTGCTCTCGCCGCAGCTGGCACTGGAAGCGGCGCTTCTCGCCCGCGGTGCCTTTCACGAAGTTGGTGCACGTCAGGCCTCGGATCTGCTCTATGTGCGCTTGCGGCCAAACGGTAGGGTGGATCCCGAATCGATCCTCAAGGTGGGAACAGCGGCCAGCAAGAGCGAAAAGACTGCGCCTGAGCTGGGTGTGCTTGCATGGCTTCGTTTGAATGAACTGCTTGTTGCCTATCATGACCCGCAAAAGGGTTATCTGTCGCGCGCCCTGCCATTCAAGGAAAGCGATCTGACTGGCGATTACGATCACCTCGCGCGGGTGCTGGAATGGTCGGCGGGCGGCGCTGACGATGGCGGGGAGGGCGGGGAATGAAAAAGCCGCTCAACATCCCTAGGGAAACCATTGCCGACCAGAACAGTGCCGCCAATCCGGTGGATTCGGTCTGGGTGTCCGCCAATGCGGGGTCAGGCAAGACACACGTTCTGACTGAGCGCGTCATCCGCCTTCTGCTCGATGGCACCGATCCGTCGAAAATACTGTGCCTGACCTATACCAAGGCCGCAGCAGCCGTCATGCAGAACCGCGTCTTTGCCCGGCTTTCCGATTGGGCAACCATGGATGAGGAGGCCCTGGCGCAGACGATCGAGAAAATCGATGGCAAGCGTCCCGGACCCGCGCGGCTGGCGCAGGCACGCCGCCTTTTTGCCCGGGCATTGGAAACGCCGGGTGGTCTGAAGATCCAGACGATCCACGCCTTCTGCGAGGCGATTCTGCATCAGTTTCCATTGGAAGCGAACATCGCCGGTCATTTTGAACTGATGGATGACATGATGCAGGTGGCGCTGGTGGGGGAAGCACGCCGCCAGCTGCTCCAGACAGCGCGGCTTGGCGGCAATGTCGAGCTTGCGGCCGCCTTCAACGATGTCCTCGACGCGGCCGGCGAATTCGGGTTGCAGGAACTGCTCGATGAAGCCGTCAACAAGCGCCATGACCTGACGCAGTTCATTCGTGACGTGGGTCATGATGCGCTGCGGCGTCCCCTCTTCTTTGCCCAGTTTGGCTTTACCGGCGCGGAGACGGAAGACGATATCCTGTCCACCCTCTGGCCGGTTCCGGAATTCCCGCAGGGCGTGCTGGACGATATCATGGCGGTGCCGAAGGGCGCTTCGCGGGCCCAGGAATTTGCGCTCCTGCTGCGGTTTGCCAAGGTGAATGATCAAATCGATCAGCGTGAAGAGGTGCTGCGGGCAGCGTTTCTGAAAGCGACAGGCGATCCCAAGAGCGGCGGGTATGTCGCGTCGAAGGGCGTGACCGACCGCATTCCTGATTTCATCGAACGCTATGACCGGGCAGCGGACAGGATTTTCAGCGGCCTGGACCGCCTGAAACAGCTGCGGCAGATCCGGCTGACCCTGTCGGCGCTGGTGCTGGTCGACGATCTGATCGGCCGTTACCAGCAGATGAAAAGGGCGCGGGGCCTGCTCGACTTCGATGATCTGATCGTGCGCACGGTGGCGCTGCTGGCGCGGCAGGATGCCGGGCCATGGGTGCAGTACAAGCTCGACAAGGGCATTGATCACATTCTGGTCGATGAGGCGCAGGATACCAGCCCCAACCAGTGGCGGGTCATCCGCCTGCTCAGCGAGGAGTTTTTTTCCGGCAGTACCGCACGCACTGTCCGGCGTACCCTGTTCGCCGTGGGTGATGAAAAGCAGTCCATCTATTCGTTTCAGGGCGCCATACCGGAAGATTTCGCCCGCCATGGCAAGGCAACCGAGAAAAACGCCGAAAATGCCGAGCTGAGTTTCTCCAGGGTCAATCTGAACTTCTCCTTCCGCTCCGTGCCCGACGTGCTGTCCGCGGTGGATGCCGTGTTCAAGCGGCCTGAAGCCAATCGCGGCTTTGGTGCCGATCACGGCGCGACTGTCCACACGGCGATCCGGTCCGGCGATCCCGGTGAAGTGCAGATCTGGGATATGCTGACCCCCGAAACCACGGAACAGGAGGAGGATTGGCGAACGCCGGTCGACAGCCTTCCCGCGCCGCCGGTTCGTCTTGCCGAACAGATTGCCAGGACCATCGATCTCTGGTTGAAGAACGGTGAGGTCATCGAAGGCAAGAACCGGCGTCTGCAGGCGCGCGATATCATGGTTCTGGTGCGCAAGCGCGATCAGTTCATGCCCGCCCTGTCGCGCGAGTTGAAGAAGCGCCATGTGCCGGTGGCCGGTGCCGACAGGCTCAAACTGACGGACCACATCGCCGTCAAGGATTTGATGGCACTTGGCCGTTTCATGCTCTTGCCCTCCGATGATCTGTCGCTGGCGGCATTGCTCAAGAGCCCGATCTTCAAATGGGACGATGACCAGCTTTTCCATCTGGCACACGGGCGGGCGGAAAACGAAACCCTGCATCAGCGCCTGACGATCCGGGCCAAGAGCGATCCTGCGCTGGCGGCCGTCGCCAAGCGCCTGCAGGAGTGGCGCAACCGCGCCGATACGGTGCCGGTGTTCGAATTCTACGCGGATATTCTTGGCAGTGGCGGTGCGCGGCGCGAGCTTCTGGCGCGGCTGGGGCACGAGGCTGGCGACGTGATTGACGAATTCCAGAACTATGCCATCGCCACGGAGAAGACCGGTCTTCCCGGACTGCAGGCCTTTCTGGAAACGCTCGAGGCCGCCACGCCCGAGATCAAACGCGAACTCGACCAGAGCCGCGATGAAGTGCGCATCATGACCGTGCATGCGGCCAAAGGGCTTGAAGCTGCGGTGGTATTCCTGGTTGATTCCGGTAGTTCCGCTTCGTCGGGCGGGCGAACGCCAAATCTTCTGTCGTTCCCGATGAAAGAAGAAGAGGGATGGCAGGGCAAGGGCTTCCTTTTCGTGCCGTCCAAATCCTATGCGACCGCCTTTACCGGCTCCATCGTCGACAGCCTGAAAGTACGGTCGGAAGAGGAATATCGCCGCCTGCTCTATGTCGGCATGACCCGTGCGGAGGATCGTCTGATCGTTTGCGGTTACCGCGGTGCCCGCCAGTCTCCGGATACCTGGCACGGTCTTGTCGATGCGGCGCTGACGGATGTGAGCGAACCGTTCGATCATCCGGTGGAGGGTGTCGTCGCAAAACATTACCGCGAGACGGCGCGGACAGGTGGTCCGGTGCAGGAGCCGGAATTGGTGCCGGCGGCATCGGTAATGCCTTTCCCATCCCGCTATCGTGCGCCCATGGCAAGGGAGGCCGGGTTGCCGCGCCCGCTGGCGCCGTCCGGCGTGTCTCTTCTGATCGAGCCCGAAGAGGAAGAGCCACTGGTCACCGGCTCGCCGGTTCTCGGCGCGGAGGGCACCGATCCCGCCTTCGCGATCCGGCGCGGTACGGTCATCCATGCGCTGCTACAGACATTGCCCAATCTGCCCGTCGCCCAGCGCCGCGCTGCCGCCGACCGGTATCTCTCCCGCGCTGCCTTTGACTGGAAGCCGGAAGAAATCGAAAGCGCCCTGCAATCGGCATTCGCCGTCATGGACGATCCGCGTTTCGCGCCAGTCTTCGCGCCCGGTTCCCTCGCCGAAATCGCAGTCATGGGCACGTTGCATCTGCGCGGCAAGGATCATGCCGTATCCGGTGTCATTGACCGGCTTGCAGTGAGCGAAAGCCGTGTGCTGATCGTCGATTACAAGACCAACCGCCCGGCGCCGCGCAACCTGAAAGAAGTGCCCGACGCCTATGTGGCGCAGCTGGCACTCTACCGGCAATTGCTGGAGCCGCTTTATCCTGGAAAGAGCGTGGAGGCTGCTCTGCTGTTCACCGAAGGCCCGCATCTCATCGATATTCCGGTGAATGAGATGCAGGCTGCCCTTGCCCGTCTCACCGCATCGTGAGATGACCGAGCTTGACGCGGGTGGGTAGACTCACCACATGATGGGCAACATTCAATAACCGATAAGGAAAAGCCGATGGCTACCGTCAAGATCGACACCAGCAATTTCCAGTCCGATGTACTTCAGGCAGGTCAGCCTGTTGTTGTTGATTTCTGGGCCGAGTGGTGCGGCCCCTGCAAGATGATCGCCCCTGCCCTTGAAGAAATCGCTTCGGAAATGGCTGGTAAGGTCACGATTGCCAAAGTCAACATCGACGAGAATCCGGAACTTGCAGCCCAGTTCGGCGTGCGTTCCATTCCGACATTGCTGATGTTCAAGGATGGCGAACTGGCTGCCAATCTGGTTGGCGCTGCTCCCAAGAGCAAGCTCAGCGACTGGATCCGTAATTCAGCCGCATAAGCTGAAGTCATAGACATTGATCAAACCCGGCATTTGTGCCGGGTTTTTTATTGCGGTGGGGTGCCGTTTTCGGCCAGAACATCGCCGGCGAGATACAGCGAGCCGCCGATGAGAATGCGCGGAGCCGGTTCGGACTTGTCCCAGCTGTCCCGCAATATTTTCAGCGCATTCTCGACGGAATGCACCGGCTCGGCGGAAAGGCCGGCATCGCCGGCGGCGATCGCCAGCTGTTCATGCGGAATACCGGAATCGCTGGAGCGGATCGGCACCGTATAGACATGCCGCGCCATGCCGGTGAAGGCTTCGAAATAGCCGATGGGGTCTTTCGTGTTGATCATTCCGGTGATCAGGAAAAGCGGCCGCGGGCTGCGGTCTTCCAGCGAAGCGATCGCTTCGGCGATCACCAGGCCTGCACCGGGATTGTGACCGCCATCGAGCCATATTTCCGAACCGGGTACTGCCAGCTCGACCAGCTTGCCCTTGATCAGGCGCTGCATGCGGGCGGGCCATTCGACGATTGTCATGGCCGTTTCGATGGCATAATCCGGCAGCGTGAAACCCGCCGTCTTCACCGCCTGGATGGCGGCTGCGGCGTTGGACAATTGATGCCGGCCGAGCAAGGCCGGCAAGGGCAGGTCGAGCAGGCCCGTATTGTCCTGATAGATCATCCGGCCGCGTTCTTCGAAGGCAAGAAAGTCCTGGCCGTAGACGGCAAAGGGGCAATCCCGCCGCTCGGCCGTTTCGATCAGCACCATGCGTGCCGCTTCTTCTTCCTGCGCACCGATGACAACCGGGCAGCCCGGCTTGATGATGCCGGCTTTCTCCGCTGCGATCAGCTCGACGCGGTCGCCGAGGTAGGGCTGGTGATCGAGCGAGATCGGCATGATGACGCTGACCGCAGGCTCCGGAATGACGTTCGTGGCGTCGAAACGGCCGCCAAGCCCGACTTCAAGGATCACGGCATCGGCCGGGTGTTCGGCAAACAGCACGAAGGTGACGGCGGTCAGTATCTCGAAAACGGTGATGGCCTGACCGGCATTGGCTTCCTCGACCCGGGTGAGGGCATCGGAAAAGGTTTCATCATCGACCAGCTTGCCGCCGCCCGGTGCACCCAGTCTGTAGCGTTCATGCCAGTGAACGAGATGCGGCGAGGTGTGCACGTGCACGGTATAACCGGCAGCTTCCAAAAGCGCCCTGGAGAAAGCAACGCATGACCCCTTGCCGTTGGTGCCCGCCACGTGGATGACGGGAGGCATTTTCAGGTGCGGATTGCCCAAGGCATCGAGAAGACGCGTAACGCGCCCTAGCGACAGGTCAAAACCCTTCGGGTGAAGCCCGAGCAAGCGCTCGATAATCGCCTCAGCCTTCGACGACACAGACAAAGCCAACGGCAAAGGCCTCCAGAACCATCAATTGAATCAAGCTTCGGCTTCAATCGTTGCCGGCAGCGCCGCACCATTCGGCTTGGCAACGGGAACCTCGGTTGCCTTTTCGCCCATGAGCATCTTCAAAAGACGCGCAATGGTGGCTTTGAGTTCGGTGCGCGGCACGACCATATCGACCATGCCATGGGCTTTCAGGTATTCGGCGGTCTGGAAGCCTTCCGGCAGCTTTTCCCGGATGGTCTGCTCGATGACGCGTTGTCCGGCAAAGCCGATCAGCGCACCCGGCTCGGCAATATGGATGTCGCCCAGCATGGCGTAGGAGGCGGTGACGCCGCCCGTGGTCGGGTTGGTGAGGACCACGATGTAGGGCAGGCCCGCTTCCTTCAGCATTTCCACCGCAACGGTGGTGCGCGGCAGCTGCATCAGCGAAAGAATGCCTTCCTGCATGCGGGCACCGCCCGAGGCAGCGAACAGAACGAGCGGCCGCTTCTGGGCGATTGCCGTTTCAAACGCCTTGATGATGGCTTCGCCTGCCGCCATGCCCAGCGATCCGCCGATGAAGCTGAAATCCTGAACCGTTGCCACAATCGGCAGACCTTCGATGGTACCCAGCGCGTTGATGATTGTGTCTTCGACGCCGGACTTGGCGCGATGTTCCTTCAGGCGGTCGATATAGCGCTTTTCGTCGCGGAACTTCAGCGGATCGGTGACCACTTTCGGCTGTTCCAGCAATTCGTAGGCGCCATCATCGAAAAAGTAGCGCAGGCGGTCCTTGGCACGAATGCGCATGTGGTGGCCGGACGACGGCACGACCCACTGGTTCTTTTCCAGATCCGTATGGAAGACCATCTCACCAGAAACCGGATCCTTGATCCAAAGGTTTTCGGGCATTTCGCGGCGACCAAGCATCGAATTGATCTTCGGCCGGACGTAATTTGTGATCCAGTTCATGATCGGTCCTGTTCTCTCGTCGGTATTGTGATTTAGGGCTTCTATTCCGCCGCTGCAAGGCGCACGGCGCGCACGCCGCTGGAAAGTCCCTGCACCATCGTCGCGACGGCTTCTGCCGGGTCGGCCACAAGCGAGCCATCCGGACGGATTGTATTGGCAACGGCATTGACGATCGCGGTGCCGACGACCACGCCATCCGCCGCGGTGCCGATCACCTTGGCCTGCTCGGCGGTCTTGACGCCGAACCCGACCACAACCGGCAGGTCCGTATGCTGCTTGATGCGCTTGACCGCATCCGCCACCCTGCTCGTATCGGGCAGGGCAGAACCGGTGATGCCGTTCATCGAGACGTAGTAGACAAAGCCGGATGTGTTCTGCAGCACCTTGGGAAGACGCTTCTCATCCGTCGTCGGCGTGGCCAGCCGGATGAAGTTGATGCCGGCCTTGATGGCGGGAATGCACAGTTCCGCATCCATTTCCGGCGGCAGGTCGACGATGATCAGGCCATCGATGCCAGAGGCCACGGCATCCCTGAGGAAACGGTCGACACCATAGATATAGATCGGATTGTAGTACCCCATCAGAACGATGGGCGTGGTGTTGTCGCTTTCGCGGAAGCTTGCGGCGAGCGCGAGCGTCTTTGTCAGCGACATGCCCTTTTTCAGGGCACGCAGGCCAGCTGCCTGAATTGCCGGACCGTCGGCCATCGGATCGGAAAAGGGAACACCGAGCTCGATGATATCCGAACCGGAACCGGGCAGTGCCTTCATGATCTTCAGCGAGGTCTCATAATCCGGATCACCGCCCATGAAATAGGTCACGAGTGCCGGACGGCCCTCCGCCTTCAACGCGGCAAATTTTCTGTCGATACGGGTCGCCATGCTTAAATCTCCATACCCATGAGTTTGCCGACCGTATGCACATCCTTGTCGCCGCGACCCGACAGGTTGACGATCATGATCTTGTCCTGTGCCATTTCAGGCGCGATTTTCACCGCCTGGGCAATGGCGTGGGCCGATTCAAGCGCGGGAATGATGCCTTCGACGCGTGTCGTCAGCTGGAACGCATCGAGCGCCTCGTCATCGAGGATCGGCACATAGGAAACCCGGCCGGTATCGCGCAGCCAGGAATGCTCCGGTCCGACGCCCGGATAATCGAGACCGGCGGAAACCGAATGGCCATCGAGAATCTGGCCGTCCTTGTTCTGCAGCAGATAGGTGCGGTTTCCATGCAGCACGCCCGGGCTGCCAGCACTCATGGAGGCGCAATGCTCTTCACCGTCGAGGCCGCGGCCGCCAGCTTCAACGCCGATGATTTCGACGCTCTTGTCGTCAAGGAAGGGGTGGAACAGGCCGATGGCGTTGGAACCGCCGCCGACGGCCGCAATGATCGTATCGGGCAGGCGGCCTTCACGCTCGAGAATCTGCGCGCGTGCTTCCTCGCCGATCACCGACTGGAAATCGCGCACCAGTTCCGGATAGGGATGCGGGCCTGCAGCGGTGCCGATGAGGTAGTAGGTGTCATCGACATTCGAGACCCAGTCGCGCAGCGCCTCGTTCATCGCGTCCTTCAACGTGCCGTGGCCGGAGGCGACGGGCTTCACTTCAGCCCCCAGCAGCTTCATGCGGAAAACATTGGGTGCCTGCCGTTCGACGTCGGTGGCGCCCATGTAGACGACGCAGGGCAGGCCGAACCGCGCCGAGACCGTCGCTGAGGCAACGCCGTGCTGGCCGGCACCGGTTTCCGCGATGATGCGGGTCTTGCCCATGCGCTTGGCCAGCAGGATCTGCCCAAGGCAATTGTTGATCTTGTGGCTGCCGGTATGGTTGAGATCTTCGCGCTTGAAGTAGATTTTCGCGCCGCCATCAAGACCCTTGTCCTTGGCCAACTGACGGACATGCCTGGTCAAACCTTCGGCATAATAAAGTTTTGACGGGCGCCCGGCGTAATTGGTGGACAATTCACGTAGCTCGGCCTTGAAGGCCGGATCATTCTTGGCGTCGTCATAGGCTTGCTGCAATTCAAGGATCAGCGGCATCAGCGTTTCAGCAACGAAACGCCCGCCGAAAATACCGAACATGCCCTCTTCGTCAGGACCTGTCTTGAATGAATTGGGTTCAACCGCCTTGTCCACCGTTCCGCTCCGTTTGTTCAGGCCACGTCGGCGCTTTTGGCGGCGCGCGCAACCCGGAAAAATTCTCTGATCAGGCTAACATCTTTTACACCCGGCGCGGACTCGACGCCGGACGAAATATCAATACCGCGCGCATTCGTCGCTTCCAGCGCCTCGGCAATATTACCGGCGTTGAGGCCCCCGGAAAGCATGTAATTGACCGAGGCGTCAAGGCCGCCGAGGATTTGCCAGTCGAAAGACACGCCATTTCCTCCCGGAAGGTCCGATCCCTTGGGTGGTTTGGCATCGAAGAGAAAGCCATCGGCAATGCCGATATAGGGGGCAATCGCGTCGAGATCGCGGCGTTCGCGCAGCGCCAGGGCCTTGATGACAGGCAATTCGTAGCGTTGCTTGACGGCGCTGACACGGGCCGGACTTTCGTCGCCATGCAACTGCAGCATGTCGGGCTGCATCTCGGCAACAATCGCATCAAGCGTTGCGTCGTCTGCATTTACGGTGACGGCAACGGCCTTCGCCCGACCGACTGCGGCGCGGCGCAGGCGGCCGGCGGTCTGCGCATCGACATTGCGCGGGCTTTTGGGGAAAAAGATGAAACCGATATGCGACGCGCCTTCATCCAGCGCTGCCGCAACGGCTTCGTCGGTCTTTAATCCGCATATTTTGATATCAAGGCTCATAACCGGTGCCAGTGCCACGAAAACGCGCAAGAGTCGAGGATTTTGCGCGGTTTATCCTTCGATACTAAAGGTGGTGGTCATAGCCCGCTTTGACAAGGAAATCGAACGCATCTGCGACGGCCGGAGGGACCGATTGCGCAATCTGAAAGCCTTTGGCCGGATAGTCGACAATGCGCTTGACGTCGCCAACCATCTCATGGATCAGCCGGTCGAGCGGATAGGTTGTGAGCGGTTGATCCTGAAAGCCGTGCAACGGTGCCGTCACCGCGGCGTTTATCTCGGGCCATTGCGCGCGCACCGTCGCGAAGGCCCGGCGCTGCGTCTGCGGTTTGGTGACGATGATGACGCGCTTGACGGTATCACCAGCCATTTCCCGCGCAAACCGGATATTCTCGCCGATATTGGTCGCGTTCGGTTCAATCAGAATCGCGTTGGCCGGGACGCCAGCGCCAATAGCGCGCCTGGCAAATGCTTCCGCCTCGCTTGTTGTGTAGAGATGGTTGGTCCAGTTGCCAGCCTTGCCGGTAAACAGGATTTTGGCGGCCAGCCCCTGATGCCACAGGTCGGCGCAGCGGTCGGCCACGCGCAGGTCGTAGCTGCCGAGGCCGACAATCAGGTCGACCGGGCCAAGCGAGTCATAGACGAGATGGAAATTCCAGAGGATTCGAGCGGCCGCTTCTATGGCAGGCGTGACTGGTTCCGGCATCAGCTGAAATCAATCGCCTGAAGGGCGCTGCCGTTGCGTTTCAACCAGGCCTTGCAGCGTTCCGTGTCGGGGCAGAGCTCACCGCAAAGTTTCCAGAATTTTGGTCCGTGGTTCATCTCTTTGAGATGGGCAACTTCATGCGCCACGAGATAGTCGATGATCGGTGGCGGCGCCATCATGATGCGCCAGGAAAAGGAGAGGGTGCCATCCGAGGTGCAGGAGCCCCAGCGGCTTTTGGTATCCTTGAGGCGGATAATCTTGGCCCGTCGTCCGACCGTTGCGGTGTGCCGCGCCACCAGCATGTCGAGATCGTGCCGCGCCTCCCGTTTGAGGAAGTCGCCGACCCGGCGCGCCAGATGCGGCCGGTCGCCATGGACGATCAGTCGCGGGCCCTCCGCGCCGTTTTCCTGTCGCACGGTTCCACGCTTGTCCGGTTCATGCACGATGAGATGCGGGACGCCGCGGATCGGAATCTTGACCCCCGGCCGCACTTTGGGCTGGTCCGGCATCCTGGCAATGCGGGTCTCGATCCAGCCCTCGTGACGCGCCAGGAATTTGTCGACTTCGCGCGTCGGCATCCCTGGCGGCACGGTGATCCGCAAGCCCTTGCCGCCCGCATCGATGCGCAGAGTGAGACGCGTCGCGCGCGGGTTTTCCATCACGCGCAACGGCAGGACACGGCCCGCAACCTCGTAGCTCCGCTCGGCTTTCAGCGTCGCGGATTTTTTCGGCGGGCTTCGGAACAGCGAAAGGATCATGGGCGGGACTTTAATTGATTCGGGTGAAAGCCGTGAGACAAAACAGAGGCGGCGCCGGATCGCTCCGGCGCCGCTTCGCTGGGGAAATGCGGACAGGACTGGAGGGAACCGTCCGCAGGATGGTTTTATTCCTCTTCGGCGTCGTTGACGCCCGAAGACGGCTTCTTTGCCGCGGCATTGCGTTCAGCCATGAAGCGGTCAAACTCTTCCCGGTCCTTGGCACGGCGCAGTTCATGCGCGTAGTCCTCGAACGCGGCGCGCATCTCTTCGAGCTTGCGGCGTTCCTCGGCCAGGCGCTCCAGTTCCTTTTCGCGCCATTCGTCGAAGGCGACATTGCCTGTGCCAAACGAACCGCGTCCGAAGGACGGACCTTTGCCGCGACGGAATGCGCCGCAGAAGCCATCGGTAGCGCGGCTGACGTCGCGCTTGAAACCATCCAGCCGGTTACCCCAAAGGATGTAAGCGAGCATGGCGAAACCAAGCGGCCAGAACAGCATGAAACCAATAACCATCAGGGCGATGGTTGCTGGGGTCCAGCCCGGCCGGATCAAAGCAGCATTGTTCATAAAAGCCCTTCCTTCTCACGAAAGCCCGACCCCAATTGGTCGATTGTTTACGACATGGGAGACGGATTGCGGCTTTTCAAGAAATGCCGGGCTCGAATGCGGTAAGGGCTTGGAATCAGATATGTTTCTTTGCGTGATCGAAGGCAACCACAAGCAGGCCCGCCACCAGCGCCCAGAAGGCAGCGCCGATTCCGGCAATGGAAATGCCCGATGCGGTCACGGCAAAGGTGACGACGGCGGCTAGCCGCTCGGTCTCGTTTTTCAGTGCGATCGTCAGCGCATTGGCAAAGGCGCCGATCAGGGCGAGACCGGCGACCAGCGCGATCAGGGGTGCCGGCAGGACGGCAAACAGTGCCACCAGCGAGGCGCCGAAGATGGCCAGTATCAGATAGGACAGCGCATAGAACGGGCCGGTCAGCCAGCGCTGTGCCGGGTCCGGATGGGCATCCGGCCCGGTGCAGATCGCCGCTGAGATGGCCGCCATGTTGCTCGTATGTGCACAAAAGGGGGCCGTCAGCAATGAAAGGAGCCCTGTTACCTGCAATGCCGCCGCCGTCGGCGGCTCGTAACCGGCGGCACGAAGCACGGCAAAACCGGGCAGATTCTGCGACGCCATGGTGACGAGGTAAAGCGGCAGGGCAATGCCGATGATCGCCCGTGTGTCGAAGACCGGCATGATGAGGGTGAGTGTCGAGAGGCTGATATCCGGTACACTGGCAACACGGCCGCTGAGGAAGGCGAAGAGAATGCCGCCGAACAGCACGGCGAGGACTGCCATGGCCGGATTGAACAGGCGGATGACGAAGAAGAGAAGCACCAACGGCAGGACGAAGATCGGATCAACGGGGATTGTTCGCGCAGCGCCGATGAGGAAGGCGAACAGGACGCCAGCCAGCATGCCGGAGGCAATCGATGCCGGAATTTTGGAAACCAGGCCGGAAACCGGCTTGACCAGTCCCGTGATGATGATGGCGATGGCTGTGACGATGAAGGCGCCGACACCCTGCTGCATGGTAAAGCCCGTGCTGGCGCCGATCAGGGCCAGTCCCGGCGTCGACCATGCCGTGATGATCGGCATCTTGTAACGCCAGCTGAGAAAACCCGTGGAGATAAACATGGCAAGGCAAAGCGCCGTCACCCAGCTTGCCGTCTGCGCCTGTGTCGCGCCAAGCGCCTGTGCCGCGGCGATGATCAGTGCGAGCGTGCCGCCAAACCCGACAATGGCGGCGACGACGGCAGAAGCAATCACGGAGGAGCGCATGGGACGAAACCTGTTGGAAGGATTTACAGAATGGGCGGGCGGGTTTTCGAGCGGTCAGCCATCGAAGCCACGGTGCGGGTGAGAAGCTCCAGATCCTGCGGGCGTGACAGGCGATGATCACCGTCGCGCACCAGCGTAATCGTCACGTCGTCAACCGGCAAGTGATCAACCAGCCGCAGGGCATGGGTGTAGGGAACATCCTTGTCCTCCATCCCCTGCAGGATGTGCACGGGACATCCGGTCCGGATCACCCCCTTGAGCACCTGATTGGCTCTGCCATCGTCCAACAGGGCTTTGGTGTAGATATAGGGTTCGGGAGCGTATTCGGATGGTTCTTCCATATAGCCCCGCTCGGCAAGCTGGCGGCGCTGGTCCGGCGTCAATTGGGGTTCGACCAGTTCGGACGTGAAGTCCGGTGCGGGCGCAATCAGGACGAGCCCAGCAACACGACTGTGTTCACCGGCCTTTTGCAGTTCTTCGATCATGCGCAGGGCGATCCAGCCGCCCATGGATGAACCGACGAGGATTTGCGGTCCCGACGAAAACTTTTTGAAGACCGCAAGGCTCTGTTCGAGCCAGAGCGAAATCGTGCCGTCGCGAAACGCACCGCCCGATTCGCCATGGGCGGAGTAATCGTGGCGCAGGAATGCATGGCCGTTGGCTTCTGACCATCGATCCAGCCATTCCGCCTTGCTGCCGAGCATGTCCGAACGGTATCCGCCGAGCCAGACGATGCCGGGCTCAGCGCCCTCGCGGTGGCGCACAGCGATCTCGATGTCGTTGAGGGTGAGGAATACCGGCGGGTGAGCCGTCATGTGTCAGTCTCCAGGATGTGCCGCTTGCTTTTGCCATGCAAAATTCGATGATGAAACCCATTCAACTGGAAACCACATTGTATAGAATGCGAATATTCCTATATCTGAACCAGATGATTTATCCGTGAAAAGATGTTATTGAGCTAACCGCTGCAGACAAAGCATTGCAGGCGGGCCCCGACGGTGCTATTTGCGGGACCGAAATAATTCAAGGAGACTACTGCCATTCGCCGACCCTTTAGAGCACAGGTGGTCCAGAAAGATGGACCGCGTTCCAACCGCGATATCCGGGTACCCCAGGTACAGCTCATCGATGCCGAAGGTGAAAACCACGGTATCGTCACGATTCAGGCCGCGCTGGCCATGGCCGATGAGGCCGGACTCGATCTCGTCGAGATCGTGCCGAATGCCGAGCCGCCGGTGTGCAAGATTGTTGACCTCGGGAAACTGAAGTACCAGGGACAGAAGAAGGCTGCCGAGGCGCGCAAGAAGCAGAAAACAGTCGAAATCAAAGAAATCAAGATGCGACCGAACATCGACACGCATGATTATGATGTGAAGATGAAGGCTATCAAGCGATTCTTCGACGAAGGTGACAAGGTCAAGGTGACATTGCGTTTCCGTGGTCGCGAAATGGCGCACCAGGAACTCGGAATGCGGCTGCTTGACCGGGTCAAGGAAGATACGGTCGATATTTCCAAAGTTGAGGCCGAGCCAAGATTGGAAGGCCGCCAGATGATGATGGTGCTGGCGCCACGCTGAAGCTGAACGACAGTTTGAGACAAAGGCCGCCTTCGGGCGGCTTTTGTCTTGAACGATCCGGATTTAAGGGCTGACATGGCGCTCACATCTCCAAAGGACATGGCCCGGTTTCAGCGGCGCCGCCGAATTGTGCTGGCAGTCGTCATTTTTTTGATTCTCGGCGCTTTGTTGACTGTTCGCTCCGCCTGGGCCGATAACTGGACCCATGAATATATCGAGGATTTCGGCATCGGTGTGATTGTTCTGGCAATCCTTGGCCGCATGTGGTGCACGCTCTACATCGGCGGGCGTAAGAGTTCCGAGATCGTCCGTCTGGGGCCTTATTCGATGAGCCGCAACCCGCTTTACGTGTTCAGCACCGTGGGGGCTTTCGGTATTGGCATGATGACGGGCAGCCTGACCGTCGCCCTGATCCTGGCGGTGCTTTGCTATATCGCCTTCCATTTTGTCATCATCGCCGAGGAAGGTTATCTGGAGACCGTTTTCGGCGAGACATACCTTGCCTATAAACGCGACGTACCGCGGTTCTTCCCCAATCTCAGGCTGTACCGGGAATCGGATGTTCTGAGCGTCAAGTCTTCGATGCTGTACAAGACGCTGGCGGACGGGCTGGTCTTTTTCATTTCCTACCCCCTGCTTGAGTTCGCCGAATATCTGCAATCGGTCAATATTCTGCCCGTCTTCTTTCGGTTTTACTGATTTTTTGCGGAATCGAGGACGATTCAGCAGTTGCGCTTTTTCCGGCTTCTGGGTATAAGGCCGCGTTCAAACCGCCCGGCAGGGCATGCCGTGGCGGTTTTGCATGCTTTCAGACTTTGGTCGGTCTGAAGTGAAATCAGAAGGGTTCAGGCTCCATCGGAGTGACGGGAACCCTAGAAATAGGAGTAGCAAAATGCCCAAAATGAAGACCAAATCGGCCGCCAAGAAACGGTTCAAAATCACTGGGACTGGCAAGATTAAAGCCGCCGCCGCTGGCAAACGCCATGGCATGATCAAACGTTCGAACAAATTCATTCGTGACGCACGTGGCACAATGGTTCTCGCCGATGCCGATGCGAAAATCGTGAAGAAGTTCTTGCCCAACGGCCTTTAAGCCGACAGCGACGTTTTAAGGAGATCATATCATGGCACGTGTCAAACGGGGCGTTACGTCCCACGCCAAGCATAAAAAAGTTCTGAAGCAGGCTGAGGGTTTCCGCGGCCGCCGCAAGAATACCATCAAGACTGCAAAGGCTGCCGTCGATCGTTCGAAGCAGTACGCCTACCGCGACCGCAAGAACAAGAAGCGCACGTTCCGCGCGCTCTGGACCCAGCGTATCAATGCTGCCGTGCGTGAGCATGGTCTGACATACAGCCGTTTCATCGACGGTCTGAGCAAGTCCGGTATCGAGGTTGACCGCAAGGTTCTGTCGGATCTCGCGATCCACGAGCCAGCAGCATTCGGTGCACTCGTGGCTTCCGCCAAGAAGGCACTGGAATACCTGAAGAACACCACACCGAATGCTTTTGAAGGCGCTGTCCACTAAGCCAGCCGCCGCTCCCAAAGCACATTCGGAATTATAGACTTGGGAAACCCGCGCTGGCTCGGCTGGCGCGGGTTTTTCAATTTTCTGCATTGAATTGATCGCATAATCGCTCAAGACGCGAAACAGGTGAGAAGCATGGACGATCTGGTACAACTGGAAAGCGCGCTGGTCGCGCAGATTGAGGCAGCGAATGACGAAGCGGCCATCGAGGCTGTCCGTGTTGCTGCGCTTGGCAAAAAGGGCTCGATTTCGGAAAAGCTGAAATCGCTGGGGTCCATGTCGCCGGAAGAACGCCAGACGCAGGGACCGGCCATCAACGGTCTGAAGAACCGCGTCACCGATGCGCTGGCCAGCCGCAAAAGCACGCTCAAGGATGCGGCGATTGCCGAGCGCCTCGAAAAGGAAAAGCTGGATGTCACTTTGCCCGTGCGCACCGCGCCGGCCGAGCGCGGGCGCATCCATCCGATCAGTCAGGTCGTTGATGAAATCACGGCGATTTTCGCCGATATGGGTTTTTCAATTGCCGAAGGCCCGGATGTCGAGACCGATTATTACAATTTCACGGCGCTGAATTTTCCCGAAGGCCACCCGGCGCGGGAGATGCATGACACGTTTTTCTTCAACCCGGATGAGAATGGCGAGCGCAAGCTCCTGCGCACCCATACGAGCCCGGTGCAGATCCGCACCATGGAAAAGCAGAAGCCGCCGATCCGCATCGTCATCCCCGGCAAGACCTACCGCATGGATTCCGATGCCACCCACTCGCCGATGTTCCATCAGGTCGAGGGGCTGGTTATCGACAAGACGGCCAACGTTGCCAACATGAAGTGGGTGCTGGAAGAATTCTGCAAGGCTTTCTTCGAGGTACCATCCCTGCAGATGCGCTTCCGTCCGTCCTTCTTCCCGTTCACCGAGCCGTCGCTGGAAGTCGATATCCAGTGCGACCGGTCGGGCAACGAGGTCAAGTTCGGCCAGGGCACCGACTGGATGGAAATCCTCGGCTGCGGCATGGTTCATCCGAATGTCCTGCGCCATGGCGGGCTTGATCCGGACGAGTATCAGGGGTTTGCCTGGGGCATGGGCATCGATCGCATCGCCATGCTCAAATATGGCATGCCGGACCTGCGCGACTTCTTCGATGCCGATGTGCGCTGGTTGCAGCATTACGGCTTCCGCCCGCTCGACATGCCGACCCTGTTCGGCGGCCTGAGCGCATGATCGGGTACGGCTTTTCGCCTGACATGGAACTTTTATGCGAGCGGTTTCGCCTTGTCGAAACCCTCAAACGCTGAAATCGAGAAACGAGTGAAATCATGAAATTCACCCTCTCCTGGCTCAAAGATCATCTCGAGACCGAGGCTTCGCTCGGCGAGATCGTCGATGCCTTGACCATGATCGGTCTTGAAGTGGAATCGCTGGATGACAAGGCGGCACTGAAGCCCTTTGTTATCGCCAGGGTGCTCACCGCATCACGCCATCCGGATGCGGACAAGCTGCAGGTGCTCACCGTGGATACCGGCGACGGCAAGCCATTGCAGGTCGTCTGCGGTGCCCCCAATGCCCGCGCCGGTCTGATCGGTGCATTCGCAGCGCCGGGTGCCTACGTCCCCGGTATTGATGTTACCCTTTCGGTCGGCAAGATTCGCGGCGTCGAAAGCCACGGCATGATGTGCTCGGAGCGCGAGCTGAAGATGTCGGACGAGCACAACGGCATTATCGATCTGCCGGTTGACGCCCCTGTGGGTACCAGTTTTGCGGCCTATGCCGGGCTTGATGACCCTGTCATCGAGATCAACCTGACACCGAACCGTCCCGACTGCACCAGCATTTACGGCGTTGCCCGGGATCTGGCCGCTGCCGGGATCGGCACGCTGAAAAGCAATGCCGTCGAGCCAGTGAAAGGCGCGGGCAGCCCATCCGTCAGCGTATCGCTGGATTTCGGCGACCGCGCGCCGATGTGCGAAGGTTTCGCTCTGCGCACCGTCAAGGGCGTGAAGAACGGACCGAGCCCGAAATGGCTGCAGCAGCGCCTGATGGCCATCGGCCTGCGTCCGATCAATGCGCTGGTCGATATCACCAACTACATGACGTTCGATCGCGGCCGTCCGCTGCATGTGTTCGATGCCGACAAGGTCAAGGGCAATCTCACCGTGCGCTGGGCGAGGGAAGGCGAAACGATCCTTGGTCTCAACGGCAAGGAATACACGCTGAACCCTGAAATCGGCGTGATTGCCGATGCGGACGGTGTCGAGTCGCTTGCCGGCGTCCTTGGTGGCGAACATTCCGGCTGCGATGAGAACACGACGAATGTCGTGGTTGAGTCCGCCCTCTGGGATGCCATGACCATTGCCCGCACCGGTCGCAATCTCGGTATTATCACCGATGCGCGTTACCGGTTCGAGCGCGGTGTCGATCCGGAGTTCATGGTGCCGGGCCTCGAGCTTGCCACCCATATGATCCTCGACCTGTGCGGGGGTGCGCCTTCGCAAACCCAGGTTGTCGGCTATAAGGGCCACACGCCGAAGTCGGTGACATTCCCGGCAGCGGAGGTCAAACGCCTCACCGGTATCGATGTGCCGGTCAAGACAAGCCTCGACATTCTCAGCCGTCTCGGCTTCCAGCCGCAAGGCACGGGCGACGTGGTGGATGTGCTGGTTCCGTCCTGGCGTCCGGATGTCGACGGCAAGGCCGATCTGGTGGAAGAAGTCATGCGTATCCATGGCGTCAACCGTATCGATCCGCAGCCGCTGCAAAGCCATGCGGCTGTCAACGGTAAGATCCTGACCACCCTGCAGATCCGCACCCGCAATGCCAAGCGGGCGCTGGCCTCGCGCGGGATGATGGAAGCTGTCACCTGGTCGTTCATTTCGGAAGAACAGGCAAAGCTGTTCGGCGGCGGCCAGCCATCGCTGAAGCTCGCCAATCCGATTGCCGCCGATATGTCGGATATGCGCCCTTCGCTCTTGCCAAGCCTGCTGGCTGCGGCGCAGCGCAATGCGGATCGTGGCTTCAATGATCTTGCCCTGTTCGAGGTGTCGGGCACCTATGAAGGCAATACGCCGGAAGCCCAGCGCCGCGTTGCTGCCGGCGTGCGCCGCGGTACGGCCAAACTGGACGGTTCCGGCCGCCATTGGTCCGGAAATGCCGCGCCGGTCGGCGTGTTCGACGCCAAGGCTGATGCCCTTGCCGTGCTTGAAGCCTGCGGTGCGCCCGTCGACAAGCTGCAGATCGAGACCGGCGGTCCGGCCTGGTATCATCCCGGCCGTTCCGGCACGATCAAGCTCGGCCCGAAGGTCATTCTGGGCACATTCGGCGAGTTCCACCCGAAGACGCTGGAAACGCTCGATGTATCGGGGGCGCTGTGCGGGTTCGAAATCTACATCGATGCGATCCCCGAGCCGAAGCAGAAGGCGACACGCACCAAGCCGCCGCTGACACTGTCGGATTTCCAGACCGTACGGCGTGATTTTGCATTCGTCGTCGACAAGGCGGTGGATGCGGCTTCGATCGTTCGTGCGGCGCTGGCCGGCGACAAGAAGCTGATCACGGGCGTTCAGGTGTTCGATCTGTTCGAAGGCCCTTCGCTGGGCGCCGACAAGAAATCCGTTGCCATCGAAGTTGCGATTCAGCCGCAGGAGCGCACGCTCAATGACGAGGATCTCGATGCGCTGACAAAACGCATTGTTGAGAGTGTTGGCAAGCAGACCGGCGCGGTGCTGCGGGGGTAAAGACCGAACCACGCAGCATGGCTTTGCCGGCAAAAATCCGGATACAAAAAAGGGGCGCACGGCGCCCCTTTTCATTCGGTCTGAAACCAGAACCTATTTCTGGATGACTTTCCAGTTCTTGTAGAAAATCGAATTGCTGCCTTTGAGGATCAGGCCCATGAACGAGACGATGGCAGCATAGAGGCCCGGCAGATGGGACGGGCGCAGAATATCGACGAACAGGCAATAGCGCGTCTGGTCGGTCTGGTTGACGGACTGGTGCATCAGCGTGTCGTCGAAAATGAACAGCTTGTCGTCCTTCCAGTAGCTCGTCGTATCGCCGCACCAGATATAGGCCGTGCGGTCATTCATGTCGTTGATGTTGTAGAGGACGCGGATGGTGGCTCGGATCGGGCCAAAATGTTTTGACGTCGAGTTCTTCTTGTTGAACACCGACACGCCGATGGTCTTCACGAAATTATATTTTTCGTAGAAGGACGGCACGCTGACGAAGCTGGGCTGGTCTTTGCCATACCATTTGAAGAAGAACATGCTGCGGGCCTGCTGTTCCGCGCGGGACTGCAATTTGCCGACCAAATCTTCCTTCTGCGTCGCGGTGATCAGGCGCTTGACCTCCGCCTGATAGTCGGATGGCAGGTCTTCCAGCTTGTAGACGCCCTTATTGATATAGGGCAGCGACAGGATATCGAGAACGATGTTCAGCGGTGACAGGATCCAGGTGAACAGGCCGTTGCCCCAGAAATACTGTTCGACCATCTGCAGGTCGATATTCTTGTTGCGCGACAGGTCATAGATGCCGCAGATCAGGTAGAAGATCACGAGATAGGGAACGAAATAGGCAAGAATTGCCAGGAGAACCAAACCGACAGCCCAGCGTCTGATCGACTTTTTTGTTGCTTTTTCCATTGTATTCCAGCTTCAGAAGGCCTGACCATCGATGAGCGAACAGGGGTGGTTTGGCGTGTTAGAACAAATAAATTGCATGCACATTGCAGCGTTGCCCCGGCGGTGTTCGGCCCCGGCAACGGCGTGAAATAGGCCTCACACCGTACCGTCTGTCAAGCGCGAGGCTCTATAATCTGAATTCTGGTGTCAACAAAAGCCGGGTGCTAGATCGCTTTTGCTGCTCCCATCGTTTTGAGCCCCCGCCATTCGATCAGCGCAAAGCAGGCAACCACGGCCGTGACGGCCAGACTGGCGGCGATGCCGAGGGCGGTAAAGGCGGATGGGATCCCCACAAGAATCGCCGGAACGCCGATGACCCACGCGAGGTCGGCGATGAAAACGAAACCGACCAATGGTTTCGATTGGGCTTTCCATCGGGCGATCAGGGCGACATCGGCGGCAAACAGCACGAGCGCGATACCCAGTGCCGCGATCAGCCAGACCGGCGCGCCGGGGATGAGATATTCTGCCGCCAGTTCGGCAAACAGTGCAAGGCCGAGCCCGGTGATGCCGGTGAGGACTGCGTTGATCGTCAACCCGTCTTTCAAGGTGATTTTGGTCATGTCATTCTCCTTCGTTGTGTTGATGAACGGAGAATGCCGGCGTAAGGTAATCGAAACAATTACCTCTGGAGTAATGGATATTGCGAAGTATCCACGCCAGTCTGGCGGGAATCAGGAGCGGTGATGGAATTCGGCGATCATCTGAAACAATGGCGTTCGCACCGGCACATGAGCCAGATGGATCTGGCGCTGGAGGCTGGTATCTCGTCGCGACATCTGTCGTTTCTCGAAACCGGACGGGCAAGGCCGTCGGAGGGCATGATCATCCGCATCTGCGAAGCGCTGGAGCTGCCGTTCAAGATTCAGAATGAGCTGTTCGGTGCGGCCGGTTTTGCGCCGCGCTACCTCTCGGCGGAACGCGAAGGCATGGCCGGCCTGCCGCCACTGATCCGCGACACGCTCCACATGATCCTCGAGCGGCATGCGCCGTGGCCGGCGGTGGCCTTCAATGCGGATCACGACGTTCTCGTTGCCAATGTTGGCTTCATGGGCTTGGCCGAAGCGCTGGGCATTCCGATTGCGCCGGGTGTCAATATTCTGGCGCTGGTGCTTGAGCCGGGCCCCGTGCGCCATTCCATCGCCAACTGGCCGGATGTCGCCCTGCTGTTCCTGAAGCGTGCCCGCAACGAAGCCAGGCTTTACGGTCCACGCAGCGCGCTGGCGCGGCGCATCGCACAATATGAAACCGATCCGGAAATATCAGCGCTGTTGCGCAATGATCAGAGCGAGCGCAACCCGCCGCCTGTCATAACCGTGCAGCTGCATCTTGGCGATGCCGTCACCAGCTGGATCACCACGCTGACAGCATTCGGCTCGGCGCAGGAGGTGCTGACCGAGGGCATATTCATCGAGCAGTATTTTCCGGCGGATGACGCAACGCGGGCCATTGCGGAAAGTGCGGGGCGCTGATTGCGCAGCGCCCCATTGCCGGTATCAGCCGTTGACGAGAGCCAGTGCGGCATCCGTGTAGCGGTTGCCCGCCACCCGTGTGGGTGAAAGCGCATCGCCAATCGTTTTCAGGTCCGCCGGCGAGAGAGAGACGTCGGCTGCCGCCGCATTTTCCTCCAGGTGCTTGATCTTGCGGGCACCCGGAATCGGCACGATGAAATCACCCTGGTGCAGCACCCAGGCAAGCGCCAGCTGTGCCGGTGTGATGCCTTTGTCCGCGGCCAGGCCCTTCAATGTGGCGATCAGTGCTGCATTGGCATCCATATTGTCTGCCTGGAATCGTGGCAGGGTCTTGCGCCAGTCGTCAGCACCCAATTCATCCGGCTTGCTGATCGTGCCGGTCAGGAGACCGCGGCCGAGCGGGCTGTAGGGGACAAAGCCGATGGCAAGTTCGCGGCAGACGGCAAAGACCTCGTCTTCCGGCTCGCGGCTCCACAGTGAATATTCGCTCTGCACGGCGGCAATCGGATGCACCTTGTGGGCGCGGCGGATCGTGGCGGCACTGGCCTCGGACAGGCCGAGCGCCTTCACCTTGCCCTGCTGGACCAGCTCCGCCATGGCGCCAACCGTCTCCTCGATAGGGACATTCGGGTCAACCCGGTGCTGGTAGAACAGGTCGATCTGTTCGATGCCGAGCCGCCCGAGCGACGCTTCCGCAACGGCTTTCAAATGTTCCGGGTGGCTGTTGACGCCGACCATGCGCGAGGGGCCCACGCCCTCGTCGGAAATCTTGAAGCCGAACTTTGTGGCGATCACCACCTTGTCGCGGCGGTCTTTCAGGGCCTTGCCGACAAGAATCTCATTGTCGAACGGGCCATAGACTTCCGCCGTGTCGAAAAAGGTCACGCCGATATCCACCGCGCGATGCAGCGTGCGGATCGCGTCTGCCTCGTCCTGTCCGCCATAGGCAAAGGTCATGCCCATGCAGCCGAGACCCACGGCCGATACATCGAGTTCCCCGAGTTTGCGCTTTTCCATCACCGATCTCCTTTTGCTGTGATGATGGAAGCCTAGATTGCGGATCAGTGTTCGATAATTCCCTTATTATTTCACAGGTTGTTCTATATGATGGATCAATGGATCGATCATACCTGCCTCAACTGTCCGTTTTTGCCACTGTTGCAGCCTGTGGCGGCTTTCGGGATGCCGCCAGGGAACTGGGCATTGCGCCGTCAGCCGTCAGCCACGCCATTTCAACCCTGGAACAGAACCTTGGTGTCCGTCTTCTCGCCCGCACCACGCGCAGCGTGGCGGTGACCGAAGAAGGTGCGCTGCTGCTCAAGCGGCTGCGTCCGGCCCTGGCGGAAATCGACCTGGCGCTCGATGCGGCCAAGGAAGCCAACAACCGCATCGCGGGAACCCTGCGGCTGAGTATTCCGCCCTTTGCCGCCCACAGGCTGCTGGCCCCGCGCATCGCTGCATTCGCCGCGGCCTATCCCGGTGTTACGCTTGAGCTGCGCGTCGAAGAGCCGTTCAATGATATCGTTGCGGCTGGCGTTGACGCGGGCATGCGGCTGGGTGAGAGTCTGGAACCGGATATGATTGCGGTGCGCATGAGCGATCCGATCCGGGCGAACATTGTTGCGGCGCCGGACTATTTTGACAGGCACCCGATACCGCTGCACCCGCATGATCTTGCCGGTCATCTCTGTATCCGCCGCCGTTTTGCCAGCGGGCAGGTCTATCGCTGGGAGTTCGAGAAGGACGGCGAGGAAATCGTGATCGACGTGAACGGCCCGCTGATTCTCGGCGACGACCGGCTGGTCATCCAGGCCGCGCTGGACGGCGCCGGCGTGGCCTTCCTCTTGGAGCACATGGCGCCGGAAGCCATAGCCGATGGACGCTTGCTGCGCGTGCTCGATGATTGGTGCGCACCATTTCCGGGTGTCTATCTCTATTATCCCAGCCGCCGCCAGATGCGCCCGGCCCTGCGTGCCTTCATCGATTTTTTCAAAGTCTGAACCCGCGGCTTCTTCCCATTCAGCGCCGTCTTGTCTAGGTTGCACCACGACAAAGAGGAGAGGTCATCATGTTCCGTTGGGGTGTTCTGTCGACAGCGAAAATCGGGGTTACGGCGGTCATCCCCGCCATATGCGATGCGGAGAACTCCGTCCTGTCGGGTATCGCCAGCCGCGACCTCTTGAAAGCGCGGGCCGTCGCCGGGCGATTCGGTGCGCCGCATGCGTTCGGCTCCTATGAGGCCATGCTGGCATCAGCCGATATTGACGGCGTCTACATACCGCTTCCCACCTCGCAGCATGTGGAGTGGTCGTTGAAAGCCGCCGAAGCGGGCAAGCACGTGCTGTGCGAAAAGCCGATTTCGCTGCATGCCAGCGAAATCGCAGCCTTGCAGCGTGCCCGCGATACCCACGGCGTTCTGATCGCCGAGGCATTCATGGTGACCTATCATCCGCAATGGCTGAAAGTGCGTGAACTGATCGCTGAAGGCGCCATTGGACGCCTACGTCACGTGCAGGGTGCCTTCAGCTATTTCAACAGGGATGCGGGCAATATGCGCAACCAGCTGTCGCTCGGCGGCGGCGCACTGCCGGATATCGGTGTCTATCCAACGGTTGTCACCCGTTTCGTCACCGGCAAGGAGCCGGTCAGGGTTTCGGCCAATGTCGAGCGCGATGCGGATTTCGGCACCGACTGCTATGCCAGCGCGCGCGCCGATTTCGATGGTTTCGAGCTGTCCTTCTATGTTGCCACACAGCTGGCCGCGCGCCAGTCCATGGTCTTCCACGGCGATGAAGGGTTTATCGAGGTGCATGGACCGTTCAACACCGGCAAATATGACCATGCCCGCGTCACGCTGCATGACAAGACCCACACGGGTGCCACCGAATGGAGTTTCGGTGACGTGAACCATTATCGCCTGCAGATCGAGGCCTTTGCCCGCGCGGCGAAGGGTGAAGACGCGACCGTGTTTTCGTTGGAAAGCTCGGTGCTCAACCAGAAACTCATCGATGCGATCTATCGCGCCGGGGAAACCGGTAATTGGGAAGCAGTTTCCTAGTTCACCAATACACGCCGCCGCGCGCCACGTGCACGTGCGGGTCGCCATCCGGGGTGTTGAGGCTTCTCGGGCAGGCTTCGCACTCGGCTTCCGGGCCGGATACCACCGGCCTGCCGGACTGGGTATTCAGCAGCGACAGGATTTCCAGATTGCTGGAATTCCAGCGCCCGTGCTGGCGGCTGATCTGCGGAACCGGTGAAGGGCGGGTGCGGATCCGGTCCTGCGGCTTGACCATGAGCGTCGCGAGGATGTCATCCGGCAGTGCTTCGCCGCGCGCAACCACGCCCGATGCATCCTTCAGGGCCTTCAGTCGCGCCACGCGGGTCTCCGTCAGCGGATGCGTGCGCAGGATCGACGGATCGGGGATGCGTCCGCCCGGCAGAATGAGGTTTTCCCACAGCCTGCCCTGGGCCCTTTCCAGTTTCGTCAGGGCCTGGGCCAGCCCGTCCGGGTCGCCCGTCAGCAGGGATGCACCCAGATCGGCATCGAACTCCCGGGTGCGCGACAACGCCATCTGCAGCAGGCCGCCGATGGTCGGTGCAACCAAAAGCACGAGGACACCCAGCCACGGCACCTGCGCATGCGCGCCACTGGCCAGGAATGTGATGTTGAAGAGCAGGGATACCATGCCGATCGTCGACATCAGCGAGGTGAAGCGCGACACCGTGTCGGCCAGTGCCATGACCTTCAGGTCCTCATTGCGGATATGGCTGATTTCATGCGCCAGCACGCCGGTGAGTTCGCGCGCCGTCAGCACCCGAATCAGCTGGTCCGTCACCGCGACGACGGAATTGTCTTTCCGGCCGACCGCAAAGGCATTCATCATGCGCGAGGGGATGACGTGGAGTTCGGGCGGGCGCGGCAGGCCGGCCCGGCGGGATAATTCCTCGACAATGGCAAGCCCCTGCGGGAACTCTGCCTGCGTTACAGCCCTTGCTTTATACATTTTGAGTACCATCTGAGGACTGATGCGCCGTATGGCGACAAGGCTTATTGCGCCGAAAACAAAGGCGTAGATAATGCCGACGGGCCCCGCCAGCGTAAAAGCGCAGACGACGAGCAATGTCAGGCTTCCGGCAAGAAGCAGCCATGTATGCAGCGTATTGATCAGCTGGCTGCGCCGGTGTTCGGGAAGGTTGAAGTGGAGTGCATCATCGGTCATAGGCGATATATGGCGCTAAAAAGCCGGTTTGCCGAGTCTTTTAAGGCAATTAGGCGTGTAAATGCCGCAGCTTCTGACTTGCATGGTAATTTCAGCCTTCTTATATAGCCCACAACACGCAAGTTCGGCTCGCTGTGGTCGTCTTGTATTGTTTAACCCCCCTAGGGGCTGCTGAATGGAATGCTCGGCAGAGGTCCCGGCAGCCTGCTGAATGGAGAGAAGTATAATGGCTAAAGTTATCGGTATCGATTTGGGTACGACCAATTCCTGCGTCTCCGTCATGGACGGAAAGAACGCGAAGGTCATTGAAAATGCGGAAGGTGCGCGCACGACGCCTTCGATCATCGCTTTCACGGATAGCGATGAGCGCCTTGCTGGCCAGCCGGCCAAGCGCCAGGCTGTCACCAATCCGGAAGGAACTGTCTTTGCGGTCAAGCGTCTGATCGGACGCCGTTTTGACGATCCGACCGTTGAAAAGGACAAGAAGCTTGTGCCCTACCACATTGTCAAAGGCGACAATGGCGACGCATGGGTGGAAGTTCACAACCAGAAATATTCGCCTTCGCAGATTTCCGCGATGATTCTGCAGAAGATGAAGGAAACGGCGGAAGCCTATCTCGGTGAAAAGGTCGAGAAGGCCGTCATCACCGTTCCTGCCTACTTCAACGATGCCCAGCGTCAGGCCACCAAGGATGCCGGCAAGATCGCCGGTCTGGAAGTCCTGCGCATCATCAACGAGCCGACCGCAGCTGCCCTGGCCTATGGCCTCGACAAGAAGGAAGGCAAGACCATTGCCGTCTACGATCTGGGCGGCGGCACGTTCGACGTTTCCGTTCTGGAAATCGGCGACGGCGTTTTCGAAGTAAAGTCGACCAATGGCGATACGTTCCTTGGCGGTGAAGACTTCGACATGCGTCTGGTCGAGTATTTTGCGGCCGAGTTCAAGAAGGAACAGGGCATCGACCTGAAGAACGACAAGCTTGCCCTGCAGCGCCTCAAGGAAGCTGCGGAAAAGGCCAAGATCGAACTGTCGTCGGCCCAGCAGACTGAAATCAACCTGCCGTTCATCACGGCCGATGCCTCCGGTCCGAAGCACCTGACCATGAAGCTGTCGCGCGCCAAGTTCGAGAGCCTGGTTGACGATCTGGTCCAGCGCACCGTTGAGCCCTGCAAGGCAGCGCTCAAGGATGCGGGCCTGAAGGCCGGTGAAATCGACGAAGTGGTTCTGGTCGGCGGCATGACCCGCATGCCGAAGATCCAGGAAGTCGTGAAGGCCTTTTTCGGCAAGGAACCCCACAAGGGCGTGAACCCTGATGAAGTTGTCGCCATGGGCGCAGCCATTCAGGCAGGCGTTCTGCAGGGCGACGTCAAGGACGTTCTCCTGCTCGACGTGACGCCTTTGTCTCTCGGCATCGAAACGCTCGGCGGCGTGTTCACCCGTCTGATCGACCGCAACACGACGATCCCGACGAAGAAGTCGCAGACCTTCTCCACGGCCGAGGACAACCAGTCCGCCGTGACGATCCGCGTCTTCCAGGGTGAGCGCGAAATGGCTGCCGACAACAAGGCACTTGGCCAGTTCGACCTCGTGGGCATTCCGCCCGCACCGCGCGGCGTTCCGCAGATCGAAGTCGGTTTCGACATCGATGCCAACGGTATCGTCAACGTTTCGGCCAAGGACAAGGGCACGGGCAAGGAACACCAGATCCGCATCCAGGCATCCGGTGGTCTTTCCGATGCCGACATCGAAAAGATGGTCAAGGACGCCGAAGCCAATGCCGAGGCCGACAAGAAGCGCCGCGAGGCAGTCGAGTCGAAGAACCAGGCGGAAGCCCTGATCCATTCGACGGAAAAGTCGCTGAAGGATTACGGCGACAAGGTTTCGGCCGAGGACAAGCAGGCAATCGAAACGGCTCTGGCCGAATTGAAGACTGCGGCCGAAGGCGATGACGCCGAAGCCATCAAGGCCAAGACGCAGACCCTCGCCGAAGTTTCGATGAAGCTCGGGCAGGCTATGTATGAAGCAGCCCAGGCTGCTGAAGGTGAAGGCGACAAGACCGAAGCCACGGCCAAGGGTCATGAAGATGTCGTCGACGCCGATTTCGAAGAAATCGACGAAAACGGCAAGAAGAAATCTGCCTAATCCGCAGCACACACTATGATGAAAAGCCCGGCAGGAATGCCGGGCTTTTTGTTTGTGCTAGCGCGCAATGTCTTGCCGTCATCAGAAAAAAATCACGCTAACTTATCCACGTTCTCCCAACCTCGCTTATCCTTCTCGTGTCCTTTCCGGCGGGAATGCTTCCGGAAACCTTCGAAAGTCGGGAAAGGATCGGCGCTTCGGCTTCACGGGGAGGAAAACCTGTCGGGTCGAGGAGGTTTCGCCTCTCTGCCAGCGTTTCACGGGGCCCGAAAGGTCCGGTGAGGCGGCAGGACAGGGTGAAAACACAAATCGCCGGGGCGGGTGGTCCTTGGATCGCAAGCATCGCATACGGACTACCCCAAGACCCGCGTTCCAAGGACCGCCCGTCATTCTCTTCTTTCAATGGTCAGACGCAAAAGCGGGCGTGGCAAGGGGAGAAACTGGGCACAGCAGCCTTTCAGCAGGCGGCGGATTAAAGCATTTTGGTTTTCACAGGTGTATAAAACCGTGGAAGGATTGCCACACAAACGCAATAATGCGCAAATATGCGCCAAGTGGAACGAATCAATCCAAGTAGACTATGGCATTCGGGGCGCTGAACACCTAAATACCGGTCTAAAACGAGCCTCTGCGTGAGGCTCTCTGATTTCATGGAACGAGTGTTTGGATGAAGGCTGACTATTACGAAACCCTCGGCGTAGCGAGAGGCGCTGATGAGAAAGAGCTGAAAAGCGCTTTCCGTAAACTGGCGATGCAATATCACCCCGACAAGAATCCGGGCGATGAGAACGCCGAGCACAAATTCAAGGAAATCGGCGAAGCCTATGAAACCTTGAAAGACCCCAACAAGCGCGCGGCCTATGACCGGTTCGGTCACGCGGCGTTTGAAAATGGCGGCATGGGTGGAGGAGGCGGCGGTTTTGGCGGCGCCGGTGGCTTTGCCGATATTTTCGAGGATATTTTTGGCGAGATGATGGGTGGCGGGCGCCAGCGCCGCTCCGGCGGACGCGAGCGCGGTGCCGATCTTCGCTACAACATGGAAATCACGCTGGAAGAGGCCTATGCGGGCAAGACGGCGCAGATTCGCGTGCCGACATCCATCACCTGCGATGAGTGTTCCGGCAGCGGCGCCAAGCCAGGCACGTCCCCCGTCACCTGCAACACCTGCGGCGGTTCCGGCCGTGTCCGGGCGGCGCAAGGGTTCTTTTCCATCGAGCGGACCTGCCCGACGTGCCATGGCCGCGGCCAGACCATCAAGGATCCCTGCACGAAGTGTTCCGGCCAGGGCCGAATCACCGAGGAGCGTTCCCTCTCGGTCAACATTCCCGCTGGTATCGAAGACGGCACCCGCATCCGGCTGACCGGGGAAGGCGAGGCGGGCGTGCGCGGCGGGCCATCCGGCGATCTCTATATTTTCCTGTCGCTGAAACCACATGAATTCTTCCAGCGCGACGGATCGGACCTTTACTGCAAGGTGCCGATTTCCATGACCACAGCGGCACTGGGCGGCCAGTTCGAGGTGGCCACGCTTGATGGCACGCAGACACGGGTCAAGATCCCCGAAGGCACGCAGAACGCCAAGCAATTCCGCCTCAAGGGCAAGGGCATGCCGGTTTTGCGACAGCCCGCCATGGGCGATCTCTATATCCAGATTGCCATCGAGACGCCGCAGAATCTCAACAAGCGCCAGCGCGAGTTGCTGGAAGAGTTCGAGCGCGTGTCGTCCCAGGACAACAGCCCGCAATCGTCAGGCTTTTTTGCCCGCATGAAGGAATTCTTCGAGGGACTCAGCGAGTAAATTTGTTACGGATTTAAGACAACTGGCCTTGCTTCCGCCACGAGTTGCGTCATAAATTTGTCTACCTGCGACGGGAGGATGGGAATGACACGACCACTGGGAAAAAAACTCGCTGAAAAATTCGGCGAGGAGATCCGGTTTTTCAAAGGCTGGATGCATGGACCGAAGGCCGTGGGCTCGATTCTGCCAACCAGCTCCATCACCGCGCGCCGGATGGCCAGCGTCGTCAATCCGCATTCCGGATTGCCGGTACTCGAACTTGGACCCGGCACTGGCGTGATCACGCGGGCGATTCTCAATCGCGGCGTTACGCCTGACAATCTGTTCTGCGTCGAATATTCCTCGGATTTCGCCGCGCATCTGCGCGCGGATTTCCCCGGCGTGAACATTATCGAGGGCGACGCGTTCAACCTCGACAAGACGCTCGGCGGCCACAAGGACCAGATGTTTGATTCGGTCGTTTCGGCGGTGCCGCTGCTGAATTTTCCGGTCGGCGACCGGGTGAAGATCATCGAGGACCTGCTGCGCCGCGTGCCGCATGGCCGCCCGATCGTCCAGATCACCTACGGTCCGATGTCGCCGGTTCCCGCCGGCCGCGGCAATTACAAGATCGAACACCTCGATTTCATCATCCGCAATGTCCCGCCCGCCCGCCTGTGGATTTACCGCCGCGCCTGATTTGCCTTTCATTGCCTGACCCACAGAGGGAACCCCATGCTGCCGAAGATCCTCGTTTTCGCAGGTTCGAACCGTACCGGTGCTTTCAGCGGCCAGGTCGCCGATGTCGCCACCCGGACATTGGCAGCGCTGGGCGCCGAGGTGACACGCATAGCCCTCATCGACTACCCGCTGCCGATCATGGATCAGGATCTGGAGGAGGAAAAAGGCATACCGGAGAATGCCATGAAGCTTGGGCGGCTGTTCGCCGCTCATGACGGCATTCTCATTGCGTCGCCCGAATACAATTCGTCGATCCCGCCGCTCTTGAAGAACACCATCGACTGGGTCAGCCGGATTTCGCGCGACGGCGAGAAGCCTTTGCGGCCCTATGCCGGCAAGATCGTCGCGCTTTGTTCATCCTCCGACGGCAATTTTGCCGGTGTCCGCGGGCTCTACCACCTGCGCTCCGTGCTGATGAATGTTGGAACGCTGATCATCAGCGAACAATGTTCCGTGGCCCATGCCCATGAGGCCTTCGCCAGCGATGGCTCGTTTCACGATGAACGGACCGCACGGTCCATGGAACGCGTCTGCCAATCGCTGATCGACCATGCACGGCTGGCAAAATCGCGCTGACAGGCAGTTTTTACCCGTCCTTTTGCCGTTGTGATCTTTCCTATCGGGCGCTGGTGTGCCATGGGATGGCGATCAACGGAAAAGGTGGTTTGTCATGATGGAAGCGGCTTTGCGCGATCGCCTCATCGTAGGCCTCGATGTGCCTGACCTGAAGGCGGCGGGCGATATCGTCGGTACGCTCGGGGATACGGTATCCTTCTACAAAATCGGCTATCAGCTGGCCTTTGCCGGCGGCCTTGGATTTGCCTCGGAACTTGTCCAATCCGGCAAAAAAGTCTTTCTGGACATGAAGCTCCTCGATATCGACAATACCGTCGCCAAGGGCGTCGAGAATATCGTCAAGATGGGCGTTTCCATGCTGACGCTGCATGCCTACCCCAAGGCCATGCAGGCGGCCGTGGCGGCTGCGCGCGGTTCGGACCTGTGCCTGCTCGGCGTCACGGTCCTCACTTCCATGGACCAGCAGGACATGATCGATGCCGGTTACGAGCACGATCCGCATAGGCTGGTGCTGATCCGTGCCGAACAGGCGCTGCATGCGGGAATGGGCGGCATCGTCTGCTCGGCAGCCGAAGCCTCCGCCGTGCGCAAGATTGTCGGGCCGAACCTTGCCGTCGTCACGCCGGGTATCCGACCGAAGGGGGCCGACGTGGGTGATCAGAAGCGGGTGATGACGCCTGCCGATGCGCTGCGCGCCGGCGCGAGCCATCTCGTGGTTGCCCGGCCGATCGTTGCTGCCGGCGATCCCAGGGCTGCGGCAGAAGCGATCCTTGCCGAAATGGCGGGCGTCTGATCAAATCCGCTGCGGTCCGGGTGAGTCACCGGACAATGCGTGATGTGGAGGATCTATGGCCAAGGGATATTGGATAGCGCGCATCGATGTTCGCGATGCGGAGGGCTACAAGGGTTACATAACGACGGCAAAGCCGGCCTTCGAACGGTTCGGCGCACATTTCCTGGCGCGGGGCGGCACGTTTCATGAACTGGAAGGCACGGCGCGCGGCCGCAATGTGGTGATCGAGTTTCCATCGGTGCAGCATGCCCTCGATTGCTACAACTCTGCGGAATACCAGGCGGCCAAGCTCATCCGGCAGCAATATGCCGACGGCGAAATGGTCATTGTCGAAGGCGCTTGATCTTTACCTGTGCAGTGCGCAATTCATGTTGCGCCTGCACAGGAAATTGTGAACATCTTTCTTTTCACTAATCCGTTTGTTGCATTGCAATATCGATCAAACCGGCTAGGGTCATTCTCCCATCAAGAACATTTTCATCTTTGATGATCATGTTTGTGAGATCGCCGTTGTGTTGATATGATCGGACAGTGGAATGTTTTACCAGCTTTATGAACTCAATCATGCCGCTCTCCAGCCCTACCGGGCCCTGGCGGATGCCACCAAGCTGTTCTACGACAATCCGCTCAATCCCTTTTCGCAGACGATCATCGGCCGGTCCATTACGGCGGGCTGCGAGCTGTTCGAACGAACCACGCGCACCTACGGCAAGCCGGTTTTCAATCTTCCAACGACCGTCGTGGACGGCGAGGAAGTGGAAATCCGCGAAAAGATCGTCTGGTCAAAGCCGTTCTGCAACGTGATCCACTTCAAGCGCGCGCTGTCGTCAAAGCGTGCTGCGGACCCGAAGATTCTGGTGGTTGCACCCATGTCCGGCCACTATGCCACGCTGCTGCGCGGCACCGTCGAGGCCCTGCTGCCCCATGCGGACGTCTACATCACCGACTGGGTCGATGCGCGCACCGTGCCGCTGACCGCCGGCCGTTTCGATCTGGATGATTACATCGATTATGTCATCGACATGTTCCACGCGCTGGGCGAAGACACCCATGTGGTGGCGGTCTGCCAGCCATCGGTCCCGGTTCTTGCCGCCGTGTCGGTCATGGAAGCCAATGGCGACCGGTTTGCGCCGTCCAGCATGACGCTGATGGGCGGACCGATCGATACACGCAAGAACCCGACCGCGGTCAATATCCTGGCCGAGGAGAAGGGCATCGACTGGTTCCGCGACAATGTCATCATGTCGGTGCCATGGCCGCATGCCGGCTTCATGCGCGACGTCTATCCCGGCTTCCTGCAGCTTTCCGGCTTCATGAGCATGAATCTTGATCGCCACATCACGGCGCACAAGGAATTCTTCATGCATCTGGTCAAGGAAGATGGCGATTCCGCCGACAAGCACCGCGAGTTCTACGACGAGTATCTGGCGGTAATGGATCTGACTGCGGAATTCTACCTGCAGACGGTCGATACGGTTTTTGTCCGCCACGCCCTGCCCAAGGGTGAGATGACCCACCGGGGCAAGCTGGTCGATCCCGCCTCGATCCGCACCGTTGCGCTGCTGACGGTCGAGGGCGAGAACGATGACATCTCTGGTGTCGGGCAGACCAAGGCCGCCCAAACGCTGTGTGTGAACATCCCTGACGCCATGCGCATGCATCATCTGCAGGCCAAGGTCGGCCATTACGGCGTGTTCAACGGATCGCGTTTCCGTGCTGAAATTGCACCACGTATTGTCCAATTCGTTAACGACCATGCGCAGGCCAACCGCAAGAGCAATGTCACCCCGATCGGTAAACGCGCACGCAGCTGAACACGCCGTTCAAATATCAGACAGCCATGCCGGAAGACTGAATCTTCCGGCAGTTTTGTTTCGAGATTCAATAAAACACAATGAATTCAGATCGCTACTGACATGGCCGCGTACCTTCCGCAGGCGGTCAGCAAGGGCGTCATCGTCCTGCGGTTGTGAGCCGCCGCCGCGTACAACCTTCAAATTTTCGTCAAAATCTAGGAAGTTCAAATTTTAACCATATATTAACAATGGCGGGATCGTGGCGCCATTGTGATTGACTCATATCCCTCCCGGCCATTAACGTTTTGTTAACGAAGGCTGGTTGGGTTCGGAGTAAAGCATGTTCGGAGCGGTAAAGATTTTGAGGTCGATGGGGGTCGCGGCGGCACTTTTCGCTGGCGCACTCATCGCAAATTCCGCCTCCGCAGCTGAAGCTTTCATGCAGACCGGCGGTCTGACATCCCAGCCGATCGGCCATTACGAATTCTGCAAGCGCCTGCCGGATGAGTGCTCGATCCGCAGCCGCAATGTTGCGCCGGCCAAGATGACGCGTGATTTCTGGGAGCTGATCGTCAACGTCAACAGCCACGTGAACCAGACGGTCAAGCCATTGACGGACATGGAAATTTACGGCGTTGAGGAATATTGGGGCTATCCCGACAAGGTCGGCAATGTCGGCGATTGCGAAGACTATGTCCTGGAAAAGCGCCGTGAACTGATGCAGGCGGGCGTTTCCCCGGCTGATCTGCTGATCACTGTTGTGCGCAAGCCCGATGGCGAAGGCCATGCGGTTCTGACGGTGCGCACCGACACTGGCGATTTCATCCTCGACAACCTTGCCGACAGCGTCAAGAACTGGTCGGAAACCGAATATACCTACCTGAAGCGCCAGGCCACCAACAACACCGGCCGCTGGGTCAGCATCGAAGCCCCAAGCAATATTCTGGTCGGGTCGGTTCACTAAACCACCACCAAAAGGCAATCAAGACATGCCGGACCACCAAGGTCTGGCATTTGCTTTTGTACATTTCACGCCGCCTCGTTGGCTGCGTCCTGTGCCATCCGGTAGGAAATAGCCTCAGCCACGTGAATGCGCCCAACGGCTTCGGCCCCGTCAAGGTCGGCCAATGTCCGCGCCACCTTGAGAATCCGGTGATAGCCGCGTGCGGAAAAGCGCATCTGTTCGGCAGCCTGCTGCAGCAGTGCCTGGCCGGGCTTGTCTGGTCGGGAAACCTCTTCGATCAACGCCGCGGGGCAATGGGCGTTCACTGTCACGGCGGGCGATCCCATTTGTTCGTAGCGGCGCCTCTGTAGGTCCCGGGCGCGGGCAACGCGCAGTGCGACCGATGCGCTGCTTTCGGAAACGGGGCGGCGGATGAGATCGGCGGCACTGACGGCGGGAACGTCGATGCGAAGGTCGATGCGGTCAAGCAGCGGACCCGAAATGCGGGCCTGGTAATCCTGGCGGCAGCGTGGCCCCCGGGCGCAGCGGTGTCCCGGTTCTCCGGCCATGCCGCAGCGGCAGGGGTTCATGGCGGCCACGAGCTGGATTTGCGCCGGATAGGAAATACGGTGATTGGCGCGGGCGATCATGCATTCTCCGCTTTCCAGCGGCTGGCGCAGGGAATCGAGCACCTGGGGCGCGAATTCGGGAAATTCATCCAGAAACAGCACGCCGCGATGGGCGAGGGAGACTTCACCGGGGCGGGCGCGCATGCCGCCGCCGACCATCGCCGCCATGGAGGCGGAATGGTGCGGTGCCCGGAACGGCCGCCGGTCGGTGAGTCTGCCGCCCGGCAATTCACCAGCGACCGAAGCAATCATCGACACCTCGAGCAATTCGTGCGGCAGCAGCGGCGGCAGGATGGACGGAAGCCGCTGCGCGAGCATGGACTTTCCCGCGCCGGGCGGTCCGATCATGAGGAGGTTATGGCCGCCCGCAGCGGCAATCTCCAGCGCGCGCCGGGCGCCTTCCTGTCCTCTGATATCGCTCAGATCGGGCAGATCGGCTGCATTGGTCTGCAGGCACGGTTCAGGGCGCGATAGCACCTGATGGCCGCGAAAATGATTGGCGAGACTGATCAGGCTGCGCGGCGCCAGAATATCGATCTGCGCGCCCGCCCAGGCAGCCTCGGGTCCGCAGGGGGCGGGGCAGATCAGGCCGCGCTCCTGCCGGTTGGCGGAGATCGCGGCAGGAAGAACCCCGGCCACATGGGTGATCGTGCCATCGAGCGACAGTTCGCCGAGAACGACGTAGGCGTCCAGCACATCGGCGGGAATGGCGCCGAGCCCCGCCATCAGGCCCATGGCGATCGGCAGGTCGTAATGGCTGCCTTCCTTGGGCAGGTCCGCCGGCGCGAGGTTGACGGTGACCTTCTTGGGCGGCAGGGACAGGCCGGAGGCATGCAGCGCCGCCTGCACGCGCTCGCGGCTTTCAGCCACGGCCTTGTCGGGCAGGCCCACAATATGGATTCCCATTTTGCCGGGGGCGATCATCACCTGCACATCGACAGGCTGGGCCTCAATGCCCTGAAATGCGACGGTGCGTACGCGGGTGACCATCAATCGTTCCCTAAAATACCGCATCTAAAAAATGAACAATGCCAATAACGGCACCTCATCACAATTTGCGTGGCATGACAAGAACGTTAGGAGAACAACCGGCCCGCACCGGGGATGGAATTCGGCGCGATGCGGTTCAGCCGGGGACCATCAGCCCCATTTCATCTCGCCCTTGGCGACCTTGGCGCCCAGTTCAAGCGATGAGACATCGAGCAGGTCGGGGTAATGCGCCTTCATGGCGGAGATCAGTTCGCCGCTGGTCTTGGCTTTCCCGGCTTCCGTGTTGAACGTCTCGAGATAGTTCCGGGTGAATTTTACCGCCGCAAGTCCCTGCGGGGCACCGGCAACCTGATGCGACGGCACGACGATCCGGGGATTGCGCGCCGCCATTTCATCAAGCACGGCAATCCACTTCTTCCGGTCTTCCACGGCCGGCTCGTCCGCAACCCAGACATGGACGCCTGACGAAACCAGCACACCGCCGAAAACCGCTTCAAGCCCGGGCACCCAGAGATAGCGGCGATCCTTCATATCCTTGATGGTGACGATCTCGATCCTGTTTCCCTCCAGGTCGAGCGAGGACAGGTCTGAGGCTTCCGGAATGACGACATCCGCCAGCACCTTCGGTCCATTGTCCTTGAGCTGCGGCCCCCAGACGTCGAGCTTGCCCTGCACGTTGCCCTTGATGGCGTCCACGGTGGCGTGCGCCGCAAGGACTTTTGCCTTGGGGAAGGCATCGACGATGGGACGCAGGCCAAAATAGTAATCGGGGTCGCTGCAGCTGATGTAAATCGTTGTCAGGGTCTTGCCGGTCGCCTTGATCGCATCGGCAACCGCGCGTCCATCGGAGAGTGTGAACCCGCCATCGAGCAGGATCGCTTCCTTCTCGCCGGTCAGGAGCACCGGGGTGCGGCGGAAACCGTTCTCATCCGCCTGGAAATAGGTCCATGTCAGCGCGGAAGCGGCCCTGGCCGCAATGGCGCCCAGCGGCTGCAGGGCCGCCACGGCACCGGCTGCCAGAAGGGATTTCATCGTATCGCGTCGTGTCAGAAGGGTTCGCACGTCTCGGTCCTCGCTCGGTTTCTCACTGTGGGGCGTATAGTGACATGGACGAGTTTCTTGAAAAATCCCGATCAAAATGACAAACTATATGATTATTTCGTATAATAAGGCGTGTCATGCCCGCGGTCAGTTTCAACAGGTTCATCTATTTCGTCACCGTGGTGGATATGGGATCGTTCACCGCCGCCGCCGACCGGCTGGGTGTCGCCAAGGCCGTCGTCAGCCATCAGGTGTCGAAACTGGAGGAGGAACTTGGCACGGCGCTCCTGATCCGCACGACACGGCGGCTGCGGACGACGGAGGCGGGGCGGCGTTTCTACGAACGTTGCATCGTCGTCCTGCGCGAGGCTGAAAACGCGATCGAGGAGGTGTCGTCCGAGACCGGAACACCTGTCGGGACCCTGATGCTGACAGCGCCGCTGGATTATGGCGCAAAGGTCGTGGCGCCGGCACTGGCGCTTTATCTTCAGTGCCATCCGCAGATGCAGGCCGATCTCACCTTCACCGATGTCAAATTCGATCTGGTCGACAATGAGCTTGATCTCTCGATCCGCGTCGGCTGGCTGGAGGATTCCAGCGCGCAGGCCCGGCGGATCGGCACGTTCGAGCAGCATCTCGTCTGTTCGCCCGCCTATGCCGGGCAGATCGGTCGCGTTGCGCATCCCTGCGCGCTCGAAGCGGCGAAATGGATCGCCAACGGGGCGCTGAAGGAACCGTTGCGCTGGCTGTTTGCCAAAGGCGATGAAAAGGTGGTTGTGACGGGCAAGTCCGTTGTCAGCGCTAACGGCACCGAGGCAAGCTATGTCTGCGTCCTCGCCGGTATCGGGCTCGCCGTCATGCCGGACTACCAGGTGGTGCAGGATATTGCGGCCGGCCGGCTCGTGCGCCTGCTGCCCGGCTGGTCATTGCCGGCGGGCGGCATTCACGCGGTCTATCCGCCGGCCAAATACAGGCCTGCGCGCGTGCGCGCCTTTGTCGATATCCTTGAGGCGATGGAACGGGAACGGCGCAGTTAGCGCCGCTTGGCCTCGACAGCGTCCCAGAACAGCGCGGCGATATCGGCACCGCCGAAGCGCTTGACTTCGCGTATGCCCGTGGGCGACGTCACGTTGATTTCGGTCATGTAGTCGCCGATGACATCGATGCCGACGAGAATGAAGCCGCGCTCGCGCAGGGAAGGGCCGATGCGCGTGCAGATCTCGCGCTCGCGTTCCGTCAGTTCGGTCTTCTCGGCCCGCCCGCCCACATGCATGTTGGAGCGTGCATCGCTTTCCGATGGCACGCGGTTGATCGCACCGACCGGCTCGCCGTCGATCAGGATGATGCGCTTGTCACCGGCCCGCACGTCCTTGAGATAGCGCTGTGCAATGATCGGCTCGCGGAACATCTGGCCGAACATTTCCAGCAGCGATGTCAGGTTGCGGTCGCCATCGGCAAGATGGAACACGCCGGCGCCGCCATTGCCGTAGAGCGGCTTGAGGATGATGTCGCCGAACTCCTTGCGGAAGGCCACGATCTCCTGCGGATCCTTGGTGATCAGCGTATCGGGCATGAGGTCGGGGAATTCGGTGACGAAGATTTTTTCCGGGCTGTTGCGTACCCAGGCCGGATCGTTGACGACAAGCGTTTTCGGATGGATGCGCTCGAGCAGATGCGTTGTTGTGATATAGTTCATGTCAAAGGGCGGGTCCTGCCGGAGCAGCACCACATCCATCTCGGACAGGTCGCGGGAAACCGGTTCACCCAGGGTGAAGTGGTCGCCTTCCACATCGCGGACCTGCAGTTCTTCCACCCGCGCGCGAACGATGCCGTCGCGCATGCTGAGCCGGTCCGGCGTATAGTGATAGAGCTTGTGGCCGCGGGCTTGCGCCTCGAGGCACAGGGCAAAGCTCGTATCACCTGCGATGCGGATCGAATTGATATGGTCCATCTGGACCGCGACTTTCAATGCCATGGAACGTCCCCCGACAGGATTAGGAGTGCTGACATGGCGATGTCACGTTCAATGGTCAAGGTCAATCCTGCACCGCGATCAAGATATTGTGGAGGGCAGGATAGCGCGAAGAGGCCGCATCCCTGCCTTCCGGCGGGGATGCGCGGGAAGGTCTATCAGAGCTTGGCCATGCAGATATTGGTATGGCCCGCGCCAACGAAACCCAGACGGTTTGCAGCGCCCTTGGAAAGATCGAGCACACGGCCCTTGATGAACGGGCCGCGGTCGTTGATGCGCACGACGATCGACTTGCCGTTGCGCTGGTTGGTAACCTTCACCTTGGAACCAAAAGGCAGGGTGCGGTGCGCGGCGGTGAGAGCGGATGGGTTCATGCGCTCGCCGGAAGCCGTCTTGGAATGAAGCGCGTACCAGGAGGCACCGCCACAGGCAGAACCGGCGTTCGCCGAAACGATACCAAACATCAGAAGAAGCATGGTTGCAGTAAGTACCTTACGGATACTTGCAATGGAGACCATATTGAAATTCGCACTTTAAAACGGCCCGCGGCAGGTACTGCCAGACTGAAGACGCACGCATAAGAATGATCATGGGCAAGTAGATCATCACGTGAGTGAGTGATCCATTCTATTTTGGGTAAATGTGTCCTCGAGGTGGCCCGAAAGGGAAATATCGGTGAGCAAATCCCGCAAGATCAGCCAAGTCATTCAAAAAATTTGTCTTATTATGACTCAAAACGTGATCAAGGATGCTTGCATCCGTGGAACTATTGCCGCCGTTCCCTTTGAAATATGGCGGTAATGTGATCAATACTGAACGAAAGCCTAAACGAAGACTCTGAAATCCCCAGTTTCGGGCCAAATGTGTTAAACGGAATTAACGATTGAAAATGAAAAACCCCGGCACGTGCATGCCGGGGTTTACCTCGATATCGGCGCTTGACCGGAATTCAGGCGAGGGCCCCGGCATCCAGCGCGTGGATGATACCGCGCAGTTCGGCCAGGCCGCGCAGGCGGCCGATGGCGGGATAACCCGGCGTGACCTCCTTCGTCAGGTCGTCCAGCATGCGGTGACCGTGATCGGAGCGGAAGATGATGCTGCCGGACCGGTCGCGTTTGTGGTCTTCGGCCAGCAATTCCTTCAGCACGGCGACCATGTCCACATCGCCTTCCAGATGCGCTGCCTCATGGAAGCTGCGGCCGTCGCCTTCCCGGGTGGTGGCGCGCAGGTGGGAGAAGTGGATGCGCGAGGCAAAGCGGCGGGCAATTGCTGGCAGATCATTGTCGGCCCGAACGCCAAGGCTTCCAGTGCAGAAGCACATACCGTTGGCCGGGGATGGAACGGCGTCGAACAGGGCGGCATAATCGGCCTCCGTCGAGGCAATGCGCGGCAGGCCGAAAAGCGGACGGGGCGGATCATCCGGATGCAGTGTCAGCTTGACGCCGAGATCGTCAGCGACGGGTGTGACGGCTTCGAGGAATTCGATCAGATGCTGGCGCAGTCTGCCGGCGTCGATGCCGGAATAGGCTTCGAGCTTGTCGCGGAAGGCGGGGATGGTCAGCGGCTCGGTTGTCGAGCCGGGCAGCGCGCTGGCGATATTGCGGGTGAGGTCAGCGATTTCCTGTCCGCTCATTTCGGCGTAGAGCGCCGCCGCGATAGCGCGGTCCTCCTGCGAATAGGCCGCTTCCGCATTCGTGCGCTGCAGGATGTGCAGGTCGAACACCGCAAAGGTGTTGTGGTCGAAGCGCATCGCGGTCGAACCGGTCGGCGTGACATAATCGAGGTCGGTACGGCACCAGTCGACAACGGGCATGAAATTGTAGCAGATGACACGGATATCATTGGCTGCGAGCGCTTCCATGCTGGCAATCCAGGCGGCGATTTCGTGCTTCGCCGCACCGCCGAGGCGTTTGACCGCATCGGGGATCGGAATGCTCTCGACCACCGACCAGGTCAGGGGAATACGCCCGGCGGGGGTGGTTTCGATGAGCGACTTGCGTTCATGTACCTGTTTTTCGGTCCAGGCCTGACCGATCGGTACCTCGTGCAGCGCCGATACGATATCGGTCGCCCCGGCTTGGCGCACATTGTCCAGCGTAACACCGGCTTTTGGCCCAAACCATCTCCATGCCTGACGCATTCAGTCCTCCGTCACTTCGTGTAATCGCCGGGTTCAGACGAATGAGCCCGGGTGGCTTTTTCTCAGTTCATCAATATCGGGAATGACGGCATTCAAATGCTGCTTCATTGCCGCGCAGGCGGCCGGTACGTCATGAATTTCGATGGCATTGCGGATGATCCTGTGCTCGGCAAGCACGTGCTCCATGCGGCCGAGGGCTGGCAGCGTCATGCGGCGGGCACGGTCGATCTGCACTTTCACCGGCTTCAGATAGTGCCAGATGCCGGGATGGCCGGCGATGCCGGCAATCGCCTCGTGAAAGGCCTCGTCGGCTTCGTGGAAGGCACTCATGTTCTGCCGGTCGGCAAAAAACTGCTGGCGCGCCAGAATCTCGTCCAGCCATTCCACATCCTTGGCGGTGGCAACCGCCGCAGCGCGCTCGACGGTCGCGCCTTCCAGCGCCTGCCGGATGACCACGGCCTCCGGGATCAGGGCAACCGGGATGCGGGCAACAAAGGTGCCCGACTGCGGAAAGACATCGACCAGCCCGTCTTCCACCAGCCGGATCAGCGCTTCGCGAACCGGGGTGCGGCTGACGCCAAAGCGTTCCGTCAAAACTTTTTCGTTGAGGGCGGTGCCGGGGGTCATCTGCATGGAAACGATGGCAGCATGCAGTTCGCGGTAGATCGCCGTGGCTGTCGTCATGCGTCCGGCTGGGGCGCCGCGTGTGCCGGATTTGGCGAAACGCGTCGCATTGTCTCGTGCTGAGGCGATGGGTTCAGCCGGTGTCGCCACGGCCAAACTTTTCTCTCCCCGGTTCTGTGCTGCCATTCCAGCGCTCCATTTCCTGTGTCGCGGATGAATCCACCGTCATGAATGGTAGAATTCCGCGCGAAATCATAGTGCCAAAGCCGCGAATGAAACGATTTCAGGGCACATCGATCCAGTTGACATACTAATATATTATTATTTACTCTTCGCCAAGATCGCAAAAGCCGAATGTTCACAAGACACCCAAGGCGGCTCGCGCGGTGCGAAAAGCGCCTCGACAGGGGCAATTTCACGGCTTCGGCTCCGGTACACGCAGCGTATGGTGTATCGGCCGGTGCGGAAGATGACAGCAAGGACCGACGATGCCTCTCCACCCAGATCGACTTTTCCCCATCGAAGCCGATGCCCGTTCCATCGCGCGGCGGCTTTTTTCGGACGTCGAGCGCCTGCCCATCATCTCGCCGCATGGCCACACGGACCCGCTGTGGTACGCCCATGACGAGGCCTTTCCCGATCCGGCCAGTCTCTTCGTCAAGCCCGACCATTATATTTTCCGCATGCTGTATTCTCAAGGTGTCAAGCTCGAGGATCTGGGCGTGCCGCGCCACGATGGCGGGCCTGTCGAAACCGACGGCCGCACGATCTGGCGCCTGTTTGCCAAACACTGGTACCTGTTTCGCGGCACGCCGTCGCGCCTGTGGTTCGAGCATGCCATGGAAACGGTTTTCGGCATCACGGAGCGGTTGAACGAAAGCAATGCCGACCTGCTCTATGACCGTATTGCCGACAAGCTCGGCGAGCCGACGATGCGCCCGCGCGCACTCTACAAGCAGTTCGGCATCGAGGTGATCTCGACCACCGATGCGGCGACGGATGACCTTGCGGCCCACGACATCATCCGAAAGTCGGGCTGGGACGGGCGTGTCGTCCCCGCCTACCGGCCCGATGCGGTGATCGATGCATCGCGCCCAGATTTCCGCACGAATGTGGAAAGGCTCATTGCCCTTGCCGGCACGTCGCTGAACTACAAGGGCTATCTTGAGGCGCACCGCAACCGGCGTGCCTATTTCAAGGCGCGGGGCGCCACCTCAAGCGATCACGGCCATCCCAGCGCGCGCACCGCCGATCTGCCCGTCGCTGACGCCGCGGCGCTGTTCGAGCGGGTCCTGCGGCCCGATGTTTCCAATGCGGATGCCGATCTGTTCCGCGCGCAGATGCTGACCGAAATGGCGCGCATGAGCATTGATGACGGGCTGGTCATGCAGCTGCATCCGGGCTCCTTCCGCAACCACAATGCCAGGGTTTTCGCCGGTTTCGGTCCTGACAAGGGGGCGGATATTCCGCGCTCCACCGGCTATGTGGAGGAGCTGAAACCACTGCTCGACGCGTTCGGCAACAATCCGCAATTGACCCTCATTCTCTTCACGCTGGATGAGACCAGCTACAGCCGCGAACTGGCGCCGCTTGCCGGGCACTATCCCGCCCTGCGGCTCGGACCTGCATGGTGGTTCCATGACAGTCCCGAAGGCATGCGCCGCTTCCGCGAACTGACCACCGAGACGGCCGGGTTCTACAACACCGTCGGGTTCAACGATGACACGCGGGCTTACCTTTCCATTCCCGCCCGGCACGACATGGCCCGCCGGGTGGATTGCGCTTATCTCGCGCGGCTTGTCGCCGATCACCGGCTGGACGAGGATGAGGCGCACACGATTGCCCACGACCTGAGCTACCGGCTGGCCAAACAAGCCTACCGTCTTTGAAACAGAACAGACGAGATCGCCCAATGGCTCACGCCGACCAGACCTATCTTTCACCCGCCAGCCTGCCGCAGCTTGCCGGCGGCGTTGCAAACCCGGCCTATGATCGCAGCACGGTTGAAACCGGTATTGTGCATCTGGGCATCGGTGCCTTTCACCGCGCCCATCAGGCCGTCTATACGGACAGTGTGCTTGCATCGGGGGATACCCGGTGGGGCATTCTGGGTGCATCGCTGCGCAGCGCCGATACGCGCGACGCACTGCAGCCCCAGGGCGGGCTCTATACGGTGGCCGTGCGCGATGGCGGCGGCAGCAGCTATCGTGTGATCGGCAGCATCGGGGATGTGCTGGTCGCGCCGGAAAATCCACAGGCCCTGCTGGACGCCATGAGCAGTCCGTCGGTGCGGATCGTCTCGCTGACGATCACGGAAAAGGGCTATTGCTATTCCCCCGCCTCCGCCTCGCTCGATGAAAATCATCCGGATATCGTCCATGACCTTGCCCATCCCGAGAGACCGCGCTCGGCCATCGGCTTTATCGTCGAGGCCCTGGCCCGGCGCCGCGCCAGCGGCACCGCACCTTTCACGCTCCTGTCCTGCGACAACCTTCCGGCCAACGGGCAGACGCTGAAGCGGGTGGTCACACGCTTCGCCGCATTGCGGGACGCGGAGCTCGGCGCCTTCATTGGGGATAGCGTGGCCTTTCCCTCGACGATGGTCGACCGGATCGTGCCCGCCACGACCGATGCGGACCGCGACACTGTCGCCCGGGATACCGGGCTTGCCGACCGCTGGCCGATCATGACGGAACCGTTCAGCCAATGGGTGGTGGAGGATCATTTTCCATCCGGGCGCCCGGCCTGGGAAAAGGCGGGTGTTACCTTCGTTACCGATGTCGACGCGTTCGAACTGATGAAACTGCGCCTGCTCAATGGCAGCCATTCGACGCTGGCCTATCTCGGTTATCTCGCCGGCCATGAAACCGTATCCGATGCCATGGCGGGAGAAGGTTTTGCCGCGCTGATCGAACAAATGATGGATGAGGAGATCACTCCGACGCTGCCGGGGCTGCCTGGCTTCGATCTTGACGCCTACAAGAAGCAACTGCGGGAGCGCTTCCGTAATCCGGCGCTGCGGCACCGCACATGGCAGATCGCCATGGACGGGTCGCAAAAGCTGCCGCAGCGGCTGCTCAACACCATTCGCGTACGGCTGCGGGAGAATGCCCCCTTTGACCGGCTGGCGCTGGGTGTTGCCGGCTGGATGCGCTATGCGACCGGAACCGATGAACGGGGCAATCCGATTGATGTGCGCGACCCGCTGGCCGGTGAATTCAGGGCCCTTACCACCGGCAAGACATCGGCACCGGCTCTTTTGCAGGCCTATCTCGGCATGGAGCAGATTTTCGGCAGTGATCTGCCCGAAAGCACGGCGTTTTGCCAAGCCGTCGGCAAGGCTTTGACGGTATTGATGGATGAGGGCGCAGCCCGGACGGTGGCCGGGTTTGGCGGCGGGGCGAAAGCGCTTGCTATCTGAAACTGATAGATTAATATATCAAGTAACAAAATGAGTGGCTGGAGGATGGCCACCGATCGCTAAACCGGGAACAATTGGGAGGAAGACAATGATCCGCATCACGCGCAGGCAAGCCATTGGCGGTTTGGCCGTTCTGGCAACGCTACCGGCAACACGTCTCTTTGCACAGGGGAAACTGGCATTGCCGACATCCCCGGTGACGCTCAATGTTGCCGACGTCGCGGGCAATCTCGCCCTGACGCAGAAGGCCATCGAGAACTATGCGGCTGCCAAGCCCAACCTCGTTTCCAAGATCACCTTCACCAAGGCGCCTGCGCCGGAACTTCCGGGGAAGCTGAAGGCGCAGCAGGCGGCCAACCGGCTCGATATCGATCTGGTGCTGACCGGAACCGACGCCCTGTCCGCCGGACTGGAGCAGGATCTGTGGGTCAAGCTGCTGCCGGATCATTCCGCGTCGCTGCCCGATCTGAAGGCGATCTACCAGGAACCGGCGCATCGCATGCTGGCGCTGGGCAAGGATCATGGCGTCGTCGTCACCTATTATCCCTCCGGGCCGCTGCTTGAATACATGCCGGACCGGGTGAAGAAGGTCCCAACGACCGTCGAGGAGCTTCTGGCCTGGGCCAAGGAAAATCCGAACAAGTTCCTCTATGCCCGTCCGGCCAATTCCGGTCCGGGACGGACTTTCCTGATGGGGCTGCCCTATCTGCTCGGTGACAGCAATCCGCACGACCCGGTCAAGGGTTGGGACAAGACCTGGGCCTATCTGAAGGAGCTGCACAAATATATCGAGTATTACCCGACCGGCACCGGCGCGTTGATGAAGGAGCTCGGCGAAGGCACGCGTGACATGACGGTCTCCACCACCGGCTGGGATATCAATCCGCGCGTGCTTGGCGTGGTGCCGAAGGAAGCTGCCGTCGCACCGCTGAAGGGTTTCCATTGGGTTGCCGATGCGCATTACATGTGCGTGCCGAAGGGCATTGCCGAGGAAAAGCTCGCCGTGCTGCTCGACCTCATGAGCTTCCTGCTCACGCCGGAACAGCAGGCCTATACCTACGATCAGGGTTATTTCTACCCGGGTCCCGCAGTCAAGGATGTGCCGCTTTCCATGGCGCCGAAGGAAAGCCAGGATGCCTTGGCCGAATTCGGCCGCAAGGAATATGCCGACTGGATTGCCAACAACCCGATCGAGGTTCCGCTCGATCCCGCCGCCATGGTTGTCGCCTTCCGTCGCTGGGACGAAGAAGTCGCCGGCAAGAAGTCCTGATCGATCCATACAATAGCGCCATCCGGGGGAACCCGGATGGCGCGCAATTATGAGGTATCCAATGCTGCTGGCGTCATCGCCATTCCAGGAAATCCGTCTTGACCGTATGAGCCGCGCCTTCGGTTCGCACAATGCGTTGAAGGACGTGTCGCTTTCCATCCGCAAGGGCGAGTTCATCGCTTTGCTCGGCCCGTCCGGCTGCGGCAAATCCACCGCGCTCAATTGCATCGCCGGCCTGCTTGCCACGACGGGCGGCGGCATATTCATCGATGACAAGCGCATCGACACGCTGAAGCCCGAAGATCGCGGTTTTGGCATGGTGTTCCAGAACTATGCGCTGTTTCCGCACATGACGGTGCGCCAGAACATCGGCTTCGGCCTGAAGATGCGCAATGTCGCCAAGGCTGAAGCCGACAAGCGGGTAGAGGAAGCGCTCAATCTGGTGCGCCTGCAGGGGCAGGGGCATAAACTGCCGGGCCAGCTCTCCGGCGGCCAGCAGCAGCGCGTGGCCATCGCCCGCGCCATCGTCATCGAGCCGCCGCTGGTGCTGATGGATGAGCCGCTGTCCAATCTCGATGCCAAACTGCGGCTGGAGATGCGCGCCGAAATCCGCCGCATCCACAACCAGCTTGGGGCAACGACGATCTACGTCACCCACGATCAGGATGAGGCCCTGTCGCTGGCCGACCGTATCGTTGTCCTGCGCGATGGTGAAATCCGGCAGGTGGGCGCGCCGAGCGATCTCTATGAGCGGCCGGATCATCTCGATGTTGCCGAGTTCATGGGCTACCGCAACCGGCTGACCGGAAAGGTTGTTTCGGTCGACGGCGCGCGCGTCAGCGTTTCCGTGGGGAAAGCCACGCTCAGCGGCACCGCGCGCGACAGTCTGAAAATCGGCGACGCGGCTGTCGTCGCTGCCCGCGCCGACGACGTGGAAGCAGGCCAGCGCTCGGAACACACGGTGGAAGCCGTGGTCGAGACCATCGAATACCGCGGCCGCGAATTCGTCGGCACGGCCCGCACCGCCGAAGGGCTGGAACTGGTGTTCCACGCGCCGCAGACGGCGGCGCTCGGCAGTTCCATCTGGCTCGCAATCGATCCGGCGCGTGCGCTGGCCTTCGCCGCGTGAGGCCCGGCATGGCTGTCTCCGCTCCCCCCGTCTATAACCGGTTGTCGCTGCGCCAGCGCCTCGCCCTGCGCGGCATTGACGGCGTGACGATCCTTGTTCTCCCGGCCGTGCTGTTCCTGCTGGCCGTATTCGTCTATCCGTTCATTTACGGGCTGGTCCTGTCCTTCACGCCGAAGGAAGGCGGGATGTTTGCCAACTACCAGAAGTTCTTCTCCGATCCCTTCCTTTATGACACCATCCTGACCACGCTCTGGCTCGCCGTTCCCGTGACGGTCATCAGCATCGCCCTGGCGCTGCCCATTGCCTTCCGCGTGCGCCTGATGACCCGCCAGCGGCTGCTGACGACCATTCTGGTTCTTCCCGTGACGCTTGGCACAGTGCTCGTTGCCGAAGGGCTTTTGAACTATCTCGGGCCGCAGGGCTGGTTCAGCCGGACGCTGATGCTGTTCGGGATGATCGACCGGCCCTTGAAGCTCACCAACAATTACTGGGGTGTGTTTTCCTCGCTGATCATCACCGGCTTTCCCTTCACCTTCCTGTTGACCCTGTCCTACGTCACCGGCATCGATCCGGCGCTGGAACAGGCGGCCGCGACGCATGGCGCAAAGAGCTGGCAGCGCTTCCGTTTTGTCCTGCTGCCGCTGCTGATACCGGGATTGGCCATCGCGTTCTGCCTGTCCTTTGTGCAGGCTTTTGCCGTGTTCCCGTCGGCGGTGCTGCTCGGTGCTCCGGCGGGCCCGACCCGCGTCATCTCCATCGCCGCCTATCAGGCGGCTTTCGAGCAGTATGATTATTCCATGGCCTCGGCCATCGCCATGATCATGGCAACCGTACAGCTCACCATCGTCGTGGCGATCCTTGCCATTCGCAATCTCTTCTATCGCGGCTCGACCGCCGGCGGAAAGGGCTGACCATGATCCGCGATACAACCATTGGTGCCAAGCTTTGGATCACCGCCGTATGGGTGGTGGTCGGCTTCTTCATCGTCAATCTGCTGGCCATGATCGCAACCGTGATCATCTCCTCCTTCGGAACCCGCTGGCTCGGCACATGGCTGCCGGCCGGCTGGACGACGAAATGGTATTTTACCGCCTGGGCCGAATTCCAGCTCAGCGACGTCCTGATCGTGACGTTCCAGATCGTCTTCACGGTTGTCGCGCTCTCCGGCCTGCTCGGCGTCACGGCGGCCTATGCGCTGGCGCGGCGCGAGTTTCCCGGCAAGAAGCTCATCATGCTGCTGTTCCTCCTGCCGCTGCTGGTGCCGCCGATCACCTTCGGCATTCCGCTGGCCACGGTTCTCTATCAGGCGGGGGTCGGCGGAACATTCTGGGGCGTGGTTCTCGCCAATCTGGTGCCGACAGTTCCCTTTGTGATCCTTGTGATGATTCCGTTCATCGAGCAGATCGATCCCAAGGTGGAGGCGGCCGCACGCGTCTTTGGTGCGGGTACATTCCGGCTGTTTCTGCACGTGCTCATGCCGATGCTGCTGCCGGGAATTCTTGCCGCGCTGCTGCTGGTTCTGGTGCGCACCGTGGCGATGTTCGAGCTGACCTTTCTTACGGCAGGTCCGACAAGCCAGACGCTGGTGGTTGCGCTGTACTATTCGGTCTTCGCATCCGGCGTGCGCGCCGTGCAGTCGATTGATGCCATGGCGGTGGTCTATATGGTGACGACACTGGTCTGGCTGCTCATCGCGCTGCGCTTCGTCAATCCGACGCAGATCGTCGCCCGGGCCAAGCAGCAGCAATCGGCGGCCTGATCATGGTCTGAATATGAAAACGGGAGCCATCGGCTCCCGTTTCGGATTACATGGTCGCGCCGATCTGCCACGGCACGAATTCCGCATCGCCATAGCCAAGCAGTTCGGACTTGCTGCGCTCGCCCGAGGCCACCCGCAGCACCTGCTCGAAGATTTCGCGGCCCTTGTCTTCAATCGACACGCCGTCGAGCACATCGCCGCAATTGATGTCCATGTCCTCGATCATCTGGGTATACATCGGGGTGTTGGTGGCAAGCTTGATCGACGGCGTCGGCTTGCAGCCATAGGCCGAACCGCGCCCGGTGGTGAAGCAAAGGATGTTGGCGCCGCCCGCCACCTGTCCCGTGGCGGAGACGGGATCGTAGCCGGGTGTGTCCATGAACACGAGGCCGCGCGCCGTCACCGGTTCGGCATAGCCATAGACCGCCTCCAGCGGCGTGGTGCCCGACTTGGCGACCGCGCCCAGCGATTTTTCCAGGATGGTGGTCAGTCCGCCCGCCTTGTTGCCGGGGGAGGGATTGTTGTTCATCTCCATCCTGTTGCGGGCGGTGTAATCCTCCCACCAGGCAATGATGGATTGCAGCCGCGTCACCGCTTCCGGGTTGGAGGCGCGTTCGATCAAAAGATGCTCGGCCCCGTAAATCTCCGGCGTTTCCGACAGGATGGCGGTGCCGCCCTGCTTGACGAGAAGATCGACCGCCGCGCCCAGCGCCGGATTGGCGGTGATGCCGGAATAGCCGTCCGACCCGCCGCACTGCAGCGCAAGCATCAGTTCCGATGCCGGGATGGTCTCGCGTTTCACATTGGCCGCGGTCGGCAGCATATCGCGCACGGCGGCAATGCCCGCTTCCATGGTCTTGCGCGTGCCGCCCACTTCCTGAATGGTCAGGCTGCGGAACGTATCGCTTTCAACGATGTTGTAGGCTTCCTTCCAGCGGCCGATCTGGAACCCCTCGCAGCCAAGGCCGACCATCAGCACGGCGGCGATGTTCGGATTGGTGGCATAGCCCCACTGGGTGCGCTTGAGCACCTCGTAGCCTTCGCCCTTGACGTCGAGCGCGCAGCCGCCGCCATGCACCAGTGGAATGATGCCGTCGATCGTCGGGTATTCATCGAGTATCCCCGAGCGTTGCACCGCTTCGGCGATGAAGCGGGCGACCGATGCCGAGCAATTGACCGAGGTCAGCACGCCGATGTAGTTGCGGGTGCCCGCGCGGCCATTGGCCCGGCGGAATCCCTGGAATGTCGCCTGCTGCTCAATCGGCAGAATGCCGCCCGCATGGGTTTCGTGGCTGCTGTCGGGCTGGCGGGCAAAGCTGCTGAAATCGAGATTGTGTTCGTGCACCCATTCGCCCGGGGCAATGGGTTTCGACGCCGAGCCGATGATCTGGCCGAATTTGCGCACAGGTTCCCCCAGCGCGATGGGCTTTGATGCGAGTTTATGGCCGCGGGGCACGCGGTCTTTGACGGTCACGTCCTCCACATGCTGGCCGGCCTGAAAGGCATCCACCGCCACCACGACATTGTCGGAGGTGTGCAGGCGCAGATGGCGTGGGGATGTAAGCGTGTCCATAAAAGTCTCCTGAGTGGACTGATATATTAATTCGCCGGACGAGAGGTTGCAATGTGTCAAGGTGACCACAAACACCCGATTTTCATAAACCGACGCCGCCGATACCCGTCACGCCGCGCAGATAGAGGGCAAGCATGATCAAAGCGAGCGTGACGCCGATGCCGGTCCAGTCGATGTGCTTGGTGCGGACGCTGTTGACGATGCTGTAGATCAGGAACAGGACGAGAATGAGCAGTGCGAGAATGATGACAAGCCGGATCATGCGTTGATACTCCGCTGAAACCTTTGCGGCCAGTGTAGCGCATGCCGGCGATCTTGCGAAAACAGATTTGCAGGGAATACAGCGTGCGCCTGCGGGCGCCGGACTGCCATGTGTGGCCTTTTGGTGATGCGGATGAGGGCGGTTGCCGAGGCATCATGAACGCGGGTGAATGATAGACAAGAAAAAACCCCGGAAAACCGGGGCTTTTCTGATCATCCATGGACGTTGGTGTACGTCGGGAGAATGGAAATGGTGCCCAGAAGAGGACTCGAACCTCCACGCCTTGCGGCACACGGACCTGAACCGTGCGCGTCTACCAATTCCGCCATCTGGGCAGCGGGGTCTCATGTAAGGGGCGGGCGGAACTCTGTCAATCCATTTGTCGGGTATTTATCGACCTATTCTCATTCCGTTGCGCTTGTTGCGGCAAAGACCGGCAAATAAGGGTGAAAAGACCAGCACAAACAACAAACCCGCACCGGTGTTCCGGCGCGGGTTCATGCGAATCACAGGGAAACACCGGCCGATCAGGCGGTCAGGATTTCCTTGGATGCAACCGTCGAATCAGCGTTGAGCTTGTAGATGATCGGAACGCCCGTCGCCAGCTCCTGCGCGATGATCTCTTCGCTGGTCAGGCCTTCCAGCGCCATGATGAGGGCACGCAGCGAATTGCCGTGCGCTGCCACCAGAACCGTCTCGCCGCGCAGCACATGCGGCTGCACATCGTGCAGGTAGTAGGGCCAGACGCGGGCGCCCGTATCGCGCAGGCTCTCGCCGCCGGGCGGCGGAACGTCGTAGGAGCGGCGCCAGATATGCACCTGGTCCTCGCCCCACTTGGCGCGCGCATCGTCCTTGTTGAGGCCGGAAAGGTCGCCATAGTCGCGTTCGTTCAGCGCCTGGTCGCGGATCGTCTCGAGCGCCGGCTGACCAACCTCGTCAAGGATGTGCTGCAGGGTCACCTGGGCACGCGACAGCACCGATGTGTACGCGATGTCGAAATGCAGGCCCTTCGCCTTCAGCCGCTGGCCTGCGGCCTTGGCTTCGCTGTGGCCAAGCTCGGTCAGGCCCGGATCGCGCCAGCCGGTAAACAGATTCTTCAAATTCCATTCGCTCTGGCCATGACGGACAAGGACGAGGGTTCCGGACATTGCAATACTCCTGTTGAACGGGAAAAGTCAGGTGTTGAGGCCAAGCACGTCGAGCATGGAATAGAGGCCCGGCTTGCGGCCCTTGCCCCAGAGCGCCGCCTTGACGGCGCCGCGGGCAAAAATCGTGCGGTCTTCCGCGTGGTGGGACAGGGTGATCCGCTCGCCCGGTCCGGCCAGGATGACCGAATGATCCCCGACGACGGAACCGCCGCGCAGCGAGGCAAAGCCGATCGTGCCGTCTTCGCGCGGGCCGGTATGCCCGTCCCGCACGCGCACGCTGTGGTCGGCCAGCGAAACATTGCGGCCTGCGACGGCCGCCTCGCCCAAAAGCAATGCCGTGCCGGACGGGGCATCGACCTTGTGCTTGTGGTGCATTTCCAGAATTTCGATATCGAAATCGTCGGCGCCCAGCGCCCTGGCGGCCTGCTTGACCAGCACGCCGAGAAGATTGACGCCGAGGCTCATATTGCCCGATTTGATCACGGCCGCATGCCGTGCCGCCGCACGGATCTTGGCATCATCGTCAGGCGAACAGCCTGTTGTGCCGATCACGTGGACGATGCGCGCCTGGGCGGCGAGTTCGGCAAAGGCGACCGTCGCGGCCGGAGCGGTGAAATCAAGCACGCCTTCAACGCCGATAAAGACCGACAGGGCGTCGTCGGTGACGGGGATGCCGAGATGGCCGACCCCGGCGAGTTCGCCCGCATCGAGACCGATATGCGGTGAACCGGGGCGCTCGATCGCACCGGCAAGCACGGCCCCGTCGATGGCCTGGATCGCGCGGATCAGCGTCTGGCCCATGCGGCCGCCGGCGCCGACAACTGCAAGCTTCATTTCCGATGTCCCGCTCATTCGGCTGTTCCTGTCACTGGTGCTGGCTGCATGTCATTGTCGTCGATGATGGTCGACTCTTCCTTGCCCTGCAACTGATAGAAGCGCGCATAGATGCCGTTCGGTACCCCGAGCAGGGTTTCGTGCACGCCTTCCTCGACGATGCGCCCCGCTTCCATGACGACGATATGGTCGGCATTGACGATGGTCGACAGGCGATGGGCGATGACGATGGTCGTGCGGCCCTGCATCACGTGTTCCAGCGCCTGCTGCACGCGCTTTTCCGATTCATTGTCGAGGGCCGAGGTGGCCTCGTCGAGCAGGAGAATGGACGCATTGCGGACAAGGGCGCGGGCAATGGACAGGCGCTGGCGCTGGCCGCCGGAAAGGGTCGCGCCGTTTTCGCCGACCTCGGTGCCGTAGCTCTGCGGCTGCAGGCGGATGAATTCGTCGGCATTGGCCAGCTTCGCCGCCTCGATCACCTCTTCATCGGTGGCATCGGGACGCCCATAGCGGATGTTGTCGGCAATGGTGCCCTCGAACAGATAGGGCTGCTGCGAGACATAGGCGATCGACTGGCGCAGGGATTTCTTGCTGACATAGGCAATGTCCTGCCCGTCGATGAGAATGCGGCCGCTGTCGATATCGTAGAAGCGCTGGATGAGGCCGATCAGTGTCGATTTGCCCGCCCCGGACGCGCCGATGATGGCCGTGGTCTTGCCGGCTTCGGCGGTAAAGCTGATGCCGTGCAGCACGGGCACGTCGTTGCCGTAGCTGAAGCCCACATTGTCGAACTGGACTTCGCCTGTCGGGACGGTAATGGGGACGGCGCCGATGCTGTCCGCCTGACGCGGCTCCACATCGAGAATCTCGAAGAACATGCGCGCATTGACCAGGGATCGCTCCAGGCCTACCTGGACCCGCGCCAAGCGCCGAACGGGGTCGTAGGCCAATAGCACGGCGGTCATGAAACCGAACATGGCGCCGGGCGGCTCCATGTTGATGACGGCGCGGTAGCCGGTGTAGATGATCATCGATCCGATGGCGATGCCGGCAATCAGCTCGGTGATCGGCGTCGTGCGCTCGGAAACGCGCGCAATCTTGTTCGCCCGCTCTTCGGCGCGGGTGATCAGGTGACTGATCTTGTTGCGCAACTGGTCTTCCATCGTGAATGCCTTCACAATGGCGATGCCCTGTGTCGCCTCCTGCATGGCGCCGAGGAGATGCGAATTCACCTGCACGGATTCACGATGGATGCTGCGCAGCCGCTTGGCCAGATAGCGCACGGTCAAAATCACCGGCGGTCCGATCAGCAATGCAAACAGCGACAGGAGCGGATCAAGGATGACCATGGTGCTCACCAGGGCAATCAGCGTTGGAATGTCCTTGCCCACCGTCGTCACGGTGATGTCCATGAGCTCGCGAACCCCGGCGACGTTCTGGTTGATCCGTGCGGCAAGCTGGGCCGACCGCGTATCGTGATAGAAATCGAGGCCGAGCTTCATCAGGTGATCGAAAATGCGATGCTGGTAGCGCGCGATGATATTGTTGCCGATCTTCGCCATGACGACCGACTGGGTGTAGGTCGCCACACCGCGGATGACGAAGGCGGCCAGAATGCCGAAGCTGATCGGGAGGATCAGATCCTCGCGCCTCTCGTAGTAGATCTTGTTGATCACGTCCTTGAAGATATAGGCCACGAACGCCGTGGTGAGTGCAACGGCCAGCATCGCGGCAAGGGCGATGGCATAGGATGATCTGTGGTCCCGAAGATTTTCGCTCAAAACACGCCCGATGACACGGCGTGCTTCGTTCGGATCGATTTTCTTCTTCTTGGTCTGATCATTCATGACGGACGGCAACTCGTTCGTATCAAGCGTTCAGGCAACGGTTTCGAGTGGTCGCGCCCTTCTTCAGGCTGACCCTATAACCTTATTGATCCGCCTTGCCTATCGGTTTTGGCCATCGTCGTGAACGGACAGGGCAGGTGTTGCCCTTCTGTCTCCGCGAAAAGTCTAATCCTTGCGCCAGCGGCGGCCCTCGGTTGCCACGCCGAAGCGGGTCGGCGTGCGCGAGAAGGCGGACAGCCCGCTGAGTGCCGCAAGCGGATGTGTGATGATATAGACCGGCGTCTCGGTCAGGATCTGGCGATGCGGTGCCTTGTCTTCGAAGGCTTCACGGAAAGACGGGTGTTTGAGCGGCTCTACGATTTTCTGGACGATGCCACCCGCGAGATAGACACCGCCGCGCGCCATGAAGGTCAGCGCAAAGTCACCGGCAAGACGGCCAAGATAGGTGACGAACAGCGACAGGGTTTCCTTTGCCTCGGCGGATTCGCCGGAAAGGCCGGCCGCGGTGATGTCGGCAGGGCTTTGCAGCGTGGCCGGCGTCCCGGCGACCTTGCAGATCGCGCGGTAAATGTTCTGCAGGCCGCGGCCGCACAACAGCTGTTCGCCGGAAATGCGTCCCTCGATATGTTCGATGTGCGGGAAGAGCTCGAGATCGCGCGCCGTGCGCGGACCGATGTCCACATGGCCACCTTCACCCGGTACGGGAACCCAGCTGTTGCGCGAGCGCACCATGCCGGCAACGCCAAGGCCGGTGCCGGGTCCGAGGACCGCGCGGCTGCCATGCGGGTCTCCGGCGCCGCCGCCCAGTTTTTCCAGATGCTTGGGTTCCAGCGAGACGACGGCCAGCGCCTGCGCCTCGAAATCGTTAAGCACGGTGATGTCGGAAAGACCGAGCGTTTCCATCATCTGGCGCGGCTTGACCACCCAGGCGCAGTTGGTCAGGTCGATCTCGTCGCCTTCCACCGGCCCGGCAATGGCCAGGACCGCCGAGCGCGGCTGGATCGATGTATGGTCGAGGATGGCGTTCTGGATGGCCTCGTCGATGGTCTCGAAATCAGCCGTCTGGATGATGGGGAACTCTTTCGGTTCCGCATAGGCATCGACAAGAATGGCGAAACGCGCATTGGTGCCACCGATATCTCCAACCAGGATTGGAAATTTCATGATGCAATCGGTGTCTGCAGAAGTAACCATAAATTCCGTCCCCAATCTCAATCGTGCTGCGTCATGCTTAACCGTCAATCGGCGCGCAGCAAACCCTTCTTTTGTACAAGAACCTCGGCGGTTGCCCGGTTCAAGGCCATAGGAATGTCATAGACGATGCCGAGCCGCATCAGCGCCTTCACGTCCACGTCGTGCGGCATGGGCGACAGCGGGTCGACAAAGAAAATCAGACCGTCGATCAGGCCTTCGGCAATGAGTGCTCCGATCTGCTGGTCACCGCCGAGCGGGCCGCTTTTGACCCGCGTGATCTGCAATGACGGGCAGGCCTCCATGATCAGTCCGCCGGTGGTTCCGGTGGCGACGATGGTGCAGGGCGCGAGCAGGCTCTCATAGGCGCGCGCGAAAGCCACCATGTCATCCTTTTTCTGGTCATGGGCGATCAGCGCGAGGCGAAAAGGCTGCTGCATCAAGAACTGCTCTGGTCCTGGTCTTAGGGTCAGGACCCATTAATATGACCGAAATGGCGCCTGAAACGGCAAGAAGATGCGAGGAGAGATGCGAAGGGCGGGGTCTTCCCCCCGACCGAGCAGCTCGACACTGCAGCTTGCAGCCGTTTCGGAGTCCGTAGGATACGGTCCATTTGCCCGGCTACATCGTCGCAAAGGACTTGAGAATGGATAAACATTCCCATCGCCTTTGCTCCTTGTATCCAAACAAATGGCCGCGTACCATTTCGACCAGATTAATAGGTCCTGACCCTAAATCGATTGAAACCCTATACTCAATTCGTGCCCGCCTGAAAAGACCGCAGACAAAAAAGACCTGAACCGGTGCCGCCTTGCCACTATCGCCGCCCGGCCTGCATGCCGGCCGGCGGCGGTCCGGTTGTCTATTTCGTCTTTATCCGCTGCTTGGGCAGGGGTACGGCCGATGGCTGGTCCGGCACGACCGCCGGGACATCGCTGCCCGCCGCGGCCTTTGCCCCGAGCCCATAGGTGACCTGATCCACCGATTGCGGTCCCGGCGCATCCAGGATCTGCGCGCAGGCCTTCGGCAGATCCGACAGCATCATGATCTTGGGCTTGACCGGCTTCTCCGGTTCGGGCGCCTTGCGCCATGGTTCGTCGGTGAACCACCAGGCCAAGGACTTGTCACAACCGTCGGATGTGCCGATGGGCTCCTGCGGCTTGCAGTTGGGCGAGCCTGGCTGACATTTGATGCGGACATGGAAGTGATAGAAGTGTCCCCAATAGGGGCGGATCTTGGCCATCCAGCTGCGGTCCCCCTGCACGGTCTCGCAGAGTTTTTTCTTGATGCCCGGATGAACGAAGATGCGCTCGACCTCGTCATAGCTCGCGGCCCGTTTCAAAAGCGCCGCATGGGCGGGCGTCCATCTGTCCGGGTCGACATAGAGCGTGTCGCCCTTCAGCATGGACCTCGCTTCCACCTTTTCGCGCTGGTCGTTGGTGAAGCGGTAATTGGGCATGGGCGTGAGCCAGATATCCGCATCGAGACCGACCTGATGCGAGGCGTGGCCTGTCAGCATCGGGCCGCCGCGCGGCTGCGAGATGTCGCCGACCAGCAGACCCGGCCAGCCGTCCTTGGCGGCGGCGTCATGCGACAGCCGCTCCAGCAGGGCGATCATGCGGGGATGCCCCCAATTGCGGTTGCGCGACAGGCGCATGACCTGCCAGGTCGGGCCGTTGACCGGCAGCGCTACGCCGCCGGCAAGGCAGCCCTTGGCGTAAAATCCCGTCGATTGCGCGGTGCCGAGCGTCGGCAGCCTGACCGCGCCGAAGAGCTGTTTGGCCGGACCGTCCTCGGCAAAAACGGTCGTCGCTGCGGAAAAAGACAGGAGCGCCGTTAGTGCAAGACGCATCAGGGTTCTTGATTTCATGACCACTGTCCACCAAACGAGAGGTAATTCCCGCAAATTTGCGGCGGGAATCCGGGCTTTATGATGGCCAGATTCGCGCGAAAGTCGCAATATGGCAACGAGGTGCGTGCCTCGATCTGATTCGAATGGAAGCCATGTCATGAAAGCAGTCGTCTTCGAGCAATTCGGCCAAGCCCCGTCAATCCGCACGGTGGCCGATCCGGTCCCGGCCGCGACGGGCGTTGTCATCAAGGTCGAAGCAACGGGACTGTGCCGCAGCGACTGGCATGGCTGGATGGGTCACGATCCCGATATCCAGTTGCCGCACGTGCCCGGCCATGAACTTGCCGGAACGGTTCAGGCTCTCGGCAGCCATGTCACCCAGTGGAAGATCGGCGACCGGGTCACCGTGCCGTTTGTCGGCGGATGCGGCCATTGTTTCGAGTGCAACTCCGGCAATCATCAGGTGTGCGAACATCAGTTCCAGCCCGGCTTCACCGCCTGGGGTTCCTTTGCCGAATATGTCGCGGTGGATTTTGCCGATACCAATCTGGTCAGCCTGCCCGATACGCTCGATTTCGCCACGGCGGCGAGCCTCGGCTGCCGGTTCGTGACCTCATTCCGGGCGGTGGTCGATCAGGCCAGGGTGAAGCCCGGCGAATGGGTTGTTGTTCACGGTTGCGGCGGTGTCGGCCTGTCGGCGATCATGATCGCGACGGCCATGGGCGCCAATGTGATCGCGGTCGACCTGACCGAGGAAAAACTTGCCTTCGCCCGTGAACTGGGCGCTGTCGCCACGGTGAACGGGTCGCAGCAGCGGGATATCGTCGGGGCCGTCAAGGAGATCACCAAGGGCGGGGCTCACGTCTCCATCGATGCGCTTGGCCATCCCTCGACCTGTTTCAATTCCATCGCCAATCTGCGCCGCCGCGGCCGTCACGTGCAGGTCGGCCTGATGCTGGGCGATCACGCCCGCGCGCCGATCCCAATGGACAAGGTCATCGCCTATGAGCTGGAAATCCTTGGCAGCCATGGCATGCAGGCCTTTCGCTACAAGGCGCTCATGGACATGCTGGAGCAGGGAAAACTTGCCCCGCAAAAGCTGATCGGCAAGCGGATCGCCCTCGATGAAGCGCCGGCGGCCCTGATGGCGATGGACCGGTTCGAGGGAACCGGCATCAGCGTGGTTACGAAATTTTAGAGCGTGGCTAGCGCCAGCTTCCGTCGCGCCACATCATCGAAAAAGCCGTGCCATAGTCGGGATAGCGGAAGGCAAAACCCAGTTTCTTGATGCGTGCATTGGAGACGCGCTTGTTCTCGCCGTAAAAGGAGCGCGCCATGGGGGTCAGTTCCGCGGTCTCGAAATGGGTTTCGGCCGGCGGTTCGATGCCCATCAGCTCGGCGGCGTAGGCGACCACATCCTGTGGCGGTGCGGGTTCGTCATCGGTGATGTTGAAGACGCCGCCCTCGTTGCGCTCGGCGAGAAAGCGCAGGGCCCTGGCGATATCGTCCACATGGATGCGGTTGAACACCTGTCCCGTCTTGTTGAGGCGGCGCGCCGTGCCATTGGCAAGATTGACGAACGCATTGCGTCCCGGCCCGTAAATGCCGCCGAGCCGCAGGATCGCCAGCGGTACCTTGTGTTCATCGGCCAGTTTCTGCCAGTCATTTTCCGCATCGACCCGTTCGACGGAGCGCGCCGACACCGGATGGCACGGCGTGGTTTCATCGACCCAGGCACCGCCATAATCACCATAGACGCCGACGGTGGAGAGATAGCCGATCCATTGGAGTTTCGGCATGCCGGAGCGGATCGTTTCGCCGAACTGCGCATGAACGGGATCGCCGGTCTGCCCCGGCGACGTCGAAATGACGATGTGGGTCACCTGTTCCAGGGCGCCGACGATTTCCTGCGATGCATGGGTGCCCTGAAACAGGAACGGCGTGATGCCATCCTGTTTGAGTGCTGCGAATTTGTCGTTGTCGCGTGTCGTCCCGCCGATGAAATCCGTTGTGTCGGCCATGATCCGGGCAAAAGCCCGGGCGGAATAACCGGCCCCGAAGAGAAAAATCCGCATCATTGTTTCTTTCCTGCATTGCGCCATTCGGTCAGTACGCTGGCATCGCCCTCCTGCACAGCATAGCGTATTTGCAGCGTAGCAAAATGTGCCGCATCGACAAGCTCCCCGAGCGCCCAGACGGCGGCACCACGCACGATGGGCGCGGGATCGTCAAGATGCCGCTCGACCAACGCAACCAGATCGGGTTGTCCGGAATTGCCGCTGGCGATGAGCACGTTGCGCAGGAAGCGGTCCCGGCCGATGCGCTTGACCGGCGAGCCGGAGAAGAGCGTGCGGAACGCGGCGTCATCAAGCGCGAGGAAGGTTGCCAGGTCCGGGGCTTTCAGATCGTCGCGCGCCTGCAGCTTGGCTTCCCGCGCCATCCCGGCAAATTTGTTCCAAGGGCAGACCGCGAGGCAATCGTCGCAGCCGTAGATGCGGTTGCCCATGGCCTTGCGGAATTCCGGTGCAATGGGCTCCTTGTGTTCGATGGTCAGATACGAAATGCAGCGCCGGGCATCCAGCTGATAGGGCGCCGGGAAGGCATTGGTCGGGCAGATGTCGAGACAGGCATGACAGGTGCCGCAATGATCGGTTTCCCGTCCGTCCGGCTCGAGTTCCGCCGTTGTGAAGATCGTGCCCAGGAACAGCCAGGAACCATGGCTGCGGCTGACGAGATTGGTGTGTTTTCCCTGCCAGCCCAGACCGGCCGCCTCGGCAAGCGGCTTTTCCATCACCGGCGCCGTGTCGACGAACACCTTGACGTTTTCGCCCGTGGCCCGCGAAGCAAACCGGCTGGCGACGCCCTTCAGCTTGCCTTTGATGATATCGTGATAGTCACGGTTCTGCGCATAGACGGAGATGGCCGCCTTGTCCTTCCGCGCGAGGATGTCCAGGGGATTGCTGTCCGGGCCGTAGTTCATCGCCAGCACGATGATCGAGCGCACGTCGGGCCACAGCGTCCGGGGGTCGGCGCGGCGCTCGGCGGTTTCCGCCATCCAGGCCATGCTGGCGTGGCGGCCTTTTTCCAGATAGTGGCGCAGGCGCTCCTCGGCGAGCGGAATGGCATCCGGCCGTGTAATCGCGACAAGGTCGAAGCCTGCGGCCCGCGCCTCCTCGATGATGAATTGTTTCAGCCGCTGCGGTTGCGCCTTTGGCCCTGAACGTGTCGCGGCTTTTGCATCCGCGGGCAGCATCAGAAATCCAGATCGCCGTAATGCGATGACGGCGGCAGGCCGCGCACCCGGTCCGCCAGCAAGGGGCGAAAGGACGGGCGCGATTTCATGCGCGTGTACCAGTCCCGGGCGGCCTTGTATTCCGACCACTTGATCTCGCCGAGATAGTCGAGAATGGAAATCGACGCAGCCGCGGCCATGTCGGCATAGCTTGGCGTCGGGCCGGCCAGCCAGTTGCGCGTCGCGGTCAGCCAGTCGATGTATTTCATGTGTTGGGTGATATTGGCGCGGGCGGCGCGGATGGCAGTCGAATCCGGTGCGCCGCCGCCCTGTTCGGCGGTCATGTGCAGCTTGAAAATGCGCTCGCGCGCCATGTGCCGCGTCACTTCGTTTTCGAACTTGATCAGAAACCAGTCGACGAGACGGCGCACTTCGGCGCGGTTGAGAGAGTCCTCCGGAAACAGGCGGCGGCTGCGCTTCAGGGCGCCGCGCGTCTCATCGATATACTCGGAAATCACCGTGGCGCCGGCAACGGGAACATCGCCTTCCGCCAGCAGCACAGGCAGCGTTCCGGCAGGGTTGAGCGCCAGAAACTCCTTGCGTCTCGACCAGCTGTTTTCCTCGATCAGCTCAACTTCAATATCGTATTCGTTGAGGATAAGCCGGGCATAGCGCGAACCGGTGGACATCGGATGATGGAAAAGCGTCAACATGGCAGGTGTTTCATAAATCTTTCGAACTGGCATTTTATCGGGGGGCAGCGTATTGCTCGGCCGCCCTTGAGTCTATGCGAACCTATAGGCGCAACTGCGGCGTGAGACAAGCAAACAGCATGTGATCATCCTGACCGGGATCACCATCGGAAGTCATAATCATGGAATCGCAGACAATTGTCGAAGCCCTTTTTCTCGGATTGCTGGAAGGGTTAACAGAGTTTATACCGGTCTCCTCCACAGGGCATCTGCTGCTGGCCGGACGCTTCCTTGGCTTTGAATCAAACGGCAAGACATTCGAGGTTCTGATTCAGCTGGGGGCGATCCTGGCCATTCTCACCGTCTATTTCGGCCGCCTCATGAAAATTGCCCGGGACCTTCCTGGCGATGCGGGCACCCGGCGTTTCGTCGCCGGCATTCTCGTCGCGTTCCTGCCGGCCGTCGTCATCGGCGTGCTGGCGCATGGGTTCATCAAGGCGGTGCTGTTTGAATCGCCGATGCTGATCTGCATCATGCTGATTGTCGGCGGCATCATTCTGCTCTGGGTGGACCGGCTGGACCTGAAGCCGCGCTACACCAATGTCATGGACTATCCGTTGTCGCTCTGCCTGAAGATCGGTTTCATTCAGTGCCTCGCCATGATCCCCGGAACCTCGCGGTCCGGCTCGACCATCGTCGGCGCGCTCCTGCTCGGCGCAGACAAGCGCTCGGCGGCCGAGTTCTCGTTCTTCCTGGCGATGCCGACCATGGCGGGCGCCTTTGCCTACGACCTCTTCAAGAACCGCGATGTGCTGACACTCAACGATGCATCGCTGATCGCCATCGGCTTTGTCGCAGCCTTCATATCGGGCGTCTTCGTCGTGCGGTATCTTCTGGACTATGTCTCGCGGCACGGCTTTGCGCTGTTTGCCTATTGGCGGGTGATCGTCGGCACGGTCGGCCTGATCGCGCTTATCCTGGCGAAGTAGGAAGACAAAAAACCCCGGTCGAAGCCGGGGTTTTTGTTTGGAACTGTACCGCCGGAATCAGGCGGGTTTCTGGCTCGAATACTGTCCCTGCGCACGGAAGCGCCAGAGATAGGACGGCAGGATCGTCTCGATCGTCTGCGGTTGGATGCCGAGGCCTTCCAGCGTGCGATTTTCCCTCTTTGCCGCTTCGGACACGACGGAGTCCTTGTGCAGCAGCACCACTTGGTCCTTGGTCAGAAGCGGTTTCGGCAGAAGGCCGAGAACGGAGCCCTGAAGCTTGGCAACCCACCATGGAATGGAGACCAGGATGCGCTTGCGTCCAATGATGCGCAGGGTTTCCTGCAGGCACTGGCGGAATGTCAGCACTTCGGCACCGCCGAGTTCATAGACCTGTCCGGCATTGAGTGAGCCATCGACGGAGCGGGCAAACACCTCTGCGAGATCGCCGACATAAACCGGCTGGAACCGGGTCTTGCCGCCACCGAGCAGCGGCAGGAAGGGCGAGATGCGCGCCATGCCCGCAAAGCGGTTGAAGAAATCATCTTCCGGTCCGAACACGATGGACGGGCGGATGATCACCGCATCGGGCAATGTCTCGTGCACGGCCGCTTCGGCGCGGCCCTTGGTGCTGGCATAAAGCGAGGACGAGTGCGCATCGGCACCGAGCGCAGACATGTGGGTCAGCGGAACGCCGGCAGCGCGCGCAGCCTCGGCCACGGCGCGGGCGCCGAATTCATGCACGGTGCTGAAGCGCTGGGCGCCGCTTTCATAGGCAATACCGACGAGATTGATGACGTGATCGGACCCGGCAACGGCGCGGTCGATCGACCAGCGGTAACGCAGATTGGCCTGAACGGCCTGGATCTGGCCGACGCCGCCGAGGGGTTGCAAATGGAAAGCAAGGTCGGGCCGGCGCACGGCGACGCGAACACGATAGCCACGCTTGGTCAGGGCCCGCACGACGTGACGACCGACAAAACCCGAACCCCCGAAAATCGTGACAAGTTTTGGCTTTGTGATTGTCATCTGGCACTCCTATGGAAATCGTCCAATATTCCCCTGCTGTTTAAAGCCTTTTGCCGCGAAGGCAAAGGGTGGATCGACAGCAGGTCTCGCGGCGCGTTGCCGCGCTTGGCCGGACGGAAGTGTGCCGGGTGCCCGTTACCAGCCGCAGGCAGCGGAATAATCCGCAAGCACACGGTCGACGGCGGCAATCAGGATGGCTTCCGGATTGCTGCGGTCCGCGGGATGAACGGCAAGATCGGGCAAAAACTGCCGCAGCAGCGTTTCCGGGATGTCACGCCCCGCAAGAGCAGCCATGAGCGTGCTGACGGCCTGCATGGCTTCCGGCTCGGTCCAGTAATAGCGGATGCGGTCGCTGTAGCTGTAGTGGCGCTGAACATGCAGGGCATCGTCCGCTCCATGATAGTGCGACGCCCAATGCCCTGGCTTTTCCAGCATGAGGCGTTCCATGGCGCGGGCGAGTGAGCGTTCGCCATAGGATGTGTCGAGTTCCGACGCGATCAGGTCGAGCCCGTAGAGCGCTTCGCGCAGTGCAAAGGTCAGGCCGGGGCCGACTTTGAGAATTGGAAATCCGTCGCGCACGAGCGCGGAAAGCGACTGCACCGTCTGGTAGTCGGTGGAATGGGCTTCGAACACGAATTGCGGTTCATGCGCCAAGAGTTTCGTCAGCGCCACGGCCTGATCCGGCCTGTATTCGACGACATTCTCATTGCCGAATTCGACGCCGGGCTGCACGACAATACCGATGACGCGGTCAAAGGCAGCCTGAAGTCCTTCGCTGGCAAAGCGTGCGCGGTGAACCGCAATGGTGTGGCGCGCCGCATCCGGGCTGGTGGGCGTGACCTCAGTGAGTTCATGGTCCGCGCCGCCCGGAACCGGGACTTCCGTGCCGATGATGTAATTGGGCAGGGCGAAGCCGCTTGCCGCTGCCGCCTGTTCGGCGGCCTTGGCGAGCCGTGCGGCGCGCTGGGCTGTGACCTCGTCATCGAGCGCCGGCGGCTCCCCGGCGCAGCCCATGCTGGCGTCCAGATGGATCTTGGTGAAGCCGGCCTGGATATAGTCGATGACCATGGCTTCCGCCTTGGCCATGGCCTCTTCCGCCGGCAGCTTGCGCCATGGATTGGGGCCGAGATGATCGCCGCCGAAGATGAGATTGGTGCGGTCAAAGCCTTCTTCGCGAGCAATCGTTTCGACGAAGACGACGAAATCGACCGGCGTCATGCCGGTATAGCCGCCATATTGGTTGACCTGGTTGCAGGTTGCCTCGATGAGGACGATCTGTCCGTGCTTTTTGCCGCGGCGCAGGGCCGCCCTGATGACAAGCGGATGGGCGGAGCAGACGGATGTGATGCCGGCATTGTCACCATTGCGGTGCGCCGTGGCCAACTGGGCGAGGGACTTGAACATCTTACTTCCTTGGTGTCGCAGCGATGAACTGGTCGAGTTCCGGGAAGGTCGACGTGCCTTCCATGGGGCCGCGGTGGGTCACGTTGCGGGCGCCGGCGGCATTGGCGTAATCGAGCGCCTGTGCCGCTGCATGGCCGAGACGGCGGCAGGTGAGATAGGTGGCGCCGAAGCAGTCGCCGGCACCGGTTGGATCGATTTCATCAACGAGGAATGCCGGGCGGCTGACACTGTCCGCCTTGGTGTACAGCGCCGAGCCATGCTGGCCGCGCTTCACCACGATTTCCGCAATGCTGGAGGCGAGGAGCTCCTTGATCGCTTCGTCTTCGGTGGCGGCCGGGCAGGCCACGAAAAGCTCGTCGCCCGATGGCAGGAGCAGGTCGCACGCCGCCACGAGCGTCTTGAACTGGCGTCCGGTCTCGTCACCGGCGGCCAGTTCCTTGCGCATATTGGGATCGAGCGAAAGCGTGCCGCCGCGTTGCTTGATCTCCCGGAGGGCATAGTCGATGATCGGCCAAACCGCCGGGATCGACAGGGCGGATCCCATGACATGCAAATGTCCGGCCCGCCCAATCAGGGCTCTGGCGCTGTCGTTCAGGTCGATATTGCCTGCGGCACTGCGGGCGATGTTGTAGACGAAATCGCGCGTGCCATCATCGGCATAGCGGACAAAGGCGCTGCCCGTCGGATAATCGGGGCTGACGGCGATGGCCGAGACATCGGCACCGTCCCGGCGGAGCCGTTCGACATTCAGGCGCCCGAAATCGTCATTGCCAACCGCGGCAATGATACCGGCCTGTCCGCCGAGTTTGGCCACCTGGTCGATAAAGATAGCCGGCGCACCACTTGGAAAAGGTCCGATCAGCGGCTGAGCGTCGAGGAATCCCTTGCCGATCGTCGTGGCCATGATCTCGACGAGGATTTCGCCAACCGTGATCGTCGGGCCAAGGCTCTCCGGGGCCAGGGAGGAAGGGGTCACGTCAACCGTCATGTCGCTGTCTGCCTGTTGTCTCGCGCTTGAATCGTCAATGCGCTCGGCACAAACAGATAAGCCCTATTATTTCCGTGTCAACAAATAAATCTTTACGCGCGACAAGTTTTGCATCAGGCTGACATGCGCAGCATGATCTCGGCGTTCAGCAATATCCGCTCATTGGCAGGCAGTTCGAATTTCGAGTCCTGATGCTCACCGAGCTTATGGAACAACAGGGCCGCCGCCAGCCTGCCGATCTCGTTGTAGTTCTGGGCGACCGTCGTCAGGGGTGGGCACATGTAGCGCGACAGGGGCTGATCGTCATGGCCGGCAACGCGCAGATCGCAATCGTCCCCGCGCCCGACCTTCACGCCGGCCTGGAAGGCGGCGGCAATCACGCCGAAAGCCACACGGTCATTGGCGCAGAGCACGGTTCTGGTGGGAAAGCCGCCATCGCGCAGGATCTGGGTCGTGGCATCGAACGCGGATTTCTCGAAATCCCAGTCGGCGGCCTGTTCCACTTCGATGACGCGCGGCTCGAGCTTCAGGCTGTCCATCGCCTCGCAATAGGCCTCACGCCGTTCAAATGCGTTGCTGTTGACCGGTGGCATGCCGAAATAGCACGGCGCATCGCCGGAACGGGTGAGATAATCGACAATAAGCTGGAAGCTCTGCCGGTTGTTGGTGCCGACGAAGGGCGAAACCGTATCGAGCGGTGAGTCCACATAGATCATGGGAATGGACTCACCCAGTTTCAGCAGCTTTTCCTGGTGCGACTGCACGCCGAGCGGCGCGATGATCGACCCGGCGACATTCATCGACTTGAAGGTTTCGATGGCGCGCTCTTCCAGTTCCGGCTTGCCGTCGGAGCTGAGAACGAAGGCGAGATAACCCGCCTGTTCGGCGATGCCTTCGATTCGGCGGGTCAGGGCCGTGTAGAACGGATCGGTTGAATTCGGGATGATGATGCCGAGAATATTGGTGCGGCGGCGATTGAGATTGACCGCGAAAATATTCGGGCGGAAGCCGGACTGCTTGACGGCGGCCTCGATGATGTCGCGGGTCTTCTTGCGCACGGAGTTGGGGTCGTTGAAGTATTTCGACACGGTGGGCCGCGACAGGCCGACAAACGCGGAAAAGTCTTCCATTGTTCTGATCGTCTTTTTCACCGCGTGCATTCCCTTTTCACGACCGATTCGCCTGTTTTAGGAGACATCGCCGTGCTTGTGAAGAAAATGTCCTGAGACAATTTCATCGGTCTTTCCGTTTGCATGCCTGGCACCCGCAATCCGCGAGGCCAATCAAAAATTTACAGAGCCGATCACATGCGTCAAGTTTTTGATTGAACCACAACAATTCTGGATCATGTCAAACTTTCGCTCCTGTAACGTTCGGCACCCGGCAATGTTCCCAGCCGGCGATCGTGGAGGCACGCCAGCCATGGGGAAGGTCACTGCTTCGGCAGAAATCCGTCCTGCAGATTCTTGTATACAGACCTGCGAATATTTTGGTATGACTTATTTTAAGTTTACGTGCGTAAAGTTCGTAGACTTAACCTTGGAGGAGGAGAGAATGAGCGTTACCTTGAGGAGGGCAACGCACCTGCTGCTCATGACCGCCGCCACCGGCGCTCTTGCCAGCACTGCGTCTGCAGAAGAATTGACCATCGCGACCGTCAACAATGCCGATATGATCGTGATGCAGAAATTGTCGCCCGAATGGGAGAAGGCGACCGGCAACAAGCTCAACTGGGTGGTCCTGGAAGAAAACGTGCTGCGTCAGCGTGTGACCACCGATATTGCCACCAAAAGCGGCCAGTTCGATATCCTGACCATCGGCGGCTATGAGGAGCCGATCTGGGGCAAGTCCGGATGGCTGGCATCGGTGGATGACCTCGGTGACGATTATGATTACGCTGATCTGCTCGATCCGATCAAAAAGGGCCTGACCGTCGACGGCAAGCTCTATGCGGTCCCGTTCTATACGGAAAGCTCGTTCACGCTCTACCGCAAGGATCTCTTCGATGCGGCGGGCCTGACCATGCCGGATCAGCCCACCTATGACCAGATCAAGCAGTTTGCCGCCAAGCTGACCGACACGTCGAAGGAGCAGTATGGCATCTGCCTGCGCGGCAAGGCCGGCTGGGGCGAGAACATGGCGTTCCTCGGAACCATGATAAACACCTATGGCGGGCGCTGGTTCGACATGGACTGGAAACCGCAGATCAACTCGGCGCCGTGGAAAGAAGCCATTGCGACCTATGTCGACCTGATGAAGAAGTACGGCCCGCCCGGTGCGACCTCGAACGGCTTCAATGAAAACCAGGCGCTGTTTGCCACAGGCCACTGCGCCATGTGGATCGATGCGACATCGGCGGCCGGCCGTGTTTTCGATCCCAAGCAAAGCAAGGTGGCGGACAAGGTGGCGTTCACGCGGGCACCCGTTCAGGTGACACCCAATGGCGCCGGCTGGTCCTGGGCCTGGACCCTGGCCATTCCCGCCACGTCGAAGAAAGTCGACGCGGCGAAATCCTTCCTGAAATGGGCGACGTCGAAGGAGTACGTCAAGCGGGTTGCCGCCAGTGAAGGCTGGGTTGCGGTTCCGCCGGGAACGCGCAAATCCACCTATGACAATCCGGACTATCAGACGGCCGCGCCGTTTGCCGCAACGGTCCTGAAATCCATCATGGCGGCCGACCCGACAAAGCCGACGAAAGACCCTGTGCCCTATACCGGTGTGCAGTTCGTGGCCATTCCCGAGTTCCAGGCGTTCGGTACGACGGTCGGCCAGCTGATATCGTCGGCACTCGCGGGCACGCAAACCGTCGACCAGGCGCTGGATTCCGGGCAGCGGCAGGTGGAGCAGATCATGACCCGCGCCGGCTACATCAAATAGCCTCCCGCCGTGGCCCGCATGGGATGTGCGGGCCACGGCACACCGCAAGCCAGCGCTCCCTGCAACAACAGGATGGATTTGCCATGAAAGCCATTCAATTCACTGGCCTGGGCATTGCCGGTCTCGCCGATCTCGAAGAGCCGGAACTTGCGCCCGGCCATGCGCTGGTCCGGGTGATGGCATCCGGTCTGTGCCATACAGATATCGACGTGCTGCATGGGCGATACGGCAACGGCGCCTTTCCGCTTGTTCCCGGCCACGAATATGCCGGTATCGTCGAAATGGTCGCGGACGATGTCACGGATGTGCGTCCCGGCGACCGCGTGGCCATCGATCCCAACATTCCCTGCGGCACCTGCCGGTCCTGCCGCAAGGGATTGACCAATCTGTGCGACAGCCTGGAAGCCTATGGCGTCTCGCGCAACGGCGGCTTCGCGCAGTACAGTACGGTCAACACCGCGCACCTGCATGGCATCGGCCATCTGCCTTTTCACATTGCAGCGCTTGCCGAACCGCTGGCCTGCGTGCTCAATGGGCTCGGCAATGCCCATGCCGTACGTGCCAAAAACGCCCTTGTCTTTGGCGCGGGCCCGATCGGCTTGCTGATGGCCCTGTCGCTGCAAGCGGAGGGTATCGAGGATGTCAGCGTTGTCGACATCAATGAGGACCGGTTGAGCTTTGCCCAATCGCTTGGCCTCAAGCCGATGATATCCGGCTCGGCTGCGCTTGGGAAACAGGCCAAGGCGTTTGATTTTGTCGCCGATGCAACGGGTATCGCCAAGGTGGTGGAAGAGATGATCGCCTACACGGCCGATGGCGGAACGGCGCTGGTTTTCGGGGTCAGCGCGCCGGACGCACGCATTCAGATCGCCCCGTTCGAAATGTTCCGCCGCCAGATCAGTCTCGTCGGCTCCCATTCGCTCAACCGCAATATTCCCGATGCCTTGGCCATACTGCAGCGCGACAACGGAACCATGGCAAGGCTTGTCTCCCATCGCCTGCCGCTGGATGACATTCTTCCCTATCTCGCGAAAGGGGCAGCAACGCCGCAGACCATGAAAGTACAATTCTCGGCCGAATAAATCTTCCCGAGGTTTGCTTCGGGTTAAGACTTGGGTAGCATGCCCCAGGACCGGTCAGAATCGGTCAATTGCGGGGGAGCATACAATGGACGGCAATATTCCGAGCCCGGAAGTCTTTACCCATGTGCGTGTGATCATCGGTATCATTTTGGGTCTGAGTATTTCCCGGCTTCTCACCGGTGTCGCCCGCATCATTCAGCATCCGCTGCGCAAGAATATTTATCCGATTCATCTTGGCTGGGTATTCTTCACCTTTCTGACCGTGGTGCATTTCTGGTGGTTTGAATTTTACCTGCACCAGACTTTGGTGTGGAAGTTCGAGGCCTACCTCTTCGTCATTTTTTACGCCAGCCTGCACTTTCTGGCCTGCGGCATGCTCTTTCCCGACAGTATGGACGGGTATTCCGGCTACGAAAACTACTTCATGTCGCGGCGTGCCTGGTTCTTCGGCCTGTTGATGGCGATCTTCCTGGTCGATTTCGCCGACACGGCGATGAAGGGCCGGGAGCATTTTCATTCGCTCGGGCCTGTCTATCCCCTGCGCAATCTTTTCCTGATCAGTGTCTGCGGCGCTGCTGCCTATCTGCGCGAGCAGAGGATGCAGTGGCTGTTCCTCAGCCTGGCGCTTGTCTGTCAGCTCGTCTTCATCCTGATCCAGTTCGACACGATCTGAAAACGGCAAAGAAAAACCCGCCGGTCCTGGGACCGGCGGGTTTCGTTTCAATCAGAACGTCAGGAGAAGCTTAGTTCTTTTCCTGCTTCTTCAGAGCGGCACCGAGGATGTCGCCCAGCGAAGCGCCGGAGTCGGACGAACCGTACTGTGCAACGGCTTCCTTCTCTTCAGCGATTTCCAGCGCCTTGATGGAGACCTGCAGCTTGCGGGTCTTCTTGTCGAAGGCGATGACGCGGGCGTCGACCTTCTGGCCAACCGTGAAGCGTTCCGGACGCTGTTCGTCACGATCGCGGGAAAGATCCGCACGACGGATGAACGAGTCGAGATCGTGGTCAACCAGACGGACTTCGAGGCCGCCATCGGTGATGCCGGTGACTTCAACAGTTACAACGGCGTTCTTGCGCAGTTCACCCGAGGTTGCCGCTTCACCGACCTTGTCGCCTGTGAGCTGCTTGATGCCGAGCGAGATGCGTTCCTTCTCGACGTCAACATCGAGAACCTGCGCCTTGACGACGTCACCCTTGTTGTACTCTTCGATGACCTGTTCGCCCGGACGGTTCCAGTCGAGGTCGGAGAGGTGAACCATGCCGTCCACATCGCCGTCGAGGCCAATGAACAGGCCGAATTCGGTCTTGTTCTTGACTTCGCCTTCGACGATCGTGCCGACAGGGAACTTGTCTGCGAAGGTCGTCCATGGGTTGTCGAGGGTCTGCTTGAGGCCGAGGGAGATGCGGCGCTTGACCGGATCCACTTCGAGAACAACGACTTCGACTTCCTGCGTGGTCGAGAGCAGCTTGCCCGGATGCACGTTCTTCTTTGTCCAGGACATTTCGGAAACGTGGATAAGGCCTTCGATGCCTGGCTCGATTTCGACGAATGCACCGTAGTCGGTGATGTTCGTAACCGTACCGGTGATCTTTTTGCCGATCGGGTACTTTGCACCGATACCATCCCAAGGATCGCTTTCGAGCTGCTTCATGCCGAGCGAAATACGATGTGTTTCCTGGTTGATGCGGATGATCTGAACCTTGACCGTCTGGCCGATGTTCAGGATTTCCGACGGATGGTTGACGCGGCGCCATGCCATGTCGGTCACGTGCAGCAGACCATCGATACCGCCGAGGTCAACGAACGCACCGTAATCGGTGATGTTCTTGACGACGCCTTCAACGACCTGACCTTCTTCAAGGTTCTGGACGATTTCAGAGCGCTGTTCAGCACGGCTCTCTTCAAGAACGGTACGACGCGAAACAACGATGTTGCCGCGACGCTTGTCCATCTTGAGGATTTCGAAGGGCTGCGGGTTGTGCATCAGTGGGGTAACGTCGCGGATCGGACGGATGTCGACCTGCGAACGCGGCAGGAAGGCGACGGCGCCGTCGAGATCGACGGTGAAACCACCCTTGACCTGATTGAAGATGACACCATCGACGCGCTCGCCGCGGTTGAACTTCTCTTCAAGACGGACCCAGCTCTCTTCGCGGCGTGCTTTTTCACGCGACAGAACAGCTTCGCCGAGGGCGTTTTCGATACGCTCGACGTAGACTTCAACGATATCGCCTGGCTTCAGCGAGCCGTCTTTGGCTTTCGCGCCGAATTCCTTGAGCGGTACGCGGCCTTCAACCTTGAGGCCGGCGTCAATGATCGCCATGTCTTTTTCGATGGCGACAATACGGCCCTTGACGACATAACCTTCAGCAAGGTCATTGGTGGCAAAGGACTCGGCGAGAAGAGCTTCGAAATCTTCGCGCGTTGGATTGGCTTGAGACATAAATACTCCTGGTGTGTCCGGACATCGTCATCGGACACAGCACCGGTGGTTCGTGTTACGGTTCATCTGCGGGCCAATCCGCCCTATGCGGGCAATCCGGTGCATGGACTGGTAGCAGATGCTGGTTTAATGCCTGTTTCCCACCAAAGCCTGATCAATCAGTTTTTTGGCAGCAAGAAACGCGGTCTCTATATCCATTTCCGTCGTATCTAGCAAGTGCGCGTCGGCAGCGGGCTTCAACGGCGAGTCGGTGCGGCCCATATCGCGGGCGTCGCGGCGGGTCAGATCGGCCAGAATCTCCTCATACTGGACGCTGCCGTCCGTCGATTTGATTTCGTCAAACCGCCGCTTCGCCCGTGCTTGCGGGGAGGCGGTGATGTAAAGTTTGACCGGCGCGTCCGGGCAGACCACCGTTCCGATGTCGCGCCCGTCGAGCACGGTGCCGGGGGAGCGCTGGGCAAATGCCTGCTGGGCGGCAACCAGCGCCCGCCGGACCGCCGGCATGACGGCAACCTTGGAAGCCGCTTCGCCCACATCATGCGTGGACAGGGCTGCCCGGTCGAGTTTGGACAGATCGATGCCGCGTGCCGCCTTTTCCGCCAGAAATTCGTCGTCGAGCGCCATGTTCTGGTCGAGCAGCGCCTTGGCAACCGCGCGGTATGTCAGCCCGGTATCAAGATGATGATAGCCGTAATAATCGGCAATCCGCCGGGCCAGCGTGCCTTTTCCCGATGCAGCCGGTCCGTCGATGGCGATGGTGAAAGACGGCGCCGGCGCGTGGATATCGTCCTTTTCATCGCGGTCAAACAGCCAGTTGCCAAGGGCGAACAGCAGATAGGCCGCGGCAAGGACGAGCGTGATCAGCGGCGTGATGCCGATCGTGACGAACGCGAACCCGCCTACCGTGGTCGCCAGTGCGGAAAGCCATGCCGGCAGATAGGCGGACATGTTCTGCAGCAGCGCATCGATGGCGAATATCAGGGCAAACTGGAAGACGAACAGCCAGAACAACAGGGCGAAGAGCCCGAAGCGAATTTTCAGCGCAAACCGTTCAATGGCGTAGGCAACGCCAACAATGACCAGGGAGGTGAGCAGGAAAAACATCAGGCACTCCCTGCCTGCAGGGGAGCCGTTGTCAACGCAGTCTGCACATGGACAGCAGGTTCGATCATCGCTCTCTGTTTCTTGCCTTTGCGCCCATGAGGAAGCCTATGCCATAACCGACGATTGATCCGAACGCGGGCGGCAGAAGCAGAAACTGATAGGGCATCCAATCGCTTGTTCCCGCAGCCGCAGGCACGGACACATCCGGCCGGGAACCATCGGAGACATTCCACGCATAGAGGAAGATCAGGAGCAAAGGAAGAACGACCCGCATGATCGAACTCAAAATGCCGGGCCATGGCTGCGATGATCCACTGGAAATTGTGCCGCGATAGGCGCTTCGTCCCGCCCAGACGACAAACGGAACGCTCGACATCATGTAAAGGGCGTAAACCGTCAGGGCGGAAAAAAGCGCGCTCATCGGTATCAGGCTGGTGTTTCCTGCACGGAAATCTCGGCACCCATGCCGCGCATCATGTCCATGAATTCCGGAAAGCTCGTGGCAATCATGGTGGAGTCATCGACGGTAACGGGTTTTTCCGCGACGAGGCCCATGACGAGGAAGCTCATGGCAATGCGATGATCGAGATGGGTCTCGACCGTGCCGCCGCCGAGGTTCTTGCCATCCGGACGACCGCGCACGCTCAGGGTTTCCGGGCCTTCCGTGCAATCGACGCCATTGGCCTTGAGGCCGTTGGCAACGGCTGACAGGCGGTCCGATTCCTTGACCCGCAATTCCTCGAGGCCGTTCATCACGGTCTCGCCGGTCGCGAAGGCCGCCGCGACGGCGAGCACGGGATATTCGTCGATCATCGAGGGCGCCCGGTCAGCCGGGACGATCACGCCTTTCAGCTCGGAGGCGCGCACGCGCAGGTCGGCGACATCCTCGCCGCCGGCAAGGCGGGCATTGAGGATCTCAATGCTGGCGCCCATGTCCTGCAGGGTCAGAATGAGGCCCGTACGGGTCGGGTTCATCAGCACATTGCGGATGGTGATATCGGAGCCGGGCACGAGCAGTGCCGCCACCAGCGGAAACGCCGTCGACGACGGATCGCCGGGCACGTCGATGATCTGGCCGGTGAGCTTGCCCTGGCCCTCGATGCGGATGTGCCGGACATTGTCCTTGTCGGTTTCGACGGAAAGATTGGCGCCAAACCCCTGCAGCATCTTTTCCGTGTGGTCACGCGTCATGACCGGTTCGATGACCGTCGTTATGCCCGGTGTGTTGAGGCCCGCCAGCAGCACGGCTGATTTGACCTGTGCCGAAGCCATCGGAACCCGGTAGGTGATGGGGGCGGCAACCTTGGGGCCGCGCAGTGTCAGCGGCATGCGGTCACCGTCTAATGCGGTCACCTGAACGCCCATTTCCCGCAGGGGATTGAGCACGCGGCCCATGGGGCGCTTGGACAGGGAGGCGTCGCCAATGAAAGTGGTTTCCATTGCGTAGACGCCGACAAGGCCCATGGTGAGGCGGGCACCCGTGCCGGCATTGCCGAAATCGAGCGGCGCGTCCGGCTGCAGCAGGCAGCCATTGCCGGTGCCCTGAATGATCCACACATCGCCTTCCCGCGCGATTTTCGCACCCATGGCCTGCATGGCGCGGCCGGTGTTGATCACGTCCTCGCCTTCCAGCAGTCCGGTGATGCGGGTCTCGCCCGAGGCAAGGCCGCCAAACATGAAGGAGCGATGCGATATCGATTTGTCTCCGGGAATCCGGATATCTCCGGACAGGGCCTTGGAACGGCGGGCGGTGGCGGGCTTGGGCAATGCGGAATGGGACATGAGTACGATCAATCACAAGGAAAATTGGTGTTTCATCTCGAGCCTGTAGGCGTCGGCGTTCCTAACACAGCTTGTTCGTCCGGTCATCTCGCAAATGCATAGTTCGGCCGAACGGCAATCTCGCGTCGTTTTGGCTTTGACAAATGCGCTGAATTGCGTTTATGGGACCAGAAATCCATTTGATGAGCGCTGGCATAAACGGTTGGACGATGGCATACCGGATGCAGGCGCAGCCAGAAGACGAGGCATAACGTGGTAAATCCAAAACTTGGTACCAAGCGAGTCGACCCTGAAACAGGTCAGAAATTCTACGATCTGAACCGCGATCCGATCGTCTCCCCTTATACGGGCAAGAGCTATCCGCTCAGCTATTTTGATTCGACTGTTCCTTCCGTGCGTGAGGAAGAGGAAGAGGTCGAGACCGAAGAACTCGATGTCGTTCTGGAAAAGCCGGAATTCGTTTCGCTCGAAGAAGCCGATGGCGATGTCGATGGCGACGTGCCGGATCTGGGCGATGACGTCGATGTGGACGTCGACGATGCCGATGATGACGACACGTTCCTTGCCGAAGACGAGGAAGACGAAGATGACGACGTTACCGATATCCTCGGCGGCGGCATCGGCGAAGACGATGAAAACTGATTTTGAACAAGGTCTTTCGCTCTTCCGAAAAATAACGGAAATATCCGGCGAATAGACCTTGATCTTCTCTGCGGCGGGCGATATGTACCCGCCTCGGAACGGTTCCCAACCGTTCGACTGTCCAGCCGGATTTATCCGGCTTAGCCGAAACCGGCTAATGGAATGGGGCCATAGCTCAGCTGGGAGAGCGCTTGCATGGCATGCAAGAGGTCAGCGGTTCGATCCCGCTTGGCTCCACCAAATCTTCAGTGATTTCAGAATTTTGTCCACGGCACATGGTTGCCGCTTCAGCGCAGCCGCGAGCGCGCAGTCGGCAGCAGGCGTGTCACCACTGGCTTGCCGGTGAGATAGGCTGCAAGCCGTGTCTGCTCCGACAACCATGCCGCGTCGTTCTCCAGTGCCGCCCTGTGGGTTTTGTGAGCGGACTCATCGTCAAACCGGGAAAAGACCGTCAGGACATTTTCATTTTGCCGCACGGGGAGCCGGGTGAACGTGTTCTCGCCGTACTCGGATGTGAAGACGGCAACCGGATTGTCGCCTCGTCCCTGCAGGAGCGGTGCGACGGACATGCTGTAATAGCTGTGGAAGCCCTGGTCCGCAGGCCGCTTGAGTTGATAGGTGACCACTTGAAACACCGCCGGTGAAGCGGCTTCCGTCGGGGATACCGGCCGGGCGGCGGGAAGTGCAAACCCGCTGGATGATTCGGCGGGGTGAAGCAGTAGTACATTGTCGGAATCGATCATGGTGCCGTTTGCCCTGTCGCGATGCGCGCTCCAGACCGGACCGTCATAGAACGCGGTCAATGCCCCGTGCCGGGTTGCCATGTCCTCAAAGCCACGCAGCCAGACAAAGGCGTTGGGATCATCGGGATCGCGGAACTGGCCGATGACGGTCATGCCGCAGGCTTCCTGGCTTTCCAGAAAATGGGTGTCGAACAGGTCGATGAGGTCGTCACGGCGGCCGGGATGCAGCGTATAGCGCCTGAGTTCGACGATGGAACTGAAATGCCTCCCCGCCGCTTCGGTCCGCCGAACAGCCTTTGGTTGCTCCAATTCGGGCATTTCGTTCAATCCTTCCCCATAAACCAGACCGGTCATCCTGTTTTTAATAAAACCGGTTGTCCTGTTTTTGTCAACTTGTTAGTCTGTGGCGGCATGAAGGGGCTGAGATGGCACAGGATTCGATCGGAAAGCCGAAGAGGGTCAATGATCCGCAGGGAATGCGTTCACGCATCCTCGACGTGGCAGAGGACCTTTTCCAAAGGCGTGGCTATCATTCGACGAGCGTTCAGGATGTCGTTCAGGCGGCCGGGGCGACGGGCGGTGCCCTGCATCATCATTTCCCCACCAAGAAGGCCCTGGGGCTGGCCGTGATAGAAGAACGGGTGGCGCGCGAGGTCAACGCAACCGCGATCGAGCCCGTGCTGCGGGCAGACCGGCCGAAGACTGGCGTCCTGGCGTTTTTTTCCGCGGTGGCAGGCGAACTGGAGCGTAATCAGGCGGTGACGGGATGCCCGCTCAACAATCTCGCCATGGAGCTTTCGCTGGCTGATCCTGATTTTCGCCATGCGTCCAACGCCATCTTTGAGCGTTGGGTTGGGGTGCTTGCACAGAGATTCCAGGATGACGATCCGGCACTCGCAGCCCGGCAGGCCGGAGCGCTGGCCACGCTGGTGATTGCCGCCTATTCCGGCGCCATGGCCATGGCCAAGGCCAGCCAGAGCGCGCTGCCCCTTCGTGACTGCGCGGTGCAGCTGGAAAAGCTTTTGCCTTAGGGTCCAGACCCTGGGCTGCTTGTCAGGCCTGTCGCGAGAAAACCACCGCCGTGAACAAAAGCACGCCGGCGAACACGATCATCGAGCCGATGCCGACCAGCGGTTCCATCGCGGCATTGCCAAGCGACAGGAAATACAGCGGCGGTATCATCACAACGATACCCACGGTGTAGACGATGAACTGAAGCATTGGCAGGCGTCCGGCGGCCTTTGCCGGGTTGAGCGCGTAGTAAGTGCCGAATATCGCGCTGCTGACCCAACCGAGAAGATTGAGATGGGCGTGGGCGGGAAAGGCGGTATGATCGCCCGATAGCCCCATTTGCAGCCCCATGATGATACCCAGTAGAAACAAGATCGTCGCGGATTTGAAGAACAGCTGCGAAACCTGTGGCATGAGCGCATTCTTTCTCTGAACAGACATGACAGTCTGTGCAAATCTATAGTCCCGAATTCGGATTTGTGCCAGAGCACCGCCCCTGGCAAAAATAGGTAGGTTGTCCTCGCCGGAGACTATTTCACGAGCGGACGCGGCGTTTGCTGTTTTCGACTGGATTAGCGCGAGAAAATCGATCAAACCATTCTGAAAAAGATCAGAATCGAGGAAGCTCCCATGTCTGCCCGCCCGGTTGCCCTTTCCGGAACGCCCGAATCATCCCTCGCGCGCACCGGCATCCTGTTGATGCTGCTGGGCATGCTGATGTTCGCCCTGAACGATGTGATGGGCAAATGGCTGGTATCGACCTATTCCGTCGGTCAGGTCGTCTTTGTCCGCAGTGTCGCCGCCCTGATCATTCTCGCGCCATTCCTCTGGTATTCGGGACCGAAGAAAATCCTGCAGGTGGACCGCCCGGTCCTGCAGCTTGCCCGTGTTGCCGCGTCGACCGCGGAGATTTTCGCCTTCTACTTTGCCGTCGTCTATCTGCCGCTGGCCGATGTCATGACCTATTGGCTGGCCGCCCCGATCTATGTCGCCGCGATCTCGCCGTTCGTGCTGAAGGAGCCCGTCGGCTGGCGCCGCTGGAGCGCCATCATCGTCGGTTTCATCGGCGTCGTCATTGCCCTGGAGCCGTCGTCGCAGGCTCTCACGCCACAGGCCATCATTTCGATTCTGGGCAGCATGACCTTCGCCCTCATGCTGCTGCTCGGCCGTTCGCTGCGCGGCACGCCCGATACGACGCTGGTGTTCTGGCAGATCGTCGGTGCCGGCCTTGCGGGCGCCGCCTCGCTTTATTTTGACTGGAAGCCGGTCAGCCCCAGAGATCTGGTTATGCTCGCCGTGCTCGGTGTTGTCGCCATGCTGGCGCACATGCTCGTCAACCGTGCGCTCAAGATGGCCGATGCGGCAACCGTTGCGCCGCTGCAATACACGCTTCTGTTCTGGGCCATCGTGTTCGGCTGGCTGGTGTTTGGTGACGTGCCGCGCCTGCCCATGCTGATCGGTTCAGGCTTTATCGTGGCGTCAGGCCTGTTCATCTTCTTCCGCGAACAGCAGCTGAAGCGGCAGGGGCGGATGAATGCGGAACCGGCCGAAGCCATCGTTACCGGTTCCGGCGATCCGGTCTGAGGCCGGAGACGCCCCGTCAGGCGTTGACAGGCGCGCCTTTCAGCGATGCGCCGAGAGCGTCGAGCAGCTCTTCCGTGCCACGCTGGCGTTGTCCCGGCTCGTCATATCCGTCGAGAAAGGCGCCCTGCTCGGTGAAGATCAGTTTTGTCCCGGTGCCCTCCGGCTTGAGCTCCATCGTCGCCAGCGAGACGGAAATACGCTTGTCATCGAGATACATGTCATAGCTGTAAATGATGCGCTGGTCCGGGACGATGTCCTGATAGATGGCCTCGAACCTATGCACCGGTCCGCCTTTCGGTCCGCCGCTGTTGGTCTCGCGGCCGCCGATCCGGAAATCCATCTCGAACCGGGCGACGCCCCAGTCATCGGGGCCGGCAAACCATTTGCTCTTGGCGGTCTTGTCGCTGAGCGCAAAGAAGACGCGTGCCGGGGCGGCCGCATAGCTGCGCTCGATGGTGAACGTATCGTGTTTGACAGATCTCTTCGTCATGCTTTCGCTCCGGTCATTGATTGCCGTCTTCGGCGAGAAACTCGCCCAGCCGGTCGAGCCGGCGCTCCCATGACTTGCGCCGTTCATCCATCCATTGTTCGGCCGTTCGCATGGCGGTCCATTCGATGTGGCATGTGCGCACGCGGCCGACCTTTTCCGTGCGGATCAGGCCGCTGTTCTCGAGAACCTGCAGATGCTGCACCACGGCGGGCAGGGACATGGTCAGAGGCTTCGCCAGTTCACTGACCGAGGCCGGGCCGCGACTCAACCGTTCCACCATGACGCGCCGGGACGGGTCCGCCAGCGCCTGAAACATAAGATCGAGTGAGGTTTGTTGGTTAAGCATATGCTTAAGTAATACCGATGGCCGGATTTGTCAACGTGCGCGCCAGGGCTTCCTCGAAGTGATTGACGGCTTTCTCGAACTTGTCGCGGCAGCCGGGGTTGCAGAAGCCGACAACCGCGCCCTTGTAAAGTGTGAGGCTGTCTTCGCTGATCGGATCGCCCGACCAGGGGCAGGTGGTGTTGACAGCGTCGCTGATTTTCAGGTCTGACATGATGTTTTCCCCTTAACCCAGGTCGACGCTGATATCGGTGCGGACGGAATTGGCGATAAAGCATTGCTCATGCGCCTCGTGGTGCAGGTGTTCTTCCGTTGCCCGGTCCGGCGCCGCGCCGGCATAGCGGACATGCGGCTTCAGCACGACCTTGCTGACAAACAGCTTGCCCTGTTCGTTCTTGCCGAGTTCTCCGCTTGCCGCGTCGCGATATTCATCGACGACGAAGCCGCCCTTGGCCGCGCCCGCCAGGAAGAACAGCATGTGGCAACTGGAAAGCGAGGCGACGAATGCTTCCTCGGGATCGACATTCTCCGCGGCGGAATAGGGCAGCCGGACAATGTGCGGCGATGACGAAGCGGGCACCTCAGCGCCGCCGTCGAACTGCCAGACATGGGCGCGGCTGTATTTGTTGTCGGTAAATGCGGCATCTGGAGCACGGTTCCATAGAACCGTCGCGCTGAAGGAGGTCATGGGCGTTTCCCGAATCTGTTGCTGAATTGACCGAAGCTTGTCAAAGCTTGGCACCGTTGTCGATAGGGACTTCGGGGCGCGGCCGAACCCTATTCCGCGATGAACCGGTAACCGACCCCCGGCTCGGTGCGGATGAAGTGCGGATGGTTGGGATCTTCCTCGATCTTGGCGCGCAACTGTCCGACAAAAACCCTGAGATAATGCAGGTCTTCCACGTGGGCCGCTCCCCAGATCGAAGCCAGGAGATGGCGATGGGTGACGACAAGTCCGGGATGCAGGACAAGGTGGACCAGCAGTTGGTATTCCTTGCGGGTCAGATGCACCGCTTCGCCCCTGAGCGTCACCGCCCGCTTGACCATGTCGACCACAAGGCCGTTGCTTTCAAAGCGCGAGGGAACGCTGGTTCCCGCCACTTTCTGACGCAGCGCCGTGCGCACGCGCGCCAGCAGTTCGCCGATGCCAAAGGGCTTTTCCACGTAATCATTGGCGCCGAGATCGAGCGCGGCGATCTTTTCGACTTCCCGGTCGCGCGCCGACAGGACGATGATGGGCACTTCGGAAAAGGCGCGCACGGTCTTGATGACCTCCTTGCCGTCCTTGTCGGGAAGGCCAAGGTCGAGAATGACAAGGTCGGGCGCGCTGGTGGCGATCAGCCGTTCCGCATCCGCACCCGTGGCGGCGGAGATGACGTCATAGCCCGATGCCGTCAATGCCGGATGCAGGAAACGCTGGATCTGCGGCTCGTCGTCGACAACCAGAATGCGGTTCTCGTTCATGGTGTCGCATCTCCGCTGTCGGTTGCATCGAAAATAGGTAGCCGGATAATAAAGCGCGTGCCGCGTTTGCGGATTGCCGGGCTTTCCGCCTTGATCGTCCCGCCCATGGCCTCAACAAAGCCACGGCAGATCGACAGGCCGAGGCCGGTTCCCGCCGCCCGGCCATCGCCTTTGACGCGCCGGTAGAACTTTTCGAAGATGCGGTCGATGTCCCTTGCCGGAATGCCCTTGCCCTGATCGGTGACGCTGATTGCCACCTCCGTCGCATCCTGCTTTGCGTAGATGGTGATCGGGCTGTCGCCGCCATATTTCGCTGCATTGTCGAGCAGGTTGAAGAGCACCTGTCCGAGCAGGGACGAATCCCCGCTGACGGTGGCAAGGTCCGGAGCGATGCTGATCTCGATGGCGACGCCCGGTTTGAGCCGCTTCATGCGCTCGACCGATGAAATGATAATATCCGCCGCATCGACAGGGCTGTGCTTGACCTTCAGTGTGCCGGCTTCGATCCGGGTCATGTCGAAAAGATTGGAGACAAAACGGGTCAGGCGCCCCGATTCCTCCTCGATGGAAAGCAGCAGATCGTCGTGGCTTTCCGGCTTGATGCGGCCGCCAAGCTCGCGCAGCGTGGTGACGGCGCCCGTGATCGAGGCCAGCGGTGTCTTCAGGTCATGGGACAGGGAGGAGAACAGCGCTGCATGCAGTTTTTCGCTTTCCTGCAATGCTGCCGTCTTGGCATTTTCCCGCACCAGCTGAGCGCGGTCGATGGCGATCGCCGTCTGATCAAGAATGGCGACCAGCATGCGGTCTTCGCTTTCCGTCAGCGAGGCGGGGTGCTCGGTCATGGAAAGGCCGAGCACGCCGGCAACGCCATGCGATGTCATGATCGGCAGAAACTGCCAGCTGATCTGCGGCAGCGTGCCCGTGTCATGCCCGGACCGTTCGTTCTTCTCGAATGCCCAACGCACCGCGGTCATGTCCGTATTGTCGAGCGTCATGTCAGGCGGCCATGCGGTCTGCAGCGACAGGTCGCCGTCTTCCGGCAGCAGGATCACCACACCCGTTCCAAGCGTTGAATGCAGGTGCATGGCCGCAGCCACAAGCACATCGTCCAGCCGGGCGGTGCCCGATAGCTTGCGCGAGAATTCGTAGAGCGCCTGTGTATTCTTTGCCTGATTGCGCGATCGCGCCACCTGGTCGCGCAAACGCCCGGCGAGATCGCCGATCATCAGGGCCACGCCAAGAAAGATGATCAGCGAAAACAGCTGATGCGGCTTGGCTATGCTTAAGTTGTGGACCGGCTCGATGAAAAAGTAGTTGTAGAGAACAAACGACAGGCCGGCGGCAATGATGGCGGCAAAACGCCCGCTCGACATCGCCGACAGGATGACGGCAACGAGATAGAGCATGGAAAGGTTTTGCGGGTGGACGATCTCACTGGCGCCAAGCCCCAGAAGCGTCGTCACGGCTGTTGCCGCTATCGGAATGGCGATGGATATGGCGAGTTCGCGTGCCGAGCGCTTTTGCGGCGCCGGCGGCACATAGGGCTTGTCCTGCTCGTCGCCGGTGACAATGTGGACGCCGACATCGGTGAAGCGTTTGACGATCTCGTCGGGAAGCGACCGCCGGAACGGATTGGAGAAACGCTTGCCTTTCGGGCGGCCGAGTACGACCTGTGTCACATTCTCGCGCCGCGCAATGCGGAAAATCTCGTCGACAAAGTCCCGGGCGATCACGCGCCGCGTTTCCGCGCCTAGCCTTTCCGCCAGGTCAAGGATTTCATCGAGCCGCTGGTTTGCCGCCGTGTCCATGCCCGCATCGCTGGTCTTGGTCAGTGAAACCACCAGCCACCGGGCGTTGAGGCCGGAGGCGAGGCGGCTTGCGGTGCGGACAACCTTCTCGGACAGGCTGTCCGGTCCGACGCAGACCAGAAGCCGCTCGCCGGTGGCCCACGGGCCCTCGATCGCGTTTTGCCGCAAGAGGTCGATCATCTGGTCGTCGACGCGATCGGCGGTACGGCGCAGCGCAAGCTCGCGCAAGGCGGTGAGGTTGGCCGGTTTGAAGAAACCCCGCGCTGCCCGTTCGGCATTGCCGGGCAGGTAGACCTTGCCCTCCTTCAGCCGTGCAATCAGTTCCGCCGGCGGCAGATCGACCAGCAGCACCTCGTCGGCGCGCTTGAGGACCACATCCGGTACGGTCTCGCGAACGGTCACTCCCGTGATCTTTGTCACCAGGTCGGACAGGCTTTCCAGATGCTGGACATTCATCGCGGTCCAGACATCGATGCCCTGCCAGATCAGCTCTTCAATGTCCTGATGACGTTTGGGATGCCGGCTGCCGGGCGCGTTGGTATGGGCGAGCTCGTCAAGGACCAGCACTTTCGGCTTGCGTGCCAGGGCCGCGTCCAGGTCGAATTCTTCCAGCGTGCGGCCCCTGTAGCCGATCTGCTTGCGCGGCAGCACGTCCAGTCCGTCAAGAAGTTCGGCGGTTTCCGCCCGCCCATGCGTCTCGGCAAGGCCGATGACGATGTCGGTGCCGTCTTCCTTCAGGCGTTGCGCCCGCACCAGCATGGCATAGGTTTTACCCACGCCGGGGGCCGCGCCGAGGAAAACGGTCAGCTTGCCGCGCGATTCGCGTGTGGCCAGCTCCAGCAGCTTGTCAGGATCGGGTCGTGTCTGTTGACCGTGGTCGGCCATATACGCCTCAGTTTGCTTTTTCAGGTCGCTTGCGCCGGTTGAGCGCCAGAACCTTTACCCCACCCTTGGTGGAAATGCCAAGGGCAGGATGCCGCGTGTTCGCAGCGACCAGGGCAGACGGTGTGCCGGACCGGCAAAATGCCGGTCATGGAGGCCGCCTGCGACAGCACACCTATTGACGTCGAAGGCGGGTGCTTTAAAAGTCCGCGCCAGTTCGATCAAGCAGGAACAAGACCGTGATCCGCCATATTGTATTCTTCAGCGCCCGCAATCCGGATGATGTCGACACGATCCATACGCGTCTCAAGCGGCTTGGAGAAATTCCGCACTCCCTCGTGTTCGAGGTCATGAAGAACACCAAGACCGATCCGATCTCGGGTGAAATCGATATTGTCGTTTATGGCGAGTTCGCCAGCGCCGAGGCGCTGGCCGCCTACAAGGCACACCCGATCTACAGTGAAACCACAGCGGTGGTTCGCCCCTTGCGCGAATTGCGCATTTCGGCCGATGTGGTCTCTACTCTGGCTTAAGCGTCAGCCGTACCGGAAATACTTTCCAGAATCGGGCAGTCCGGCCGCTGGTCGCCATGGCAATGGGCGACCAGGTGCTGCAAGGTGTGCTGCAGTTCGCGCAGTTCGGTGATCTTGCGCTCGATTTCCTTCAGTTTCGTTCGGGCGATGCTTTTGACATCGGAGCTCGCGCGCTCCTTGTCTTCGTAGAGCGCCAGGAGCTGGCGGCATTCTTCCACGGAAAATCCAAGCCCGCGCGAGCGTTGCAGGAAACGCAGCTTGTGCACATCCGACATCGAATAATCCCGGTAGCCGTTGTCGGACCGGTCGGGCTTCAGCAGCCCGATATCCTCGTAATAGCGGATGGTCTTGGTCGGGAGGCCCGATTTTTCCGATGCATGGCCGATATTCATGGGAACCTCACAGTTTCAGTGTCCGCAGCCGCAATGCATTGGCAATGACCGATACGGAGGAAAGGCTCATTGCCGCTGCCGCCAGCATGGGCGAAAGCATGGCGCCGAAGACGGGATAGAGCACGCCCGCCGCAACCGGCACGCCCAGCACATTATAGACAAAAGCGAAGAACAGGTTCTGCTTGATGTTGCGGATGGTTGCATCAGCAAGATGACGGGCACGGACAATGCCGTTGAGGTCGCCCTTCACCAGAGTAATGCCCGCGCTTTCCATCGCGACATCGGCGCCCGTGCCCATGGCAATGCCGACATCGGCCGCGGCAAGCGCCGGGGCATCGTTGACGCCGTCACCGGCCATGGCGATCTTGGCTCCCTTGGCCCGGAGCTCATCGACCAGCCGCTTCTTGCTCTCGGGCATCATGTCGGCGCGCACTTCATCGATACCGAGCCGGGTAGCAACCGCCTGAGCGGTGATCTTGTTGTCGCCGGTCGCCATGATGATGGTGAGGCCAGCCTTGTGCAGCAGGCGGATTGCCTCGGCCGTCGTGGCCTTGATCGGGTCGGCGACCGCGATGATGCCGGCGGCCTTGCCGTCGACGGCCATGAACAGGACACTCTTGCCGCCAGTCCGCAGTGCATCGGCCTTTTCGCTCAGGGCGGATATGTCGGCACCAACGTCCTGCATCATGGCTTTGTTGCCGAGCACAACGGACTGCCCGCCGATGCCGCCGGAAACGCCCTTGCCGGTGACCGCTTCGAACGTTTCGGCCTTGAGCAGGGTGAGAGTGCGGGCTTTCGCACCTTCGACAATGGCTTCGGCAAGCGGATGCTCCGAGCCCTTTTCGAGGCTGGCGGCAAGAATCAGCAACTGGTCGTCGGTCAGCGCACCTGCAGTCACGATATCGGTGAGTTTCGGTCGACCTTCGGTGAGAGTGCCGGTCTTGTCCACGATCAGTGTATCGACACCGGCAAAACGTTCCAGCGCTTCCGCATCCTTGATCAGCACACCCGCTTGCGCGCCGCGCCCTGTTGCCGTCATGATCGACATGGGCGTTGCGAGACCAAGCGCGCAGGGACAGGCGATAATCAGCACCGAGACGGCCGCGACAAGGCCGTAGATCATGCCGGGTTCCGGTCCGAACCAAGCCCAGGTGATGAACGCGACGATGGCGACGAGAACCACCGCTGGCACGAAATAGCTGGCGACGCGGTCCGCCAGACCCTGAATCGGCGCGCGTGAGCGTTGGGCGGTCGCGACCATGCCGACAATCTGCGACAGGACCGTATCGGCGCCCACTTTCTCCGCCTTAATCAGCAGCGTGCCGTTGCGGTTGAGCGTGCCGCCGGTCACCGTATCGTTTTCAGTCTTTTCAACCGGCAGCGGTTCGCCCGTCAGCATGGATTCGTCGATGGACGAACGGCCTTCCAGCACAATGCCATCCACAGGCACACTGTCACCCGGACGGACCCGCAGCCGGTCACCGGCCACGACCTCGTCCAGCGGGATATCGTTTTCCGTCCCGTCTGCCGCCACGCGGCGCGCGGTTTTGGGCGCAAGGTCAAGCAGGGCGCGAATGGCGGACCCGGTGCGCTCGCGCGCTTTCAGCTCCAGGATCTGTCCGAGGAAGACAAGCGTAACGATAACGGCTGCCGCCTCGAAATAAACCGGCACACTGCCGCCATGCATGCGGAAGGCATGCGGGAAAATGTCGGGGACGAGTGTTGCCACGACACTGAACGCATAGGCCGCACCGACGCCGATGGCGATGAGCGTCCACATGTTCGGGCTGCGGTTGACGAGGGATGCCCAGGCGCGTTCGAAGAAGGGGATGGCCGCCCAGAGGACAACCGGGGTGGCGAGGACCAGTTCCAGCCAGATCGCGCGGCTTTCCCCGATCCAGTCGCGGAAAGGCAGGCCAAGCATGGGCCCCATGGTGATGAAGAGCAGCGGTATGGAACAGAGCGCGCTGATCCAGAACCGGCGGGTGAAATCCACAAGCTCAGGGTTCGGGCCTTCATCCCCGGTGGGTATGCCCATGGGTTCGAGCGCCATGCCGCACAGCGGGCATGACCCCGGGCCGTCCTTGACGATTTCCGGATGCATCGGACAGGTATATTGGGTTCCCGCGGGCATCGGCTTCGGTGCCGGCCTGTCGCCGAGATAATCCTGCGGCGCCTTTTCGAATTTCGCCATGCAGCTGGCCGAGCAGAAATAATATTTCTCATTGTCGTGCCGCAGGAAGTGTTTTGCCGTTGCTCGGTCGACGGTCATGCCGCAGACCGGATCGATCGCCGTCAGGTAAGGCTCCGGGTCGGCCGTGAATTTCTTGTGGCAGCCCGCCGAGCAGAAGTGAAACACCCGGCCCGCATGCTCCGCCGTCGGCTTGCCGGCCGTAGGGTCAACCAGCATGCCGCAGACCGGATCGCGCACGACCTCAGCCTGCGCCGCGTGCGTACTGCAACAGCTGTGGCCATGGGTGCTATGAGCGTGATCGTGGTCGTGATGGTCATGTTTCATGATGGAACTTTCGACATGTACGGGAAGATAGTGATGCAAAGGTAATTCTTCCAGTAACTGGAAGGTCAAGGCCTGCCCGAAAGTTTCTTCAATGCAGCGCAATGGCTGGGATTTCGATTGTTGCAAAAGCCTGTTTTTGCCATGGTACGGGAATCGACACGCACTGTTCGCTTGAATCGCGATCACCCGGCCAACGCAGTACTGGACATTTAGATGAGCCGTTTTTGGAGTTCTCTCGTGCACACATTGACCCCGTATGTCGCGGGAGAGCAACCGGTGCTACCCGATCTGATCAAGTTGAACACCAACGAAAACCCATATGGTCCGTCACCGCGCGCATTGGCGGCCATAGCAGCCGAGACGACGGAAGCGTTGCGGCTTTATCCCGATCCAACGGCGTACAGGCTGAGAGAAGCCATCGCCAAAAGCCATGGGCTTGACGCCGATCACGTTTTTGTCGGCAACGGATCTGACGAAGTGCTGGCGCACGTGTTCCAGGCATTGCTGAAACACGACAGGCCCTTGCTGTTTCCGGATGTCACCTACAGTTTCTTTCCGACCTATTGCCGTCTCTACGCAATAGACTTTCGGGCTGTTCCGCTCGATGACACGATGGCGGTCCGCATTGCCGACTACCGGCAGGCATGCGGCGCAATCATCCTGCCCAATCCGAATGCCCCCACCGGCACGGCCTTGCCCCTGGCGGAAATCGAGGCATTGCTTGCCGATCACCCCAATCAGGTCGTGGTGATCGATGAAGCCTATGTGGACTTTGGTGCACAGAGTGCAATCCCCCTGGTCGCACGCTTCCCCAATCTGCTCGTGACCCAGACCTTTTCAAAGTCGCGCGGGCTGGCCGGTCTGCGCGTTGGCTTTGCCGTCGGGCAGCCAGCGCTGATTGAAGCGCTGCACCGGGTGAAGGACAGTTTCAACTCCTATCCCCTCGACCGTCTCGCCATCGCGGGAGCGGTTGCCGCCTGGGAGGACCGGGCGTGGTTCGAGGACAAACGCGGACGGATCGTGGCCACCCGGGAAAGATTGTCCGTCGCCTTGCGCGCGCTGCAGTTTGAGGTTCTTCCGTCGGCGGCCAATTTTCTGTTTGCACGCCATGCCGTGCTGCCCGGCGCGCAGGTCGCTGCCGAGCTGAGAAGCAGGGCCATTCTGGTCAGGCATTTCCCGAAACCGCGCATAGACGACTATCTGCGCATCAGCATCGGTACGGATGAAGAGTGCGAGACGCTTCTGTCCGGCTTGGTCGATGTGATCGCATCGTTGAAACGACAAAAGCCCGGCATTGCTGCCGGGCCTTGATGCGTGTCTCGGGAGGAGCCGGCGATCAGCCGGAACGGGCCATGTCGAGTTGCGTGCCCTCGCCCATCTGCCCGGCTTCCCAGCCGAGAATGGCGCGCTTGCGGGTCAGACCCCAGTGATAACCGGTGAGGGCGCCGGATTTGCCGACAGCGCGATGGCACGGAACCACGAAGGAAATCGGGTTGGCGCCCACCGCAGCACCGACAGCGCGGGAGGCTTTGGGCGAGCCGATTTCCTGGGCAATGTCCGAATAGGCGCAGGCCTTGCCCATCGGCACCTTCAGCAGGGCTTCCCAGACACGCAGCTGGAAGTCAGTGCCGATCATCACCACTTTCAGCGGCCGGTCCGAACGCCATTCAGCCGGGTTGAACACCCGTGCCGCATAGGGCGACGTGGCGCCAAGGTCTTCAACATAGGTGGCATTGGGCCAGCGGGATGTCATATCTTCCATGGTTTCACGCTCGTGCCCTTGATCGGCAAAGGCAAGACCCGCCAGCCCGCGATCCGTCACCATCACCAGTGCTCGCCCAAAGGGCGAGATATGGAAGCCGTAACGGACGACGAGGCCCGCGCCGCGGGTCTTGTAGTCGCCCGGCGACATGCCTTCATGGGTGACGAACAGGTCGTGCAGGCGGCTGGGCCCCGACAGGCCGGTTTCCAGCGCCGTCTCCAGCAAAGGCATGCCCTCGTCGAGCAGCCGGCGGGCATGATCGATGGTTACGGCCTGCAGAAAGCCCTTGGGCGACAGGCCCGCCCAACGGGTGAAAAGCTTCTGCAGGGCCGTGGGTGAAAGTCCTGCCTCCTTGGCCAGGACCTCGAGCGATGGCTGGTCGCGATAATCCTCACTGATCCGCTCGATGATATGGCTGACAATGGCATAGTCATTGCCCGAAGGCGTGATATCGTTCTGAAGGATGGCATGCGGTTTCATGGTCGTTACCTCATTCCGGCATGATCCGATGCGTTGCGTCGCAAAGGCAGATCAGGCTTTCAATTCATGTTGAGTGTCATATGACCATGCAGGGGCCTGATCTGCCACCCGATTCTTGCGTGCTATGAAAACTACCGGCCCTTGGCCGCGGCCAGGGCCCGGGTGAATGCCATGGCAAAGCTTTCCCGGTCATCGGGATTGAGAAACGAGCCGATCGTCACCGCCTTGCCCTGTCCCTCCACGCGCATGGAGGTGATGCCGATTTCCGCGTGCCGCGCGACATTGAACCGGGTCCAGAACGGGTTGAATTCGTGCAAGTTGGTCCGGCCTGACGGCGCCACCTGCCTGATCTGCAGCGCGATCCTTGAAACGCTGACCTCCTCATGCGCTTTTGCCGCGGTGTAGTTCATCCGGAAGGCAAGATAGATCAGGAGGACATCAAGGCCGAAAAAGCCGAAAACCGGCCATGCTCCCAGCGACAGGAAGAAAAGGCCGGTCAGAAAACTGCTCCCGCCGATCGCGGCCATGACAATGAGAAAGCCTCTGCGGCCAAGCGACCGGTGCGGCACCAGAAGGGCACGGAAAATTTCCTCCTCATTGTGCGCAGCAGCGTCAATTGGGTTCATTGTTTGGCTCATGACGCTTGAGTATAGAAGGGTCATGGAAAATCCCAAGAGCAAATTTGATCAGATTGACGTGAGTGACATCGCCGAAAAGCCGGTGAAGCGGCCGCGCCTTGTCGCTGGTACGCGCTATACCGCCGCTGAAATCCACGAGATTTTTCGCCGGTTCTCGATCCAGCGGCCGGAACCCAAGGGCGAGCTCGAGCATGTCAATGCTTTTACCCTTTTGGTAGCGGTTGCGCTTTCGGCCCAAGCGACGGATGTCGGCGTCAACAAGGCAACCCGCGCTCTATTCAAGGTTGCCGATACGCCAGAAAAGATGCGGGATCTCGGCGAGGCAGCTGTCGGCGAATACATCCGCACCATCGGCCTCTGGCGCAATAAGGCCAAAAACGTCATTGCCCTGTCGGAAGCCCTGATCCGCGACTATGGCAGCGAGGTGCCGGATGATCGCAACGAGCTGGTCAAGCTTCCCGGTGTCGGCCGCAAGACCGCCAATGTGGTGCTCAGCATGGCGTTCGGGCAAGCGACGATGGCTGTCGACACGCATATATTCCGGATCGGCAACCGGCTGGGTCTCGCGCCGGGCAAGACACCGGATCAGGTGGAAGCCAAATTGATGAAGATCATTCCGGCGGAATATCTCTATCACGCCCATCACTGGCTGATCCTGCACGGCCGCTATGTCTGTAAGGCCCGCAAGCCCGAATGCACGGCCTGCGTCATCGCCGATATCTGCAAGGCCGCGGAAAAGACATCGGAACTGCCGGCGCCGTTGGTACCGTTGCCCCCACAGGTTTTCTAGCGCAGCCCTGCGGGTGGTTCCGATTGAGCCACTGCCTTGTGCAGATGCACCATCATGGCGGCCGCAAACAGCGGGGTCAAAAGGTTGAGGATCGGAATGGCCATGAAGGCCGCAATGACGAGACCGGCCAGGAAAACCGTCGTTGCATGTTTCGACCGCAGCGCCTTGGCTTCCATTTCCGGGCGGAACCGCATGGCGGCGAATTCGAAGAATTCCCGACCGAGCAGATAACCGTTGACCACGAAGAACGCGATGATGTTGACGCCGGGAATGAGAAGCATCAGCAGTGCGATGATATTGCCGAGGATAACGACGCCGAGGAATCTCAGCGAAAGCACGAAGGAGCGCAGCACCGGGAGCGGGCGGCCCTTCGGATCGAGCGGGTAATCCGACTTTTCCACAACTTCAGCCACATCGTCGAGAAACAATCCGGCGACGATGGCCGAAACCGGCGCGATCAGCAGTGCCAGCCCCAGCGCCAGGGCGATACTGGCGAATACACCGGCGATAAAGCCAAGCCACCCGGCCCAGGATGGCAGGTCCGGCATCCATTGATCGAAAAAGGGCAATGCCAGCAAGGCAAAGAGTTCCCGCAGCCCGAACCAGGCACCGATCAGCAGAAGCACGGTCATTCCGAGAGACTTCCACAGGACAGAACGGAATTCCGGCCGGAACAGGTGACTTGCTGCGGCCTGGGCGCTGTCAAAAATCATGGTACCGTTCTTCCTTTCCGGTCTTTCCAATGTTTGGGACATAAGGAGCGCGTCCGGTGCAGACAAGGCGCCCCGCGCATTAGGGGTAGTCAAGGCCCGCTGTTCCGGCTAGGACTTGGCGAACCAGAGGCCAAGAACTGCAATTGAATCAATCCTGGAGTTTTCATGTCGAGTTATGACGTGCTTTGCATCGGCAATGCCATTGTCGATATCATCGCCCGCACGGATGACGATTTTATCGTCAAGAACGGTATCATCAAGAATGCGATGAACCTGATCGATGCCGACCGTGCGGAATTTCTGTATGAGCGCATGGGACCGGCCATCGAAGCTTCTGGCGGAAGTGCTGGCAATACGGCGGCTGGCGTTGCCAGCCTTGGCGGCCGCGCCGCCTATTTCGGCAAGGTTGCCGACGATCCGCTCGGCCACATCTTTACCCATGATATCCGCGCGCAGGGCGTTGCCTTCGATACGCGCGTGTTGAAAGCGCCGCCGCCCACGGCCCGCTCGATGATTTTCGTTACGCCGGATGGCGAGCGCTCCATGAACACCTATCTCGGGGCCTGCGTCGAGCTTGGACCGGAAGACGTGGAAAGCTCCAAGGTATCGGAAGCCAAGGTCACCTATTTCGAAGGTTATCTCTGGGACCCGCCCCGGGCAAAGGAAGCCATCCGCCTGTCGGCGAAAATCGCGCATGAGCACAAGCGCGAAGTGTCGATGACCCTGTCGGATCCGTTCTGCGTGGATCGCTATCGCGAGGAATTCCTTGAGCTGATGCGTTCCGGCACGGTTGATATTGTTTTCGCCAACGAGGCGGAACTGAAGTCTCTGTACCAGACCGACGACTTTGAGAAGGGACTTGATGCCATCCGCAAGGATTGCAAGCTCGCCGCCATCACCCGCTCGGAAAAGGGCTCGGTGGTTGTCTCGAAGGACGAAACCGTTGCCGTTCCGGCGATCGAGATCGCCGAGCTTGTCGATACGACGGGTGCGGGTGATCTCTATGCGTCGGGCTTCCTGTTCGGCTATACCAATGGCCGCTCGTTGACCGATTGCGCGCGGCTCGGCTCGTTGACCGCTGGCCTCGTGATCCAGCAGATCGGCCCGCGTCCGGCGCAAAATCTGAAAGTGGCAGCCCAGCAGGCCGGTTTACTCTGATCGAACAATGCCGTCACGCTTGAGCTCTTCAGGCGTGCGGCCCACCTTGTGGTAATTCGGCAGGGTCCAGCCGAAATAAAGCGCGCCGCCGCGAACCGCAAAGGCGGTCAGCGCGGCGAACAGGGCCGAAACCTCCGGCCCCGCCGAAAGCCCCAGCAGCAGCGTGTAGGCGACCGAGCCGGCAAGCGCCGCAGTGACGTAGATCTCGCGCCGCATCAGCACCGACGGTTCCGCGGAAACGATATCGCGCAGCACGCCGCCGAATGTTGCCGTCAAAATGCCTGTCACAACGGCAATGGTCGGGCTGAAACCGAGCGCCAGCGCCTTTGCAGCGCCCATGACGCTGTAGGCCGAAAGCCCCAGCGCATCGAGCCACAGCAGAAGCCGGTAGCGCGATTCCAGGAGATTGGCGGAGAAATAGACGATGATTGCCGCAGCAGCACAGACGAGGATGTAGCCGGGCTCCCGGACCCAGAAGACGGGGACGCCGAGGATGAGGTCGCGCAGGGTGCCGCCGCCGATGCCCGTTACCGCAGCCAGAAACACGAAAGCGATGATATCGAGCTGGCGGCGCGAGGCGGCGAGGCCGCCTGTCGCGGCGAAAACAAAAACGCCCGCATAATTGAATATCTGAATCGATGTCATCGGCTGTTCCCCTCCATATAAAAGGTAGAACATGGCCAATACGGAGCGTAAACAGCTAAATTAAAAAGGCCAGACCCCGTCGCCGGAATCTGGCCTTTGCCGTTGAGATGACGCTATGGTTATGCGTCTTTTTCCGCCTGCGGGTTGATCGGACCCGGCTCTGCCTGGCCTTCGCCGGCAGCCTGCTTCGGACCGCCCTTGGAAACGCCGACGAGTGCCGGGCGCAGCATGCGGTCGCCGATGACGAAACCGGCCTGCGCCACCTGCAGCACCGTGTTGTGCGGCACGTCGGCGTTGGGAATTTCGTACATGGCCTGATGGAAATTCGGGTCGAAACGCTGGCCCTGCGGCTCGATCTTCTTGACGCCGTGGCGTTCCAGCGCCGACATCATCGAGCGCTCGGTCATTTCCACGCCTTCGGCCAGTGCCTTGAAACCTGCATCGCCATTGGCGAGGGCATCGGTCGGAATGGCTTCGAGCGCGCGCTTCAGATTGTCGGAAACCGAAAGCATGTCGCGGGCGAAATTGGCGACCGAATAGGAACGCGCATCGTGAACGTCACGGGCGGTGCGCTTGCGCAGGTTTTCCATATCGGCGGCCAGACGCAGCAGCTGATCGCGCAGATCGCCGTTTTCGCCGCGCAATGCATCCAGTTCAACACTGTTGGCTGCTTCCGCCTGTTCTTCCTCTTCCTGCGCCATGGCATATTCCTCTGCCTTGCGCGATTTCAGAAAATCATCGGCGGCACGCTTCAGCGCATCACGGTCGCGCGGATTCTTCAGATCGCGCTGATCGAGATCGGGTGCGTCATGATGTTTCTTTTCTTCAGTCATCTATCCTGTCCGTTCATAAATCGAATGTGCGCTGGATATCGAGGTTTAGGCCATGAAAATCAAGTGCAAATGCCCGAAGCGGGGGAAGTTCGCGTGGCGGCACAGCGCCAGTGCAGTATCCGCGCTCTATCGCAACAGTCGTGAGACCAGCTGCGCCGTATAGTCCACCATCGGAACAATGCGCGCATAGTTCAGCCGGGTGGGGCCGATAACGCCGAGGGCGCCGATGACCCGCTGTTCCGAATCGCGATAGGGCGCGATGACCAGAGATGAGCCGGAAAGTGAAAACAGCTTGTTCTCGGAGCCGATGAAAATGCGCACGCCCGATCCGGCTTCCGCCAGATCGAGCAGTTGTATCGTGCCTTCCTTGGTCTCGAGATCATCGAACAGATGGCGCAGCCGGTCGAGATCCGCTTCGGCGTTGATGGAATCCAGAAGGTTCCCGCGTCCGCGCACGATGAGCCGCGGCGGTTGGCCGCCACCCGTGCCGCCCCAGACCGCAAGTCCCTGCTCGACCAGGTGTTGCGACAGGACATCGAGCGCCTGCTGGGTTTCGTCCTTCAAGCGGGCAATTTCCACGCGCGCTTCGGTGATGGTGCGGCCCTGAATATGCGCATTGAGGAAATTCGATGCTTCGATCAATTGCGATGGCGTCACGCCGGGCGGCAGGTCGATCACCCGGTTTTCAATGTCGCCGCTCTGGGTCACCAGCACCGCCAGCGCCTTGGTGGGTTCCAGCCGCACAAACTCGATGTGTTTGAGTGCGCCTTCCGCTTTGGTTGCAAGCACAAGTCCGGCGCCGCGCGACATGCCCGACAGGATCTGGCTGGCCTGCGTCAGCATGTTCTCGCTCGACTGGGCCTCGCCGCCCGCCCGCACCTGCGCCTCGATGGAATTGCGCTCGTCGGAGGAAAGGTCGCCCACCTCCATGAAGGCATCGACAAAGAACCGCAGGCCCAATTGTGTCGGCAGCCGTCCCGCCGACACGTGCGGCGCGTAGACAAGGCCGAGATGCTCAAGATCGCTCATGACATTGCGGATGGTCGCCGGGGAAAGCGTCACGGGCAGGATACGCGACAGGTTGCGCGATCCCACCGGTTCGCCGTCACCGAGATAGCTCTCGACGATGCGCCGGAAAATATCCCGTGACCGCTGGTCGAGGGATTGCAATGGTTCGGGAGTAACTGCCTTGTTCATTCTGTGTGACGCCCTTGTTCTCTGCCAGGGAATATAGGCGTTGTCGGTCCAATCATCAAAGCTTTTGCTTCATGGTTCCATTTAAGCGTCCGTTGCTCTAAAAGGCCGGACAACCATATTTTTCAAGAGGTCATTCCATGCGTCCTTCCAAACGAGCCCCAGACGAAATGCGCGCCATTTCCTTCGAGCGCGGCGTTTCCAAACATGCTGAAGGCTCGTGCCTGGTCAAGTTTGGCGACACACACGTCCTGTGCACCGCCAGCCTTGAGGAAAAGGTGCCGGGCTGGATGCGCAATACCGGCAAAGGCTGGGTAACGGCGGAATACGGCATGCTGCCGCGTTCGACCGGCGACCGCATGCGCCGCGAGGCTTCATCCGGCAAGCAAGGCGGCCGCACTTTGGAAATCCAGCGGCTGATTGCCCGTTCGCTGCGTGCCGTCGTGGACCTGCAGGCGCTGGGCGAAGTGCAGATCACCGTGGACTGCGATGTCATTCAGGCGGATGGCGGCACCCGGACGGCAGCCATCACCGGCGGCTGGGTCGCCTTGCACGAATGCCTGCGCTGGATGGAAACACGCCAGATGCTCAAGGTCGAAAAGGTATTGAAGGACCATGTTGCGGCGATTTCCTGCGGCATCTCCGACGGCACGCCCGTGATTGATCTCGATTATGCCGAGGATTCAACGGCACAGACCGATGCCAACTTCGTCATGACCGGCAAAGGTGGTATCGTGGAAGTGCAGGGAACGGCGGAAGGTGAACCGTTCTCGCAGGACGAGCTGCTGGCCTTGATGGGGCTTGCCCGCAATGGCATCACCCGGCTGGTTTCCCTGCAGAAAATGGCGGTCTCGTAAGCGGAAAACACCATGCAGCCATCGGGTATTCTGGAAACAGCACTCTATGTGACCGATATCGACGTGGCTGCACGGTTCTATGCCGATATACTCGGACTGGACGTCATCCTGCGGGCGGGCAATGAATCGGTCTTTTTCCGTTGTGGGGCGGGTGTCCTGATCCTGTTCGATGCGGAAAAGCTGAGGGAAAGGCCCAAGGGCGGTCTTCCCATCCCGGCCCATGGTGCCAAGGGGCCGGGCCACGTCTGTTTTCGCGCAACACGGGATGAAATTTCCGGCTGGAAGTCCCATCTTGAGGCCAATGGCATTGCCATCGAAAGTGAATTTGACTGGCCCAATGGTGCCCGCTCCCTGTATTTCCGCGATCCGTCCGGAAACTCGATTGAATTTGCCGAACCGGCTTTATGGAACCTGACATGAGAACACTCGAAAAAGGCAAACTGCTCGTTGCCAGTCACAACAAGGGCAAGATCCAGGAAATGATCGATCTGCTCGGCCCCTTCGGTTTCGAAGTGGTGTCGGCGGGCGACCTCGGCCTGCCGGAACCGGATGAAACCGGCACCACATTCGAAGAGAATGCCTACATCAAGGCTTTCGCGGCGGCCAAGGCGACCGGCCTTGTCGCGCTCTCGGATGATTCCGGTCTTTGTGTCGATGCGCTGGATGGCGACCCCGGCGTTTACACCGCCAACTGGGCGGAACTGCCGGATGGCAAGCGGGATTTCGCCCATGGGATGCAAAAGGTTGAAACCGCGCTGCAGGAACGGGGCATCACTGACGCCAGGGATCGCGGCGGACGTTTCGTTTCGGTAATCTGCCTGGCGTGGCCTGACGGTGAAGCCAACTATTATCGCGGCGAAGTGGAAGGCGAGATCGTCTGGCCGCCGCGCGGCACTGCCGGTTTCGGCTTCGACCCGGTGTTCAAGCCGCAGGGCTATGACGCAACATTCGGGGAAATGACCGCCGAGCAGAAACATGGCTGGAAGCCCGGCGAAGCCGACGCGCTGTCGCATCGTGCGCGGGCTTTCCAGCATTTTGCCCGCGATTGTCTGGGGGCCTGATGACCCCATTGCTGCGCGGCCAGGAGAACGAAGGGGGCTTTGGCGTTTACGTCCACTGGCCCTTCTGCATGGCCAAGTGCCCCTATTGTGATTTCAATTCGCATGTCCGTCACCAGCCGGTGGATCAGCCGCGGTTTACCGCGGCCTTCGCCCGTGAAATGGCGACCATGCGCGAGCGCACCGGTCCGCGCACGATTTCCAGTATCTTTCTCGGTGGCGGTACGCCGTCTTTGATGGAGCCGGAGACTGTCGGGTCGGTGCTCAATGAGATCGCCAGGAACTGGTCCGTGGCTGACAATATCGAGATCACGCTGGAAGCCAATCCGACCAGTGTCGAAGCCAACCGTTTTCGCGGCTACCGTGCGGCAGGTGTCAATCGCGTCTCGCTGGGTGTGCAGGCATTGAACGATCCTGACCTGCGGCGGCTCGGGCGCATGCACAATGTCGAGGAAGCCCTGGTGGCAATCGGTCTGGCGCGTGATATTTTTCCGCGCCTGTCCTTCGATTTGATCTATGCCCGGCCTGACCAGACCATCGAAGCATGGCGTGAAGAGCTCAACCGCGCCATCTCCTACGCCGCCGATCATCTGTCGCTCTATCAATTGACGATTGAGGAAGGCACACCCTTCTACCAGCTGTGGAAAGCCGGCAAACTGCTAACGCCCGATGGCGATCACGCGGCAGCGCTTTATGCGGAAACGCAGGATGTCACGGCCCGGCGCGGTCTGCCCGCCTACGAGATTTCCAACCACGCGGCACCCGGCGCCGAATCTCAGCACAATCTCGTCTACTGGCGGTATGGCGAGTATGTTGGCGTCGGACCCGGCGCCCATGGCCGCTTTATCGAGAACGGCAAGCGTGCGGTCACGATAACGGAACGTCACCCGGAAACCTGGGTCAGCAAGGTCGAGAGCGATGGCCATGGCGTTGTCGAGGAAGAGTTGCTGAGCGGGGAACAGGAAGGCGATGAATTCCTGCTGATGGGCCTGCGGCTCGTCGAAGGCATCGATCTTGCGCGCTATGAACGGTTGACCGGCCATGGCGTCAAGGAGAAGCGCGTGATTTCCTTGGCCGAACAGGGCCTGATCGAATATATCGGCAACAGCCGCATCCGCACGACGCCCGAAGGCGCCATCGTTCTGAATGCGGTCATTGCTGATCTGGCAGCGTGAGGGTGCGACGTGTCTGACGGGGAAGCCAGGGAACGGGACTATCAGATCGGCAACACGGCGTTTCGCGCCCGGCCGCTTGAGCCGGCGCTTTACATCGTCGCCACACCCATCGGCAATCTTGGCGATATGACGCTGCGCGGCATCGAAACGCTCGCGGCAGCCGATGTGATCGCCTGCGAGGATACACGCGTCAGCCGTGTTCTTCTCGACAGATACGGTATTTCCCGCCGTCCTTATGCCTATCATGAACACAATGCCGGCGAAGCCGGGCCCAAACTGATCGAAGCCCTGCTTGCCGGGAAAAGTGTGGCACTGGTCTCCGACGCAGGAACCCCGCTGGTCTCCGACCCAGGCGGGCGCCTCGTGCCGGAGGCCAAGGCCGCCGGTATCCGCGTGGTGCCGATTCCCGGCGCATCTTCTGTTCTGGCGGCACTGACGGCCTCGGGTCTGTTTACTGACAGCTTTTACTTCGCCGGATTTCTGTCGTCGAAACAGGGGCAGCGCCGGTCGAAACTTGAATCGCTGAAGACGCTGGATGCCGCGCTGGTGTTTTTTGAATCGCCCAATCGTGCCGCCGCCACGCTTATGGACATGGTCGAGGTGTTCGGCCCGAAACGGCAGGCATCGCTGTGCCGCGAACTGACCAAGACTTACGAGACCGTGGTCACCTTGCCGCTGGCGGAACTGGCGGCGGAATTCGATGGCGAGGACCGCATCCGCGGCGAGGTGGTTCTTGTTGTCGGGCCGCCCGAGGGCGATCAGAACATTGCCCGTACCGACGATGATGTCGATGCGCTGCTGCGTGCGCTTGTCCTTGAAATGTCGCCGGCCAAGGCGGCGGGCGAAGCATCGCGCATGACAGGCCGGCCGAAGGGTGAACTCTACCAACGGTTGCTTGCAATGAAATGACAGGCGCGGGCGAGCGACACAGGGCTTACCGGCGCGGCCACTCCGCCGAGTACTTTGCTGCGCTTGCCCTGATGCTGAAAGGCTTTCGCATTGTCGCGCGGCGCCACCGCACCAAACAGGGGGAGATTGACCTCATTGCCCGGCGCGGCGATCTTGTCCTCATCGTTGAAGTGAAGGCCCGCCCGACACTCGAACAGGCGATGGAAGCGGTGACCTGGACCGCCATGCGGCGCATTGAGGCGGCTGCCGATCTCTGGCTCGTGCGTCAGCCCGATTATGCGAACCTGTCATTGCGGTATGATCTCGTGGCAATTGTGCCATGGCGCTGGCCAGTGCACGTGCCGGCCATTTTCACCGCCTAGCTCTCCTCCTTGTCGTAGCGCATGAGGTCGCCGGGCTGGCAGTCGAGATAGTCGCAGATGCGCTCCAGGGTCTCGAAGCGGATGCCTTTCACCTTGCCCTGTTTCAGCAGGGATAGATTGGCTTCCGTTATTCCGACATGCTCCGCAAGATCCTTGGATTTCACATTGCGTTCGGCCAGCATGACATTGAGCCTGACTTTGATGGGCATGGGCTTATCCTCAGACGAATTGGGCATTTTCATCAGCTATCGCGATGGCTTCCCGCATCACCCAGGCAATGACGATGATGGTTCCGGCAAACAGCAATCCGAGCCACATGTCCGAACTGATGCCGATGGACAGTGTGCGTAGTCCGGCCGGGTTGGTCCAGCTTAGGATGAGCGAGAGGACTGCATAGGCGAAGGGCTGAAGGAGCGTCGATACAAAGACCGCCATTGCGAAAGCGCGCAGGCTGCCGACGGTTTCGGCCGTGAAAAACTGCTGTTTGGCAAAGCCGTTGAAGCACCGTTGGGCCTGCCTCAATCCCCAGATCAACGCTGCCAGTGGCAGCATCGAAACGAGAAAAGCAAGAAGACGGGTCGGGAAACCAAGATTTTCCACCCCGGTAACCGGTAGCTTGGCCGCTGTCAGTATATCGGCTGGCGGCGTCGCAAACCAGTAGTAGAGCGTTCCTGCGGTCAAGATCACCGATGTGGCGAGATACAGACCCGACATGATTTTACTGAGCCGCCGGATGCGCTCCGCGCGGTGAGCCGGCATGTGTCCAGCCGTAGGCATATCAAGTGAAGAAAGATTGCTCATGGGGCACCTCTGTGAGTTTTCTTCCAGAATAATAGCAAGAAATTATCGTTTTACAATAATAAATTTTCGAGATACGAATTTCGAACCGACACAGGAGATTTTGGTATGCCCCTTCTTGGAACGGCCAGCGCATTTTTCATGTCCATAGCTTTCGCCCTTGGATTGGCCACCGCCTCAATGGCGGCGGCGTCCACCGCCAAGGGGCAGATCTCGGTCACGCAGGTCATGGCGATGCTCGACCAGGCATCGTCCAATCTCACTGCGAGCCAGGTTCTGACCGCCTATCTCGCCGGTGTAGGAGAGACCGCGGCTATCATCATGGACTTTGCAGCAAAAACGGATGGCTCGCCGCCTGCAGCGTGCGCAACCCGCATCACTCTCGATGACAAGGCGGTGCGGCGCGCGCTGGAGGCGCAGCCAAAGGGCCGATGGCAGCAGACGGCAGCCACACCGCTGATCGTGCGTGATATGATCAAGCGTGCGGGGTGCGCGCTCGCCGACTGAAGCGGCAGGCACCCCTATGGTTGCCGGCAATTGGGTTTCGGCTCTATTCTGCTGGATAGGGGCGAAACAGACGGGGTGTCCGATATCCCCGGTCTTGCGCCCCAACCGAAGGAGAATTGATCATGTCCATGCATCTCTCGCCGCATGACCTGCACAGGAAGGCGTGGGAGGGGCAGGCGAAGGGCATCGTCATCCTTCTGTTGCTGCTCATGCTGCCCGCCTGGTCATTGTCGTTCTGGCAGGGCTGGCTTTTCTGGCTGGTCTTCAGCGTCAGCACGAGTTTCATTTCCTATTATTTTCTCAAACACGATCCCGCCCTTGTCGCAAGCCGGTTGAAGGCCGGGGCGGGCGCCGAGCGTGAACCGGCGCAGAAGCGTATCCAGACCGTCGCGGCCGTGGTCGGCCTCCTGACCTACATCATGCCGGGGATCGAGCGTCACTTTACCGGGCTGCCCTTGCCCGTCTGGGTGGTCATCCTTGGCAATGCCGCTTTTCTCGCCGGGGCCTGGATTGTCTTCCTGGCATTCCGGGAAAACAGCCATGCCTCCAGCATTATCGAGGTCAAATCGGGGCAGCGGGTCATCGCAACCGGACCCTATGGCATCGTACGGCATCCCATGTATTCCGGCTGCGTGCTGGCCTTCGTTGCGTCATCCCTCGCGCTCGGGTCACTGTGGTCTCTGCCCTTTGCCATCGCGCTCAGCCTGGTCATCGTTGCCCGTCTGCTCGATGAGGAAAAGTATCTCAAGGCGAATTTGCCGGGTTACACCGCCTATTGCCAGCAGGTGCGTTACCGTCTTATTCCGACGCTGTGGTGATGGCCTTTTGCACGACATGCAGAAAGGGCTTGCATTTCCACGTTAACACGATAAAAGTAGTCGTGTATTGGGCCGGTATTCCTTGAACCGGCGCCGCTTGCTGTTGACTGTCCCGTCTTGCCGTTCCCGGCAAAGGCTGGGCAGCATTTTCTTGTGATGCATGGAAAGGGAATCCGCTTGTTCCGGGATTTTCAGAAATTCTATGCTCCGCCGTTCGATTCGGCGCATTTCTGTTCCTTATAAAGAGCGGTCCGATCAACGATAATCCCAGCATTCACCGGGATTGTCTTGCTCATGTCTAACCATGCCAATCAGCTTTCTGTCTTTCCTGCCTTCTTCCGCGTGCGGAATGAAGTGGTTGTGGTTATCGGCGAAGGCGAAGAAGCACTGAACAAGGCCCGGCTTCTGGCACAGACGAATGCGTTGATCCGCATTGTTGCTGCCCATCCGGAACACGAGCTGGCCGCGTTCATCCGTGCGGGCCGTCACCAGCATGTCGCGGAAGTCTTTTCTCCAAAGCACCTCTCGGGCGCAAAGCTGGCTTTTGTTGCCACGGGCGATGAAGCACAGGATAGCGCCATTGCCGCCGAGGCACGCCGCCAGCACGTCCCGGTCAATGTGGTCGACCGTCCGGAACTCTGCGATTTCTTCACCCCCGCCATCGTCAACCGTGCGCCGATTGCCATTGCCATTGGTTCGGAAGGCACGGGGCCTGTGCTCAGCCAGATCATTCGCGCCCGTATCGATGCGGCGTTCTCGCCGCGCCTGGGCGATCTTGCCCGTCTCGCCAATGCCTATCGTCCGGCTGTCGAAAAGCTGGTGAAGAAAGGCCTGCCGCGCCGTCTGTTCTGGCGCTCGTTCTTCTCGGGCGATGTGGCCGGCAAGGTCTACAACAATGATCTCGACGGTGCCCGCCAGGCTGCCGGACTGCTCCTCGGCAATCAGGACGAGCCGAAAGGTTATGTGTGGTTGGTCGGTGCGGGTCCTGGCGCCGAGGATTTGCTGACCCTGCGCGCGCACCGCGTTCTCATGGAAGCGGATGTCATCGTCTATGACGCGCTGGTGCCTGAGGCTGTCGTCTCCATGGGCCGCCGCGATGCAGCCCGGCTTTCCGTCGGCAAGCGCAAGGGCTGCCATTCGAAAAGCCAGAGCGAAATCAACGAACTGCTGGTTTCGCTCGGCCGTGAAGGCAAGCGCGTCGTGCGCCTCAAATCCGGCGATCCGCTGGTCTATGGCCGCGCCGGCGAGGAAATGGCCGCGCTGCGGTCCGCCGGTATCCCTTTCGAGATCGTTCCCGGCATCACCTCGGCCTTTGCCGCGGCTGCCGATATGCAATTGCCTCTGACCCTGCGTGGTGTCGCATCCTCCCTTGTGTTCACCACGGGTCATGACATGGCTGGCGAAGTGCTGCCCGACTGGGCACGCCTCGCCATTTCAGGGGCGACAATCGCCGTCTATATGGGCCGCAGCGTGGCAGCCTCCGTCGCCGAGCGGCTGATGAGCGCCGGCCTGCATGCCGATACCGGCGTGGCCGTGATCGAAAATGCCGGACGTGCGGATCGCCGCATGTTCCATGGCACGCTGCAGGATTTGCCGGCGTTGGAACAGCGCCCCGACCTTGACGGTCCCGTCATGGTGGTCATCGGCGATGCCGTGGCCGGTGCTGCGATCGACAAGGCCGAGCCGCTGGCTATCCGTACCCCAACCTCTTCGGTGGCTGCGCGCCATCTCCAATCCAATGCCGCTTGATTGCGAAGGATGATGATCATGAGTGTTAAAGTTCTCACTGCAAACCGTCTGACCGATGGCGAAGCCGTATGGCTTGGCGCCAATGGCGAATGGCTCGATCACATTGACGGCGCCCTCGTGGCCCGCCACGCGGAAGCGGCGGCGGCTCTGGAGGAAGCGGGCAAGGCGGCGATCAAGTCCAACCTTGTCATCGACGTCAATGTCATCGACGTGGAAGAGCGCGGCGAACATCTCTACCCGGTCCGCCTGCGCGAGCGCATTCGCCAGCTCGGCCCGACCGTCCGTCTCGACCTTGGCAAGCAGGCGGAAAAACCTGCGGCAAACGCTGCTTAACTGATAATCGAAGGCCCCGCAGAATGTATCGTTACGATGAGTTTGATCACGCGTTTGTTTCCGCCCGCGTTGAGCAGTTCAAGGATCAGGTCGAGCGCCGTTTGGCTGGCGAACTGACCGAGGACCAGTTCCGTCCGCTGCGGCTGATGAACGGCGTCTATCTGCAATTGCATGCCTATATGCTGCGCGTTGCCATCCCCTACGGCACATTGTCGTCGCGCCAGATGCGCAAGCTTGCCCACATCGCCCGCACCTATGACCGTGGCTATGGTCACTTCACCACGCGCCAGAACCTCCAGTACAACTGGCCCGCGCTGAAGGACATGCCGAAGGTTCTCGACGAACTTGCCGAAGTCGAGATGCATGCGCTGCAGACGTCAGGCAACTGCATCCGCAATGTGACCGCCGACCACTTTGCCGGTGCTGCCGCCGACGAGGTTGCAGACCCGCGCCCCTACGCGGAAATCCTGCGCCAGTGGTCGTCGATGCATCCGGAATTCTCCTACCTGCCGCGCAAGTTCAAGATCGCCGTTACCGGCGCCGAACGGGACCGCGCTGCGATCCAGGTGCACGATATCGGCCTGCACCTGAAAAAGAACGAAGCGGGCGAGATCGGGTTTGCCGTTTATGTCGGCGGCGGTCAGGGCCGCACGCCCATGGTTGCCAAGAAGATTCGCGACTTCCTGCCCGTCGAGGATTTGCTGACCTACACGACCGCGATCATGCGCGTGTACAATCTGAACGGTCGCCGTGACAACAAGTACAAGGCGCGCATCAAGATTCTCGTGCATGAAACCGGGACGGAAGAGCTGACCCGCCAGGTGGAAACCGAATGGCTGGCGCTGAAGAACAGCGACCTGAAGCTGCCACAGACGGATGTCGATGCCATCGACAGTTACTTCCGTCCGCCGCATCTGCCGCAGCGGCCGGAAGGCTGGTCGGCACTGGCCGGTGCCCGCAAGGCGGATCATGCCTTTGCCGCCTGGGTCGACCAGAACGTGACACCGCACAAGAACCCGGATTACGGCGTCGTGACCATTTCCCTGAAGCCGATCGGCGGCATTCCGGGCGATGCCACCGATGCCCAGATGGATCTGGTTGCCGATATTGCCGAACAGTTCTCCCAGGACGAAATCCGCGTCAGCCACGAGCAGAACCTCATTCTGCCGCATGTGGCGATTGCCGATCTGCGCATCGTTTACGATCTGCTCTTGACCGACAGTCTCGCCACGGCCAATGCCGGGCTGATCACCGACATCATCTCCTGCCCGGGTCTGGATTATTGCGCGCTGGCGACAGCCCGCTCGATCCCGGTTGCCCAGCGCATATCGGAACGCTTTGCCGATCCGGCGCGCCAGGCCGATATCGGCGAACTCAAGCTGAAGATATCGGGCTGCATCAATGCCTGCGGGCATCATCATGTCGGTCATATCGGCATTCTCGGCGTCGAGAAGAAGGGCGAGGAACTCTACCAGATTTCCCTCGGCGGCTCCGGAGACGAGGTTTGCACCATCGGCGATATCACCGGGCGCGGCTTCTCCTCCGAAGAAATCGTCGACGCGATCGAGACCATCGTCGACCGCTATCTCGAAGTCCGGACGGACAAGGAAGAAACCTTCCTTGCGGCTTACCGGCGTCTGGGCGCTGCTCCCTTCAAGGAGGCGCTCTATGGCGAGGCTGCCAATGCTGCTTGAGACCAACGATATCACCGTGGCGGATGAAGCGCGGGCGCTTGAAGCCCGCTATGGTAATCTCGACCCGGCGCAGATCATCGAACTGGCGATCGGCCAGCTCTTCAAACAGGACATCGCCGTGGTTTCCTCGTTCGGGGCGGAATCCTCGGTGCTTCTGCATCTGATCGCGCAGGTGGATCGCACCCTGCCGGTGCTGTTTCTCGAGACAGGCAAGCATTTTCCGGCAACGCTGCGCTACCGCGACCAGCTCGTGCACGAGCTCGGCCTGACCGACGTGCAGGACATTCACCCGCTCAAGCAGAGCCTGAAGGACGAGGATCCTTTCGGGGCGCTGTCCATGACCAACAAGGACCGCTGCTGCTATATCCGCAAGGTCGAGCCGATGGCCCGCGCTGTCGCGCCGTATCGCGCCTGGATGACCGGACGCAAGCAGTTCCAGGCATCGACGCGCACGGCACTGCCGGTGTTCGAGTCCGTCGGCGCGCGCGTGCGCATCAATCCGCTGGCACGCTGGACGTCTGCTGACCTGAAGGCCTATATGGCCGCCAACCAATTGCCGCCGCACCCGCTTGTCGCTGAAGGCTACCGCTCCATCGGCTGCATGCCCTGCACGTCGCCGGTGAAGGAAGGCGAAGATGACCGCGCCGGCCGCTGGGCAGGCACTGATAAAACCGAATGCGGTATCCACCTGACTGGCCTCACCGACCAGCTGAGCAATATTTCCCTGACGGATTCGAATCTATGAATGACATGTCTGAAAAGCCCGAGAGCCAGCTGTGGGGCCGCGAAGGTTTCCGCGAGGACCCCTATGTCACGGCTGAAACGCTGGAGGAGGCAGGCGATGCCCCCGCGGTCATCCTGCCGCTGGCCGTCTGGCTCGGACTTGACGACGGGGTGCGCAATGCGACCAACCGGCGGATCGGTGTTTCCGTCGCGCCCGGCGAAAGCATCGATCCGCTTCTGCCGCTGCTCGGTTCAATCCCGGTGATTGCGCTGCAGTTTCCGGCTTTCAATGATGGCCGTTCCTATTCGAAGGCCGAGGTTCTGAAGGATCGTCATCAGTTTCAGGGCGAGCTGCGCGCGGTCGGCGATGTGCTGATCGATCAGGTTGCCTACATGCTGCGCACCGGCTTCGATACGCTGAAGGTCACCCACGCGGTGACACTGACACGCCTCGCCGACCACAACCTGCACGATACGCCGGTTTATTATCAGCCGGGCCGCGGCTCCCACACCAGGGCGGGCTCCTACAGCTGGCGTCGCGTGCCCGACACGGGCTCCTGAGCGGTCAGAGGACGACCACGGGCGTTCCCAGGGGAACGCGGTCGTACAGGTCGACCACATGGTCATTGATCATGCGGATGCAACCATTGGAGACGGCCTTGCCGATCGATGAGGGTTCGGTGGTGCCATGGATGCGGTAATAGGTGTCGCGGCCATTGCGGTAGAGGTAGAGGGCGCGGGCCCCGAGCGGATTGCTCCCGCCGCCGGCAACCCCGTCCGCATAGCGGGCATATTTTTCCGGCTGGCGTTTGATCATGTTGTCTGTCGGCTGCCAGCGCGGCCATTTGGCTTTGCGGCCGACTTCCGCCGTTCCCGAGAAGGCACGCCCGGCCCGCCCGACACCGATGCCGTAACGGATGGCTGAATATTCATCCTCGACGAGGTAGAGAAAGCGGTTGCGCGGATCGATGATGACGGTTCCGGCCTCTTCATAGGTCGGGTAGTCAACGATCTGCGGCATGTATTCGGGATTGAGGACAAAGGGTTTCCTGGGTTTTGCCGAAGCCGTCTGAGGCGCGGCAAGGGTCACCATCAATCCGCAGAAGAACGTCCGTCGTGTCAGCATATCGATTCCAATAGGCTTGAGCGCAGCCCTTGCGGGCCTTCCGGTCACGGGACGATTATGCGCGGAAATTGCTGACTGAAGGTTTACGTCGACTCAACTTTTTGTGATGAAACAAGGAGATAGGTCCGGCAGTGGCGCTGCCGGACCTGTTTCGGCTCAGGGAAGGCGGGCGATGCGTTCGATCAGCAGGTCGAAGAAACCCTCATCGTTCACATCGCGTATATAAAAGGCGTTTTTCGGCCTGTCGGTGACGCCCCACCAGTCGACGACGGTCATGCCGAGGGTAAGGTCCGACGCCGTTTCAACGACGACATTGCAATGCCGGCCCTTGTAAAGGTCGGGCTTCAGGAGATAGGCAATCACGTTCGGATCATGCAGCGGGCCGCCATCGCTGCCATATTTCTCTTCATCGAACCGTTCGAAGAATTCGAGCAGCTCAGCGGACGCAGCGCCGGACCGGGTTCCCATCGCCCGAAAGCGTTCGATCCGCCGGGCGCTCGTCAGCGCCTTGTGTGTCACGTCAAGCGGCAGCATCACAATCGGTACACCCGATGTCAGCACGATGTGTGCCGCCTGCGGATCGACATAGATGTTGAATTCCGCCGTCGGGGTGATATTGCCGCCTTCGAAAAAGCCGCCGCCCATCAGTACGATTTCGCGGATGCGCGTGGCGATTTGTGGGGCACGGATCAGGGCCTGCGCAATATTGGTGAGGGGGCCGAGCGGGCACAGGGTCACAGTGCCGCTTTCCTGCGTCAGCAAGGTTTCGATGATGAAATCGACCGCATGCTGCTCCTGCAGGGGCATGGCAGGTTCAGGCAGGTCAGGACCATCGAGGCCGGTCTTGCCATGGACGTTTTCAGCGGTGACGAGCGCCCGCATCAGGGGCCGGTCTGCGCCGGCAAAGACCTTCACATCCGGCCGTCCAGCCAGTTCGCAGATCTTCCGGGCATTGGTTTTGGTCAGGTCCAGGGGAACATTGCCGGCAACGGCCGTGATTCCCAGAACATCCAGTTCCGGGCTTGCCAATGCCAGAAGGATCGCCAGCGCATCGTCCTGGCCCGGATCCGTGTCAATTATGATTTTCCGCGTCATCTCTTGCTTTCATTCTCTTGAAGTCTGCATCGGGATCGACCATATCAAAGGACAGAAGGGAAATGCCATCTCCGGGTTTCTCTTTTCGGTCGCTTTTCTGAGGACTGCACAGATGACACGAATGACACCGTTTTCAAGCCCTTTGCTGCTTGGTTTCGACACGATGGAAAAGACGCTGGAGCGTATCGCCAAATCCGGTGACGGCTACCCGCCCTACAATATCGAACGCATCCATGGCGATAACGGCCGGGAACAGCTTCGTATCACCCTCGCGGTCGCCGGCTTTTCCAATGACGATCTGGAAGTGACAACTGAGGACAATCAGTTGGTCATCCGCGGCAGGCAGGCCGATGAAAGCGAACGGGAATATCTGCATCGTGGCATTGCCGCGCGCCAGTTCCAGCGCATTTTCGTTCTTGCCGATGGAATGCGCGTGAGTGCTGCCACATTGAAGAATGGGCTTCTGTCGATCGATCTCGACCGTCCGGAACCCGAACGATTGGTCAAACGCATCAATATTGCAGTTCAGGACTGATCGTGGCTCTAACAGGACAGGGCCTTTGGAAGGACTGTCCGAATATGGAGGCTGATATGCAAAACACTGTTTCGAAGAATTTCCTGAGTGAACTGGAATTCTCGCGTCTTGGCGCCGGACAGGTCGCCTATATGCGCAAGGTGAAGACCGACGATCTCGCCACCAGTTTCCCAGCATTGCCGCCGATGACGCCGGGTGTCGAACTCTGGGCGCTCTTTGCCGCCAATGGCGATCCCATCGTGCTTTCCGATGAACGCGACAATATCCTTGTCGGCGCGCAGGAACACGAACTGCAGACAGTCATGCTGCAGTAACAGCCATTCGGTCGCGTTGAATTTCCAAAACCCCGCTGGCTTGCCGGCGGGTTTTGTTCATTTCAAACAGATTCAAACAGATCGCAGCCGCAATGTGCGTGGTTCGACAAGCTCACCATGAGGGGAGTTGAGGATTGCAGCCAGACCATCCCCCTCATGGTGAGCTTGTCGAACCACGCGGGATGGCAATGCAGCTTCTTCTGCTTAAACCTTCACGGCCTGTTCCACCCGGTCTTCCGCGCCGAACAAATCCAGATAGCGTTTGATTTCGGCCTTGTCGCCGGTTGCCTTCTTCGGGTTGTCCGAAAGCTTGACCGCCGGGCGGCCATTGGCTTCGCTGACCTTGCAGACCAGCGAAATGGCATTGAGCTGATCGTTGAAACGCGGCGCGCAATCCTCAAAATCATTGGTCAGGTTGGTCCCCCAACCAAAACTCATGCGCACCTTGCCCTTGAAGTGATGATAGGCCTCTTCGATCGTCTCGACATCAAGCCCGTCGGAAAACACCAGGAGTTTGCCGCGCGGATCTTTGCCCCTGGAACGCCACCAGGACAGGATCTTTTCCCCGCCCTCGATCGGGGGTGCACTGTCCGGGCGGAAACCCGTCCAGTCGGCAACCCAGTCGGGTGCGTCGCGCAGAAAGGCGGCGGTCCCGAAAGCGTCCGGCAGCACGATGAGAAGATTGCCGCCGTAGTAGCGATTCCAGTCCTGCAGCACCTTGTAGGGTGATTTCAACAGTTCATCATCCGTGCGGCTGAGAGCGGCCAGAACCATCGGCAGCTCATGCGCATTGGTGCCGAGTGCTTCCAGATCATTGTCCATGGCGAGCAGCACATTGCTCGTGCCGGTAAAGGCTTCGCCGATGCCTTCCTTCAGGGCCTCCACACACCAGCGCTGCCACAGGAACGAATGGCGGCGGCGCGTGCCGAAATCGGAAATCCGGATATCGGGCAGGGAGCGCAGGCGCTCCACCTTCGTCCACATCTTGGCCTTGGCACGGGCATAGAGCACGTCGAGTTCGAAACGCCCCATCTTCTTCATCGCCGCCCGCGAGCGCAGTTCATTGATGATGGCGAGCGCGGGGATTTCCCACATGGTCGTGTACATCCACGGACCATGGAAATTCAGTTCGTACTGGCCGTCGCGCTTGGTCAGCTCGTATTCCGGCAGCTGGAAATGCGTCAGCCATTCGAGGAAGTCCGGCTCAAAGATCTGCTTCTTGCCGTAGAAGGTGTTACCGCCAAGCCAGATCATTTCCTTCTTGGAAAAACGGATCGTGCGGGCATGGTCCAATTGCGCGCGCAGCTCTTCCTCGTCGATCTCGTCGCCCAGCCGCACACGCGTGGTACGGTTGATCAGCGTGAAGGTTGCGTCGACCTTGGGATAGACCCCCCAGATCATCTGCAGCATCAGCAATTTATAAAAATCCGTATCCAGCAGGCTGCGGACAATGGGGTCGAGTTTCCACGTGTGATTGAACACGCGGCGTGCAATGTCGGTCTTCGTCGCCATTGAATGCTCTCCTTCCGGAATTTCCGCCCGCCATGTTGCACGGCAGCAACCGCCCATCAAGCAGAACCGGGCATAACCGGCTAAATTCTGCAGTCAAACGGAGGCGGGCATTTGTATTAAATCTTTGTAACCTCACAGTTTTGTCATTAACGGCGACATCAAAGCGCTTTATTCTTGTCGGTAAACAACCTTTCGCGCCGGGATGCGCATTGGGATACAATCAAAAATACGGTGGTGCTGGCTCCGCGGATAGCGGAACCGGCCTTTTTGGAGTGACGTATGAAAGTCTGGAAACAACTTGTACTGGTTGTCGTTATCCTCGCCGTTGCCGGCGCGGGATGGCTGTATTTCTTTCCGGGCGCGTCCAATCTCCTGAAAAAAGCCGGTGTCGACAAGGTTCTGACCACAGCAAAGGAACCAGCGGCGCCCAACGGCCAGGGACGGAGCGGACAGGCCGTTCCGATCGTGGTTGTGCGAGCCGCCGATGCGGCCAAGATCAATGACAAGCTGTCGGCCATTGGCACCGGCAAGGCAAAGAGCTCCGTTTCCGTCACACCGTTCGCCGCCGGACGCATGACGGAAATCCTCGTCACCTCAGGCACCAGGGTTGAAGCCGGCGACGTGATTGCCCGGCTTGATTCTGAGGCGGAAAGCATCGCCGCCGACAAGGCGCGCACGATGCTGAAGGACGCCCAGACCAAGCTGAAGCGCGCGGAAAATCTCAGCACGACCAACACCGTTTCCGCCGTGCAGGTGTCCGATGCCGGACTGGCGGTCGACAATGCCGGTCTCGATGTACGCGAGGCCGAACTCGCGCTGGACCGCCGCGCGGTCAAGGCGCCGATTGGCGGCATCGTCGGCATTCTTCCCGTGAGCGCCGGCAACTACATCACCACGACGACGCAGATCGCGACGATCGCTGATCGCAGCGAAGTGCTGGTGGACTTCTGGGTGCCGGAACGCTTTGCCCCGGCCATCAAGGTCGGTGCAGCCGTCACCGCCACCTCCGTTGCCCGCCCGGGCGAGACGTTCAAGGGCACCATCAACGCCATCGACAATCGCATCGATCCGGACAGCCGCACCCTGCAGGTGCAGGCGCGGATCACCAATCCGAATGATGCCCTGCGCGAAGGCATGGCCTTTCAGGTGAACATGGGATTTGCCGGAGAGACCTATCCGACGGTCGATCCGCTGGCGATCCAGTGGGGCACGGACGGCGCCTATATCTGGAAGATTGCGGACAACAAGGCGCAGCGTGTGCCCGTCCGCATCATGCAGCGCAATGCCGCCTATGTTCTCGTCAATGCCGAGATCAAACCGGGTGACCTTATTGTCGCGGAAGGGGTGCAGGCCGTTCGCCAGGGCGGTACTGTCCAGATCAAGGGCCAGCCTGCCAACCAGACGGATTCCGGCGCGCGACCGCTGGCTTCCGTCGGCGAAAAGGGCTGAGGTGCGGCGTGAGCAATTCACACGGACAGTCCGGCTCCACTTTCACCGCCCTTTTCATCCGCCGCCCGGTGCTGGCGCTGGTGCTCAATGCCCTGATCGTCGTCGCCGGGCTTGCCGCCTTCTATGGTGTCGACGTGCGCGAACTGCCGGATGTCGACCGGCCCGTGGTGACGGTAACGACGACATTCCAGGCGGCCGCCGCCGAGACGGTTGACCGCGAGCTGACCGCTGCGATTGAAGGCGCGGTGTCCCGCGTTTCCGGGGTCAAATCCATTTCCTCCAGCTCGTCCTTCGGGACCAGCCGCGTCACCGTGGAGTTCAATGACGGTGTCGATCTGAACGTCGCCGCCGCCGACATGCGCGATGCCATCAGCCGCATCACCAACACCCTGCCGGAGCAGGCCGATCCGCCGCAGATCGTCAAGGCGGATGCCAATGCCGATGCGGTGATGCGCCTTGCCGTCACCTCGACCACGATGGCCGTCGAAGACATGACCGTTCTGGTCGAAGACCAGATCAAGGACGTGCTTGCATCGGTGCCCGGTGTCGCGGACGTGCAAATCAACGGCAACCGCAGCAAGATTTTCCGCATCGATATCGATCAGGGCAAACTGGCAAGCCTTGGGTTGACGGTTGCCAATGTCCGCACGGCCCTCAACACGATGGCGTTCGATACGCCCGCCGGTCAGATCAACAGCAGTGCCCAGAGCATCGTCGTCCGCGCCACCGCGCCGGTGTCGACGCCGGAGGATTTCGAAAACATCATCATCAAGGATCGTACCAAGATCCGGGATGTCGCAACCGTCACGCTCGGTCCCGATATCGGCACATCGACGCTGCGCGCCAATGGCAAGACCGGCATTGGTCTTGGCATCATCCGCCAGGCGCAGTCTAACACGCTCGATATCTCCAAAGGCGTCCGGACGGCTATCGGTCAGTTGCAAAAAACCTTGCCGGAAGGCGTCGATATCCGCGTGACCAGTGACGATGCCGATTTCATCAACGGTGCCGTGCATGAGGTTGAAATCGCGCTGGGCGCCTCGGTCTTCATCATCATCCTGATCATCTATCTCTTCCTGTGGGACCTGCGTGCGACGCTGATCCCCGCGGTGTCGATGCCGGTCGCCCTGATCGGAACCATCTCGGCGATCTATCTCGCCGGTTTCTCGATCAACATCCTGACGCTGCTGGCGCTGGTGCTGGCGACGGGTCTCGTGGTGGACGATGCCATTGTCGTGCTCGAAAACATCGTGCGGCGCCGCAACCAGGGCATGGGGCCGCGCGCCGCTGCCGTGCTTGGCACGCAGGAGGTATTTTTCGCGGTTATCGCAACGACGGTGACGCTGGCGGCGGTGTTCGTGCCGCTCTCGTTCCTGCCCGGACAGACCGGCGGCCTCTTCCGCGAATTCGGCTTCGTGCTGGCAATCTGCGTGCTGCTCTCAGCCGTCGTCGCGCTTACGCTCTGTCCGATGCTGGCCTCGCGCCTGCTCTCGGCAAGCGAAGCCAAGCACGAGGATATCAACCATTCGCCGGGCCTTGTCCGGCGGGTTGGCGGCTGGTTCCTCGAAGCCTATCGCCGCATGCTGCACGGATGTCTGGCCGCGCCATGGCTCGTGGTCCTGGCATCGCTGCTGTTTGCCGGGGCAGCCTTCGGCGCCTTTTCGCTGCTTAAACAGGAATTGACGCCGACCGAGGATCGCGCTTCGGCCTTCCTGCGCATCACGGCACCGCAGGGCGTCAGCCTTGAATATCTCAACGACCAGATGCGCCAGATCGAGACGCTGATCCAGCCGATGCGCGATTCCGGTGAAATCCAGAACACGTTTTCCATCGCCGGACAGAACGGCAACACCAATCGCGGTTTCATGGTGCTCAGCCTTGCCACATGGAAGGAACGTCACCGGAGCCAGCAGGAAATTCTCGCCGACGTGTCCAAGCGCGTGCGCAATATTCCCGGCATCCAGGTCTTTGCCGCCCAGCCCAATTCGCTCGGCATTCGCGGCGCGGGCAACGGCCTGCAATTCGCCATTGTCGGGACCAATTACGCCGATCTCGGAACGGCCGCCGCCAAGATCGTGTCGGCGCTGGAAAAGGACAAACGCTTTGACCGGCCGCGCCTGACCAATGAGCCGACGCAGCCGCAGCTTTCCGTGTCCATTGATCGCGAGCGTGCATCCGATCTCGGCATCGAGATCACCGGTCTCGCCGAGGCGCTGCAATCGGTGCTGGATGGCTACAAGATCGGTTCGGTCTACATCGAGGACCGCAGTTTCGATGTGAAGCTGGTCTCAACAACCAATCCGATCAATGACCCGACCGATCTCGAAAACGTCTTCATGCGCACCAGCGACGGCCGCTTCGTGCCGATGGCGACCATTGCCAAGCTGACGGAAGTGGCAGTGCCGCCGGCATTGACCCGCGAGCAGCAGATGCGGTCTGTCGCCATAACGGCCGCCCTCAGTCCTGACTTTGCCTTGGGTGATGCCTACAAGGTAGCGCAGGAGGTGGCTGCACCACTGCTTCCGCCGGGTTACCGCATCATTCCGCTCGCCGAGGCAGCAACGCTCGGCGAGAACTCCGCCAGCATGTTCGTCACCTTCGGTTTCGCCATCCTGATCATCCTGCTCGTGCTCGCGGCACAGTTTGAAAGCTTCATCAGCGCGGTTATCGTGATGGCGACCGTTCCGCTCGGCCTGGCCTGCGCGGTCTTTGCCATGGTGCTCACCGGCACCAGCATGAATGTCTACAGCCAGATCGGGCTGGTGCTGCTTGTCGGCATCATGGCCAAGAACGGCATCCTGATTGTTGAATTCGCCAACCATTTGCGCGATCAGGGCCGGACTGTGCGGCAGGCCATCGAGGAAGCCTCCAATATCCGCCTGCGCCCGGTGGTCATGACGATGCTTTGTGCCATTCTCGGTGGTGTTCCGCTGGTTCTGGCCAGCGGTGCCGGCGCTGAGGCCCGCATTGCCCTCGGCTGGGTCATCGTCGGTGGTCTTGGCCTTGCCACGGCCTCGACATTGTTCCTGACGCCGGTTGCCTATCTCCTGCTTGCCGGTTTCTCCAAGCCGAAAGCGGAAGAGGAAGCGCGGCTCGAGCGGGAACTTCTGGAAGTGGTGTCGCAGCCGCCCCTGCCCGCTGAATAGGATTCTTATTCATGCAAACAAAAGGCGGGGATTGCTCCCCGCCTTGTTCATTCCGGCTGCGAATCGTTATTTCGCGGCGTCCGTAACCTTCGTTGTCCAAGCGCCTTCCGGCTTCTTGGTGATGACGGGATCGGAGCCGCCGCCGAGGAGTGTCTCCACGGTGCGCTCGGCCGCTGCCACATCGAGAACGCCGGTGGAGCCCTCAGTCAGCTTGTTGATCTCAGCCACCATGCGCTTCTGGTGCTTTTCGGTCTGCGCGCCGCTGGCATCGTTTTCAAGCACGATGTTGGCCGCTTCGTCCGGATGCTGGCGGGCATAGTCCCAGCCCTTCATTGACGCCTTGACGAAGCGGGCGAGCTTTTCCACCATCTTCGGGTCATCGAGGCTCTTCTGCAGCACGTAAAGACCGTCTTCGAGCGTAGCGACCTTCTCGTCCTCATACTTGAACGTGACCAGCTGATCGGCGGGAATGCCGGCATCGATCACCTGCCAGTATTCATTGTAGGTCATGGTCGAGATGCAGTCCGCCTGCTTCTGGATCAGAGGATCCACATTGAAGCCCTGCTTGAGGACGGTGACGCCGTTCGGGCCGCCATCGGTCTTGAGGCCGAGGTGGTTCATCCACGACAGGAACGGATATTCATTGCCGCCGAACCAGACGCCGAGGGTCTTGCCCTTGAAATCCTGCGGCTTGGTGATGCCGGTCTCCTTGCGGCAGGTCAGCATCATGCCGGAGCGCTTGAACGGCTGGGCGATGTTGACGAGCGGCAGGCCCTTTTCGCGCGTGGCGAGGGCAGATGGCATCCAGTCGACGACCACATCGGCGCCGCCGCCGGCGATCACCTGCGGCGGGGCAACGTCAGGTCCGCCCGGCTTGATTTCCACGTCGAGATTGGCCTCCTTGTAGAAACCCTTGTCCTTGGCGACATAATAGCCGGCGAACTGGCCTTGCGTGACCCATTTCAGCTGCAGGGTCAGCTTGTCGGCCGCCAGCGCCGAGCCCGCCATCAGCGTCATCGCCAGACCCATCGTCAATGCTATCGTCTTCTTCATGTTTCAGTTCTCCTCTGTTCTTGTTTTTAAGTTCTGTAGGAAGGGTGCCAGAAAGTAACCGCCCGCTCGATGAGGGTAATAAGCCCGTAAGACAGCGAGCCCGCAAGCGCCGCAACAAAAATTTCCGCCCACACCATATCGACATTCATGCGACCGACTTCCGCCGAAATGCGGAAGCCCATGCCGACAATGGGCGAGCCGAAGAATTCAGCAACGATGGCGCCGATGAGGGCCAGCGTCGAATTGATCTTCAGCGCGTTGAAGATGAAGGGCATGGCGGCGGGCAGGCGCAGCTTCACAAGAGTCTGTCCGTAGCTGGAGCCATAAGTCTGCATCAGGTCGCGTTCCATCGCGCCGGATGCTGCAAGTCCGGCCACGGTATTCACCAGCATGGGAAAGAAAGTCATGATGACGACCACGGCGGCCTTCGATTCCCAGTAGGAACCGAACCACATGACCATGATCGGCGCGATGCCGACAACGGGAAGGGCGGCCACAAGATTGCCGATGGGCAGCAGTCCCCGGCGCAGGAAAGGCACCCGGTCGACAATGATGGCGGCAAGGAAACCCGAACCGCAACCGATGACGTAACCGGCAATGGCGGCCTTCAGATATGTCTGTTGAAAATCCGCCCAGAGCGTCGGTACGGAACTGGAAATGCGCTCGGCGATCATGGATGGCGGCGGCAGCAGAATGCTCGGTACGCCAAAGCCACGGACAATGATTTCCCACAGGATCAGCAGCCACGCACCGAACAGCACCGGCAGGGCGAGATTGACCAGCCGCTGGGCCTGCGGCGAAGTGAGTTTCAGGCCGGCCAGATTCTGCACGCTGAACCACGCGAGCAGCCAGGATGAGGTCACCATGCACCAGTAGCCGATCGACGGTCCCGGCGGCTGCGGCATCGCGTGGAGCAGTCCGATAAGGCAGAAGGCGACCACATGGACAAGCGCCAGAACGACGATCAGCGACGGTATCGATACGCTCGTGAACATGGCAACGGCAGCGGCAACAAACAGGATGACCGGGGTCGAATAGGTGAGGGTGTCGAGAACGTCGCCGCCGGACGATATCAGCAATCCGGGAACGGCAAGCAGGAAGGCGGCAATGGCCAGCGGGGAGCGGGATAGTCTCATGGCCGTACTCCCATGCGCCGGTTGACGAGCGTGGCCATCAGCCCGATCAGGCTGACCAGAACGGCCGCCATCAGCGCCGCTGCGATCAATGCGGCCCAGATCTGCACCGTCTGGCCATAATAGGAACCGGCCAGCAGCCGCGCACCGATGCCCGCGACTGCACCGGTCGGCAGTTCACCGACAATGGCACCAACCAGGCTGATGGCGACGGCAATCTTCATCGAGGTGAAGAGGTAGGGCATGGACGCCGGCCAGCGCAGCTTCCAGAACACCTGCGCCTTCGAGGCATTATAGGTGTGCATCAGGTCGAGATGCATGATCTCGGGTGAGCGCAGGCCCTTGACCATGCCGACGGCAACGGGAAAGAACGACAGATAGGTGGAGATCATCGCCTTGGGCAGGAGCCCGGTGATATTGACCGCATTGAGAACCACGATGATCATCGGAGCGATGGCAAGGATGGGCACGGTCTGCGACGTGATGATCCAGGGCATCAGGCTTTTGTCGAGCGTGCGCGAATGGACAATGGCAATGGCAAGCAGGATGCCGAGCAGCGTGCCAAGCCCGAAACCCAGCAAGGTCGAGGACAGGGTGACACCGCCGTGATAAACGAGACTGCGCTTCGATGTCGGGCTGATATCGAACACGGTCTTGCGGATTTCCTCGGCCACCTGATGCGGCGCGGGCAGGACCGGGCGCTCCTGCGCCATCGTGTTGGCGATGAGTTGGCGGGTGGAGATCGTTGTGTTGGCGCGTGCGGCCTGATCCCGTTCGAACGGCGCATTGAGGATGATGGCGAAGGCATACCACAGCGCCAGAATGGCGAGGAGGACCGTTCCAACGGGAACAACGCTGTTGCGGATGAAGTTCATGAATGCATCCCCGCTTCAGGCTGCCAGCGATACAGAATATCCGGCAAATGTTCTTCATTGTCGCCATCGGTGCGGCGCATTTCGGCAAAGCCTTCGCGCCTGTAGAAGGACTGGGCACCAGTGTTCGCCACAAAGGTCCAAAGCTCCACCGGTCCCGTGGCCTGCCGCTTGGCGTGATCCAGCAGCGCCTTGCCGATGCCCCTGCCGCGCCGGTCGGCATGCACGTAGAGTGCATTGACCATGTTGTCAGGCGCGAGCGCAACCATGCCGGCCACCATGTCATGGTCATCGGCGACAAAGACTTCGTATCTGGAAAAGACGGTATCGCAATAATAGTCCGTGACGTTGTCCGCCGAATGAATGCGCGGCATCCATTCCGTAGCGTCGATCCACGCATTGACGATAGCCGCGCAGTCGGACATGTCACGCAGTTTGGCGGCGCGGATCGTGGTCATCATGCGCCCCGGCTACTCATCATAGGAATGGCCATGGCGCAGGCCCTCGCGCACCCGGTGGGCAATTTCGAGAAATTCCGGCGTCTCGCGGATATCGAGCGTGCGTTCCGTGCCGAGATTGCAGTCGATGATTTCGTGGATACGGCCGGGACGCGGGCTCATCACCACGATCTTTGTCGACAGGAACACAGCTTCCGGAATGGAGTGCGTGACGAAGATCACCGTCTTCTGCGTCTTGGCCCACAGCTTCAGCAGCTCTTCGTTGAGGTGGTCGCGGACGATCTCGTCCAGCGCACCAAAAGGTTCGTCCATCAGCAGCATGTCGGGATCGAAGGACAGTGCCCGCGCTATGGAGGCGCGCTGCTGCATGCCGCCCGACAGCTGCCACGGAAACTTTTTCTCGAAACCGGCAAGGTTGACCAGTTCGAGGTTTTTGGCGATGCGGCTCGCCCGTTCGGCTTTTGGCACGCCCATCACTTCCAGCGGCAGGGAAATATTGCCGCCGATGGTGCGCCATGGATAAAGCGCCGCCGCCTGGAACACATAACCATAGGCGCGATTCTGCCGCGCTTCGGATGGCGTCATGCCATTGACGGAAATGGTCCCGGATGTCGGCTGTTCCAGATCGGCGATCACCCGCAGGAGGGTGGTCTTGCCGCAGCCGGATGGGCCAATGAATGAAACGAATTCGCCGCCATTGACCGCAAGGTTGATGTTCGACAGGGCATTGACCGGCCCGTCATTGGTCTTGAAGACCAGCGACAGGTCCTTGACGTCGATCACATTCGTTGGCGTCGCGTTTGGCATTGACTGGGCCTTGGGTCTGAGCGCGACGACTGTCATCAGACACCCGCCGGTATGTTTTTCGGATCGCGCTCCACCTTACGCGGTGCCGTGAGTTCCTTCCACGTGGAAAGTGCACGATTGGCCGGCGCATTGGCCTCGCGTTCGACAAAGCGGCCGCTGCCGGTCGGGGCCAGCACTTCGCCGTCCTTGTAGGCGATCTGTCCGCGTGACAGGGTGATGCGCGGCAGGCCGGTGACCTCGATCCCTTCGAACACGTTGTAGTCGATGGCGGATTTCTGTGTCTTGGCGGAAATCACCTTCGATGCCTCGGGGTCCCAGATGACGATATCCGCATCGGAGCCCGGCAGGATGGCGCCCTTGCGCGGATAGATGTTGAGGATGCGGGCGATGTTGGTGGAGGTCACGGCCACGAATTCGTTCGGCGTCAGGCGGCCGGTGCGAACGCCCCTGGTCCACAGCACGGGCATGCGGTCCTCGAGGCCGCCGGTGCCATTCGGAATCTTGGTGAAATCGCCGACGCCAAAACGCTTCTGTTCCGTGGTGAAGGCACAGTGATCGGTCGCCACCACCTGCAGGCTGCCGGAGGCGAGACCGGCCCACAGGCCGTCCTGATGACTCTTGTCGCGGAAGGGCGGCGACATCACCCGGCGCGCCGCATAGTCCCAGTCCTTGTTCTTGTACTCGCTCTCATCGAGCGTCAGATGCTGCACCAGCGGCTCGCCATAGACGCGCATGCCCTTCTGGCGGGCGCGGCGGATGGCTTCATGCGCCTGCTCGCAGGACACGTGCACGATGTAGAGCGGCACGCCGGCCTGATCAGCGATCATGATGGCGCGGTTGGCGGCTTCCCCCTCGACCTCCGGCGGCCGGGAATAGCCATGGGCTTCCGGTCCGTTGTTGCCTTCTGCCAGGAGTTTCTGCTGGAGATGGGCGACCACGTCGCCATTCTCGGCGTGGACCAGCGGCATGGCGCCGATCTCGGCGCAGCGCGTGAACGAGGCGAACATCTCGTCATCGTCCACCATCAGGGCGCCTTTATAGGCCATGAAGTGCTTGAACGTGTTGATGCCGCGTTCCACCACCTTCGGCATCTCGTCAAAGATCTGCTTGTTCCAGCCGGTGATGGCCATGTGGAAGGAATAGTCGGTGCGCGCCTTGCCTGCCTTCTGGAACCAGTCCTGCAAGGCTGCCAGCAGGCCGTCGGCGCCGGGAAGGACGAAATCGACCACCATGGTGGTGCCGCCCGCCAGCGCCGCGGCGGTGCCTGTGTCGAAATCATCGGAAGAATGGGTGCCCATGAAGGGCATTTCGAGATGGGTGTGCGGATCGATGCCGCCCGGCATCAGATAGCAGCCCGTCGCATCAATGATCTCATCGCCGGAAAGATCCGTACCGATCTGGGCAATGATGTCGCCCTCGATCAGCACATCCGCCTTGTAGGTGCGGTCGGCGGCAATGATGGTCCCGTCTTTGATCACTTTCGTAGCCATGTGTCCGTTCCCCTTATTGGTTTTTTGTCGAACATGTTGCTCTGTATGGAAATGGTATCCGGTCAGGTCTGGATCACAGCCGTTTCCAGAACAGCATGCAGGAGGACGTCCGCGCCCGCGGCCGCCCATTCCTTGGAAATCTCTTCATCTTCATTGTGGCTGAGCCCATCGACGCAGGGACACATGACCATGGCCGTTGGCGCAACCCGGTTGACCCAGCAGGCATCGTGCCCCGCGCCGGAAATGATGTTGCGGTGGCTGTAACCCAGCCGCTCGGCTGCATTGCGCACGGCGGTTACGCAGCCTTGGTCGAAAGTGACGGGATCGAAATGTCCGGCTTCTTCGATCTTGATTTCCAGCCCGAGCTCTTTGGCAATCTTTGGTGCCTTCTCCTCGAGCTCTGCCTTCATCGCATTGAGTGTGGCAAGGTCGGGCGAGCGGAAATCGACGGTGAAAACCACCTTGCCGGGGATGACATTGCGCGAGTTCGGATAGACGTCGCAATGGCCGATCGCGCCGACGGCGCTGGGCTGGTGCGCCATGGCAATGGTGTGGACGAGTTCAGTGATGCGGGCCATGCCCAGCCCGGCATTCCGGCGCATCGGCATCGGTGTGGAACCCGTATGGCTGTCCTTGCCGGTCAGCGTGATCTGCAGCCACCAGAGGCCTTGGCCATGGGTGACGACGCCGATATCCTTGCCTTCGATTTCGAGGATCGGGCCCTGCTCGATATGCAGTTCGAACAGTGCGTGCATCTTGCGCGCGCCCACCTCCTCGTCGCCCTTCCAGCCGATGCGCTCCAGCTCGTCGCCGAACGTCTTGCCCTTGGCGTCTTCGCGGGCATAGGCCCAGTCCTGCGTGTGGATACCGGCAAAGACACCCGATGCCAGCATGGCGGGGGCAAAGCGCGTACCCTCCTCATTGGTCCAGTTGACCACGACAATCGGGTGCTTGGTCTTGATGTTGAGATCGTTGAGCGTACGGACAAGTTCGAGGCCGCCGAGGACACCGAGTACGCCGTCATATTTGCCGCCGGTCGGCTGGGTGTCGAGATGGCTCCCGACATAGACGGGCAGGGCATCCGGGTCGGTGCCTTCGCGGCGGAAGAACATGTTGCCCATGGTATCGACGCCCATGGTCAGCCCGGCCTTTTCGCACCAGCTCTGGAACAGGCGCCTGCCTTCGGCGTCCTCGTCGGTCAGGGTCTGGCGGTTGTTGCCGCCGCGCAGTCCCGGTCCGATCTTCGCCATGTCCATCAGGCTGTCCCAGAGACGGTCGCCGTTGATCCTGAGATTTCCAGTGAGCGCCATGTGAGAGCCTTTCAACTATGCCAGGTTTTTCAGGACGTCGGCCAGTGTATCGAAGAGGTGCTCGATCTGGCCCTTGGTGATGATCAGGGGTGGCGATAGCGCAATGATATCGCCCGTGGTGCGGATAAGGACACCCTTTTCATAGGCATCGAGGAATGCCTGGAAGGCACGCTTGGTCGGTGCGCCTGGTATGGGTTCCAGCTCGATGGCGCCGATCAGGCCGAGGTTGCGGATGTCGATGACATGCGGCAGGCCCTTCAGGGCATGCAATGCATCGGCCCAGTAGTCGGAAAGCTCCGCCGCACGGGTAAGCAGGCCCTCTTCCTCATAGGTGTCGAGTGTTGCAAGCGCTGCCGCGCAGGCAACGGGGTGGCCGGAATAGGTATAGCCATGGAAAAGTTCGATCATGTTTTCCGGGCCGGTCATGAATGCATCGTAGATCTGCTTGGAGGCAAACACCGCGCCCATCGGGATCACGCCGCTGGTGATGCCCTTGGCGGTGGTGATGAGATCGGGAACCACGCCGAAATAATCCACGGCGAAGGGGGTGCCGAGGCGGCCGAAGCCGGTGATGACTTCATCGAAGATCAGCAGAATATCGTTCTTCGTGCAAATTTCGCGCAAGCGCTGCAGATACCCCTTCGGCGGGATGAGCACGCCGGTTGATCCGGCCACCGGTTCGACGATGACAGCGGCGATGTTGGAAGCATCGTGCAGGGCGATCACCTTTTCCAGGTCGTCGGCAAATTCAACGCCATATTCGGGCTCGCCGCGCGTGAAGGCGTTGCGCGCGAGATCGTGGGTATGGCGGATGTGGTCGACACCGCCGAGCGCATTGCCGAATGTCTTGCGGTTGCCGGAAATGCCGCCGACGGAAATGCCGCCGAAGCCGACGCCGTGGTAGCCGCGCTCGCGGCCGATCAGCTTGGTCTTGGTGCCGTTGCCCTTGGCGCGGTGATAGGCGAGGGCGATCTTGAGTGCCGTGTCGACCGATTCCGAACCGGAATTGGTGAAGAAGACGTGATCGATGGGGGACGGCAGCATGGCCGCAAGTCGCGCCGCCAGCTCGAAGACCTTGGGATGGCCCATCTGGAAGGCGGGCGCGTAGTCGAGTTCGGCAACCTGCTTCTGTACCGCCTCGACGATTTTCGGGCGCGAATGACCGGCGTTGCAGCACCACAGACCGGCGGTTCCGTCGAGTATTTCGCGGCCGTCGGCGGACTTGAAATGCATGTCCTTGGCGCTGACCAGAAGACGGGGATTTTGCTTGAACTGCCTGTTTGCCGAAAACGGCATCCAGAACGCCTCGAGATTATTGGTGCCCAATCCCAATGCCGATTTCGACATGTGACGTACGCCTCCTGTTTGCGGACATTGCCGCTTGTTTTGTGTTCCCGAATGATTGAACCTGTGGTGCAATCAAAAACTTGACTAGTTGGTCAAAATGCAGGCTAGAAGAGCATAGGAAGCCGGTCAAGCGCTTTATGGGGAATAAAAGCGGTTCCGGGATGCGACGAAACGGCCCGTCGCGCCGGATAACAAAAAGGGATGAGTGGCATGGCGAGGGCAGCGAAGAAAAAGACGAGCGATGTGCCGGAAAAGACGACGCGCATCCAGGAAATCAATCGCCGTCTCATCCTCGATGCCGCTCTCGATGTTTTCTCCGCCTATGGCTTTCGCGGCACCACCATCGACCAGATTGCCGACAAGGCGGGGATGTCGAAGCCGAACCTGCTCTACTATTTTCCGCGCAAGCAGAACATCTATGTGACGCTGCTGGAAGAGACGCTGGCGGAGTGGCTGGCGCCGCTGGCGGAAATCGATCCCGAGGGCGACCCGATCGAGCAGTTGCGCAAATACATAACCCTGAAAATCCGCATGTCGGAGAGCCACCCGGAGGCGTCGCGGCTGTTTGCCAACGAAGTATTGCATGGCGCACCAGCGATCAGTGAATTCCTGAGCAAGCACCTGAAGCCGCTGGTCGACGACAAGGCGGCGGTGATCCGCCGCTGGGTCGGCGAAGGCAAGCTCGCACCGGTCGATCCCTATCACCTGATTTTCATGATCTGGGCGACCACGCAGCACTATGCGGATTTCGATGTGCAGGTCCGCGCCATCATGGGCAATCAGGTTGGCCGCCCCGGTTTCCGCGAGCAGACGGCGCAGGCGGTCCTGAGCATCATTCTCAATGGCATTCGCCCGCGCGGGTGAGGGGATTGGTCGATTGCAGGTCGATTGTGCGTGGTTCGACAAGCTCACCATGAGGGAGATTGTTGACTGCAAGGCCAATCGGAAATGCAGTGGATATAGCTCCCTGCCATCCACCTCCATCCCTCATGGTGAGCTTGTCGAACCACGCACGATGTTGATGCAAAACACATGCCTCACGCGAAATTGACAGACGCGGATTGTGCATTGCACTATTGTTCCGCTGCGTCGCAATATCCGTTGCCGCGCCTGGCTTGCATCAAAGCCGGTTCCCCTGACATCCGGAGATGCCCCCGTGAAAATATCCGATGTTCGTTCCGCCTATGCCATGCCGCTCACCAACCCCTCCTATCCGCCGGGTCCCTACCGCTTCATCAACCGCGAATTCGTGGTCATCACCTATCGCACCGATCCGGAGGCGCTGCGGGCGGTGGTGCCTGAGCCGCTGGAGATTACCGAGCCTATTGTCAAATTCGAGTTCATCCGCATGCCAGATTCCACCGGCTTTGGCGATTACACCGAATCCGGCCAGGTCATCCCGGTCCGCTTCAATGGCAAGAATGGCGTCTACGTCCATTCCATGTATCTCGACGATGATGCGCCGATTGCCGGCGGGCGCGAAATCTGGGGCTTTCCCAAGAAACTCGCCAAGCCGAAAATCTCCCATGAGGGCGAAACCATCCTCGGCACGCTGCATTACGGCAGTGTGCTCTGTGCCACCGGCACCATGGGCTACAAGCACAAGCCGGCCGATCATGCCGCCGTTCTGAAATCCATGCTGCTGCCGAATTATCTCATCAAGATCATTCCGCATGTGGACGGTACCGCGCGCATCTGCGAGCTGGTCGAATATCACCTGCAGGATATCGATCTGAAAGGCGCGTGGACGGCACCGGCGGCGCTCGAACTTCATGCGCATGTCATGGCCAATGTTGCGGGCCTGCCCGTTCTGGAAGTCTTGTCGGGAACGCATTTCATCGCCGATCTGACCCTCGGGCTCGGGGAAGTCGTGTACGATTACATGAAGGTGTAGCTGCCGGTTGCGGGCAGTCTGACAAAGAAAAAACCCGCCTTAACGGCGGGTTTTGAATGTTATTCGGCGGCGGCCTTGGCCATCGGATTGTTGGGATGGGTGGTCCAGTTGGCGTAGTCCGGTTGGATCGGCAGCTTGGTGCGCGGGTCAACTCCCGAGGTCATCGGCACCATGGTGATGCAGTTGTCGACAGGGCAGACGTTGACGCAGAGGTTGCAGCCGACGCATTCCTCGTCGATCACCTCGAAATGCCGGGCGCCGTCCACCATTGCCGTGATGGCCTGGTGCGACGTGTCCTCGCAGGCAATGTGGCAGCGGCCGCATTTGATGCACAGGTCCTGGTCGATCTGCGCCTTGGTGATGTAGTTGAGATTGAGGTACTGCCAGTCGGAGACGTTCGGCACGGCCATGCCGCGGAAGTCCTCGATGGAAGCGAAGCCGCGGGAGTCCATCCAGTCGGAGAGCCCGTCGATCATTTCCTGCACGACCTTGAAGCCATAGGTCATGGCCGCCGTGCACACCTGCACATTGCCGCAACCGAGCGCGATGAATTCCGCCGCATCGCGCCATGTCGTGATGCCGCCGATGCCGGAGATCGGCAGGCCACGCGTCTCCGCATCGCGGGCGATTTCCGCCACCATGTTGAGCGCAATGGGCTTGACGGCCGGGCCGCAATAGCCGCCATGCGACCCGCGCCCGTCAATCGAGGGATTGGGCGCAAAGGTATCGAGATCGACCGACACGATGGAGTTGATCGTGTTGATCAGTGACACGGCATCGGTACCACCGGATTTTGCTGCCCGTGCCGGTTTGCGGATGTCGGTGATATTGGGCGTCAGCTTGGTGATGACGGGCATGCGCGTATACTGCTTGCACCAGCGCACCACCATCTCGATATATTCCGGCACCTGGCCGACCGCCGCGCCCATGCCGCGTTCGGACATGCCGTGCGGGCAGCCGAAGTTGAGCTCGATGCCGTCCGCACCGGTAGCCTCGACCAGCGGCAGGATGGCTTTCCAGGCGTTCTCCTCGCAGGGCACCATGATGGAGGCGATCAGCGCCCGGTCGGGCCACTTCTTCTTCACCTCGGTCATTTCCCGCAGGTTCACTTCCAGCGGACGGTCGGTGATGAGCTCGATATTGTTCAGGCCAAGCAAGCGCCGGTCCGGGCCGTGGATCGCGCCATAGCGCGGGCCGTTGACGTTGACGACGGGCGGGCCCTCTTCGCCCAATGTCTTCCACACAACGCCGCCCCAGCCCGCCTTGAAGGCGCGCTCGACATTGTAGGCCTTGTCTGTCGGCGGTGCGGAGGCCAGCCAGAAGGGGTTGGGGGATTTGATGCCGAGGAAATTCGATGAAAGATCAGCCATGTCGATCTCCTTCAGCCAGCGATGTGGCTTGGATGGGTGGGGTGCTGCGCCGGGGCCGACGCGCCGTCCGGATTTTCCGCCATGACGGCTTCGACAAAGCCGCTGACTTTCTCCGGCTGCTGCGTCAGCGCCCGGTGGATGGATTCAGCGGCAAGCTTGCCGTCCTGCACCGCGGCCACGGTCAGGTCCTGACCACCGGCAATGCAATCGCCGCCAGCCCATATGCCGGGGATCGAGGTGCGGCGGTCGGCGTCGACGCTGATACGCCCCTTCGATAGGGCAAGCCCGGCTTCGGTAAGGATGCTCTCTGCCGGCGTCTGGCCGATGGCCTTGAAAATCTGGTCGCTGGCAAGGGTGATGCTTTCGCCGGTGACGGCAAGCCTGCCGTCGGCCATGGCGGTATAATCCAGCGTGATGCCGCAGACTTCACCGGATGCGTTGCGGGTAAGCGCCCGCGGCTGCAACCAATGACGGATGATCACCCCGGTTTTCAGCGCCAGTTCCTGCTCATAGGGGCTGGCGTTCATGCTTTCCGGCCCGCGCCGATAGGCGATGATGACGTTCTCGGCGCCCAGCAGCTTGGTCTGCACGGCCACGTCGATGGCCGTCATGCCGCCGCCGATGACGACAACGTCGCGTCCGACGGCGATCTGCGACAGGTCCTCGCTCTGGCGCAGGACGGAGATGTAGTCGACGGCATCGATGCAGCCGGCGGCATCTTCGCCTTCGAGGCCAAGCTCGTTCACACCCGGCAATCCCATGCCGAGGAAAACCGCATCAAAACCGGCTTTCAGCGCATCGATGCTGATGTCCCGGCCAAGCGCCTTGTCGTTCTCGATGGTGATCCCGCCGATTTCCAGAATGAAATCGAGTTCCTTCTGGGCAAAATTGTCGACGCTCTTATAGGCGGCAATGCCATATTCATTGAGGCCGCCGGCTTTTGGCCTGGCTTCGAAAATCGTCACGTTGTGTCCGTGTTTGGCAAGGCGATGAGCCGCCGACAAGCCGGCCGGACCCGCGCCGACGACGGCAACGCTCTTGCCTGTCGGCTCGGCGCGCTTGAAGGGGTGCTGGCCCTTTTCCATCAGATGGTCGGTGGCGTAGCGCTGCAGAAGGCCGATTTTCACCGGCTTGCCCTCGGCGGTCTCACGCACGCAGGCCTGTTCGCACAGGGTTTCCGTCGGGCAGACGCGGGCACACATGCCGCCGAGAATGTTTTCGGCCAGAATCGTCTTGGCAGAACCGGTGGGATTGTCGGCGGCGATCTGGCGAATGAACAGCGGAATATCGATGCCCGTCGGGCAGGCGTTCATGCAGGGCGCATCGTAGCAGAAGTAGCAGCGGTCGGATTCGACAAAGGCTTCATGCCGCGTCAATGCCGGGTGCAGATCGGAAAAAACATCGGTGTAGGCATCGGACTCTAGCCGCCCGGCCCTCACATCACGGATTCCAGAATCGATCGATCCCATGAAATCGCCTCTCCATTTCTGAAACTGCAGCATCCCGTTCCCTTTGGGCGTGCCGCAATTTGGTGATGGGCCGGTTTGTCCAGCGCCTGTTGATGGAAAGAATGCCAGATTTTCACAAAAGGTCAAATTTTTTATCAAACGGTCAAGAAATATGAAATTGAATCATATTCGTTTCGTTTGCACGGCTGGATATCCACGCAAATCTGGCAAGGGCAGCGGGGAAAAGCTAGATCAGATCGTTGAGAACAAGGCTTGCGCCTTTTGCCCCGACCATCATGGCGGCGGCATTGGTATTGCCGGAAATGATATTGGGGAAGATCGAGCAGTCGATCACACGCAGCCCTTCGACGCCGTGCACCCGCAAACGCGGGTCGACCACCGATACTGCCGGGTCCGGCCCCATGCGGCAGGTCGAAACCGGGTGATAGACCGTGCCGCTGCGCCGGCGGAAATCGGCAATGAGATCCTCATCGCTCCGGCAATGCGGACCGGGCAGCAATTCCTCGACGATCAGCTTCGACAGGGTTGGCGTCGCTGCGATTTTCCGCAGGAACTTTACCGCATCCAGCATCTCGGCAACGTCATGCCCGGTTGAAAAAGCGTTCGGCGCGATGGTCGGTGCGTCGAGCGGATTGCTAGAGCGGATATGGATGGACCCGACGCTGGTCGGACGGCAATTGGACAGGCCGATGGAAAAGCCCGGCCAGGGATCGGGGGTCAGGATCGGGCGTTCGCCTTCCCTCGGCCGCACGGTGGAAAAGGCCTGAAAATACAGCTGCATGTTCGGGCGCTGCCGCGACGGATCGGTGCGGAAAAAGCCACCGCCCTGATTCATGCTGATCGACAGGGGTCCCGTCCGCAGCAGCAGATATTCGATGCCGACGCGCAGTTTTCCCCACCACGGACGCAGCACCTGGTTGAGCGAGGCCACGTTGGCCCGGTAGGTGTAATTGATGCCGAGATGGTCCTGCAGGTTTTCCCCAACCTGCGCATTGTCATGCACGATGGGTATGCCGAATTCCTGCAGCCGTGCCGCATTGCCAATCCCGGACAGTTCGAGCAGTTGCGGAGAATTGACGGAGCCGCCGCACAGGATCACTTCGCGCCCGGCCCTGACCGTCTCGGTCCGGCCGTTGCGGGTGAACGCAACACCGGTAGCCCGTTTGCCCTCAAAGACAATCCGCTGCACCATCGCGCCGGTCAGAACCGTGACATTGGGGCGTTTCATCGCCGGGCGCAGAAAAGCCCTGGCGGCGGACATGCGCCGTCCGCCTTTCGTGGTCAGCTGAAATGGCCCCGTGCCTTCCTGCGTGGCGCCATTGAAATCGGGATTGTAGTGCAGGCCGGCCTCCTGCGCGCCCTTCAGAATCTGATTGGCCAGCGGATGAAACAGGTGCGAGCAATCGGTGACATGCAGTGGTCCGCCGCGGCCAAGGCTTTTTGCGGGGCCGTCATGGTCTTCCAGTGCCTGAAACACCGGCAGCACATCGTCATAGCCCCAGCCGGGATTGCCGCGCGCGCGCCATTCGTCGAAATCCTCCTTCGCGCCGCGAATATAGACCATGGCATTGATCGAACTCGACCCGCCCAGCACCTTGCCGCGCGGCCAGTAATCCGCATTGCCGCCAAGACCCGGATCGGCTTCGGCCTTGTACATCCAGTTGACGGATTTGTCGTAGAAGGTCTTGCCGTATCCGAGCGGCATCTGCACGAAGAACCGACGGTCCGTCCCGCCCGCTTCCAGCACAAGAACCGTGTGGCGTCCGCTGGCGGACAAGCGCTCGGCGACAACCGATCCGGCAGAGCCTGATCCGACAATGATGAAATCAAACGCGCGCATGAATTCCAGCCCGAACACAATCTATTTATCCAGGCAGGATATCCGGCTTCATCGTAGCAAACCCAAACGTCATTCCGCCATGGCTTATGGAAAATGCGACAGGCCTGTCGAATTGTCCGGCGTGTCAGGTGCCGGCGGCGGCCTGATTGAGATTCTCGAAAAACTGGGTGGCGAGTTTCTTGGCGGAGGAGGATATAAGGCGGCTGCCGAGTTGGGCGATCTTGCCGCCGACATCGGCATTGACCGTATAGGTGAGCACGGTCTCGCCGCCTTCCTCGATCAGGGTGACATCGGCGCCACCCTTGGCAAAACCGGCAATGCCACCCTTGCCCTCGCCCGTGATCGTGTAGGACAGCGGAGGATTGAGATTGCTCAATTCGACCTTGCCGTTGAAGCGCGCCTTGACGGGGCCGAGTTTGACGCCGACCGTGGCTTCCAGTTCCGTATCGGAAATCCGCTCGAGGCTTTCGCAGCCGGGGATGCAGGCTTTCAACACCTCCGTGTCGTTCAATGCCTTCCAGACTGCTTCGCGGGGCGCTGCAATGCGTTCTTCGCCGGTCATATCCATGTTTCAATGCCTCCCTGGAAGAAGAAAGCTAAGATAGACGACTTCATCTGTCCATGATTTATAAAACTTCGTTCTTCCTGCCACTGTATTAAATCCTGTCACAAAACATCATGATACTGGCGATGAAGATGCTGGACCGGACGGGAGCGGTGTAATAACAGGATTAAGACTTTGTGATTCCGCAGGGATGACGGCCACAAAGTACTGACCCAACTATTCTTCTACTTCATTCATCTCATCAAGGGAGACTGCACATGAAATTGAAAATGGTCGCCGGCATTTCGCTGCTGGCTGTCGCTCTCGTCGGCTGTTCCAAAGCCCCCACCTGCACCCAGGAAGAGCTGACCAAAAAGGCCGGTGAAATCACCGCTGCCGTTCAGCAGGTCATTACCAAGGACCCGTCCAAGGCTCAGGGAATCGTTGCCAAGATGCAGGAACTGGCCACCAAATATCAGGGCCAGACCGATCTGAAAGATGCCTGCAAGGCGTATGACGACGTTCTGACAGCCATCAAGGGCTCGTAAACTTTCGCGCCGCAGTTCCGCCCGGATTTGCGGCGCAGATTACCTGATGTAAAATCGGAAGAGATTCTGCTTTAAATCGATTGAAACAAAATGATTCCGGTGGCAGGTTCCACTCTGTCAGGATCAAGGCGTGACTTCAGGAGAGAGAAATGGCGACAGTGAAAGCGAACGACCTGCGTGGCTCCGTTCAGGCATTGAAAGCACACTTCAAAAGCGGCGCGCCGAAAAACATGCGCGCGACCTTCATGGAAGATCCCAAACGCTTCTCTCGTTATTCCCTCAGTCTCGACGATCTTCTCCTCGACTGGTCGAAGTGCCTGGTCAATGACGAGACGCTTTCCCTCCTTGCTGATCTGGCAAAAGTTGCCCATGTGGAAGCCCGGCGCGATGCGATGTTTGCCGGCGAACCAATCAACAATACTGAAGGCCGCGCCGTTCTCCACGTGGCGCTGCGCAACCGTTCCAACAAGCCGATCAAGGTTGACGGCGTGGACGTCATGCCCGGCGTCAACGATGTGCTGAAGCGCATGGGCGCCTATGCGGATGGCCTGCGCTCCGGCGCCATCAAGGGTTCGAAGAACAAGCCGATCACCGATGTGGTCAATATCGGCATTGGCGGCTCCGATCTCGGACCGGCCATGGCAACGCTCGCCCTGTCACCCTATCATGACGGGCCGAAGACCCATTTCGTCTCCAATGTTGATGGGGCACACATCGCCGATACCTTGAAAGACCTCGATCCGGCGACGACGCTGATCATCATCGCGTCGAAAACCTTCACCACCATCGAGACCATGACCAATGCCCGCGCCGCGCGCAAATGGATCGCCGATGCGCTGGGTGAAAAGGCTGTCGGCAAGCACTTTGCCGCCGTTTCCACGGCGCTCGACAAGGTCGACGCCTTCGGCATTCCGGAAGATCGTATCTTCGGCTTCTGGGACTGGGTAGGCGGCCGTTATTCCATCTGGTCGGCCATCGGTCTGCCATTGATGATTGCGATCGGGCCAGAGAACTTTGGCCGGTTTCTCGATGGCGCCCATGCGATGGACGAACATTTCCGCAAGGCGGCGCTTTCCAAGAACCTGCCGATGATGCTTGGTCTGGTCGGCTACTGGCATCGCGCCATCTCCGGCTATACCAGCCGCGCCGTGATCCCATATGATCAGCGGCTGGCCCGCCTGCCGGCCTACCTGCAGCAGCTCGACATGGAATCGAACGGCAAGGGCGTCACCGTCGACGGCAAGCCGGTGTCCGGTCCGACCGGCCCGGTGGTCTGGGGCGAACCCGGCACCAACGGTCAGCATGCCTTCTTCCAGCTCCTGCATCAGGGAACCGATACGATCCCGCTTGAATTCATCGTCGCGGCGAAGGGCCACGAGCCGCATCTCGACAATCAGCATGAGATGCTCCTGGCCAATTGTCTGGCCCAGTCGGAAGCCCTGATGAAGGGCCGCACGCTGGAAGAAGCCAGGGCGCAGCTCGCGGCAAAGAACCTGGCGAAATCCGAGGTGAACCGCATTGCGCCGCACCGTGTTTTCAAAGGCAACCGGCCATCGATCACCATCGTCTATGACAAACTCGATCCGTTCTCCTTGGGACGCCTGATCGCGCTTTACGAGCATCGCGTTTTCGTCGAGGCCCAGCTTTTCGGCATCAATGCCTTCGATCAATGGGGTGTCGAGCTCGGCAAGGAACTGGCGACCGAGCTTCTGCCGATCATCTCCGGAGCGGCAAAACCAACGGACAAGGACGCATCCACGCAAGGTCTTGTCGCGCACTTGAGGAAGCGTCGCGGCAAATAGGCTATAGTGGCCCGATAACAAACAGAATGGGTATCCGGCCTCTGCTCCAGGGCCGGAAGTGAGGAACTGGAAAAGCATTGATGAAGACGGAAACGATCCAGCTGGCCGGCGATGTGCCGGGCAATCATATCGAACTGCGTGTGCTGCGTTTTGCCGGCAAGGATGAAAAGGCGGTCAGTGCCTATCTGCAATCGTCGCTCCATGGTTCGGAACTGCCCGGACAGGCGGCGCTGCATTTCCTCATCCCCATGCTGGAAAAAGCCGGCAGGGAAGGCCGCATCGCCGGTAACATTACCGTTGTCCCGCAGGCCAATCCGGTTGGTTCCGCTCAGTGGTTGTCGCATCAGCATCTCGGCCGTTTCGAATTCTTCTCCAGCGGCAATTTCAACCGCTCTTTTCCTTTGCTCGATACGTTCGATACATCGGGCCTGGTTCCGATCGATGGTCCGAAATCCCTGGCTGAACGGCTGAAGGCGCAATTGCTGCGCCTCGCTTTGCCGCACGACATCGTGCTCGATCTGCACTGCGATGACGAGAGTGAAAACTACCTCTACATCCATCAGGCATTCCTGCCGGAGATGTACGATCTGGCTGCGGCGCTCGGATCAACGGCGATCCTGTCCTGGAACAGCACTGCCGATGCGGCCTTTGAGGAAGCCTGCGCCCATCCGGTATTGCAGCTGCCGGAAGCCAAACGTGACATGAAGCGGCGCGCTGTTACGACAGTCGAGTTCCGCGGATTGAACGATGTCGATATTGCAACAGGCAAGGCGGATGCGGAAGGCCTCTACCGGTTCCTGGTGCATCGCGGTGTTATCACCGACCCCGCTGTCACGCTGACGGTTGATTTCAAGGGCCCGGTTACGCCACTCGAGAATGTCGAAATGGTGCGTGCGCCGCAGGGCGGCATGATCCTGTTCCATGTGAACATTGGCGACGAGGTCGCGGCAGGCGCAAAACTCGTCACGGTGGTCACCGTTCCCGGCGACCCCTCCGGCGATATCACGCTGACGGCGCCGCAGGCGGGCCGTATTCTCACGCGGCGCAGCCATCGTTACACCCGCCGGGGCGACGACCTTCTCAAGCTCCTGGGTTCCAAGCGCTCCGATCAGGCGCGGCCGGGCTCGCTGGAAGCATGATGCCCCGCACGCATCCTTCGGAAATCCGTGCCATCCTGTTTGACAAGGACGGTACGCTGGTCGATTTCAACCGGACGTGGTTCGGCATCACGATGGAACTGGCGCACAAGGCGGCGGATGGCGATGTGGATCGCGCCCGCGCGCTTGTCGAAGCGGGCGGCTATGACTGGGAGATGGAACGGTTCCGCGGCGGCTCGGTTGTCGCCGCCGGAACGATCAATGACATTGTCGATCTCTGGCATCCGGAACTGACGCTGGAGGAAAAGCGCGAGCGTATCCGCAGCTACGATGATTATACGGTGCGCGAAGGGTCGCGCCGGGCCGTCGGCATCGACGGATTGCGCGAAACGCTGGAGCGGCTGGCCGCGCAGGGGTTCGTCCTTGGCATCGCCACCAATGATTCGGAAGCCGGTGCGCGCGCAACCGCCGAGGCTTTGGGATTGACCGCATTGTTTTCAGTGATCATCGGTTATGATTCCGTCGCACGGGCCAAACCCCACGCCGACCAGCTCGAGCTGTTTGCGGCCAAGACCGGTATTCCGGCCAGCGCCATCGCCATGGTCGGCGATAACGGCCACGATCTGGAAATGGCCCATGCGGCCGGCGCAGGATTGGCTGTCGGCGTTCTCTCCGGCAACAGCACGCTGGATGATCTGGCATCGCTGAGCGACGCCATTCTGGGCTCGATCGCCGATCTGCCGGATTTCCTGGCGGGACGCGCGAAAGCTTTGCGGACTTGATGGAGACAACACCTCTCGCTATAGAAATCCGGTGGGCACCGTCTCATGATCTGATCGACAAAAGCAGCAGCTCCAACCGGCACCGTCCGGGAAAGCCTGCCTGAGCTTTCAAGCCATGAGGTTATGACATGAACGATAGTCCCGCCCGCTCCATCCATTTCGGACGGATAGCAGCCATGCTGCCGGTTGCGGATATGCAGCGCGCCCATGATTTCTACACGGGCGTTCTCGGCTTTTCCAGAACCTTCCAGAATGGTGATCCCGTCGGGTTCATGATTTTGAAACGCGACAATGCCGAACTGCACCTGACATTGCAGAAAGGCCACAAGGCAGCGCCCTTCAATGTCATCCATATGATGGTGGACAATGTCGATGCCCTGCATGCGATCTGCCGGGCACAAGGTCTGCGCATCATCAAGGGTTTGAAGGACAAGGAGTATGGCCTCAGGGCCTTCGTCTTCGAGGATTTCGACGGCAACCGCATTGATGTCGGCCAGCCGCTTTAATCTCCGGCTGCCCTGTCCTTCCCCGTGAAGGACAGGGACGCGCGCCCGCTTGACCGGCTTCGTGCCATGGGTAATGTCAGCGGCAGGGATGTCCGTAATCTGGCGCCAAGAGGGGATGAACATGACCGCAACAACGCTTCTGGCCTTTGCTCTCGTTGCTTTCGTCGGCATAGCCACGCCGGGGCCGACGGTTCTTCTGGCTTTGACCAATGGCTCGCGCTTCGGTGTCCGCCGCGCCCTGGCGGGGATGGCGGGTGCGGTCATTTCCGATTTCGTCCTGATCGGCTCCGTTGCCCTTGGCCTTGGCGCCTTGCTTGCAGCCTCGGAGTTCTGGTTCTCGGTGGTCAAATGGCTCGGTGCCGGTTATCTCGCCTTTCTCGGCCTCATGCTTCTGCGCTCGAAGGGAACACTTGACCTGTCGCTGCGCACAGCCACGCACGAGCCACCGGCAACCACCCGCGCCATCTTTCTCAAGAGCTTCCTTGTTGCGGTGACCAACCCCAAGGGCTACCTGTTCTTTTCGGCCTTCCTGCCGCAATTCATCGCGCCCGATATGCCGCAAATCCCGCAATATGCTGTGCTGGCGGTGATTTTCGCCACGCTCGATTTTGCAATCATGTTCGGGTATGCCCTGCTCGGTTCGCAGGCGGTCCGCGTCCTGAAGAAATCAGGCGCGCTGTGGCTCGACCGCATCTGCGGCGGTGCATTGCTCGCGCTTGCCGGTTCGCTCGCGCTCTACCGGCGTGCCAGCGTCTGAAAAGAAGAAAGCCGCCTCGGGGACGGCTTTCTCGGATGTCAGCCGCGCAACTCGCGCCGCAGGATTTTGCCGACATTGCTTTTCGGCAGTTCGTCGCGAAATTCGACCGTTCGGGGGCGCTTGTAGTTGGTCAGCCGCTCGGCGCAGAATGCCTTGACCGCCTCTTCCGTGAGCAGGGGATCCTTGCGCACGATGAAGAGCTTGACCACCTCGCCGGAGTGCTCGTTGGGAACGCCGATTGCCGCCGCCTCGCGCACACCAGGATGTTCCATGGCGACTTCTTCGATCTCGTTGGGATAGACATTGAAGCCGGACACCAGGATCATGTCCTTCTTGCGGTCGACAATCTTGGTGTAGCCGCGCTCATCCATATAGCCCATGTCGCCGGAGCGGAAGAAGCCGTCCGCTGTCATGACCTTGGCTGTCTCGTCCGGACGGTTCCAGTATCCGGCCATGACCTGCGGCCCGCGAATGCAGATTTCGCCGACTTCCAGCAATGGCAGTTCCTTGCCGTCATCATCGCGAATGGAGAAGTCGGTCGATGGCAGCGGCGTGCCGATCGTGCCGGAGAATTCCGTGGCATCCAGGCGGTTGGCCGAGGCAACCGGCGATGTCTCGGAAAGGCCGAACCCTTCGGTGATCAGGCCGCGCGTCACCTCGAACCAGCGATCGGCGACCGGTCTTTGCACGGCCATGCCGCCACCCAGTGTCAGGATCAGGTTACGGAAGTCGAGCTTGCGGAAATCCTCGTTGTTGAGCAGTCCGTTGAAAAGCGTGTTGAGACCCGGGAAGACGTGGATCGGCACTTTCTGCAATTCCTTGACGAAGGCGGGAATGTCGCGCGGATTGGGGATCAGCACATTGTTGCCGCCGAGCTCCATGCTGATCATCGCATTCACGGTGAGGCCGAAAATATGATAGAGCGGCAAGGCGCAAATGAACGTCAGATTGTCCGGACGGCCCTTCTTGCGGAAGCCGACCTCCACCCACAGGCGCATCTGCGTGACATTGGCCACGATGTTGCTGTGCATCAGCACGGCGCCCTTGGAAACCCCTGTCGTACCGCCGGTATATTGCAGGAAGGCGATATCGTCCCGCTTGACCTCGACCGGCTTCAGCGTGAGCGCAGCCCCTTGCGCCAGCGCTGTTTTGAACGGTGTATGACCAGGGAGGGACCAGGCCGGCACCATTTTCTTGACGCGGCGCACGACCAGATTGACGATATGGCCCTTGAGACCCAGCATGTCGCCCATGGTCGCAACGACGACATGTTTGACCGGCGTCGCCGTCAGGACCTTTTGCAGCGTCGTGGCAAAGTTTTCCAGAATGATGATCGCTTTCGCACCGCTGTCCTTGAGCTGATGTTCAAGCTCGCGCGGCGTGTAGAGCGGATTGATATTGACCACAGTCAGGCCCGCCCGCAGAATCGCGGCGATGGCCACCGGATATTGCAGGATGTTCGGCATCATCACCGCGACCCGGTCGCCCTTGACCAGCCGGCGTGACTGGAGCCACGCCGCGAATGCCTGTGACTTGCGATCCATTTCCGCATAAGTCATCACCTTGCCCATGCAGGTAAAGGCCGGCCGGTTGGCGTATTTCTTGTAGGCGGTGGCAAAAAGCGCGTTGATATTCTCGTAGGGCAGCGGTCCGATCTCGGCGGGAACGCCTTCCGGATAGGATTTGACCCACAGTTTCGGCTCGGGCATTTGGGCGAGGGACGCCGCCTTTGCCGTTGCTGCCTCGGCGGCTGGCGCCGCCGCTTTGGCTTTGGCTGCGGGCTTCTTTATCGCAGGTGTCTTGGCGGGAGTTTTCACCGCCGCTTTTTCCGGTGCTGCACTGTTTGCTTTGGCAGCGGCTTTGGATTTTGCCGCAATCTTGGCTTCGCTCGCAACCGGCGCTGTGGTTTTCGCGGCAGGTTTTGTTGCCGTTCTTGCAGCCTTGGCAGCCGTCTTTACCACAGCGGGTTTCGCCGCACTGGCGGCTTTCGTTGTCTTGACCTCACCGGCTGGTTTGTTCGCGGCGGCTTTGGCAGTCGTGGCGGCGGGTTTCGCCGTTTTGGCTGGCGCTGCCTTTGCAGTGGCGCGCTTGGCTGTCACGGATGTTTTTACCGGCGTTGTCTGTTTTGCCACATTAACCTCCCCTGATGGTTTCCTTGTAGCTGGCCCACGGTCCTCCAACCCTAAACATGCTACTCAACAATTCTATCTATGGCGATAGGCGGTGCGCTTGCAAGTATTACATTGACGTAAACGTAAAATTGATTGTCGCGGAATTGTCGTGCTTTGCCGCCAATTCACCCAATCGGCACGATCTGGGCGCAAAGTTGCCAAGGTTCGCCTCGACAAAGCACCGGCCTTTCCTTCATCCTGCACCGACAATCAAAATGGATTCGCCGTGGAAACAATCACCATCGTCTTGCTGATGCTTCTGGCCGTTGTGGTCAGTGACTCCATCGTGCGCGTGCTGCCTCTGGCCGTACCGCTGCCGCTGGTGCAGATCGGGCTTGGCGCTGCGATTGCCTCGGTTACCAGCATCCGCGTGCAGCTCGATCCCAACATTTTCTTCCTGCTGTTTCTGCCGCCGCTGTTGTTTCTCGATGGCTGGCGCATCCCCAAGGAGGGTCTCTTCCGGGACAAGGGCATCATTCTGGAGATGGCGCTCGGCCTTGTCATCTTCACGGTGATCGGTGTCGGCTTCTTCGTGCACTGGATGATCCCCTCGGTACCCCTGCCGGTGGCTTTCGCGCTGGCGGCCATCGTCTCGCCGACCGATCCGATCGCCGTTTCCGCCATTGCGGCGCGCGTGCCGATTCCCTCGCGCATGATGCATATTCTCGAAGGGGAATCCCTGCTCAACGATGCGTCCGGCCTCGTCTGCATGCGTTTTGCCGTGGCCGCGATGCTGACCGGCAGCTTCTCGATCACCGAGGCGTTCTTTACGTTCCTCTGGCTTGCTTTTGCCGGCATTGCCATCGGTATCGGCGTGACCATTGGCGTCACGCGCGGCAAGGCATTCCTCGCCCGCAAGCTCGGCGAGGAGAGCGGCTCGCAGATTCTCATCAGCCTGCTCATCCCCTTCGGCGCATACCTGCTGGCCGAACATGTGCATGCCTCGGGCATCCTTGCCGCCGTAGCCGCCGGTATCACCATGAGCTATGCCGAGAACACGGCCCAGTCCATGGCGCTGACCCGCGTGCGCCGCACCGCGGTGTGGGATACGGCGCAGTTCGCCGCCAATGGCGCCATCTTCGTTCTGCTCGGCGAACAGCTGCCCGGCATTTTCTCCGGTGCCGTCGAGAATGTGCGGCACGGCGAGACCAGCCCCTGGTGGCTGTTGGTCTATGTCGTGGTCATTTATGCCGCTCTGGCTGCCCTGCGCTTTCTCTGGGTCTGGGTGTCGTGGCGCGTAACCATGGCGCAGCGCCGCAGGCAGGGTGAGGCCGTGGTCAAGCCAAGCTGGCAGCTGATTGCCGCCATGTCGTTTGCCGGCGTTCGCGGTGCCATCACCCTTGCGGGTATCCTGACACTGCCGCTGTTCCTTTACGACGGCTCGCTGTTTCCGGCCCGCGATCTCGTCATTTTCCTCGCCACCGGTGTGATCATCCTGTCGCTGGTCATGGCCAGCGTCAGCCTGCCGCGCCTGCTGCGCAACATCGACCTGCCCATCGAGGATTCAAACCAGCGCGAAGAGGATTATGCCCGTATCGCTGCCGCGGAAGCCGCAATTATGGCGATCGAACGGGCCCAGCACAGCCTGGCATCGGGTCGCGCTGACGCCGATATCTATACGGATGTCGCCAACCACATCATGGAGCTTTACCGCAAGCGTATTGACGGGCGCATGCAGCTCGGGGAAGAGCGCGAAGAGGTGGCGCGAAGCGAGGAGATCGAGAAGCTGCTGCGCATCACCGCGCTTCGGGCGGAACGGCAGGAAATTCACCGCCTGGTTCGGGCAAGGCGGCTTGAAAGCAGCATTGCCACAAAAATGGTGCGGGATATCGACCTACTGGAAGCCCGCTTCCAGTAGGTATCCGTTGAACCCCGATCAGTTCCAGTCCTCGGGAATCTGGCGCACGGCACCCCGGGCAGCACTGGTTGCCATGGCGCCATAGGCGCGCAGAGCCGTGGTGATCTTGCGCTTGCGCTTTTCTTCCGGCTTCCAAGCAGCGGTGCCCTTGGCTTCCATTTTTGCGCGGCGTTCGGCCAGGATGGCATCGTCGACGGCCAGATGAATCCCGCGGTTCGGAATGTCGATATCGATAATATCGCCATCCTCAACCAGACCAATCAGGCCGCCTTCCGCCGCTTCCGGTGAAACGTGGCCGATGGAAAGGCCGGATGAACCGCCGGAGAACCGGCCATCGGTGATCAGTGCGCAGGCCTTGCCGAGACCCTTCGATTTCAGATAGCTGGTCGGATAGAGCATTTCCTGCATGCCCGGTCCGCCGCGTGGTCCTTCGTAGCGGATCAGCACGATGTCGCCCGGTTTGATGCCGCCATTGAGAATGCCGAGAACAGCACTGTCCTGGCTTTCGAAAATGCGGGCGGGACCGGAGAATTTCAGGATCGAGTCGTCAACACCGGCGGTTTTGACGATGCAGCCGTCTTCCGCCAGATTGCCGTAGAGCACGGCCAGACCACCATCCCTGGAATAGGCGTGTTCAAGATTGCGGATGACACCCTTTTCGCGGTCAAGATCGACATCGGCAAAGCGGCGTTCCTGACTGAAGGCGACCTGTGTGGGGACGCCGCCCGGTGCCGCCTTGAAGAAATCATGCACGGAAGGGTTCTTGCTGCGCACCACATCCCAGCGGTCGAGCGCCGCGCCGAGATTGGCTGCGTGTACGGAATAGACGGATGTATCAAGCAAACCGGCGCGGTCGAGTTCGCCGAGAATACCCATGACACCGCCCGCGTGGTGCACATCTTCCATGTGCACATTGGCAACGGCCGGTGCCACCTTGCACAGGACGGGAACGCGGCGGGACAGGCGGTCGATATCGCTCATGGTGAAGTCGACTTCGCCTTCATGCGCAGCGGCCAGCAGATGCAGCACGGTGTTTGTCGAGCCGCCCATGGCGATATCGAGGGTCATGGCGTTTTCGAAGGCGGCAAACGAAGCGATGGAGCGCGGCAGAACCGTTTCATCGTCCTGTTCGTAATAGCGGCGGGCGAGATCGACCACGAGATGACCGGCCTCGACAAAGAGGCGGCGGCGGTCCGCATGGGTGGCGAGCGTCGAACCGTTGCCCGGCAGGGAAAGGCCGAGTGCCTCGGTCAGGCAGTTCATGGAATTGGCGGTGAACATGCCGGAGCAGGAACCACAGGTCGGGCAGGCCGAGCGCTCGATGGCCTTCACTTCCTCGTCGGAAATGCGGTCGTCAGCGGCCGCAACCATGGCATCGACCAGGTCGAGCTTCTTTTCCTTGTCTTCCCAGACGACTTTGCCCGCTTCCATCGGTCCGCCGGAGACAAAAACGACGGGGATGTTGAGGCGCAGCGCTGCCATCAGCATGCCGGGCGTGATCTTGTCGCAGTTGGAAATGCAGACCATGGCATCCGCACAGTGGGCGTTGACCATATATTCGACGCTGTCGGCGATGATTTCACGCGACGGCAGGGAATAAAGCATGCCGTCGTGACCCATGGCGATGCCGTCATCCACGGCAATCGTGTTGAATTCCTTGGCGACGCCGCCGGCGCTTTCGATCTCGCGCGCCACGAGCTGGCCGAGATCCTTCAGGTGGACGTGGCCGGGCACGAACTGGGTGAACGAGTTCACCACGGCGATGATCGGCTTGCCGAAATCCTCGTCTTTCATGCCGGTCGCGCGCCAGAGCCCGCGGGCTCCTGCCATGTTGCGGCCATGTGTGGTTGTGCGTGAACGATAAGGAGGCATTGTCGAAAATCCTGCTGATGACGGGCGAGGGAGCATCTCTTACAGAAAAAGTGCTTCCATGGCAAAAGAATGGAATTTTATTGCCTTGAAGGGGCGTGTTTCATTGCATTGATTACATAAGGCAGATACCGGGCGCATGAAACGGGACGTAATGTCTCGCCCCGCCGAGGGCCTGTCAGAACGCGGTGAAGGTCAGCGTTGTCAGCGATCGCGCAATGCCTGATATATCGAGCACGTTGGTGTTAATGAATTTGCCGATATCCTGATCTTCCGGAATGTAGATCTTGGCCAGAAGGTCGAACTCGCCGCTGGTCGAATAAAGCTCCGAGACGATTTCACGCTCGAACAGGGTTTTTGCAACTTCGTATGTCTTGCCGGGTGCGCATTGCAGTTGCAGAAAGACAGGCTTCATAAATTCCTCCGGAAGGCTGGGCGATTTTCAGTCAGCATAATTGCTGCGACGCTTCTTAGCCAGTTGTTCTCGTCTCGCAACTGCGATATATATCCCCGCGTTCGCACAGACTATCTGGGAGAGACCGGTAAAACCGGCGCCGATGGAGCAACCGCCCCGGAAACTCTCAGGCAAAAGGACCAGAATAGTCTAGAACATCTGGAGAGAGGTATGGCTTGAACAGTCGTACCCACCGAAGGAGAAAGCCCTGCCCGGTTGCATGACCGGAAAAAGGCGCCGACGACACGGATGACAAACATCCGGCGGGCGCTCAAAGGGCCAAGCTCTCAGGTTCCGTGACAGATGGGGTTTCGTGCCGTTGTCAACGGCGAAACTGAAACCATGTGTTGCTTGAGGCCCGTTTTATCATGACCCATATCGCCATTATCGGCGCCGGTATCACCGGCGTGACGACTGCCTATGCGCTTGCCCGCCAGGGCTATTCCGTCACCGTGTTCGACCGCAACCGCTATGCGGCCATGGAAACATCCTTCGCCAATGGCGGTCAGCTCTCCGCATCCAATGCGGAGGTGTGGAACAGCTGGTCCACGGTGCTTAAAGGCATGAAGTGGATGCTGCGCAAGGATGCGCCGCTGCTGATGAACCCGAAACCCTCCTGGCACAAATATTCCTGGATGGCGGAATTCGTCATGAACATCCCGCACTACGAAGAAAATACCATCGCCACCACCAGGCTCGCCATTGAAGCGCGCAAGCGCATGTTCGAAATCGCTGCGGATGAAAAGATCGATTTCGACCTGGAAAAGCGCGGGATCCTGCATATTTACCGCTCGAAATATGGTTATGACCACGCCGTCAAGGTCAACAGACTGCTGGAGGCCGGCGGTCTCGATCGCCGCGCCGTCACCAACGAGGAAATCCGCAGCATCGAACCGGCCCTGAACGGTTCCTTCTATGGCGGGTTCTTCACGCCATCCGATTCGACCGGCGATATCCACAAATTCACCCGCGGCCTTGCCGCTGCTGCCATCCGCTATGGCGTGCGCTTCATTGGCGACGCTGATGTGGCGGAGTTGAAGCATGGCACCGGTGGCGTTGTGGTTGCATGGAACAGGGCCTCCGTTGCCGATGCTAAGGCGGAGACGGAGCGTTTTGACGCCATCGTCATCTGCGCCGGCATTGCCAGCCGCAAATTTGCCGCCCAGCTCGGCGACCGCGTCAATATCTATCCGGTCAAGGGATACTCGATCACCGTCAATCTGGACGATGCCGGGAGCCAGGAGTCGGCGCCATGGGTGAGCCTGCTCGACGATGATGCAAAGATCGTCACAAGCCGTCTTGGGGCGGGGCGCCTGCGTGTAGCCGGTACAGCCGAATACAATGGCGAGAACCGCGACATTCGCCACGACCGGGTCAAGCCGCTGGTCGACTGGAGCCGCGACCTGTTCCCGGGCATGGACACGTCCAATGTGGTGCCGTGGGCCGGCCTGCGCCCGATGATGCCGAACATGCTGCCGCGTGTCGGTGCAGGCAGGCGGCCCGGTGTGTTCTACAACACCGGCCATGGTCATCTCGGATGGACGCTTTCTGCCGCGACGGCTGAAATCGTCGCCGGGCACATCAGCGCCGCCATGCCCGTCAATGCCAGCCCGCAGGATGGCTGGCTCGCCGCAGCAGAATAAACCGGTCAAGAGTGCCAGCCGCTCCGGGCAGCCCTTTGCCTTCAAGTGGTCTGGAAGCGAACTATTGCGCGCGGCACATAAAAAGTGATTGGCGTTTAAATGCGCTTGTATCGCGGTTTTGTGGCGATATGGCCACTAATGCCGGGTTGCATGGCCGATCAGGTGCCATTGCGGGTTGGCCAGCTTTTCCCGGCATGTTATCGTTTTCTTAAGCTCGAAGGGCGAATTTTATCAATTGCAGGCAGCGTGCGCACGGTTCCTGCAGTGTATCCTTGTGTTTATTGATGTGTAGGGAATTTGCTGGTTGATGGACTTGAAGCGCCCACAGGCCAGTTGTTTCGGTGCCGCATTGCTGGCCCTTACGGCCCTTGTCTCGCCTGCCCAGGCCTTTGATCTTTTCGGCGTTCATCTCTGGGGTGCCAAGAAGGAGGACGATGCGGATTCGGTCATCGCCGATCCGCAGAGATACACGGTTGAAACCGCTGCTTCGACAAGCGATGAAACCAAGGCGCTCGTGGAGGGCGCATCGAGCCTGTTTGCCGACAAGGACAAGCCTGCCTCCGGTGCGGCGGGACTGCTCGCCAAGGCGCGCGGAGACTACCGCCGCATCCTTGGTGCGCTCTATGCGGACGGCCGCTATGGCGGCACCATCAGCATTCAGGTCGACGGCAAGGAGGCGAGCGATATTCCGCCGGATGCCGTGCTGTCCAAGCCGGCCAAGGTGGTCATTTCAGTCGATCCCGGATCGCAATTCTTGTTTGCGTCGGCCCGGGTCAAGAACATGGCGCCGCCGACGCTCGACCCGAAAGACTTTGTCGAAAGCCCGGAGAAGCAGGGCTACATCGCTGGCGAGATCGCCCGCTCGACAGCCATCGTCAAAGCTGAGCGGCTGGTGGTCGATGCCTGGCGCCAGCAGGGGCATCCAAAAGCCAGGATTGTCAGCCGTGAAGTCATCGCCGACCACGAGACCAACCGGGTTGACGCGACCATCGATGCCGATCCCGGTGCCAAGGCTGGTTTTGGACCGGTGCAGGTCAAGGGCACCGAGCGCATGGACCCGGAATTCGTGGCGTTCATCACCGGCCTGCAGCCGGGACAGGAATACGATCCCGACGAAATCGAGAGAGCCAAGAAACGACTGTCGCGCCTTGAAGTCTTCCGCTCCGCGCGGATCGAGGAAGGCGATGCAATTGATAGCAACGGCCTGCTGCCGATCACCGTGGCGGTGCAGGAACAGAAGTTGCGCCGCTTCGGCGTTGGCGGCAGTTATTCGACGCTGGACGGTCTCGGTCTTGAGACATACTGGCTGCACCGCAACCTCTTCGGCCGGGCGGAACGGCTGCGCATTGACGCCAAGATCGGCGGCATCGGCAGTCAGTCCTACGATCCCTCGGAATACAGCTATCTGCTGGGTGCAAGTTTCACCAAGCCTGGCGTTTATACGCCTGATACCGATTTCATCGCCTCGCTGATTGGCGAGCGCAAGGTGCTCGATGCCTACACGCAGACGTCGATTACGGCCGATGCCGGGTTCACCCAGATTTTCTCCGATGAGCTCTCGGGCAGGCTTACGGCCAATGTTTCCAAATCGCAGTTCAAGGACGATTTCTTCGGCACGCGCGATTTTCTCACCGTCGGTCTGCTGGGCGGCCTCACCTATGACAGCCGCAACAGCAAGGTCGATCCGGCGCGCGGCTATTTTCTGGAAGGGTTGCTGTCGCCATTCTACGAGATCGACCATGGCAACTTCGCCACCAAATTCACGGCGGAGGGCCGCACCTATTTCGGCTTCGGCAAGGACGACCGGTTCGTGCTCGCCAGCCGCCTGAAACTCGGCACGATTGTCGGCGCAGAAATTGCCGAACTGCCTTCGGACCAGTTGTTCTTTGCCGGTGGCGGCGGTTCGGTGCGCGGCTACGCCTATCGCAACATCGGCGTCAATGTCGAGCGCAACGGCACAAGCTATGTGATCGGCGGGCGGTCACTGGTCGAGGGATCCGTGGAGGCGCGCGCCAAGATCACGAACACCATCGGTGCCGTCGGCTTTGTCGATGCGGGCTATGTGGGTGAAGAGTCTTTCCCCGATTTTGCCCAGCAGTTGCGTGTGGGCGTTGGTGCCGGCATTCGTTACAATACGGGCCTTGGCCCGATCCGCCTCGATGTGGCCATGCCGCTCGACCGGCGGACAAACGACCCGAGTTTTGCATTCTACGTTGGTATAGGACAGGCGTTTTGACCCGGATTTTCGCAGTCATATTCCTTCTGCTTTTTGCAGCACCGGCTTTGGCGCAGGATAGCGCCGAGGCGGAAAAGTCCTATTTCCTCAGCTTCGTCGAGGAACAGCTGTCGACGCCCAATCGCCAGATTTCCATTTCCGACATTCAGGGCGTGCTGTCATCGGAAGCCAATATCGGCAGCATCACCATTGCCGACCGTGAAGGAATCTGGCTGCGCATTACCAATGCGAAAATTGTCTGGAGCCGTCTGGCGTTGCTGCGCGGGCGTCTGGATATCAACAGCCTCGGCGCGGAGCGCATCGATGTCATCCGCAAGCCGCTGCCGGACACCAGCAGCCTTCCTTCACCCGAAGCCAAGGGTTTCAGCCTGCCGGAGTTGCCGCTTGCAGTCATCCTGCAGGATTTGCAGGTAGGACGCATTGCCTTCGGCGACAGTATTTTCGGGTTGAAGTCGGAAATCTCTCTGGCCGGTAGCCTGACGCTCGATGGCGGCTCCCTGGATTCGAACCTCAAGGTGCAGCGCCTTGACGGCCCGGGCGGTACCTTTGCGATCAAGGCGGCCTACGCCAAGGAAAGCCAGAAGCTCGACCTGGATCTGTCGCTCAATGAACCGCAGAACGGTATTGCCGCCAATCTTCTCAATATTGAAGGCAGGCCGCCGGTTGCGCTTTCGCTGAAGGGATCGGGCCCGCTCAGCGATATTGCCTTGCAGTTGACGCTCGATGCCGCGGGCAAGCGCGTTCTCACCGGCAGCACGCAGATCAACCGTCAGGGCGAGGGACTTGCGTTCAAGACAACCGTCGATGGCGCGATCGCCATGCTGGTTCCGCCGCTCTTCCGGGATTTCTTCGGCAACGATACCGCGCTGGCGGTCAATGGCGTGGTGCGCGATGCTGGTGGTGTTTCGCTTGACCGGTTGAACATCAAGAGCGCTGCCCTTGCGGTCGATGCGACAGCCGATACAACCAACGATGGATTTTTGCGCCGCCTGAAGGTGGATGCCTCGATTGCCGATCCCAGCGGCAAGAAGGTCATTTTGCCGGTTGCGGGCGGCCAGACAACCGTCGACAAGGCTGTGCTGGCGGTTGCGTTCGGGGCAAGTGCCGGCAATGACTGGTCGAGCACGCTTGACGTCACCAACCTCACCACCAACAATTTTGCCGCCAAAACGGTCAATCTCGTTGCCAAAGGCCTGGCGGAAAATCTCGACAACCCGGCCGCCCGTTCCTTGAGCTATGATGTGAACGGCAATGTCTCCGGCATCACGGCCAAGCGCGCCGATATCGCCAAGGCACTGGGCGACCTGATCCAGCTGAAGATCAACGGCGACTGGAAGGCCGGTACGCCGGTCAATCTCAAACAGGCGCTGGTTGCCGCCAACGGCTTCAGCACGGCGCTGGCCGGTACCATCGACAAGTTCATCTATAACGGCGATATCCTGGTCAAGGCGTCGAGCATCGCACCGTTTTCCGAACTTGCCGGACGCGATCTCGCCGGCGCGCTCGATCTGAAGGCCAATGGTGCTGTCGAAGCGCTGACCGGTGGCTTCAATCTGATGCTGGATGGCCATGCAACCGGCATGACGCTTGGCATTGATGCGGCGGATCGCGTGCTTGAGGGCGAAACCCGTATCACCGGCGGGCTTGCGCGCGGCGAAGCGGGTCTGAGCGCCAGGAATTTCCGGGTCGAAAACCCGCAGACGCTGGTGACTGCCAATGGCACCTTTGCCACGGGCGCTGCCAATTTCGATTTCGGTCTCGATCTCACCAACCTCGCGCTCCTGTCGGAAAAGACCAGCGGCGCGCTCAAGGTCAAGGGCAGCGCGCGCGGCAGTGAGGGCATCATAGCTCTTGCCTTCAATGCCGGGGTTCCGGATGGCAAACTTTCCGGGCGCAAGCTCAGCGAAGGCGCGTTCTCCTTCAACGGACTTCTGCTCAAGGACGCGCTGGACGGCAAGGTATCCGGTCTGGCGTTCCTCGACGGCGTGCGGGCCGATCTTGCCACGGAACTTGCCCTGCACAAGGACGAAAAACGCCTGAGCAATATCCAGTTCATTGCCGGCGGCACGCGGCTGCGCGGTGATGTCACCCAGGACAAGAAGGGGCTGCTTCAGGGCAACCTGACCCTCGCGTCCAGCGATGTGTCGACGGCCGCAGCCCTGTTCCTCGTGGAGGCGACCGGCAAGGCGAACGCCGCCATTGCGCTGAGCCATGATGAGGAGAGCCAGAACATCGACATCAAGGGCGATATTGACGGGCTGAAGGCCAACAATGTCATCGTCGGCAAGGCGGCGATTGTGCTGGCCGCCCAGAACATCTTCAAGGTTCCGTCCGCCAACGGCACGATCACGGCCACCACGGTTTCGGCCGGTGGTGTCGATATCTCAACCCTCGATGCCCAGGCCGCGCAACAGGGCAAGACCACCGATTTCAAGCTGAACGCCGCGCTGAAAAATGGTGCGAAGACATCCGTTGGCGGTTCGCTCCAACCGACGGAAAAGGGCTTTCTCCTGTCGCTCGCCAATGCGGACTTGACCCGTGGCGCGCTTGCCGCCCGGCTGGTCCAGCCGGCCGCCATCAATGTCGCCGGCAGCAATGTTTCCTTCGGTGATATCATTCTGGATATCGGCAAGGGCAAGGTCACGATCCGCGGCGATGTCGCCGAGAAGCTGGACCTTGCCGTTGCCATCGAAAAGCTGCCGCTTGATGTCGCCAATGCGGTCAAGCCCGATCTGGGACTGGGCGGTGAAGTCAATGGCACCGCCAGGATCGGCGGCACGCGCGACAAGCCCGACGTGAACTTCAATGTGCAGGCCCGTGCGATCACCGCCGCCGTGCTGAAAAAGGCCGGACTGGACGGCCTCAATCTGGACGCCAAGGGCACATCGACCACCGATCAGCTCAATGTCGATGCGCGCCTGACTGGTGCAAACGGGCTCGATGCATCGGCCAAAGGCTCGGTCCCACTGACACCGGGACAGCTTGCCGTCGATCTGACACTCGGCAACCTGCCGTTGCGCGCTCTGAATGGCGTCGTCAAGGATCAGAACCTGGCAGGCAACGTCACCGGCAGGGGCCGCATCACCGGCACACTGCAAAAGCCCAATGCGGAGTTTGACCTGAAGGGGTCGGGCCTGTCCGCCAAGCCTTTGCAGGACGCCGGTCTGTCGCCGTTGCAGCTGACCGCCGCCGGCCGCTTTGCCAATGATACGTTGACGCTGACCTCGGCCAAGGCTGACGGGCCGCAGGGTTTCACCGTGTCGGCCAATGGCAATGTGCCGGTTTCCGGAAACGGGCTTGGCATCAATGTAACGGGCAATATCCCGTTGTCCCTGGCCAACCGCTTCCTTGCCGATCGCGGCACGCAGGCAAAAGGCAATATTGACGTCACCGCATCCGTCTCCGGCAGCTTCCAGCAGCCGCTGATCCGCGGCATGTTCTCGGCCAATGGTGCCGAAGTGGTCGATCCGGAAACCAATCTGCGGCTGCAGCGCATTACCCTGCTTGGCAGCATGGAAGGACAGACCGTCACCATCCGCACACTCAATGCCGGGCTTTCCACCGGCGGTACCGTCAGCGCCACGGGTACCATCTCCACCGATGCAGCGGCCAATTTCCCCGCCAACATCCAGATCAAACTCGACAAGGCCCGCTATGCCGACGGCAATCTTGTTGTTGCCACGCTGACCGGTGCGCTCGGCGTCAACGGCCCCTTGACGCGCGATCCGGTGATTTCCGGCAACATCAATGTCGACCGTGCGGAAATCAGCGTTCCCGAAAGCTTTGGCGGTTCGTCGGCGGTCATCGACGTCAAGCACAAGAAGACGCCGAAGGCCGTCGCCACGACGCTGAAGCGCGCCAAGGCCGACCAGCCCGCCACGGCAACACCCACCGCACGGCCCAGTGTGGTGCGGCTCGATATCAATGTGACAGCGCCCAACAAAATCTTCGTGCGCGGTCGGGGTCTGGATACGGAAATTGGCGGCTCGGTGCGGCTGACTGGCCCCGCAACCGATATCCAGCCGGTCGGTGCGTTCGACCTGGTGCGCGGGCGCCTTGAAATTCTCGGGCAGCGTATCACCTTCACCGAAGGCCAGGTCACGCTGGTCGGGGACCTCAACCCGGAACTCAATTTCGTCGCGAGCACCCAGAGCAGCGACATTACGGTCAATGTCACGGTCAAGGGGCGGGTATCCGATCTGCAGATCGCGTTCTCGTCGCAGCCGGAATTGCCGCAGGACGAGGTCCTCGCCCGCCTGATCTTCAACCGTTCCATCAGTGAATTGTCGCCATTGCAGATTGCGCGGCTGGCAGCCGCCGCGGCGGAACTAGCCGGCGGATCGAACTCATCCCTGCTCGACAGCCTGCGCAAGGGCACCGGCCTCGACGATCTCGATGTGACGACGGACAGCGAAGGCAATGCCGGTGTCAAGGCCGGGCGCTATATCCGCGACAATGTCTATCTTGGCGTGGAAGCAGGCGCCGGCGGCAAGACCAAGGGCACGATCAATCTCGACGTGACGCCGCAGCTGAAGGCCAAGGGCTCCGTCGGCAGCGATGGCGACTCCGGCGCCGGTGTGTTCTTCGAAAGAGATTATTGAGCGGTGCTGCGGGGACGGAGGGGGATGTCCTTCTCCGTCTCAGGTTCTTGGCGGAAGCACGGGCAACGGTTCTGCGCGGCCGACCACAAAGGCATAGGTGAAAGCGCCGACAAGCGCCATGAGGGCTGCCATGGCGAAGGAGGGCGTATAGTTGCCGTGGAAACGGTCAAGCAGTGCGCCGAACAGGAACGGGCTGATAATGCCGGCAATGTTCGAGGCAAAATTCTGGATACCGCCGATGGATGCGACGTGATGGGAACTGGGCGCCACATCGGCGGGCAGGGACCAGATGGCCGTGGCGGCTACGGCGAGGCTGCTGTAGGAAATCGCCAGGAAGATGAGTGCCATGTAAAGCGATGAGACCAGTGCCGCCGGGAGAATGGCCGCGCCGCCCAGCAGGCCTCCGACCATGATGAGCTTGCGAATGGCCGTGACGTCGGCACCGCCGCGGATCGCCCGGTCCGCCCAGGCGCCTGCGCTCCATGCGGCGACCACCGCGGTCAGGCCCGGAATCATGCCGAATGTACCGAGCTCCGCCAGGTTGAGGCCACGGGCATTCTTCAGATAGTCCGGAAACCAGGTGAGGAAGAAATAGATGACGAAGTTCAGGCAGAAAAATCCGATCATCATGCCCCAGATGGTGCGGTAGCGGAAAAGGTCGATCCAGCGAATCTTGACCGCTTCCGCATCGTCGGTTGCATCGGTGCGCCCGCCATTGTCGGTGATGTACTGACGCTCGAGATCATTGGCGCCGGTGTGTTCTGCCGGATCGCGATACATCACATACCAGAAGAAGGCCCAGACAAGGCCGAGTGCGCCGAGGATGGCAAAGGAATAGTGCCAGGTGGTCAGGGCGATAATTCCCGTAACGATAGGCAAGGCAAGCACCGTGCCGACACGTGAACCGGAATCGATCACTGCCGTGGCGAAGGCCCGCTCGCTCTTGGGGAACCAGCGGGAGGCTGCCTTGGTTGCGCTGGGATAGGCCGGGGCCTCACCGGCGCCCAGGGCAAAGCGCACGGCGAAAAAACCCCAGAAACTGGTGGCCAGCGGTGTCAGCGCCGTAAAGATCGACCACCAGACCGCCGCGATGGTGAATGACCGGCGTGAACCGACCTTGTCGGTGAACCAGCCGGCAATGAGCATCATCCCGTCATAGGCCCAGAAGAAGGCGCCGAAGATCAGACCCTTTTCCGCATTGGTCAGCTGAAGATTGAGTTCGGCATCGATATAGGGCAGTGCCACGCTCAGATTGGCCCGGTCGAGGTAATTCATCGTTATGCCAAGAAAGCACATGGCAAGAATGATGTAGCGGACCTTGCTGGCGCCCGCCGGCGCCTTTTGCGGCGGATGGGCAGATGACGTTGCGATGCTCATGAATGGACCTCCCAGTACCGTTCGGACGCTGCGCAACGCCCATGAAACCGCGCCGTCATCCGGCGCGGTGATTCTCATAGTAAGGAAAACCGGCTCCTTGTCAGCCCTGAACCACGGTCTGCTTCTGCTCGCCCAACCCCTCGATGCCCAGTGTCATGACATCTCCGGCCTTCAGGAAGATATTGGGTTTCTGGCCAAGGCCGACACCGGGCGGCGTGCCGGTCGAGATGATGTCGCCGGGATGCAGGCTCATGAACTGCGACAGGTAGGAAACGAGATACTTGACCCCGTAGACCATCGTTTCGGTCGAGCCGTTCTGATAGCGGTGGCCATTGACCTCCAGCCACATTTTCAGCTTTTGCGGATCAGCCACTTCATCTTTCGTCACCAGCCACGGGCCGGTGGGACCAAATGTGTCGCAGCTTTTGCCCTTGGTCCACTGCCCCTGGCGTTCGGCCTGGAAGGCCCGCTCCGACACGTCGTTGATCAGGCAATAACCCGCCACATGGTCGAGCGCCTCGTTTTCGCTGACATATTTGGCGTGCTTGCCGATGACCACGCCGAGCTCGACTTCCCAGTCTGTCTTCAGCGAGCCGCGCGGAATTTCCACATCGTCATTCGGGCCGACAATGGCCGAGGTCGCCTTCATGAAGATGATCGGCTCCGGCGGCACGGTTGCGCCGGTTTCCGCCGCATGGTCGGAATAGTTGAGGCCGATGCAGATGAACTTGCCGGTTCCCGCGACGCAGGGACCGTAACGGTCGACGGCGACCTCGGGCAGCGAGGCTGGATCAATGGCTGCAAGCTTCTTCAGCCCTGCGGGTGAGATCGCTTCACCGGCGATATCCCCGACATGAGCCGAGAGATCGCGAACCTTGCCATCCTTGTCGACAAGCCCGGGCTTTTCCTGACCGGCAGGACCGTAACGCACGAGTTTCATGGAGTAACCTTTCTGATTGGGAGGGGATCAATAGGTGGCGCGGCCACCGGAAATGTCGAAAACGGCACCCGTCGTGAACGAGCATTCCTCGCTGGCGATCCAGCTGATCAGGGATGCCAGTTCATCGACGGTACCAAACCGCTGCATGGGTATTTTCGACAGCATGTAGTCGATGAATTCGGGTTTGAGCTGCTGCAGGATCGGCGTATCGACGGTGGCTGGCGTAATGGCATTGACGGTGATGCCGTCATGCACCAGCTCCTTGCCGAGCGATTTCGTCAGGCCGATCACCGCCGCCTTCGACGCGCTATAGGCCGAGGCGTTCGGATTGCCTTCCTTGCCGGCAATGGACGCAACATTGACGATGCGGCCATAGCCGTTCTTCTGCATGAACGGCACGACGAAGCGGTTGCAGTAGAACAGGCCGTTGAGGTTGATATCGAACACCCGTTTCCACTGATCGATCGGATAATCCGCCACCTTGGCGTTCGGCCCGGTGATCCCGGCCGAACAGATGAGGATATCGATCCTGCCGGTGCTGGCGGCGGTGTCCTGCGCCGCCTTTTCCACCTGCGCCGGGTCGGAAACATCGAGCGCCAGCCCGTGCGCGCCCTCACCGAGCCTGGCTTTTGCTTCCTCGATCCGTGCTGCATCGACGTCCCAGAGGCTGACCGTGCCGCCCTCCGACACGATCCGCTCCGCCGTCCTGTAGCCTATGCCGGAAGCACCGCCGGTAATGACCGCATGCCGCCCCTCATAGCGCCTGATGGTGTTCGCCATGTTCCCTCCCGAACGGTTGGCCTCAGTGATTGTCGCGCGGCAATCCCTTGGTCTGGGCAATGCGCTGGAAATCGACCGCCGGTTTCAGAACCATGCCCTGCGCCAGTTGATCGACCATGCCGCGCTGGATTTCCTGCCATGGCGTCTGGCTGGCCGGATATTTGTAGCCGCCCGCTGCCAAAAGGTCGTCCCGGCGCTTTTGCAGTTCCTCGTCATCGATGAGGATGTTGGCGGTGCCTTTGCGCAGGTCAATGCGCAGGTGGTCGCCGGAGCGCACCAGTGCCAAGCCGCCATTGACCGCCGCCTCGGGCGAAGCATTGAGGATGGACGGCGAACCTGACGTACCGGACTGCCGGCCGTCGCCGAGGCATGGCAACGCGTGGATGCCTTTCTTCAGCAGATAGCCCGGGGGCTGCATGTTGACCACTTCGGCCGCGCCGGGATAGCCGATGGGGCCGGTACCACGCATGATCAGAATGCTGTTCTCGTCGAGGCCAAGTTTCGGATCGTCGATCCGCGCATGGTAATCTTCCGGACCTTCGAACACTTCCGCGATGCCTTCGAACGCTTCCGGATCGTCCGGATCGGAAAGATAGCGCTCGCGGAATTCGTCGGAAATCACGCTGGTTTTCATGATGGCGCTGTCGAAGAGGTTGCCCTTGAGATTGATGAATCCGGCCTTCTTCTTCAGTGGTGTCTCGTAGGGACGAATGACGTCGGTGTTGAGATTTTCCACGCCCTCGCAATTGGTGCCGATGCTCTTGCCGTTGACCGTCAGTGCCGATGGGTGCGGCAGTCGCTTCGCCTTGAGCAGTTCCGCCACGACGGCAGGCACGCCGCCTGCGCGGTGGTAATCCTCGCCAAGATATTCCCCTGCAGGCTGCAGGTTGACCAGCAGCGGCACGTCATGACCGATGGTCTGCCAGTCATCATTGTCGAGCGCGATATCGAGATGGCGGGCAATCGCGTTCAGATGGATCGGCGCATTGGTCGAACCGCCGATGGCCGAGTTGATGACGATCGCATTCTCAAAGGCTTCGCGCGTCATGATATCGGAAGGCTTCAGGTCCTCGCGCACCATATCGACAATGCGCTTGCCGGTATCATAGGCGATCTGGCCGCGTTCACGGTACGGTGCCGGGATGGCAGCGCCGCCGGGCAGTTCCATGCCGAGTGCTTCGGCCAGCGAATTCATCGTGGTCGCAGTACCCATGGTGTTGCAGTAGCCGACGGACGGTGCCGACGACGCCACAATATCCATGAACTCGTCGTAGTTGATTTCACCTGAAGTCAGCTTTTCGCGCGATTTCCAGACGATGGTGCCGGAGCCGGTGCGCTCGCCGCGGTGCCAGCCGTTCAGCATGGGCCCGACGGAGAGGGCGATGGCGGGAATGTTCACCGTGGCGGCGCCCATCAGCATGGCTGGTGTGGTCTTGTCGCAGCCGATGGTCAGCACGACGCCGTCAAGCGGATAACCGAAGAGGACTTCCACCAGCCCGAGATAGGCAAGGTTGCGGTCGAGCGCCGCGCCGGGACGCTTGCCGGTTTCCTGAATGGGATGAACCGGAAACTCGAACGGGATACCGCCCGCCGCGATGATGCCGTCGCGCACCCGCTTGGCCAATTCGATGTGATGGCGGTTGCAGGGTGAAAGGTCCGAGCCGGTCTGGGCGATGCCGATGATCGGCTTGCCCGACTGCAATTCCGCCCGTGTCAGGCCGTAGTTGAGATAACGCTCGAGATAGAGCGCCGTCATCCCCGGGTTGTCAGGATTGTCGAACCATTCCTGCGAGCGAAGCTTTTTCGGGGTTTTGTTGGTGGTCATGAAAGCAACTCCTGGATGGGGGCACGCCCCAATTACTCTTTGACCGCACCGGTCATCGAGGACACGTAATAATCGACAAAGAATGAGTAGAGGATGACGACGGGCAGCGAGCCAAACAGCGCCCCTGCCATCAGCGAACCCCACTCGAAAACATCCCCTCGCACCAGCTCCGTCAGGACACCGACCGGGACAGTCTTGTTCTCCGAGGATTGGATAAAGGTCAGCGCATAGATGAACTCATTCCACGACAAAGTGAAGGCGAAAATGCCGGCAGAGATCAGTCCTGGCACCGCCAGCGGCAATATGACCCTGACGAGGATTTGCCAGCGCGATGCGCCGTCCACCAGCGCGCTTTCTTCCAGCTCGAACGGGATCGAACGGAAGTAGCCCATGAGCAGCCAGGTGCAGAACGGAATGAGGAAAGTGGGGTAGGTGAAGATCAGCGCCAGCTTGCTGTCATAGATGCCGAACTTGAAGACGATCACCGCCAGCGGGATGAACAGGATGGAAGGTGGCACGAGATAGGCAAGGAAGATCAGGAGCCCGACGGAACGCGAGCCCTTGAAACGGATGCGCTCGATGGCATAGGCGGCAAAGACCGAAGCTGCAAGCGACAGCACGGTCGCGCAGACCGAGACGACGAGCGTGTTCCACAGCCAGCCGGGGTAGGAGGTCTCGAACAGGAGATATTTGATATGGTCGAGTGTCGGCCCGACCACCCAGAACGGGCTGTAATTGTTGTAGTCCGTCAGCTGCGAGTTGGGTTTCACCGCCGTGATTGCCATCCAGTAGAACGGGAACAGCAACACGATGATGAAAACGGCCAGCGGCAGATAGAGCACGACGATGCGCCGCGGCAGCCGGTTGAGATAGCTCATGCCCTGCGCGTCGTCGGTGAGTGGCGCCGTGGCGGTCTGTTCGGAAATGCTCATGGTCGTTCTCCCCCTTAATCCTGTCCGCCCTGCTGCCATTTCCGGCGCTGCAGGCCGAAGAATGAGAACAGGATCGAGGCGAGCAGGAACGGGATCATGGCGACGGCAATCGCCGCGCCTTCGCCGAGCTGCCCGCCGGGGATGCCCCGCTGGAATGAAAGCGTGGCCATGAGGTGGGTGGCATTGACCGGCCCGCCCTTGGTCAGCACGTAGATCAGCTGGAAATCGGTGAAGGTGAAGAGCACCGAGAAGGTCATCACCACGGCGATGATGGGGGTAAGCATGGGCAGGGTGATGAAGCGGAACCGCTGCCAGCCGGTCGCGCCATCGAGCGAGGCCGCCTCGTGCAGCGATTGCGGAATGGTCTGCAGGCCCGCGAGCAGCGAAATGGCAACGAAGGGAATGCCGCGCCAGACATTGGCAGCGATGACCGATGCCCGCGCATTGTTGGGGTCACCGAGGAAGTTGATGGGCGTATCGATCAGGCCGAGCTTGATCAGCGACCAGGAAATGATCGAAAACTGCGCATCGTAAATCCACCAGAAAGCCAGCGCCGACAGCACCGTCGGGACAACCCATGGCAGCAGGATAATGGCGCGGAAGAATGACTTGAACGGCAGGTTTTCATTGAGGATCAGCGCGAGCCACAGGCCCAGCGCGAACTTCAGGACCGATGCGATAAAGGTATAGAGAACCGTATTGTAGACCGTCATCCAGAACACGGAATCGTTGGCAAGCGCTATGTAATTGTCGAGACCGATGAAAACCCCATCCCTGCCGATCTTGGCATCGGTGAAGCCAAGCCAGACACCAAGGCCGAGCGGATAGGTCAGGAAGCACAGCAGGAACACCGCCGCCGGCAACAGGAACATGAAACCCAGGAACGTATTGTTCCGGGTCAGCGCGCCGAGCGCTGAAGGTGGCTTTGTTGTTGCTGTCATAAGGAATACCCCCCTCTGGGCTGCCGCCCATCTCCCCCACAAGGGGGGAGATCAACCTTCACCGCTGTTTCAATCAGCTCTGAGCCACTGCGAGGTAAGCAAAAGTGCAGATGCCGATGTGATCTCCCCCCTTGTGGGGGAGATGTCCGGCAGGACAGAGGGGGGTGAAGAACATCACTCCCTTCACAGCATCCTGTATTCACGCTCTTTGTCATCCTGCCGGTCTCCACCCTTTGGCTAGACGTTGTAGTAACGGTTGGCGCGTTTTTCCGCCTGGGCGATGGCGTCTTCCGGCGTCATCTGTCCCGTCACGGCGGTGGCATACATGTCGACCAGCACATAGTCGGCCATCACGCCGGCCGATGCCGTTCCGAGCGGTCCGGCATAGCCGTTCGGCCGCAGGCTGCCCGATGCCTTGGCATAGGCCGCGTGGATGGGGTTGGATGTCCACACGGGATTGGCGGCATATTCCTTCAGCGGCTGGCAGCAATAGGCACTGGCGCCTTCGATCCAGGCGTTCATATTGTCTGCCTGATACATGAACTGCAGATAGGCCTTGGCGGCTTCCGGATATTTCGTGTGCTTGAAAATGGAGACCGTGGACGCCTGGTGCAGCTCGACCGACTGGCCGACCGGGCCGATGGGCAGATTGACCGAGCGCATGTCGTCGGCAATGGCTGCCATCGCCGGGTCCTTCTTAGCCGCATAATAGACAGACACGCCATTGGCGGTCAGCGATATCTGTCCGGCCAGGAAGGCGCGGTTGTTGTTGACGTCCTGCCAACTTTCCGTGCCGGGAATGAAGGTCTTGTACAGCTCCTGCGCATATTTCACCGAGGCCAGCGTTTCCGGGCTGTTGATGACAACCTTGCCGCTTTCGTCAACCATCTTGCCGCCATGGCTCCACAGCAGCCAGTGCGCGTAATTGTTGCCGTCGCCCACGGCCTTGCCGTGCGGGAAGCCTGCGGGCGTGCCCTTGGCGTGCATGGCCTTGCAGAGCTCAAGAAAGCCTGCCGTGTCCTTGGGGAATTCGCTGAAGCCGGCGGCCTTCATGTGGCTGTCGCGGTAGACGATGGCGTTGCCGATGGCGCAGAGCGGCAGGGCGATGAATTTGCCGTCCCGTTTGGCATAGCCTTCGAGACCCGGATACCAGCCGCCATGGGCGCCGCCGAGATAGGTGCCGAGCTCGCTGACATCGACCAGCTTGTCGGGATATTGATGCGGGTCGTCGAACCAGCTCATCACCATGTCCGGGCCCGAGCCGACGTTAGCGGCGACGGCGGCCTTCGGGCGCACGTCTTCCCAGCTTTCCTTGTCGATACGCACTTCAACACCGGTGGCGTCGCTGAACTTCTTGGTATTGGCAAGCCATGCGGCTTCTTCTGCCGGCACGAACGGCACCCAGCGCAACAGGCGCAGTTTTGCACCTGCTTCCGGCTTGTAGGCGGGGGCGGCCTGGGCAAAGGCCGGAGTAAGGCCCAGCCGGTTCAACCCGGCAGCGGCCACAAGTCCGGCAGAAGCGCCGAGAAGATGTCGTCTGTTGATGGTCATGGATGCTCCTCCTTGGGGTTTCACAAGCATGTCCGGAACGTCTCCCGCTTCCGGCCCATGCTTTCCGGGGGCTTATATGACCGGCACACGCTCCCCGACTGGCAGGTGCCGCTTGGTGGTTTTCAGACGAGCCGCTTGCCGCTCTCCGCGTCGAAGAGATACGTCGCCTCGGCGTGGATCGACAGGCCGACCGTCTCGCCCGGACGGGCATTGATGCGCTGGTGGAACACGCCGGTAATGTCGTCGCCGCCGATGCGCATGATCATCTGGGTTTCCGATCCGGTGGGCTCGATCACCACGACGTTTGCCGGAATGCCGCCATCGGCAATCGTCATGTGCTCGGGCCGCAGGCCGTAGATCAGGGCGCGTCCTCTGGCGCTTTCCGGCGCTTTGGCCACCGGCAGGACAACACCCTTCTCCGTCACGAATTTCAGCGCATCATTCGGGTCGAGCCTGCCCTTGATCATGTTCATGGCGGGCGAGCCGATGAAGCTGGCGACGAACAGATTGGCCGGCTGGTCATAGAGTTCGAGCGGCGCCCCGATCTGTTCGACGATACCGTCATGCATGACGACGATCTTGTCGGCCATGGTCATGGCCTCGATCTGGTCGTGCGTCACATAGACCGTGGTCGTCTTCAGGCGCTGGTGCAGTTCCTTGATCTCCGCGCGCATGGCGACGCGCAGTTTGGCATCAAGATTGGAGAGTGGCTCATCGAACAGGAACACCTGCGGATCGCGGACAATGGCGCGGCCCATGGCCACGCGCTGGCGCTGGCCGCCGGACAATTGCCGGGGAAAGCGGTCGAGCAGGTGGGAGAGGCCCAGAATTTCCGCTGCCGGTTTGACGCGCTTGTCGATCTCGGCCTTGGCGGCACCCTTCAGCGTCAGCGAAAAGGCCATGTTGTCGGCAACGGTCATGTGCGGATAGAGCGCATAGTTCTGGAACACCATGGCGATGTCGCGCTCCTTCGGCGCGAGACCATTGACCACCTGTCCGCCGATGCGGATCTCGCCGGCGGAAATATTCTCCAGCCCCGCCAGCATGCGCAGCAGCGTGGACTTGCCGCAGCCCGACGGCCCGACCAGAATGACGAACTCGCCATCGGCGATCTCGATATCAACCCCCTTGATAACCGGATGCGTCCCGAATGATTTTCTGACATTGGCGAATTCGACTGATGCCATGCCTGTTCCTCCCTGAAATGTGCCCAACGGTGCTTCTCCCAAAACACCGCGCGAAAATACTATCCCCGGCCGACCAGCGGCATCTTCGTCGCCATGACCGTCAGCGACAGCACATTGGCCTCCAGCGGCAAACCGGCCATGTAGACAACGGCATCGCCGATATAGTGCGCCGGTATGGTTGGCTCGCTTGCCGTCTCGCCGTTGGCCTGCAGCACGCCGCCCGCCATTTTCGACGTCATTTCGGTGGTGGCATTGCCGATATCGATCTGGCCGCAGGCAATGTCGAAGGGCCGCCCATCCAGCGCGGTCGACTTGGTCAGACCCGTGATGGCGTGTTTCGTTGCTGTATAGGGCGCTGAATTCGGCCGCGGCGTCGTTGCGGAAATCGAGCCATTGTTGATGATGCGCCCGCCACGCGGCGTCTGTGCCTTCATCAGTTTCAGCGCCTGCTGCGTGCACAGGAATGCGCCGGTCAGATTGGCGCCGACAATGGCGTTCCACTGCTCGAACGTCACCTCTTCCATGGCGACATTCGGCACATTGATCCCGGCATTGTTGATCAGCAGGTCCAGCCGTCCATAGGCCGCCTCGACGGCTTCGAACAGTGCGGCGACGGATTTGGGATCGCTGACATCGGAGACAATGGGATTGACCGTTCCCTTGGTCTCGGCGGCCAGTGCCCTTGCTGCTTCATCGAGCACGTCCTTGCGCCGCCCGGTGATGACGACGGTCCAGCCGACACCGAGCAGTGCCACAGAAATCGCCTTGCCGACACCCGTGCCGCCGCCGGTCACCAGTGCAATCTTGCCTCTGCCTGAATCCTGATAATTGGTCATAGTGTTCCGCCCAGTTCGTCTTCGATATGCGCCTTGATGATGTCGTCAAAGACGGTCTCCGCCTTGAACCCGAGCGCGGCCGCGCGCCGCGTGTCGAAATCCGTCGCCCAGCCGGCCACGATTTTCTGGATGGTCGCGTCCGGTTCGCGTCGGATCAGCTTGACCGCCTTTTCACCCGCCACGCGTTTCAGGGCTGCAATCTCTTCGCCGACGAGGGCGGAAAGGCCGGGCATGGACAGGTTGCGGCGCGGCCCGACTTTTTCGAGGTCGAGTGTTGCCGCGTGCACGAAAAAGCCGACCGCCGAGCGCGGGCTGGCGAACCAGTGCCGGACATTCTCGTCCACCGGCAGAATCGCTTCCTGCCCCGCCAGCGGCTCGCGCAGGATGTTGGAGAAGAACCCCGAAGCCGCCTTGTTGGGCTTGCCGGGCCGAATGCAGATGGTCGGCAGGCGAATGCCGATGCCGTCGAAAAAGCCGCGGCGGCTGTAGTCGGACAGCAGCAGCTCGGAGATCGCCTTCTGCGTGCCATAGCTGGTGAGCGGCGTGGTGAAGAATTCGTCGCCGATCTTGTCGGGAAAGGGCGTGCCGAACACGGCGATGGAGGAGGCGAAGACCACACGCGGACGATAAGGTGCCTTGGCGCTTTCCAGCCGGATCGCTTCAAACAGGAACCGTGTGCCGTCGAGATTGACCTTGTAGCCTTTTTCGAAATCCGCTTCCGCTTCCCCCGACACAATGGCTGCGAGATGGAAGATCAGGTCAGGGCGGCCGGCGATCAGTCGTTCCGCAACACCGGCATCGGAAAGGTCGGCCGCTTTTGTCGTGGAAATACCGGCGAGGGGGCGGGGCGCCACCGGCTCGATCACATCGACCAGCGTCAGCGTGTCGATGCCGCCGCCGAGGATACCCTCTTCAGCCGCGATCCTGTCCAGCAATTTGCGGCCCACCATCCCGGCGGCGCCAATAACCAGTACGTGCATATGCAATCAACCTCTTTGTCATGCGGGCAGGCCGCCCGTTTTGTTCAAACGCTATGCGCGAGGGAAAAGATGCGAGGTTCGCAGTGACACAGTGGCGGAGAGGCCATGCCAAGCCCCGTTGGGCCATGGCCAATCCCTGCAATACCTGCCGCTGAACTCAAGAACCGATCCTCCCAGAACGTCTTATCCTGCCAGCCCTGACGGGTCTTATGACAGCGCTAACACAAAGTTATGCACACTCACTAGCATTCATCAAGCGATTTATGGTAGCGCTATCATTATTCTGCTCAATCCCACCGGGATCATGCCATGCCACGCAAACGCAACGCGCACCGGAATGCCGACACGCCGACTTTGGCTGACGTGGCGCGGCTTGCCGGTGTGAGCGATATCACCGCCTCTCGCGTGGTCCGCAACAAGGGGCCGATCGCCGACGCGACACGGGCGAAGGTCCTCGCCGCCATCGCCGAACTTGGCTATATTCCCAATCGGGCGGCAGGCAGTCTTGCTTCTTCGGGTTCCACACTGATGAGCGTGCTGCTGCCTTCCCTGTCGAATATTGTGTTTCCGGATGTGCTGCGCGGCATCCACACAGCTCTCACGGAAACAGCGTTTCAGCCGGTCATCGGCGTCACCGACTACGATCCGGTGATCGAAGAACGCATTCTCTTGTCTTTTCTCGCATGGCAGCCTGCAGCGGTGATTCTGGCCGGATTGCATCATACGGCCACCGCACGGCGGCATCTGGAGCATGGGCGTTTTCGCGTCGCCGAACTCATGGACATCGATGGCGATCCGGTTGATATCGCCGTGGGCATGTCGCATTGGCAAGCCGGCTATGACACCGGCAAACATCTGGTGCAGCGTGGCTACCGCCGCTTCGGTTATGCCGGTCACAGCATTGCCAGCGATGATCGCGCCCGCGCCCGCTATGATGGCTTGCGGGCCGCGTTGAAAGAGGCCGGTCTGCTGCTGGTTGCCGAAGAGCGCGTGCAGGGGGGCAGCTCCACCATGGCTGGACGCCATCTGCTCGAGGCGATCCTCCGGAAAGCGCCGGGGCTTGATGTGGTCGTCTTCCCCAATGACGACATGGCCATGGGCGGCATCTTCCATTGCATGCATGCGGGGATTACGCCGAAGGAACAGCTGGGCATTTTCGGGTTCAACGGCCTCGATATCGGGCAGGCCTTGCCGTTGCCGCTGTCGACGATTCTTTCCAAGCGATTCCTGATCGGCAAGACCGCCGCCGAAAAACTCCTGGAAAGCCGCGAACGCCCGGCTGAAAAGACCATCATCAACACCGGCTATGACATCATAGAAGGAGCAACCGCATGACGGCGGTCCTGTCCGAACTCGCCGCCGCGCTCAGGCGGATTTGACCGGTTTCAGGGATTGCAGCCCGAGGCCGCCAACGGCCAGGAGCACGCAGGCGATGCCGATGATCTGGTTCCGGCTGACGGTTTCCCCGAGGAAGATGACGGCGAATACCACCGCCGAGACGGGCGCAACGGCGGTAAAGAGCGAGGCTTCGGCGCCACTGACCCGCGCGGCACCGGCATACCACAAGAGGAAGCCGCCAACCGTCGGAACGATGGCGTAGTAGATGACAGCCCAGAATGATCCAATGCTCATGCCGCCCGTCCACGGCATTTCGAACAGGGCAGGCACGATGGCCACCGCCAGTCCAAGGCCTGTCATCAGCGTTGAAAGGGCAAGCGGCGGAATGGGCGTCCTCAGGCGCTTGTTGATCAGAATGAACAGGCCCTCGCAGATGACAGCCGCAAAGATCAGCGCATTGCCCGGCAGGGAGTGTGTGCCGCTTTCGCCGGGGCGGAAGGCGATGCTGACAACGCCCGCTGTCGCCAGCAGAATGGCGACCAGGGTAAAGCGGTGCGGCCGTTCGCCGAGGACGAGAATGGCGATGGCTGCGGCAACCACCGGCAGCGTCCCTATGATGACGCCGGCATCCGTTGCCGAGGTCAGTGTGAGGCCGGATATCAGCAGGGTCGTGTAACCGACGCTGCCGGCACCCGCCTGCAGGACGAGAAGGATCCAGGCAGAGCGGTCAAGCCGCGGCCACTTGGTTCGTGTCAGTCGCATCAGCAACAGGAATATCGGGAAGGCGACGGCAAAGCGCAGGGCTGTTGCCGTAAAGGGCGGCAAGCCCGCTGCAATCACCTTGCTGGCAATGATGGTGCTGCCGACGAGCACCATGGCGAGTGCGAGAAAAACATAACCTTGAACCTGCTTGGACATGCGCAATCCTTTTCATCCCGGGAAGGCGCACAACAGCGGATCGGGCGGGGTTCGTCTTGAACGAAATTGCAGGAAAGGCTTCAGTTCATGGCGTCGGCATAGGCGCCGGGCGACAGGCCGTATTTGCGGATGAAGGTGCGCGTCATGTGGCTCTGGTCGGCAAAGCCGCTGGCAATGGCAGCTTCCGCCAGCGATGATCCCCCGGCGATCATCCGGCGGGCGAGGTCGATGCGCCGCTGCACCAGATAGGCATGCGGTGTCATGCCGGTGGCGCGGGCGAAGGCACGGACAACCTGAAAGCGGCTCAAACCGCTTTCCCGTGAAAGGTCCTCCAATGTCACCGCGCGTGCCGGCTGATCATCGATCAGGTCGCGGGCACGGCGAATGGCTCGGGGTATTGTCGGAAGCCGCTGCGGATTGCCCGGTTCATCAAACACGCCGGCAAGCAGAATCAGCAGCGATTCTTCCTGCCGGATGGTCGAGGGAATGCCGGTGGTCGTCATGGCGGTGAAGAGCCGCTCGAACTGGTGCGCCAGCCGCACGTCCTGGATAACGGGCCGGGGAAATTCGTCGCGTCTTTCGCCGTGCTCTTGCAGATCTGCGGTCACCGCGCCAATGAGGGACGGATCGAAATAGAGCATTTTCCACGAGCGGCCTGCATCGCCGATGGGCGCACCATCATGCACTTCGCCGGGATTGACGGTGATGATGTCGCCGGGGCCGGCCTCCACCATTCCCCGGCCGCTCAGGGATTTTTGCGCGCCCTGGTGAATGACGCCTATGCCGTACTGTTCGTGTGTGTGCCGGGAAAAGCTGTGCCGCGTGGCCGCCGCGACGGCATCCACCCCCGCGGTTGTACAGCGCATTATCCTGAACTGGCCCTTCATCATGCGGACCTTTCTATCACCGGATGTGCGCCATCACAAATTTGCGGCCTTTGCGGTGGCATTCGCCCGGAAATGATGCTGTCATTCCCCTGCGCAGAGAGTCCCGGCCTTTCCAAGAGGAATGAATCATGGCGAAACAGAAACATGTGATCGTGGTCGGTGCCGGAATTATCGGTGCGTCGATTGCCTGGCATCTGGCGCGGCAGGGCGCGGCTGTCACGGTGGTTGCCGAACAAAGCGGCGGGGTTGCCACGCCTGCGTCCTTTGCATGGATCAATGCCAGCTGGGGCAATCCCGAGTTCTATTTCCGCTTCCGCCGCTATGCCATGGAAGGCTGGCAGCGCCTGCACGATGAGCTGCCCGGCATCGGGGTGAACTGGTGCGGCGGCATCAGCTGGGATTTATCGCCGGATGAACTTGAGGCCTACGTCACGCAGCATGGGCACTGGGGCTATGGAGTGAGGCGCATCGACCGGCAAGCCGTGGCCGCGCGCGAGCCTTATCTGGCGCGACTGCCGGATGTGGCCGTGCATATTGCCGAAGAGGGCGCCGTTGAGCCCGTTGCCGCGGCGCAGCGCATGCTGGCCGGGGCGCAGGCGCGCGGCGCGCGGCTGCTGGTTGGTGCAAACGTTACACGGCTCGTCCAGGAGGGCGGGCGCATTGCCGGCGTCGTTACGTCGTTCGGCGCAGTGAAGGCCGATCACGTGGTGCTCGCGGCGGGCGCAGGGGCCGTTACCCTGGCGCAGACTGCGGGGGTGACCCTTCCCATGGAGACGCCGCCGGGTCTGATCGTTCATTCAAAGCCGATGGAGAAACGGCTCAACGGCATCGTGATCACCCCTGATCTGCACATGCGCCAGACGGCGGAAGGGCGGATCATTGCGGGTGCGGATTTTGGTGGCAGCGATCCCGGTGAGGATCAGCAGACAACCGCGGATGCGCTGTTCGCCCGCCTGAAAGCAAACCTCGACGATGTGGATACCCTGGCACTGGATTTTTTCACCATCGGCTACCGGCCGACCCCTGCCGACGGGTTCCCGATTGTCGGGCCGGCCGGACATCTCGATGGCCTTTCCATCGCTGTCATGCATTCCGGCGTGACGCTTGCGCCTGCTGTCGGCCTGCTGCTGAGCCGGGAAATTTTATCGGACAGGCCGGAGGAACGATTGTCGCCATTCCGGCTTTCGCGGTTTGGCGAGTGAGCGCACGCTGCTTCAGGGCCTCAACCCTCCTGTCCGGTAAAACATCGATGCGCCGGATCAAGGTTGCAGCTTGATCAGTCCGGCTCCTGTCATCCTGAATCCGCAGCCCCGGTAGAACCCGGTCAGCCGGGCTTCAAAATCCACGTGCAGCCAGAAAGCTCCGCGATCGCGCGCGAGGTTTTCAGCCTCCTTGACCAATTGTGTGGCTATGCCCTGCCGGCGGAATTTGGGATGCACGCAGGTATCCAGAAGAAAAGCATGAACACCGCCGTCCCATGCCACGTTGACGAAGCCGATCAGCCGCTGCCCGTCATAGGCCCCCACATGGGCAAGGCTGCGGGCAAGAATGACGGAGAAATCCTTCCAGACGAAGTCATCCCAGGCCCATTCCCAAAGCGCGTTCATCTCGTCATTGGACGGAAAAGGATCAATACGGAACGTGATAGCCAAATCCATGTCCTCCCCGGGCATTTCCGTTGCGCAAACCTTGCAGATTGCACGGAAATTTCAATGCCGGTTTTCGCGCTTCCTGCCGCTGTGCCAGTTACGCCAAGGCCGGTTGCAGGCGGCAATAGCCTGTTTCCGGAACCAAACCGGCCCGCACACGTTTGTTTTCAGGTTTCGACGGCGCATTCAAACCGCCGGGCCGCAACGGAATAAGGATAGATGATGAAAACAATGATCGTAATGGCTGCCGCTGTTTCCATGGCTCTGGCTTCGGGCGCAGGTGCCGCTCCCCTTCATCAGAAGGCCAAACATCAGGCCCATGCGGCGAACGGCCCCAAGACCCGTCTCGGCACGCTGTCCTGCGCCGTCGACGGCGGCGTTGGCATGCTGATCGGGTCGAGCAAGGCTGTTCAATGCAAGTTCATGCGGACCAATGGTTCCGTTGAACGATATGCCGGACGCATCGGCAAACTTGGCGTCGATATCGGGGTGACCAGGAAATCCTATCTGCAGTGGGTTGTTTATACTGCCGCCGGAAACCGGGCGGGCGATGGCGCCCTTGCCGGCAATTATGTCGGCGTGACCGCGGGTGCCTCGGTCGGCCTCGGTCTCGGTGCAAACGCACTGGTTGGCGGCACATCGAAGAACTTCGGCCTGCAGCCATTCAGCGCGGAAGCCACCCAGGGACTGAATGTCGCTGCAGGCGCAACGCAGCTGACACTGCGCGCAACCCGATAGAACAGGGGCAAAATCCGGCCGCCGTTTGCCGGCGGCCGGATCGGTGCGTTGGCTCACACTTGGCCATCCGCAACCCGGAACGATATGCGGGCGCGGATCGCGCAGATAAAGCCCGCCTCAGACCGTAAGTCCGAGACAGACGCCGAATAAACAAAAATCGCTTTGGGTATCTTCAAACCGCGACGATGGCCGCATGGTTTGGTCCGTTGGAAATCACATTCGCCTGCCAACTTCGCTTTATTGCTAATTGACATGCGCTCATTTTCATTTTCGTATAGTATTCAGAAAAACGAAAACGAAAGTATACCTCATGTTCCTGCCGCCCCGGCACGCTGAAATTCTCGAAATGGCCAAACTTCATGGCCGCGTGCTTGTGGATGATCTCGCTGCGCATTTCAGCGTGACGCCACAGACCATCCGCAAGGATTTGAACGATCTGTGCGATCAGCGGCTGCTGAACCGGATCCACGGCGGAGCGCTGTTTCCGTCGGGTATCCAGAACCTGGAATATGAAGCACGGCGTTTGATCGCTGCAACCGAAAAGGAGGCGATCGGTCAGGCCGCCGCCGCACTCATTCCCGACAATGCCTCGCTCTTCGTCAATATCGGCACGACCACGGAAGCGGTCGGTCAGGCATTGCTGGGCCGGAAAGGTCTGATGGTGATCACAAATAATATCAATGTCGCCAACAATTTGCGGGTTTACCCCGACATTGAGGTGGTCATTGCCGGCGGGGTGGTGCGCGGTTCCGATGGCGGTATTGTCGGCGAGGCCGCCGTGGACTTCATCCGTCAGTTCAAGGTGGATTTCGCCGTCATCGGCACGTCGGCAATCGACCATGACGGCGCGTTGCTCGACTTCGATTTCCGCGAGGTCAAGGTGGCGCAGGCCATCATGGCCAATGCCCGGCACGTGATCCTGGTGTCCGATTCCACCAAGTTCGAGCGGACGGCTCCGGTGCGCATCGGCCATCTCTCGCAGGTCAATACATTCATCACCGACCGCTGCGACAGCGAGATCATCCGCACGATTTGTGCGGACGCGGATGTGCGGTTGGTCGAAACATCCCGTTGAATCCCGGCTTGCCGGGGGAGTTGATGCGCGTTATATTTTCTTTTGGTTTCGTATTTGTTTCGCAGTGATGCTATATTGGCTGGTGCTGGCGGGCAGGACGGTTGCGAACAGGGAGATGAGCGGTGGCACAGGACGGGATCTACGACATTTTCGTGATTGGCGGCGGCATCAATGGCTGCGGCATTGCCCGCGATGCGGTGGGGCGCGGCTACAGCGTGTGTCTGGCCGAGATGAACGACCTGGCCAGCGGCACCTCGTCGGCCTCCACCAAGCTGATCCATGGCGGGCTGCGCTATCTGGAATATTACGAGTTCCGCCTGGTGCGCGAGGCGCTGATGGAGCGCGAGGTGCTGTGGGCGGCGGCGCCGCACATCATCTGGCCGCTGCGCTTCGTGCTGCCGCACCATGCGGGGCTGCGCCCGGCCTGGCTGCTGCGGCTGGGTCTGTTCCTCTACGATCACATTGGCGGGCGCAGGAAGCTGCCCGCGACGCGCACGCTCGACATGACGCGCGATGCGGCGGCCAGGCCGCTGAAGTCGCTCTATACGCGGGCGTTCGAATATTCCGACTGCTGGGTCAATGATGCGCGGCTGGTGGCGCTCAATGCGCGCGATGCGGCCGACCGCGGCGCGGTG